>JAVBYJ010000019.1 GCA_030824075.1 Geothrix sp.
CCCTTCTCCCTTCCAGCTCCTCCCACCCTGGAGGTCCAACTGGCCTCCGCCCGGGCCGAAGCGGACCATTACCGGGCCCTGGTCGAACATTTGAAAGAGGTGGTCTTCCAGATCGACCGACAGGGACACTGGACCTTCCTGAATCCGGCCTGGGCGGAACTCACTGGGTTTCCCGTGGAGGAGTGCCTGGAGCAGCCCTTTCTTGGCTACCTGCATCCGGCGGATAACCCTCGCTACCTGAACATGCTCACCTACGCGGTGGATACCGGGCAGGCCGTTTTCGAAGGGGAATTCCGCCTCCCGACCAAGACCGGGGCCGTGAAGTGGGTGGAGGCCCATCAGCGCATCACGTTCGATGAATCCGGAGTGGTCCTGGGGGTGTCCGGAACGCTGAATGACATCACCGAGCGGAAGCACACTGAGATCGTCCTCCGCGTGGCCACCAGCCGCCTGCGGGCCCTCATCGAGAACATGCAGGCGGGCATCCTGGTGGAGACCGAGGGGCGGAAAATCGCCCTGCTGAACGAGACCTTCTGCCGCATGTTCCAGGTGCCGGTGCCCGCCCATGTGCTGGTGGAGAGCGACACCCGCGACTTGCTGGAAGAATGCCTGCCCCTCCTGGTGGACAAAAAGACATTCCTCATCCGAATCGAGGCCATGGCCCAGATCCGGAAGCCCGTGCAGGGCGAGGAATTCGAGCTGACGGATGGCCGCATCATGGCCATGGACTTCGTGCCCATCGCGGTCGGTGAGGAGTACCTGGGCCATCTCTGGCAGTACCACGACATCACGGAGCGCCGCCGGGCCGAGATCAAACTGGAAGAAGCCGCCGGTGAACTGGCGGTGGCCCGCGATAGGGCCCTGGAACTGTCGGGGCTCAAGAGTGAGTTCCTGGCCAACATGAGCCACGAGATCCGGACGCCCATGAATGGCATCATCGGCATGACGGGCCTCCTGCTGGACACGCCGCTGGGGGCCGAGCAGCGCCAGTACGCCGAAACCGTCCGGTCCTGTGGAGAATCGCTCCTCACCCTCATCAACGACATCCTCGATTTCTCGAAGATCGAGGCCGGGAAGCTGGCCTTTGAGACCCTGGATTTCGACCTGCTGTCCGTGATCGAGGACGTCCAGGCGGTCCTGGGCGTGAAGGCCCAGACCAAGGGGGTGGAACTGGGCATCTTTGTGGACCCCGCCACGCCTCTCGCCGTGGCGGGGGACCCGACCCGCCTGCGCCAGATCCTGACGAACCTGATGGACAACGCCCTGAAGTTCACCCACGAGGGTTCCGTGGAAGTCCGCGTGCGGCCCGAAGCGGAGGAGGACGGCCAGGTCCTGGTCCGGGTGGAGATTCGTGATACCGGCATCGGGATGAGGCCCGAGGTGGTGGAGCGGCTCTTTACCTCCTTCTTCCAGGGCGATAACTCCACCACGCGGAAGTACGGCGGCACCGGCCTGGGGCTCACCATCTGCAAGCGGCTGGTGGAGCTGATGGGTGGCAGCATCGGGGTCACCAGTGCGCCAGGCGAGGGCAGTACCTTCTGGTTCACGCTTTCCCTCGGTCTCCGGGGTTGTCAGGCGCCCGTCCGTCCAGACTCCGCGTCCGTGGTGATCATGGGGCTGCCCCCGGCGGTGGCTCGCCTGATCAGGGAACAGCTCGAGGCCTGGGGAGTGCATCCCGAGGTGATGCCTCCGGATGTGGAGGCCGCGGCGTGGCTTCGGGAGGTCCGTGGTCCAGGCACGCTGATCCTCGCGGGACCAGAGGCCCTGGAGCCTGCGCTGGCGGAAAGGGGGCAGGGCATCGTCGTGTTCGCCAGTCCCCTCTACCGCCCGGAACTTCGCGAATCGGCCGCCCGGCAAGGCGTTCAGGCCTTCCTGACGCTGCCGGTACGCCCCAGCCGCCTCCGGAGCCTCCTGGAACCCGAAGGCCTGACGGTGGGCGACCCGGCATCCGCCGCCCCCGCCCGGATGGTGGACGGCCCGGTGAAGGTGCGGGTGCTGCTGGCCGAGGACAACCTCATCAACCAGAAGGTGGCGCTCATCATGCTCAAGAAATTTGGAATCGAGGCGGATGTGGCGGCCACGGGCATCGAAGCGCTGGATGCCCTCGTGGGGGTCTCCTATGACCTTGTGTTGATGGACTGCCAGATGCCCCAGATGGACGGGTACGAGGCCACCCGGAGGATCCGTGAACGGGAGCGGGGCAGCCGCCGCCTGCCCGTGGTGGCGATGACGGCCAACGTCATGGTGGGCGACCGGGAACGCTGTCTCGAGGCGGGCATGGACGACCACATTCCCAAGCCTGTTCGCGTGGGCGACCTGCATCGGGCCCTGTCGCGCTGGCTGCCGTCCGGCGCGCTGCCCCCCTTGGGCGGGGAGGTCTGAGATGGGCAAATCCGCCACCCTGCTCGAAGACGCCACCGGCATCCGCATGGCCCTCCAGCGGCTTTGCATCGCCGGGGCGCGCCTGGACGTGGCCTTCAAGGCGCAGCGCGCGGCCTATCCCATCCTTACTGAGGATGGTGAAAGGCTGGCCTTTCGCATGCCCTTCGAGGACATCGGGGATTGGGGGCTGAAGCCCGGCGAGAACCTGGCCCTCAAGCTCAAGGATCGGGGCCTGGAATACGACTGCGTGGTGGCCCATGCCGGCCAGGAGGTCATCGAGGGGGTCGAAGCCTGCCTGGCAACCATCCCCCGGGTACTGCGTCGCTCGGATACGCACAGACTCGCGGATTTCATCCCCGACCGCCCCCCCACGCAGGCCCATGCCGCGACCTTCACCAATACGCGCAATGCCCTCATTGACGGCACGGTGCAGAGCTTCGGCGAGGAGGGCCTGGAACTGGTGCTCCGCAACACCAAGCAGGACATCCGGGAACTGCTGCGCATGGGGGAAGAGTCGCTGCTGGATGTCCCCCTGGAAGGCAACCTGAGGCTGCGAGCACCCACGACCGTCGCCTACTTCGGCGAGAACCTTGTGGGTTTGCGTTTCACCAAACAGGCCGATGCCAAGGTGCTGACTGAGTACCGGGCCTGGATCCAGGACCAGCAGCAGCGCCAGGCCCAGGAAGACCGGGACGACTTCTCCCCCCGCGGGTTCCAGGAGGCCACGGCGCGCATCAACCGCGCGGCCGCCCTGCCCACCATCAAGGTCGTGGTGGACCGGGATCCCATGATCCTTCTGCTCACCGAGAAGGAGGAGTTCGCCCGCCGGCTCGGCGAGGCCCTCAGCCGGAAGTTCGGCTTGGCCGTGCTCGATCACATCAAGGGCCCGGTGAAGGCTCAGCTCCAGGGCATTGACGGAGGCGGCGCGGGCTGGGGCCGGACGCGCATGGTCCTGATCCACAACCAGCTCCGTCTGGCCAGCCCCCTCGAACTCTGCCGCCAGCTTGTGGATGAGGAAGGGTGTCCGGTTCCGGTGCTCCTTGCGGGAACCGAGGAGGAGGAGGCCAAGAAGCGCCACCACGCGGTCGCTGCGGGTGCCGTGGACTATGTGGCCGTGGAGCCGTTCAAGATCCTGGCCATCCTGCGCAGGCTGGACGAGACCCTGAGGCTGTTCGAGGGCACCTGAAGGGCCTGTGGCCGCGGTCAGCGCACCTTCACGTCCCGGCCCCGCCAATGGTTCACGCCACGCAGGCGGTCGGCCAAGGCCCAGGCGGTGCCCGCGGCGAAGACCAGCGCATTGAGCGGCCACAGGGCCCAGAGCAGATCCATGGGTCGGCCCGTCATGCGCTGCTGCACGTCCCCGCCCAACGCGGGCACCAGCAGCCAGAGCAGGGCGGCCAGGGCCGGATGGCCCGCGAAGGGCAGCCAGAGAGGTGATAGACCGATCAGCAAGGCCAGGGGCAGCGCCAGGGGCAGCAGCCACCAGGCGGGCAGGGCCGCGGCGTTTTTCCGCATGGCTTTCACCAGCTCGCCCAGCCCGTGATACATGCGCAGGTGAAGGTCCGGTCCGCCCCGGGCCACGCGGTTGACGAAGCCCGCGGCCTTCACGCGTCGGGCCAGCATCATGTCATCAATGGCCTCCAGGGGGGCCGCCGCGTGGCCGCCCACCGCGTCGTAGGCTGCCCGGCGCACCAGCGTGAACCCGCCCACGCCGCAGAAGGCCGGATGGCGGGGGTTCGGGACCTGATGGGGCGGCACCAGCAGGAGGAAGGCGGAGGCGGCCAGGGGCAGCACCAGGCGCTCGGCGGGCCCCACGGCATCCACCGCCGGGATGAGGGCCAGGAGATCCGTGGGTTGGGCGAGCGTCAGCACCATGGCGCGCCGCAAGAGATCCGACGAGGCCTGCACGTCCCCATCCGCGAAGAGCAGCCACTCCGCGCTCATCGCTTCGGGCTGTCTGGAGGCCAGGTCCAGGGCGTGGTTCTTCCCCAGCCAGCCAGGCGGGAGGTGGTCATTCCGGATTCCCCGCAGGCGGTCCGGATGGGCGACCGTGTGGGTCTGGAGGATCTCCGTGCTGCCATCCGTCGAACCGTCATCCACCACAAGGACGCGAAGCCGGGGGTAGTCCTGGGCCAGCCAGGAAGCCAAGGCCGCCGGGAGTTCCCGGGCCTCGTCCCGTACCGGGATGCAGAGGCAGACGGACGGCGGCTCCTGGGGCAGTGGCGGATGGTCCGGCAACACCGGAAGCCGTGCCCAGTGACGGCGCAGCACGACCAGCGCGACCAGGATCGCGCCCGTCGAACCCCAGGATGTCGCTTCCAGCCAGACCATGCTTCAGCCTAGCCTGAGAGATCCCTTCCCCCGAGGTTCCATGCCCCTGGCTTTCCTGGTCTACGATCCCCTCGCCGGCACCTTGATGCTGCTGGCGCTGCTGTGGCTATCGGCCAAGTTGGGTGGCGAGCTGGCGGTGCGCCTGAAGCTGCCTGCCGTCACCGGCGAGTTGGGCGTGGGCCTGGCGCTCACGGGCCTGCACCGGGCCTGGCCCCTGTTCCCGGATGTGGCGGCCTCGCCCGCGACGGAACTGCTGGGGGGGCTCGGCGTGGTGGTGCTGATGTTCGCCGTGGGCCTGGAATCCACGGTGCCGCAGATGATGAAGGTGGGCGTGGCCTCGCTGCGCGTGGCCCTCATCGGTGTGGCGGTGCCCATGGCTGCAGGCTTGGCGGGGGCCTGGTTGTTGCTGCCCAAGGGCTCTCCCTTCGTGCTGGATCTCTTCATCGGGGCCTGCCTCTGCGCCACCAGCATCGGCATCTCCGCGCAGGTGCTGCGGGAGAAGGGGGCCTCCGACACGATGGAGGGCCGCATCATCGTAGGTGCCGCGGTGGTGGATGATGTGCTGGGCCTGCTGGTGCTGGTGGCGGTTTCAGGCATGGTGGGCGCGGCTTCGGGCGGTGCCCTGGGACCGGAGTTGGCGAGGACCCTCGGCCTGGCCCTCGGCTTCATCGTCATGGCACTCACCCTCGGACGCCTCGCCACGCCCCGCCTCTTCCGGTTGGCCAGCCGCTTCCGTGGTGAACAGATCCTGTTGCCCCTGGGCCTCGGGTTCGCCTTTCTGTTGGCCTGGCTGGGCAACCTCGCCGGGCTCGCCTCCATCGTGGGTGCCTACGCTGCGGGTCTCCTCCTGGAACCCGCCCACATCGAGGACCTGGAGCACCGCGAGCGGCACACGCTGGAGGAGCTGGTGCATCCCCTGGTGACGGTGCTCTCACCCCTCTTCTTCGTGCTCATGGGTGCCAAGGTTGATCCGGCGGCCCTCTTTCGGCCCGCCACCCTGGGCTTCGCGGTGGTGCTGGCCGCGCTGGGCGTGGCCGGGAAATACGTGGCCGGCTTTGGCGGTGGCAAAGACATCCGCTCCGCTGTGGTGGGCTGGGGCATGGTGCCCCGGGGCGAGGTGGGCCTGATCTTCGTGGCGGCTGGCGCCCAGCTTCAGATGAATGGCGTACCTCTGCTCAGTCCCGAGGTCCAGGCCGGCATCATCGGTGCCCTGCTGCTCACCACCGTGGCGGGGCCGGTGGGGCTGGGGTGGGTACTTCGAAAAGCTCAGGGGTGAAGCTGTTTGCTCAGCCACCGTGCCGTCTCGAGGTAGCTGGGCCCGTCGTGAATGATGTTCCGCCCCTTGGTGATGTCTGAATCGATGAGGCGCGGGCTCCAGGTCCAGCCGCGTTCCGCGATCAGGGCGGCGCCATCCACGGGATGCTCGGGTTCCTGGAACAACAGGATCACCTCGGGTGCCAGCGCGGCCACGGCATTCAGATCGGGCGTGGGATAGGCCTCTGAAGCCACGGCCAGAACAGGAACGCCTCCCGCCAGTTCGATCAGATCGTGGATGAAGGAAAGCCCGCCGATGCCCCGCAGGTGGCGCCCGCACCACATCTCGATGAAGACCGTGGGCCGATGGGTGGTGGGAGTCGCGATCAGCTCCGCGAAGCCGGCCTCCATGCGCGTGCAGAGGACCCGCGCCTCGGCCACGCGGTGCATGAGGCCGCCCAGTGTGATCTGGTTCTCCAGGATGCCGAACCGGCTGGCGGGCAGGGGCAGGGCATAAACCGGCAGGCCCGCTTCCGCGAGGCGTGTCCCGAGGGTGGCCTGGATGCCGGAGGTCACCAGGATGAGATCGGGTTCCAAGGCGCGCAGAGAGGCGATATCAGCCTTCAGGTAGTCTCCGGCGATCGGAACCTGGAGGCCGTCCACATAGCGTCCGCAGTACGGAGTGACGCCGACAACCGCGTCTCCGCACCCCAGTTCGAACAGGGCTTCGGTCGCGCTGGACACAAGGCTGATCACGCGGCGGGGCGGAGTGCTCAGGTCGAGCCTCGTGCCGTGGAGGGGGCAGGTCACTCGCAGGGCAGCTCCGGCACGAGGGATTCCACGAAGGTGGCTTCCACGCGGAACACCTCGCGGATGAGGGGGGCAGTGAGGACCGCATGGGGCTCGCCATTGCCGAGGAGGCGGCCCCGGTCCAGCACCAGCACCCGATCGAACCGGTAGGCGGCGCGCAGGTCGTGGAGGCTCACCACCACGGTGCCGCCGGCATCGGCCAGGCGCCGGGCCAGACGCAGCACTTCCAGCGCATGGCGCACATCGAGCTGCGCCACAGGTTCATCCCAGAGCTGGATGGGGGCCTGGGTGGCGAGGGCCCTGGCCAGGCCCACCCGGTGTCGCTCGCCGCCGGAAAGGCGGGTGGCGGCACGGTTCGCCAGGTGGGTGAGGTCCATTTCCGCGAGGGCTTCCGCCACGCCGGTCAGATCATCCCCCCAGGCATAGCGGCCCTGGGCCACGACTTCGCGCACGGGGAAGGCGAACTCGAAGTGCGCCTCCTGGCTCACCCAGGCCAACTGACGGCCACGTTCTGCCACTGGAATACGCGACAAGGACTGTCCATTCCACTCAACCAGGCCATGCGCCGGAAGCAGCCCCGCCAGGGCCTGGATCAGCGTGGACTTGCCCGCCCCGTTCGGGCCCACCACAGCCACCAGTTCCCCCGGCCCCAGCTCCATGGACACCGGCTCCAGGCGACCGGACACCGAAAGGGCGGAGGTACGGAGGGCGGCAGTCATCGCGGCCTCCGCAGCAGCCACAGGAAGAAGGGACCGCCGATGAGGGCGGTGACGACGCCGAGACGCAGGCCCAGGGGGAAGGTGCGGGTGATGAGGTCGCAGGCCAGCAGGAAGGTGGCGCCGCCGAGCATGGAATAGGGCAGCAGCCGGCGATGATCGGGGCCAAAGGCGAGACGCAGGGCGTGGGGCACCACGAGCCCCACGAAACCGACGATGCCCGCCACCGCCGTGGCCAGGGCCGTGAGGATGGTGGAGAGCACGATGAGCTGGCGGCGCAGCCGGCGCACATCCACGCCGAGGCTCTGGGCGCTCTGTTCACCCAGGCTCAGCAGGTCCATGGCGCGGCCCAGGGGCAGCAGGAGCAGGCAGGCCACCAGGATCGCGGGGACGCCCATCCACACGTGCTCCCAGCTGCGGCTTTCCAGGCCACCCATGAGCCAGAAGAGGATTTGCGCGTTCACCTCAAAGTGACCTGCGGTGGTGGTCAGCAGAAAGCTGGTGCCCGCGCCCAGCAGCGCGTTGAGGGCTACGCCCGACAGCAGCAGTCGCTCCGTGCCCGCCCCGCGCTGCGCAAGCATCAGGACCGCGCCGGTGGCGGCGAAGGCGCCGATCACCGATGCCAAGGGAAGGACCCACATCGTGGCAGCGGCGAAGCCCAGCATGGGCCCCAGGGCCAGGACGGCCACGGCGCCCAGGGCGCCACCGCTGCTGACCCCCAACAGGCCGGGACTGGCCAGTGGATTGCGGAAAAAGGCCTGCATCACCACGCCGCTGGCGCCGAGGGCCGCGCCCACGGCCAGGCCCACCAGGGCCCGGGGCAGGCGGAAGTCCCGGACCACCGTGCGGGCGATCTCGTCACCACCACCTGTCAGCGCTCCGATCACCTGGCTGAAGCTCAGCCGCAGTTCGCCGAAGGCCAGCGAGGCGAGAAACGCCAGAGCCAGCAGCGCGAGCAGGATGGGGACGGCGAGGCGGGGTTTCATGGGAAGCGGTCGGGGTGGAGGGCCCGTGCCAGGGCCTCGTAGGCGGCGATGCGGTGATGCGAGAGGCTGGACATCATCGGGCCGGGGAGTACCACCAGGCGTCCAGCCTTGAAGGCGGGCAGAACGCGGTAGTGGGGGATCCCGGCGAGCTGGGCCCGAACGCTTCCGTCGCCCGAGGCGATGAGCACCTCGACGTTCCAGACGAGCAGCCGCTCGGAAGGGGTCGGCGCATGCCCCTTCAGACCCGCTTCTGCCGCCACATTGAGGGCACCGGAATGGTCGCAGAGATCCTGGAAGGTGGTGCCGATGCCAGAGGTGAAAGGATAGATCCCGGCGCTGAGCACCCGCACGGGTTTCACCCCCTTCAGCCTCAGGGCCAGCGCTCCGACGCGCCCCTGGCAGTGGGCGATGAGGGCTTCGGCACGGGCCTCCTGCCCCAGCTCACGTCCGAGGATGCGGAGACTGGCATAGACATCTTCCAGTGTCTCGAAGCGGTCGAGCACCACCAGCCGGACCCCGGCCCGCTTGAGCAGGGCCAGGGTTTCCGGGCGGGTGAAGCTGGCGGCCAGCACCAGGTCAGGGCGGAAGCGCAGCACACTTTCCGCGTCGCTATCCTTGATGGCGGGAAATCGCTTCGCCTCGGCAGCCACCGGGCTGAACTGCCCGTCCTGGCTGAGGTGGCTCAGGGCCGCGATCTGGCCTGGATCCGCCAGGGCCAGCAACAGCTCGTCTGTCCCCACGGACTGACTCACCACCCGCTGGGGCCGCGCGGCGAACAGAGCCGTGGTCGGGATCAGAAGAAAAAGAAAAAGTCTCACCGTCAAGACGCCAAGGGCACCAAGAAGCGCTTGTCTTGGCGTCTTGGCGTCTTGGCGGCGATCAGTTCTTTTCTTCACTGGGTCCACCTCCGTCACCACTTCCAGGTCGCGGCCAGGGTCCAGCGGGGGCCGGGTGCAGGGAAGCCATAGACCAGGGCGGCATCCCCATCCTGATCGGTGCGGCCGTTGAGCCAATCCTGGACGGTCTGTTTCGGTTGGAGCAGGTGCTCACCCCGGAGGGCCAGCGTGAGACCTTTCACCGGCTCGTGGGAACAGCCGAGGCTGACGGTGCGGTACGGCCTGCCCGTGGAAATCACCTGATACGTGGTGTCGTGGATGTCGTAGCGGGAGCCGATGCGGTCCACACGGACATCGGCCCGCCAGGTCCTCGCCTGGACAAAGGCGGATACAGCGGCGGTGAAAAAGGGATGCCGGACGATGGCGGTGGTCTGCTGGCCGAAGCGATCGGCTTCGGTGTTGTGGTCGAGATCGCGGGTCTCCTGGCTGCGCAGGATGAGTTCCCAGCCATAGGCCACATCGGCTCCGCCCCGCCAGCCCAGGGCGCCCTCGAGGCTCTGGGCGCGGATGGCGCCCTGGTTCTCGTAGTGCGAGGTAAAGAGCGCCGGCCAGGCGAAGCTGGTGTCGTAGACGTAGGCCAGCAGATCGGAGACGCGGGTGCGCTGGGCCTCCAGGCGGTATTCCCAATGCCCCGCGAGCAGGCCGGTAGCGCCGATCTGATAGGTGCGGCTGCGCTCCGGCAGGATCCCGTAGGTCTTTCCATCCTGGTTTTCTGCCTGGGCGTTGAGGGTGAACTCCGTGGTGCTGGGCATCCTGAAGCCCTGACCCGCGCTGGCGTAGAGGCGCAGTTCCGGCGCGATCACCCAGTTGAGCCCCGTGCGCCAGGTCCCGGCCTCGGCACTGCCCGCGCGGCTGCGGAGGCTGGAATCGTAGCGGGTGAGGTCACGGTGCCCCGCGTCGCGGCGCAGGCCGGCCACCCAGTCGAGGCCTTCGATGATCGTCCAACGGGCTTCCACGGCGCCCGCGAGGTCCCGGCCCTCTCCGCGGTAGCGCACGGCGGCGTAGGTGGAGGGGTCGTAGTAGTTTCTCGCGTGGCTGGTATCTTCGCGGCCTTCGAGACGGCCTGAAAGGCGGAAGACCTGCGACGGCGTCCAGTGCAGGGTGAGCTGGTCCTCCACGCGGCGGAACGCGCGGTCGGTCTGCTGGCGCAGAGGGCCGTTGGGATCGCCGGTGAGGCCGGACAGGGCCTGCAGCGTGTTCTCCACCGTGAAGGTCGGAGTCAGGGTCCAGCGTACCGAGGCGCCCCAGCTTTCCTGGCGGGCGCGGGTTTCGCGGCCCGGCTGGTAGCTGCGCACGGCGGGAAATCCGGTGGTGGTGAAAGGCAGGGAGGCGGTTTGTCCGCTGTTGCGGTAGAAACCCGTGAGCGCCGCGGCACCGAGGGTCGTGCCCAGGCGGAGGAAACCGCCGGCCTGCCGGAAGGTGTCGTCCGGGAAACCGCTCTCCTGCTTTTGAGCCTCGGCACCCGCCGCGAGCCAGCCCCGGGCACCAGACATCTGCACCTGGGCGGACCCCCCGCGCAGACCATCGGTGCCGATCTTCAGACCGGTTTGCCCATGGAAGCCCTCGGCCCCGCGGCCCACGCTGGTGAGGGCGATGACGCCGCCGATGGCATCACTGCCGTAGAGCACGGAGGCGGGCCCCAGCACCAGTTCCACGCGGGCGATGCCCACCAGGCTGAGGGCGCCGAGATCGGGGCTGGGGGCCGTGGGATCGTTGAGGCGCAGGCCATCCAGCAGCACCACGACGTTGCGGCTCAGGGTGCCGTTGAGGAAGGCGGAGGCGGTGGCGCCGGGGCCACCGCTGGCCATCACCGCGCCGGGCTGGAGGATCTCCAGCAACTCGGACAGGGTGCGGCTGCCGAGGCGGGTCAGTTCATCGGCTTCGACGATGCGCACCGGGGCGGGGGTGCGGGTGACTTCCACCGGCTGAGCCTCGGCGCTGACGGTGACCGTGGCCTCGCCAGGCTTGCGATCGGCCTCCGCATTCACGGCGCCCGACGCCGCATGGGAAAGCACGGACACCGCCGCCAGGGAGAAGAAAACTCGGGATGAACCCATCATGCCTCCACGCATGACGTCGCGGCGGCCGGGCAGGTCCCGAGAGGACCAAGGCCCAGCCCGTTCCCACGACGGGGGGTGAGGTGGTGGACCGGTCTCCGGACTCGCACGCGACAGGGGCCTTTCAGCTCCCCCCGATCCTTCCCAGGACGATTCCCAGTGGCTCGGGCTTGAGGTCTCACGCGGACTCCCGGGTGGGAGCGCGTGGTGCATACCGTTGCGGGGCAGCGCAGGAATCTCACCTGCTTCCCGAACATCCAACACGAAATGTCAGAACCTCCAGGGAAGCACGGCGCGGTGAGCCGGTGCAAGTAGAATGGGTCCATGCGAGCACCCATCGGCATCATCGGCGGCAGTGGCCTCTATCAGATGGAGGGCCTGGCCCTTGATCGGGCGGTGGACGTGGCAACGCCCTTTGGAGCGCCCTCGGGCCCAGTGCACCTGGGCACCCTGGATGGCGCCCCCGTGGCCTTCCTGGCTCGGCACGGCGAAGGTCACCGCTTCACGCCCAGCGAGGTGAACTACCGGGCGAATCTCTGGGCGCTGAAGTCGCTGGGGGTCGAGCGGCTGATTTGCGTTTCGGCCGTCGGCAGCCTCCAGGCCCGCCACAAGCCAGGCGAGCTGCGGCTGGTAAGCCAGTTCATCGACAAGACTCGACACCGCAAGGACA
Organism: Geothrix sp.; assembly: GCA_030824075.1. Taxonomy (GTDB): domain Bacteria; phylum Acidobacteriota; class Holophagae; order Holophagales; family Holophagaceae; genus Geothrix. The sequence continues at coordinate 12,103 of JAVBYJ010000019.1, forward strand.
CCTTTTTTGGCGATGGCCTGGTGGCCCATGTGAGTTTTGCAGAACCCACCTGCGCTCAGGTCACCGAGTCGCTGCTGGCATCGGGCCGCGCCCTGGCCCTGCCCATCACTGGCGAAGCGCTCTACGTGTGCATGGAGGGTCCGGCCTTCTCCACCCGCGCCGAAAGCCGCCTGCATCAGAGCTGGGGCGCGGATCTCATCGGCATGACCCAGGTGACCGAGGCCCGCCTCGCCCGCGAAGCTGAGCTTTGCTACGCCTGCATCGCCCTGGTGACGGACTACGATGCCTGGCGCGAAGAGGAGGAGGGCGTGGACGCCGCCTCGGTGCTGGAGGTCATGCACGCCAACGTGGACAAGGCCCAGCGCCTGCTGCGCCAGGTGGTGCCGGCGCTGTCGGGAACAAGACGTCACTGTGCCTGCGGGGAGTCCCTGAAGGCCGCGCTGTTCACCGCACCTGAGGTCGTCACACCCGAGGCCCGGCAGCGGTTGGATCTGCTGGTGTCGAAGTATGGCTACGGCGTGGCGCGCTGATGGCTCATCCCAAGAACCAGGGCCCAGCCCAGCCCAGCCCCAAGCTGCAAGCCCTGCTGAAGGATTTCCAGCAGATCGCCAGCATGTCGGGCTATCTGAATCACTCCTTCGATCCGCCCCAGCTGCGGCTTTTCTTTACGCTCTATGGGCGGGTGATGGTGGCTTCGCCGGACCAGGGAATGGCGCTCACGCCCCAACTTCAGGCCTGGTGCGAGGCCGTGTCCAACCGCCTGCGCGAGGGCAGTTCAGGCACCATCATGCAGCCCCAGATCCAAGTCAGCACTCCCCAGACCATGCCTGACGGCCGTGACTACCTGGTGGCCACCATCACCTTCAACACCAAGGTCACCGAGACTTCGTACCTCCGCATCCGCACCGCCATCCTCGTCGCCTACCAGGACGCCGTGAAAATGCGGGAGACGGGGTTCAGCCTGGAGGGAGAGGTGCGACCTTCTGACGAAATCCAGGCCGTCCAGGTCGTCCAGGGTGAACCTGCGCCGCCCGCGGGCGATGTTGGACAGGCTTGATCAGGCCGCTCATGACTACCCCCATCTCGGGTCTCGCCAAGCTGCTCCGATCCATGGCGCCGGTGCTCCACGAGGGCGTCTACGTATTTGCTTGCTTGCCCCATGACGCCGAGGTGAACACCTTGGCGCCGATCGCGATTTTCCGGGAAGCGGAAGGGATCACGGTGGTCGTCGAGGAAGAGGCCGCGAAACGGCACGGGCTGACGATTCTTTTCCGTGCGGCCTGGATCACCCTTTCGGTTCACTCGGATCTGCAGGCGGTGGGCCTCACGGCCGCTTTCTCAGGCGCGCTTGCCGAAGCGGGGATCAGCTGCAACGTCATGGCGGGAGCCTTCCACGACCACCTCTTCGTCCCAGTAGAGATGACCCGAGAAACCCTGGCGGTGCTGAGGAACCTTCAATCGGGTTCGGCCCATGTCCGTGCACGAGGCCGATCAAACCAGTGATAAAAAGCCCGGTTCCCACCGGCCAAGCCGAGCCCATCGGTATCCTGTAGCCATCTCCCATGCGAGGGTTCTGGAATGACCATGCATCGTTGCCTCCTCGCCTGTCGTCCAGTGGTTCTGCTCCTGGTGGCAGCCACCGGCTCGGGAATCAGCGCCGCCGAACCAACAGCGCTTCCCTTCAAACCCTCCCCGGTTCCCGGCGGCGTGGCCCTCGTCCCCATCAAGGGAACCGGGACCACCCCCAAGGTGACCTACCGCGGCGAGCCGGTGCTTCTGCGGCGTGCGGCCAAGGGCTGGGTGGCGGTGGTGGGGATCCCGCTGAGTGCGAAGCCGGGGCGGGACACCCTGGAGGTGGGCGGTCATGCGGTCTCCTTCACCATCAAGCCCAAGCGCTACCCCGAGCAGCGCGTGCGCCTGGACAACCAGCGCCTCGTGACCCCCAACCCTGAGGACGAGGCGCGCATCGCGAAGGAACAGGCCCTCATGGGGCCAGCCTGGAAGGCCCGGCCTGAAGGCGTGATCCCGTCGCTGAGCTTCGGCTCGCCCACGCCGGGGGCCCTGACAGCCTCCTTCGGCATGCGCCGGATCTTCAACGGCCAGCCCCGGTCACCGCACTCGGGCCTGGACATCCGGGCGCCCCAGGGCCAGGCGGTGCGGGCCCCTGCGGCGGGTGTGGTGGTGCTGACGGGCGACTTTTTCTACAGTGGCAACGCGGTCTTCCTGGCCCACGGCGAGGGGGTGGTCAGCCTCTTTGCCCACCTGTCGAAGGTCACGGTGAAGCAGGGGGAAGTGGTCCAAGCGGGCGACCGGCTGGGCGAGGTCGGCAAGACCGGGCGCGCCACCGGTCCCCACCTGCACTGGTCCCTCAGCCTCAACAACGCCCGCGTGGATCCCGGGATCTTCCTCAGGAGTCACCCATGATCCGAAGGCTCTCGGAATTGCCGGTGGAGGCCAAGGTCCACATCCGTGGTGGTGTGGGCGCAGGCACAGGCGTGGACTTGCTCAAGCTGGGCGAAATGGCGGGCGTCCTCAGCCTGGGTCGCATCACCCTGGAACCCGGAGCCACCATCGGGGAACATGCCCATCCCAACACGGAGGACCTCTACTTGATCCTGGAGGGCCGGGGCCTGGGAATCCTTGATGGCGAGCGCTTTCCGGTGGGCCCCGGCGACCTGTTCCTGGTCAAGGCGGGGGGCAGCCACGGGCTGATCAACGACTCGAATGGCCCCCTGACGTTCCTGGGGCTGCTCACGCGGCCATTGGGAAACAACTAGCGACCTTCTCTTGCGTGTCCCTTGGTCTGCACGAGAATCACGCCGACGATGGCGATGGCGCCGCCCACGACTGTGAGAAACGCGGGCAGCTCGCCGAGCCACACCCAGGCGATGAAGCTGGCGATCACCGGCGAGAGGTAGAGGAAGCTCGACAGCAGGGAGGCGGGCATCCGGGCGAGGGCGTAGTTCCACAGGACGTAGGCGATGGCCGCCGGGAAGATGCCTAGGTAGATCACGGCGAAGGTGGCGGGTGGCGCGGCCATGGGGAAGCGGCGGATCAGCCCGGGCAGAAAGATGAGCAGGGGCAGGGTGCCCGCCCAGATCGAATAGCAGGTGAATTCGAGGGCGGCATAGCGCCGGAGATGCTGCTTCGACAGGATGGAGTAGATGGCGGCGACCCCGGCGGAAAGCAGGATGAGCAGGGCTCCGGGGGTGAAGCGGAGGCCCTTGCCGCCGCTGAGGGCAATCAGCGACACCCCCGCAAAGGCGAGCAGGATGCCGCCCCATCCGATCCGCGTCAGGCGCTCCTTCAAGAACAGCGTCGAAAGCAGCGCGGTGAAGACGGGTCCGGCGGAGATGAGCAGCGAGGCGGCCCCGGCGTTGACCGTCACCTCCCCGAAGTTCAGGGCGACATGGTAGACGCTGATGCCCAGGAAGCCCGCGAGGCCGATCTGGGGAAGATCCGAGCGGGCGGGCAAGCGCATCCGCGTCGCCACGGCAAACAGGGCCAGCACCGTGGAGGCAGTTCCGAACCGCAGCAGGGCCAGCTCACCAGGGCCGTAGCCATCGGCGCCGACGCCTCCTCCGGGCGTGAGTCGCATACCGGCCCGGATGCCCGCGAAGGCGGAGGCCCACAGCAGCAGCACGCCCACGATGGCCAGCCAGGTCCGGGGTTCGCGTTTCCACATCATGCGTTTCAACATAGCAGCCGTGCTGGGCCGGGTTACCGCCAGACCCTGGCGATGACATCCGCGAGCTGTTCCAGGCGGTGGAAGCGGTCGGACAGGGCTCGATCCAGCTGCCGCAGATCCGTGGTCACCCGGACTTCCGCCTGCTGGTCTGGGTCAGGCCGATCCCGGCCAGCAGGGAGCCTGCCGCCACCACGAGCGCGTGGAGCATCACCAGCTCACGGATGAGGATTGCGCCGGAAGCACTTCATGACGACCCGCCGAGCCGGGCCCGCAGGGCCGCGCAGGCCCGCGCCCGGTGGCTGAGGGTGTGCTTGGTGTCAGAGGGCAGTTCGCCGAAGGTCTGATCGTAGCCATCCGGGATGAAGATGGGGTCATAGCCGAACCCGCCTTGACCACGGTGGTCGAAGGCCAGCGTTCCTTCCACGGTGCCGCTGACGGTGAAGGGTTCGCCGTGCAGGCGGCCGGGCATGGGCGCAAAGGCCAGCACGCAGACGAATCGCGCGGTGCGATCCGCGTCTTCGGGCAGCAGGGCCAGCAGGCGGTGGTTCTTGTCGCGGTAGGAGGACAGGTCCGGTGCAAAGCGGGCACTCAGGACACCGGGGCCACCCCAGAGGGCGTCCACACACAGCCCAGAGTCATCGGCCAGCACCCCATCCACAGCCTCCGTGCCGTGTTCGAGCCACCAGGCTTTCGCCCCCTCGGCCTTCTGCAGCGCGTTGTCCTGGAAAAAGGCGCCAGTCTCGGGCAAGGAGGGCGCGTCCGAGGGCCAGGGAACCAAGTCAAACCCTGCGAGAAGCTGGCGAAATTCCGCCAGCTTTCCTTGATTGGAAGAAGCCAGGAGGATTTTCATGGCGTGCCCGCGATGGTGTGACCGAAAGGAATGCCGGAGTGGAAAGCCATCGAGTTGGAGGTCTCGCGTATCGCCGAAGGCGATACCGAGAAAAAGGCGCGGGTCTCAGGCAAGGAGGGCGCGTCCGAGGGCCAGGGAACCAAGTCAAACCCTGCGAGAAGCTGGCGAAATTCCGCCAGCTTCCCTTGATTGGAAGAAGCCAGGAGGATCTTCAGCATGGAGGCACCATCGGCATGAAAAGGTAAGGATGAACCACAGATGACGCAGATAGGTGTCGCAGAATCCGCGGTTTTTCATCGGCCTGGATCGGTGAAACCTGCGGTTCAACCTTCTTTCAGCACCCCACGACCTCGGTGTACCAGCTGCGCGCCCGCTCGGGGGTCATCGGGCCGTGGATGAGGGCACGGCCGTCGGCAAAGAGGGTAATCTCGTCGGCGCCATCGCGGCCCTTGAGCATCATTCCGGCCTGCTTCCAGGGGCTGTGGGTGCGGCTTTCGAGCCGGGTCTTCAGGACCTGCAGGTCGAGCTTCCCGGGGGGGTTCACGCGGACCTGGACACCCTCCAGACCGCAGAGCGGGCTGGCTTTGAGGCTCCAGCGCGCGTCCAGAAATTCGGTGATCCTGCCCGTGCAGAAGCGGCAACGGGTCTTGGGAGGCTGCAGGAACTGGCGCTCATCGTTCCAGAAATCGAACCGCACCAGGTCGGTGTGGGGTGCTCGCCCCGTGAGGACCTTCATGGCTTCGAGCGCCGCCCAGCTCGCGATGATGCCCACGGCAGGGCCCAGCACCCCCGCGCTGTCGCAGGTATCCACATCGCCGCCGGCCGGGGGCTCCTCGATGAGGCAGCGCAGGCAGGGGGTGTGCGGCGGGTTCAGGGGCCAGATCACGCCTTCGCCGCCAATGGCTCCGGCGTAGATCCAGGGTGTGCCCGTCAGGATGGCCACGTCGTTGATGAGGAAGCGGGCCTCGAAGTTGTCGGTGCCGTCGCAGATGAGGTCGTAGCCCGAGAGCAGCTCGCGGGCGTTGCCGCTGGTGAGGTCGGCCACCACGGGTTTCAGCGCGATGGTGGAGTTGGCCTCCGCCAGGCGTTCGGCCGCCACCTCAGCTTTAGGGCGGCCCAGGTCCGTTTCACCGTAGAGCAGCTGCCGCTGGAGGTTCGAGGTCTCCACCAGGTCGCGGTCGATGAGCGTGAGATGCCCCACGCCCGCCCGCGCCAGCCAGGGCGCGATGACGGATCCGAGGGCGCCGAGGCCCAGCACCGCCACGCGCTTGGAACGCAAAGCCTCATCTGCCTCACGGCCGAGAAAGATGCGCTGCTTGGCGTAGCGGTCGATGGTCATGCCAGAGACCTAGGCAGGGAAAGGGGGAAAAGGTGCGAAGGCCTCGCGTATCGCCGAAGGCGATACCGATAAGATGCGCTGCTTGGCGTAGCGGCTGGGCACGGGAAAGCCTCGATCTTCAGTCTAAAAGGAACGGCGCCCCACCGGGGCGCCGCACTGAAGCGTGAAACGCGACTTAGTTTCCAGCCTGTCCGGACTCGGCCATGGCCTTTTCGTACTCGGCCTGGAGACGGCTGGCATCGGAGATGGCGAACTTGTAGACGTACTCGAAGCGGTCGGCGCCCTTGGTGAGGGCGATGATCACTTCATACACGCCCTCGCCGGTCACCTCGAAGGGGCTGGCGATGACGTTGAAGGTGCCTTCCTTGGCACCATCGGGGATCTGCACGTCGCTGTCGCGGATCACATCCTTGCGGTCGCCGGTGGGGCTCACGATGGAGAAGCCGAACTTGAACTGACCGTCCATGCGGGAGAAGCGTGTGTAGAAGCACACCTTGGGCAGGGTGAAGGGGACCTGGGGCACCACGATGTGGTGGTCATACAGGCCCATCAGCGAGGTCTTGCCGCCCATCTCCTGGCGGATGTCGTCGCAAAGCAGCGTGAATTCGTGCTTGGGGGCCTTGATCTGGACTTCTTGCATGGGGGGCTCCGAAAGAGGGGGCATCCTTGGGTGAAGGGAAAGTTTACCCTTGAAGTCGGTCCCTTCCAACCCTGGGTTGGCGGAGACACTCTGGAGGCCGCATGAGGCATTGGTTCTGGATCCTGTTCATCGCATGGGGCCTTCAGGCCCAAGAGGCCCGGATTCAGATTCTTGGCACCACGGACATGCACGGCCACGTGATGGCCGAGGATACCTTCAGCCTGCAGCCCGCGGACCAGGGTTGGGCGAAGATCGCCACACTGATCCGCCGCCAGCAGACGCTGAACCGGAATACGATCCTGGTGGATTGTGGGGATACGATCCAGGGCGAACCGATCAACTACGTGCGGAACGCCTTGCGGCGGGACCTGCCGGAACCCAGCGTGGCGATCATGAATGCCCTGGGTTACGCGGCCATGACGGTGGGAAACCATGAATACGACTTCGGTCTGGAGGTGCTCCGCGAAGTGGAGAAACAGGCGGCATTCCCCTTCCTGTCGGCCAACACGATGGATGCCAAGGGCAAGCCCGGATTCCCGTCCCACACCATGCTGACGGTGGCGGGGGTTCGCGTGGCCCTGGTGGGTTTCACCACACCGCAGGTCCCCGCGATGACCGAACCGGGCAACTATGCGGGTCTGGTCTTCCAGGACATCGTTGTCGCCGCACGGACGCTGGTGAGCCGTCTCCGCGAAAAAGAGAAGGCCGACCTCGTGATCGCCCTGGTGCATTCCGGGCTCGGCGATCTGAATGGTCGGGAGGGCAGCGAGAATGCGGCCCTGCGGCTGGCGGACCAGGTCCCGGGCCTCGACGCGATATTCACGGGTCACACCCACCAGCCGATCCAGACCGAGCACAAGGGCATCCCCATCCTTCAGGCCCACAGCTACGGCCGGGCCCTGGCCGTGGTGGACCTCGACCTGCGGCAGGAAAAGGGTCGCTGGCGGGTGGTGGCGAGTTCGGGGCGACTGGTGAAGCCGGATGACCAGACGGCCAGTGACCCCGAGGTGCTGCGGCTGACATCCGACCTGCGCACCGCGACGAATCGCTACCTGGATACGGCGGCCACCAACCTGCTGGTGGACCTGGACAGCCGGTGGTCCCGCATGGAAGACACGCCGATCATGCAACTCATCCATCAGGTGCAGCGTCAGGCCACGGGTGCACAGTTGTCGGCGGCGGCGAGCCCCGGAACGAAGCTGTTCATCCCCAAGGGGCCCACAAGCGTGCGCCAGTTCTACGCACTGTCCCCCTACGAAAGCCAGGTCGCGAGGATCCGCATCACGGGAGACCAGCTGAAGCGCTATCTGGAGCACGGGGCCCGGCACTACACCCGCAGCTGGGAGCCGGAACTCTACAACCGCGAGGTGCCCTTCTACAACTACGACATGGTGGATGGCGTGAACTACGTCCTGGATCTGGGCAAACCCGTCGGCAGTCGGGTGGTCAATCTCGCCTACCAGGGCCAACCCGTGAAGCCGGATCAGACGTTCACCCTGGCCATCAGCACCTACCGGTTGCGCGGTGGAGGCGACTACATGAGCGCCATCGGGTTCACCGGGGCCCCTGAACTGATCACCCGGGCCTCGCAACGCAACCTCATCCTCGAACATGTGTTGGGCCGCCCGACGCTGAATCCCGCGCTGACGAACAGCTGGCGGACCCTCCCCTACCTGGATCGTGAGCGGGTGTCGAACCTGGCGCGTTGAACCCTACTTGATCTTCACCAGCATCAGCCCGCCCTGGGGGTTGACGAAGACGGCATCAGAGTCCAGCACGCCGATCAGCAGGTGCGACCCGTCCAGCCCCGTGGGAAGGAATTCCAGACGGGACTGGGCCAGATCGAGACGCGCCAGGACCAGGCCCTGGAGCGATTCCCGCAACGCGACGGGAATCTGGGAGGCCTTCACGGAAGCGAACACCACGCCCTTCCCGAGCCACAGGGCCAGGGGGCCGCGTTCGATGACGGCGCCTTCCAGGAAGGGGGCCCGCTGCCCACCCGCCAGAAGGAGGTTGGTCTCCGTGAGCTTCCGGCCCGTATCGCCATCGAAGATCGAGAGGTTCAGGGAGTTGCTGTCGGCCATCAGCACCTTCCCCGCGTCGTCCATGACCACGCTGCGCCGGTTCTGGGGGACGGGACCGTCGTCCTTGGAGGGCTTGGTGCCGAAGGCCCAGAGCAGGGCACCCTTGAAGTCCCGCTTTTCGAGGTAGGGTTCCAGGGTCCGAAAGGAGAGGACAAAGCCCTTGGAATCCCAGCAGACATCGCCTACTTCGGCGGGCAGTCTGGTGCTGGCCAGGCTGCGACCGGCGCGATCGAGTTGGGTGAGGGTGCTGCCGTGGGCGATCCAGGCGTTGTTGCGCGGATCCATCACCCAGCGCTCCGGCGCATCGTCAAGTTTTCCCGTGGGCAGGCTGGCCATGAGGCCGCCGTCGCGGGTCCAGGTATGGAGCATCTTCGCGGAGGCGTCGTGAAAGGTGAAGGAGTCGTCCTTGTCCTGCTTGGCCCAGCTCTGAGCCTGACGGGCGGCGTCCCAGGACTGGGCGGTCAGGGCCAGCGAAGACAGACCAACAAAGGCGCTCAGAAGGGAAACGCGGATAGGGAACATCCTCACGGAAGCCTCGGGCAAAAGATCCACAGCCATGTATGGGTTGGGACCAACCTTAGGAATTTCCTGGGATTTCCGCAAGGTTTACTTACAAGTTACGGGCGAATTCCCGGATCCGCTGTTCGAGCATCTGGGGGCTTAAGCCCTCTTCTTCAAGCAACCGCTTGGGATCCCCATGGTGGACCAGATGGTCGGGTACGGCGCATCGGAGCAGGGGGCGGAGCACACGGGCATCCGCCAGGGACTCGGCCACCGCGCCACTGAACCCCCCAGGGGCACAGCCTTCCTCAAGGGTGACCACACCCTTGCAGCGACGGGCCCATTCGTGAAGCAGAGGGGCGTCCAGAGGCTTCACGAATCGGGCGTTGATTACCGCACAGGACAGGCCTTCGTTTGCGAGGGACGCCGCGAGTTTCAGGGCCGGATCCACCATGGAGCCGAGGGCGCAGAGCAGGAGGTCATCCCCCTCACGAAGCACCTCCCCCTTCCCGATGGGCAGGGCGGTGACCGGCTCTTCTAGCGTCACACCCAGGCCGTTGCCACGCGGGTAGCGGAGGGCCGCAGGATGCCCGCAGTAGACGGCCGTCATGAGCATGCGCCGCAGTTCGTTCTCGTCCTTGGGGGCCATGAGAATGATGTTCGGCAGGCAGCGAAGGTAGGCCAGATCGTAGAGCCCATGGTGGGTGGGGCCGTCGGCGCCGACAATGCCCGCGCGATCCAAGGCGAAGGTCACCGGCAGGTCCTGGATGCAGACATCATGGGCCACCTGGTCGAAGCCGCGCTGCAGGAAGGTGCTGTAGATGGCTGCCACCGGGCGCATGCCCTGGGTCGCGAGACCTGCGGCGAAGGTGACCGCGTGCTGCTCGGCGATACCCACGTCGAAGCAGCGATCGGGGAAGGCCTTCTGGAAGAGGTTCATCCCCGTGCCGTCCAGCATGGCGGCGGTAATGCCCACGATCTTCGCGTCAGTCTTCGCCAGCTCGACCAAGGTCTTGCCAAAGACGCTGGTATAGCTGGGCGGGGCGGGCTTCGCCGGGTCCGCCGTGACCTTGATGATCTCGCCGGATTCCGCGTCGAAGGCGGTGACGCCGTGCCACTTCAGGGGATCCTGCACGGCGGGTTCATAGCCATAGCCCTTCTTGGTCTGCACGTGCAGCAGCACGGGACCGTCCTTCATTTTCTCCTTGGCCTCGGCCAGAGCCTTGGAGGTGGCCTGGACGTCGTGTCCGTTGATGGGACCCATGTAGCGGAAGCCCAGGTCCTCGAAGAGCAGGCCCGGGACCATGAGGCGTTTGAAGCTTTCCTCGCTCCATTTCGCCGCCTTGGCCACACCCTTGCTGAGGCCCTCCAGGGGGATGGCCTTGATGGCGTGTTCGATGCGGTCGCGCCAGCGGTGATAGTACTGGCCGGACATGATCTGGTTCAGGTAGCCCTGGAGTGAACCCACGTTGGGGTTGATGCTCATGTCGTTGTCATTGAGGATCACGAGGAAGTTCTTCGCCTCCAGGTAGCCCGCCTGGTTCAGTGCCTCGAAGGCCATGCCGGCGGTCATGGAGCCGTCGCCGATGACGGCGATGCAGGCGTGATCCTGCTTCTGGAGATCCCGTGCCTTGGCCATGCCGAGGACCGCGGAAATGCTGGTGCTGGCGTGACCTGCGCCGAAGTGGTCATAGGGGCTTTCATCGCGCTTGAGGAAGCCCGACAGCCCATGGTGCATGCGCAGGGTGGGAAAGCGGTCCTTGCGGCCCGTCAGGATTTTGTGGGGATAGGCCTGGTGGCCCACATCCCACACGATGCGATCCTGAAGGAAATCAAAGTGGTGAAAGAGGGCGACGGTTAATTCAACCGTGCCGAGGTTCGAGCTGAAATGGCCGCCCGTTTCTGAAACGGAGGTGATCAGGAAAGCGCGCACTTCGGCGGCCAGCCGCTCAAGCTGCTCTGGGGAGAAGTGGCGGATCTGCTGGGGGGCGGCCAGGGAGTCAAGCAGGGGATAGGGGCTGTCCGGAGTGCTCACGCGGGTGCCTACTTGGCCCGCTGGGCCAGGTACTGCGCCCAGGCTGCCAAGGAATTCTGGATGGGTAGGGAGGCTAGATGACATAGGGCGGTCTCGGTGGCTTCGTTCAGGGCCTTGCGGGCGCCCTCCAGGCCCAGGAGGGAAGGGTAGGTGATCTTACTCCTGCCCACATCCTTTCCGGCACGCTTGCCCAGAACTGCGTCAGTGGCGGTGGCGTCGAGGATATCGTCCTGGATCTGGAAGGCCAGGCCGATCGCCTCGCCGTACGCCCTGAGGGCGGCTCGTTCCGCTGGGACAGCGCCCCCCAGCACGGCGCCGATCTCCAGGGAGGCTCGCAACAACGCACCGGTCTTCAAGCGGTGGATGAGGCGGAGGTGGTCCAGGTCGTAGGTGGTGAGTGTCTCGCCCTCGAGGTCCAGGGCCTGTCCACCAGCCATGCCGCGCCAACCCGCACTTTCTGCGAGCAGCGTCAGCGCCTCGGCCCGCTTGACAGGGTCCAGGTCGGCGGCGGCCAGCACATGGAAGGCTTCGGTCAGCAGGGCATCGCCCGCGAGGATCGCATGGCCCTCGCCGAAGACCATGTGGTTCGTGGGTCGTCCCCGGCGCAAGTCGTCGTCATCCATGGCGGGAAGGTCGTCGTGGATGAGCGAGTAGGTATGGACGTATTCCAGGGCCAGGGCCCCTGGCAGGGCCGCTTCGAAGGAGCCTCCCACCGCCTCGCAGGCCAGCATGCAGAGCACGGGCCTCACCCGCTTGCCGCCGGCTTCCAGGCTGTATCTCGCGGCCTCTCCCAGACGGACGGCTTCGCCGTGGCAAAAGGGCCGGGTCAAGGCGGCATCCAGGATCGGCAGAAGACGATCAAGGTCACCCTGCACCTGCGAGGCGGCACCGCTCATCGGCCGTCCTTCCCGCCATCCAGGGGATCCACCCGGTACTCACCGCCCAGGCCGGCCCTGAGGACCTCGACCTTGCGCTGGGCCTCCGAAAGCTGTTTCTGGAGGACCTGGCTCAACTGCACGCCCTCTTCGAAGCGGGTGAGGGCCTCTTCCAGGCCGAGGCTGCCGGATTCCAGCTGCTGCACCAGGGCCTCCAGGCGGTCGAGACCATCGTCAAAGGAGGGTTGGGAGCTCATGGGGCCATCCAAGGGAAGGGGCCCCGCAAGGAGCCCCGTCCAGTCTAAGGGAACCGGGAGGTCAGCGCTTGCCCTTCAAGGCATCCTTCATTTCCTTGCCCCCGTCCTTCTGGGTGTAGCCCGCAGGCAGAACCCAGGTGGATTCGGGAATCGGCGCGGTGGAGACGGCCGTCGCTTCGGTGGTGATATCCATACCCATGAGGCCCGTGACATGGGTGCGCAGCGGCACGCCCTTGAGCTTGGCCGTTTCCTGATAGACCCGCTTGAAGAGGAGGCCCGCCTGGCCGGGCATCCGGTTCAGCATGGACATGGCTTTCGCGTAGTCCTTGACGGGGACCTGGAGAGAGGGGTCCACGCTCAATTCCTGGACCATCTTGCCCAGCGTGATCCGCACCTTCTTGCAGGGGCGGCCCATGACCGTGTCGGCGCCCAACTGCTCGACCTTCACCTCGGCCACATCGCCGAACATCATCCGGGTCACCATCTCGGGCATGCCGGCCATCTGCTCCTCCATGGCACGCATGGACTCCTGCATGTCATTGAACGTCATCTTGGTCACGACCTTTTTGCCATGATCGATGTTGTAGATGACCTCCTGGCCGTAGTCCACGAGGGTGTCAGTCTTGGAGCCCGTGTGGTTGACGCGCATCCGGGTCGGACCGAAGTACTGCACCTGGGTTCCGTCCTTGGCCAGAGCGCCCTTGCCGGTGACCCGGCTGGTAATGGAGAGGTCCGCCGCAAAGATGGTCGCGGCAGATAGAATGATCACAAAGGCTGATAAAAGATGGGGCCGCATGGGAATTCTCCGTGGATAGGCCACCCGAGCATACGCCGGCTCTCTGTCCAGGGCTAGGGCACTTTGGGATACCTTCATAGTGGGGGTGGCAATGGCCCGCGTGCTCGTGGTGGACGATAGCAAGGAGACCTGCGAATTCCTGGAGGAGCTTCTGGGCTCGATGGGACTGGAGGTGGTCAAGGCCACCCATCCTGACAAGGCCATCGATCTGTTGCATAAAGAACCGTTCGACCTGTTGCTATCCGACATCAATCTGGAGGCCAAGAAGGATGGACTGGACCTGCTGAAGGAGGCCAAGCCGCTCGGGGTGGACACCATCCTGCTGTCGGGGTTCGGTACGCTGGAGACGGCCATCGAGGCTGTGCGTGAAGGCGCCTTCGATTTCCTCAGCAAACCCTGGAACAACGAGGAGCTGAAAGCCCTCGTGACCCGAGCCTTGGCGCGGCGCCAATCCAGCGGCCAGGGCGTGGCTCAGGGGACCTCGCCCAAGAGCAAACGCAGTCTGATGATCGGATCCAGTCCGAAGATGATGGCGGTCTACAAGACCATCGCCAGCCTTCAGAACAGTCGGGCGACGGTCCTCATTACCGGCGAGAGCGGCACGGGCAAGGAACTGGTGGCCCGCAGCATCCACCTGTCCAGCGAACGGCGGGATCGGGCGTTTGTGGCGGTGAATTGTGGCGCGCTGACGGAAACGCTACTGGAATCCGAGCTTTTCGGCCACGTGAAGGGATCCTTCACGGGCGCCATTTCTGAAAAGCCCGGCCTTTTCGAGGAGGCTTCGGGCGGCACGATTTTTCTAGATGAGATCGGCGAAACGAGCCCGAGCTTCCAGGTAAGGCTTCTGCGGGTGCTTCAGGAGCAGGAAATTCGCCGAGTCGGCGGCAACAAGACCATCAAAGTGGATGCGCGCGTGATCGCCGCCACCAATCGGGATCTCCAGGTGATGGTCAAGGCCGGGACCTTTCGAGAGGACCTTTACTATCGCCTCGGCGTGGTGGAACTCGCCGTGCCCCCGCTTCGGGAACGGCGGGATGACATCGCCGCCCTCCTGGACCATTTCCTGTCGGAATTCGGGCGGAAGGATCAGCAGGTCTACAACGTGCATCCGGAGGCGAGGCGCGTCCTCGAAGCCTATTCGTGGCCCGGCAACGTACGGGAATTAAGCAACGCCGTGGAGAACCTGACTCAGTTGAGCCGCGGCCACGAGATCAACGTGGACGATCTGCCGGCCAAGATCCAGGCAGATGTGCTCAAGAAGGCCCTCCGGCGCCCCGAGGCCGGGGAGGAGGTCCCAGGGCTGATTGAGGACTGGCCCTCGCTGGATGAACTGGAGCGGCGCTACATCCAAGTCCTGGTGGGAAGACACAAGGAAAAACAGCGCATCGCAGAGATCCTTGGCGTGGATCGCACCACCCTTTACCGAAAGCTCAAACGCTACGGATTCCACGAAGGTGAATAGCTGGCTCCGGCCGGCTTGGGACCCGTCGCAGCCTGCTACAAGTTGCAGAATGCAACCTGTTTTCGAGGGAAACGTGCATTTTAAGTTAATCTATTTCTATGCTTATAGATTGGTGTAAAGCCTGCTTTAAGGTCTGCACTTCCGGCCGTGCCGGATCACCCCTAGGGAGAAACCCCATGAAGAAGCTTGCTGCGCTGCTGATTGCTGCCGCTCTGATCAGCCCCTCCTTCGCTGAAGAGGCTAAGAAGCCCGAAGCGAAGAAGGTTGAAAAGGTCGAAAAGAAGGCCGAAGCCAAGAAGGAAGTGAAGAAGGCTGAGGCCAAGAAGGCCCTGACCGTCGAAGAGAAGAAGGCTGAGCCCAAGAAGGCCGAGAAGAAGGCCGAGCCCAAGAAGGAAGAGAAGAAGGCCGAAGCCAAGAAGGCCCTGACCGTCGAAGAGAAGAAGGCTGAGCCCAAGAAGGCTGAGAAGAAGGCCGAGCCCAAGAAGGAAGAGAAGAAGGCCGAAGCCAAGAAGGCTCTGACCGTTGAAGAGAAGAAGGCCGAAGCCGCCCCCAAGGCCGAGAAGAAGGCCAAGAAGGCTGCGAAGAAGGCTGCTGCCGCTCCCGCCGCCGAGGCCAAGAAGGCCCTGACCGTCGAAGAGAAGAAGGCTGAAGCCGCCCCCAAGGCCGAGAAGAAGGCCAAGAAGGCTGCAAAGAAGGCTGCTGCCGCTCCTGCTGCCGAGGCCAAGAAGGCCCTGACCGTCGAAGAGAAGAAGACTGAAGCCGCCCCCAAGGCTGAGAAGAAGGCCAAGAAGGCTGCGAAGAAGGCTGCTGCCGCTCCTGCTGCCGAGGCCAAGAAGGCCCTGACCGTCGAAGAGAAGAAGGCTGAGCCCAAGAAGGCCGAGAAGAAGGCTGAGAAGAAGGCCGAGAAGAAGGCTGAAGCCAAGAAGTAAATCGCTTCACTTGGTTCGAAAAAAGCGGGCTTCGGCCCGCTTTTTCATGCCCATCTTTCCGGGGAGAGAGCACCCGGCCATGATGGACGCATGATCGATCCCCTGCTCGACCTCACCAGTGAAATCCGCGCCCGCTCACCCCGGTTGTTGAAAGCGGGAGTGGCCCAGTTGCTCGGCTGTGCCGAAGGCCATGGCCTGATACGGGATGCCTCAGGTCTCCATCATCGCGTCTTTGAACTCATTGCCATGCCCCACGGTCCCTGGGATCTGTCACCGCTGATTGACCACACATTGCTGAAGGCCGAGGCCACGGGAGCCCAGGTGGAGACCCTGTGCGCCGAGGCCGTAACGCACGGATTCGCTTCGGTGTGCGTGAACCCCATCTGGGTTCCCCTGGCGGCCTCCCTGCTCAAAGGCGGCAGCGTCCGAACCTGCACGGTGGTGGGATTTCCCCTGGGGGCCTCCGCCCTGCGGGCCAAGGCCTTCGAGGCTGAAACCGCGTTGCGGGAGGGTGCTCAGGAAATCGACATGGTCATGACCATCGGCTCTGCGAAGGCTGGTGACTGGGAAACCGTCCGGGACGATTTCATGGCGTTGCGGGCTGCGGTTCCTTCCCCCTTTGTTCTGAAGGTGATCCTGGAGACCTGCCTCCTCAGCGATGCCGAGAAGACCCGCGCGTGTGAGCTCGCGATCGAGGCCGGATTGGACTTCGTGAAGACTTCAACCGGGTTCTCTTCGGGGGGCGCCACGGGAGCCGATGTGGCACTCATGCGCCGCACGGTCGGCACCAGTCTGGGCGTCAAGGCCTCGGGCGGCATTCGTACCTATGAGGTGGCCCTTCAGATGGTCATGGCCGGGGCCACGCGCCTCGGCCTTTCGGCCTCCGTGGCCGTGGTCCAGGGGGGCGCCGGTTCCGGGGCCTACTGAATAAAGTGCGGTATCCTCCAAAGTGCAGTTCCACTGGAGGTCGTTGTGGCCAAGCTTGATCTCATCATGTTTGAGGAGGAGTACAAGCTCCTCCAGGAGATCATCGGCCGCCTCGAGAAGGATGCTTCCGCCAAGGTGGTCTTTCTGGTGGACAAGAATGGCCAGCAGATTGCCGCTGCCGGAGACGTCAAGAGCATCGATGCCACCAGCCTCGCCTCGCTGACGGCCGGCAATGTGGCTGCCACGGATGGTTTGGCCAAGCTCATCGGTGAGAAGGAGTTCAGTCTCCTCTTCCATGAAGGGGAAAAGGACAACCTGCACATCTCCATCGTGGGCAAGCGCGGCATCCTGGTGGTGATCTTCGACCAGAACTCCAGCTTGGCGCTGGTGCGTCTGCGGGTGAAGAAGGCCAGCAAGGAACTTCAGGAGATCTTCGAGCAGGTGGAACAGCGCGCCCAGAAGGAATCGGACGGTGGCAGCCGCTTCGAAAGCCCCTTCTCGGAAATCACAGACGAGGACATCGACCGCCTCTTCGGCGACTGAGGCCGGGGCAGCGACATGACCTTCATCAATTACGCGTCGCGCGAGATCAACTGCAAGATCGTCTACTACGGTCCCGGCCTCTGCGGGAAGACGACGAATATCCAGTGGATCTACGAGCAGGCCAACCCCGAGAAGAGGGGCAGGCTGGTCAGCCTCGCCACCGAGACGGACCGCACCCTTTTCTTCGATTTCCTCCCCCTCGACATGGGTATGGTCAAGGGATTCAAGGTGCGCTTTCACCTCTACACCGTGCCCGGCCAGGTCTTCTACGACGCGAGCCGCAAGCTCATCCTCCGGGGATGCGACGGCATCATCTTCGTGGCCGACAGCCAGCGGGCCCGGATGGAGGCGAATATCGAATCCATCGCGAACCTGGCCACCAATTTGAAGGAGAACGGGTTCGATATCCGGTCGATCCCCTACGTCCTTCAGTTGAACAAGCGGGACATGCCCTCTGCCGCAACCGTGTCAGAGATGGAACGCCTGCTGCGCTTTCGGGGCGAACCGATGGTTGAAGCGGTGGCGAACCAGGGCACCGGTGTCATCGATACCCTCAAGGCAGCCGCGCGCCAGGTCCTCATGGAACTCCAGCGGTCCTAGTGCAGGGCAACCCGGGTCACAGCCCTCAGAGCCTCCCGCTTGAAACCACGCCCCCATCCGGTAGAATGGACCTTCGCCCTTCCGGAGTAGCTCAGGGGTCAGAGCGGGTGACTGTTAATCACTAGGTCGGGGGTTCAAATCCCTCCTCCGGAGCCAGACATGAAAAGGGGTCCCATCTCGGGATCCCCTTTTCATGTCTGATTCGACGATTGGCGGATTTGGACTCCCGAGGGGCAGCCGGCCCGCGAGCGCGCCGCTCCGGCAGCGCCGGGCGCTGCCGGAGCGGAGACAAGCGCGAACGGTTGCCGGCAACGGGTTCAAATCCCTCCTCCGGAGCCAGAAAAGATCGCCCCGCGTATGCGGGGCGATCCATTTGAAATAGGGATTTGAGCTCCGAGGCGGGAGGGGTCCGCGGATCCGAAGCAGGGGTGGAGGCGCGGGTGTCGCGCCATGGAAGCAGGGCGTGTGATGCCGATCACATCCCGCGGTAGACTGGATCTTTGGAGGTTCTATGAGATCTTCACCCCTGCTCGCTGCGGCGTTTCTCCTGGCTTTTCCCCCGCTCCTTCAGGCTCAGGTGCCCAAGCCGGAGGCGACGAAGAAAGCCAAGAAACCCAGTGTCAAACCCACCAAGGAAGCCGAGATGATCACAACGGATACGGGCTTGAAGTATATGGATACGCAGATCGGAACCGGCGCCTCGCCCTTGAAGGGCCAGCGCTGCATGGTCCATTACACCGGCTGGCTTTCCGAGAAGGGTGCGAAGGGCAAGAAGTTCGATAGCTCGGTGGACCGCGGCCAACCGTTGGCCATCCCCATCGGTGTGGGCAGGGTCATCAAGGGCTGGGACGAAGGCCTGATGACCATGAAGGTGGGCGGCAAGCGCACCCTGGTCATCCCTGGGCACCTGGGCTACGGTGCCCGCGGGGCTGGCGGGGACATTCCCCCGAATGCGGAACTGATCTTTGAAGTGGAACTGCTGGGTATTCAGTAGCCAGGTGCCTGAGCCCCCTGAGACCAAGACGCCCCGCCGGTTGGCGGGGCGTCTTGGTTTTAGACCTTCGGATCAAAGGGTGATGCGGGTTCCGAGGACCTGCAGGAACTGGGCGAGCCAAGCGGGATGGGCGGGCCAGGCGGGAGCGGTGACGAGATTCCCATCGGTGACGGCGCCGTCGATGGCGATCTCGGCATACTTCCCGTGAGCAATCTCCACCTCGGCGCGGCAGGCGGGATAGGCCGAGCAGGTGCGCCCCTCCAGCACGCCAGCAGCGGCCAGCAGCTGGGCGCCGTGGCAGATGGCCGCCACGGGTTTCTTCGCGGTGAAGAAGTGGCGCACGAGTTCCAGCACTTTCGGATTCAGGCGCAGGTATTCGGGCGCACGGCCGCCGGGAATCACCAGGGCGTCGTAGTCCGTGGGTTTCACCTCCGAGAAGGTGGCGTTCAGGGTGAACCGGTGTCCTGGCTTCTCGGAATAGGTCTGGTGCCCCTCGAAATCGTGGATGGCCGTGGCGATGAATTCGCCCGACTTCTTGTCGGGGCAGACCGCGTGGACCGTGTGACCCACGGCCAGCAGGGCCTGGAAGGGCACCATGATTTCGTAATCCTCCCCGAAATCTCCGACGAGCATGAGGATGCGTTTCGCGGCCATGTCTGCCTCCATGAGGTGGTGGAACCGCCCCGATTATGCGCGCGTCGGTGGGAGGGAAAGCGCCGGTTACGAAAAAGTCCCACCCAAGGGCGGGACTTTTCAGAGACGCAAGGAACCGGTCTCAGGCCTGGAGGTAGATTTCGGCGCCCTTTTCCTGGAACTCATGGCTCTTCTCTTCCATGCCTTTCTGTAGGGCCTCTTCCTCGGAAAGGCCTTGAGCGGCGGCGTACTGGCGCACGTCTTCTGAGATTTTCATCGAGCAGAAGTGGGGGCCGCACATGGAGCAGAAGTGCGCGGTCTTGGCACCTTCGGCGGGCAGGGTCTCGTCATGGAATTCACGCGCCGTGTCGGGATCCAGGGCCAGGTTGAACTGGTCCTCCCAGCGGAATTCAAAGCGGGCCTTGCTCATGGCGTCATCCCAGATCCGTGAGCCGGGGTGCCCCTTGGCCAGATCCGCCGCGTGGGCGGCGATTTTGTAGGCGATGACGCCGTCCTTCACGTCCTTCTTGTTGGGGAGGCCCAGGTGCTCCTTGGGTGTCACGTAGCAGAGCATGGCGCAGCCCCACCAGCCGATCATGGCGGCGCCGATGGCGCTGGTGATGTGGTCGTAGCCAGGTGCGATATCGGTGGTGAGGGGCCCCAGGGTGTAGAAGGGGGCCTCGTCGCAGACTTCCAGCTGCTTGGTCATGTTCTCCTGGATGAGGTGCATGGGCACGTGGCCGGGGCCTTCGATCATCACCTGCACGTCGTGCTTCCAGGCGATCTTGGTCAGTTCGCCGAGGGTCTCCAGTTCGCCGAATTGGGCCTCGTCGTTGGCGTCGGCGGTGCTGCCAGGACGGAGGCCATCACCCAGGGAGAAGGCCACGTCGTAGGCCTTCATGATCTCGCAGATGTCTTCGAAGTGTGTGTAGAGGAAGTTCTCCTGGTGATGGGCCAGGCACCATTTCGCGAGGATGGAACCGCCGCGGCTCACGATGCCCGTGACGCGCTTGGCCGTGAGGGGCACGTAGCGCAGCAGCACGCCGGCGTGGATGGTGAAGTAGTCCACGCCCTGCTCCGCCTGCTCGATGAGCGTGTCGCGGTAGATCTCCCAGGTGAGGTCCTCGGCCTTGCCGTTCACTTTTTCCAGCGCCTGGTAGATGGGGACGGTGCCGATGGGCACGGGGCTGTTGCGCAGGATCCACTCGCGGGTCTCGTGGATGTTCTTGCCCGTGCTGAGGTCCATGACGGTGTCGGCGCCCCAGCGGATGGACCAGGCCATCTTCTCGACTTCTTCCTCGATGCTGGAGGCCACCGCAGAGTTGCCGATGTTGGCATTGATCTTCACCAGGAAGTTCCGGCCGATGATCATCGGTTCGGTTTCGGGGTGGTTGATGTTGGCAGGGATGATGGCGCGGCCCCGGGCCACTTCGTCGCGCACGAACTCGGGCGTGATGCGGCTCTTGAGGCCCGCGGCCTCGCGGCCCAGGTTTTCGCGGATGGCGATGAATTCCATCTCGGGGGTGACGATCCCCTGCTTCGCGTAGTGCATCTGGCTCACGTTGCGGCCAGCCTTGGCCCGCAGGGGCTTGCGATCGGCATGGAAACGGATGGCGTCGAGATCCTTGTCCCGCTCCCGGAGCTTGCGGTACAGGCTGGTGGCCCCGGGTAGCTCCTCGACATCGCCCCGGCCCAGGATCCAGTCCTGGCGGAGGGGTTTCAGTCCCTTGGCCACATCAATGGTGACGGCGGGATCGGTATAGGGGCCCGAGGTGTCATAGAGCACGACCGGCTCATTTTCTGTGAGCTGATCCTTGAAGTCGCGGGTGGGGTTGAGCTGGATCTGCCGGAAGGGAACCCGGACGCCAGGCAGGGTGCCCGCCACGTGGATTTTGCTGGAGGCGGGGAAAGGCTTCAGGCAGGCCGCCAGGGCCGTGCCATCCACGGGAAGGGGCACGGGCACCGGCGCGGAATTGGACTGCATGGTCATGAAAACTCCGGACTTGAAGAAATCGGGCCAGGATTGATCCTCGAATGTGAAAGTTTATCGCGAGGGGGCAAGGGCGACGAATTCAAAGATTATCGGCGAGCCGCCGATACTAAGGTCCACGGAGCCCCCCCCATGATGGACAAGCCCCAGGACAACCAGGCCATCCCCGATCAGCTCATGCAGATAGCACAGGAGCAGGAGGGGGGTGCGGAGCGTGTGCTTGGCCAGATTGAGGTCGTGCAGCACAGTTTCGAAGAGATTCAGAACCTTGCGAAGGAGTGTCAGGAAATCCTTCGGGACCTCGTCCCGCCCTCGGTGGGCCTGGAAACCCTCACGGCCAAGCTGGAGGAGATCGGATTCCATGCGGACAATGGGTCCTACAACATTCAGGGCGCCTTCGACCTCTACCAGTACCAGGACGTGGTGCGGCAGAAGCTCGAGCGCGTGGGCCGGAGCCTCATTGAGGTGTCCCATTACGTGCTGGCGAGGCTGCAGCCCACCGATGACCACCTGCCGAAGATGGCTCCCTCGGGCCGGGATATCCTCCACCGTGAGCCGCAGATGGCCGATGTGACCAAGGCGGAGGCGGATTCCGTGGTGGCGGAGTTCTTCGCCAAGGCCCTCCAGGAGAAGGCCGCCAAGAAGGCGGAGGGCTGATATCGGGCGGATGGGGGATAATCGGATCCTCGGAGGGATCATGCCTCGTCGTGTCCTGTTCATCAGTAGCTTGGCCCTGAGTCTTGTGGCTTCAGCCCAGCCCCAGGAGGATCCCGTCCTGCGCATTCGCGCCCAGCGTGCCTCGGCCCAGGGCATTTCCGAAGGCGACCTGCCCCCGGTGCCCCGCGGCATCGTGGAGCCGCCGCCCCTGCCGCCGCCTGAGCCCCACGTGAAGGATCTCCGCAAGGCGCGGAGGGCCAAGGCCAAGAAGGGCAAGTCGAGGGTCCGGAAGGCCAAGGGGTCCGTCTCCAAACCGAAGGCTCCTGCCCGGGGGAAGAAGAAATGAGGATGGGGGTCCTCACCTCTGGCGGGGACGCACCTGGCATGAACGCGGCCATCCGTGCGGTGGTGCGCCAGGCCGATGCCCTGGGGCATGAAACCTGGGGCATCCACCATGGCTATCAGGGGCTGCTGGAAGGCGACATGGCGCTGCTGCCCAGCCGGGCCTGCGCCAACATCCTCCAGCGGGGCGGCACCATGCTGCATACGGCCCGTTGCGGAGAATTCTATGATCCCGCGCAGCGGGCCGTGGCGGCCGGAAAGCTGAAGGAAGCGGGCATCGAGGCCCTGGTCGTCATCGGTGGTGACGGCAGTTTCAGGGCTGCTGAAACCCTCCAACGCGAGCACGGCGTGGCCTGCGCGGGCATCCCCGGGACCATCGACAACGACCTGCCAGGCACGGAACGGACCCTCGGTTTCGATACGGCCCTCAACACCGCCGTGGAGGCCATCGATCGCATCCGGGACACGGCTTCCAGCCATGGACGCCTTTTCCTCGTCGAAGTCATGGGCCGCAGCTCGGGGATGCTGGCCGTTCACACGGCCCTGGCCTGTGGCGCTGAAGCCGTGCTTTATCCCGAGTCCCCGGATGATAGCTATGAGGCCCTGGTCGCCCGGTTGAACACCAACTGGTTGCGGGGCAAACAGAGCTCGATTGTGGTGGTGGCCGAAGGGGATACCGTCGGGCGGGCCATGGCCGTGGGCGAGCGGTTGAAGCGGGACCACGCGCTGGACCTGAGGGTGGTGGTGCTCGGCCATGTCCAGCGCGGGGGCAGCCCCTCCGCCCTGGATCGAATCTGGGGCAGCCGCTGGGGCGCCGAAGCCGTGCGTCGCCTGGATGAGGGCGAAAGCGGCTTTTACCTAGGCGAGGTTGCCGGGGCCCTGGTGGCCCAACCGTTGTCGCGCATCCTTGAGCCCCAACCGGTACCGCCGGGGGACCTGGGGCGGCTGGTCGCGATCCTGGCCCGCTGACGGCCCGTTCAGTGGGGGACACCCTGGCTTTGGGGGGCTGTGATCAGGGGCAGCACGACTCGAAACCGCGTACCCCGTCCCACCTCGCTCTGGCATTGCATGAACCCTCCGTGCTCCGTGACCAGGCCATACACCACGGAAAGCCCGAGTCCGGTGCCCTTCAAGCCCTTGGTCGTGTAGAACGGTTCAAAGACGCGGTTGAGCTGGTCGGGGGGGATGCCACACCCCGTGTCTTCCACCTCAAGCGAGACATAGGGGCCGGGCGGGCGGTTGTGGGCCAGGGCCGTCTCGGGGCCGATATCGGACCTGCCGGTGCGCAGCGAGATGATTCCAGGGCCTTGGATGGCGTCCCGGGCGTTGATGACCAGGTTCATGACCACCTGGTGCATCTGTCCGGGATCCAGGAGGGTATCCGGCAGGTCCGGAGCCAGGTCCAAGGACATCTGGATGCCGCTGGGAAGGGCCCGGGCCACCAGATCGCCGGCCTCCGACACAATGGCATTGAGGCTGGCCTTGACCCGGTTGGGAGCGACCTTCCGGCTGAAGCCCAGCAGCTGGTCCACCAGTTCCCGCCCTCGCAGGGCGGCGCCCTGGATGACTCCGAGGCCCTTGCGATGCCGGGCGTTCAGGTCCGGATCGTTCTCGAACAGGTCGCAATAGCCCAGGATGGCTCCGAGCAGGTTGTTGAAGTCGTGGGAGATGCCGCCCACGAGGGTCCCCACGGATTCCAGCTTCTGGCTCTGAAGCAGCTGCTCCTGGATCGCGTGCTGTTCCGTGATGTCCTGCACGGCGCCGTGGAAGGACCCTTGTTCGCGGGCCAGCGTCCAGCGGGTCCAGATCGGGTGTCCCTGCCCGTGGCGCATACGGCACTCAAAGCTGGCCACGATCCCCATGTCGACTTCCCTGAGGGCCTGGTGGAGCCGCGGGCGGTCCTCCGCCTGGATGGATTCCCAAGGCCAGCCACGCCGGTTTCCCAGCACCGTGGGGGTCTGGCCCAGGACCAGGTTGGCCGAGTCGCCCCATTGCATGTGGCCATCAGAGCCCATGGACCAGGGCACCACCCGGGCCACGCTGGCGGCCTCCAGCATCGCCAGGCGCTGGCGGGAGGCCTCGAAGAGGTCTTCCTCTGCCTGGCGGCGGGCCGTGATGTCCCGGTTCGCCGCTCTCCGCCCCAGCGGCCTGCCCTCAGCATCGAAAACAGAGGTACAGATGTGGCTGATCCAGATCTGACGACCATCCTTGTGGAGGATGCGAAAGTCCATGGGGAAGGGCTCGCCGCCATCCCGGACCTCATGAACATGTTCTTCCAGCATGGCCCGATCGTCTGGATGGAGGATGCGACCCATCAGGCCGGGATCCTTGATGAAGGCTTCGGAGGAGTAGCCGGTGATGCGCTCGCAGGAGGGGCTCATCCACAGGAATCCCCCGTCCTTTGAAGTCCAGTACTCCCAGTCATACGTGAAGTCGGCCACGGTGCGGAAGCGCTGCTCTTTTTCCATGAGGGCCGCCTCCGCCAGGCGCTGGTCGTGAATGTCGTTGCAGGCCGCAAGGAAGCCTTCGAATCGTCCGTCCAGGCCGTAGAAGGGCTTGCCCTGGCCCTTGACCCAGCGGTAGCCACCGTTCTGGTGGCGCATGCGGAACTCCATGGCCATGGGTTGCAGGCTTGCCATGGCGGTGGTGTAGGCCTGCATGAGAAGGGGCTGATCCTCCGGATGGACGCATTCGGCCCACTGGTTTCCCCGGAGGTGGTCGAGATCCAGGCCCGTGAAATCCATCCAGGCCTGGTTGATGTATTCGCAGCCACCATCTGAGGTCCCCTTCCAGACCAGGAAGGGCATTTCCATCAGCAGGCTCCGGTAGCTGTCCCGAGCCTTCTCGATCGCCGCGTCCGTCTCCTTCTGTTGGGTGATGTCCCGGATCACGCCGAGGATCGAGGACACGCCCTGATGGTTGAACAAGGTCCCATGGACCATCGCCGGGAAGGTGGAGCCATCCTCCCGCAGGAACGTCAATTCCTGTTCCGGCAGGATCTCCCCTGACAGTACCCGCTGGACGCGTTGCCTCGCCGCATCACGGTGGTCCGGGTGGATCCACTCGAGGACGGGCCGAGCCTGGAACGCTTCAAAGTTGGCCGCCCCGAACAGGGCCAGCGTCGTGGCATTGGCAAAACGCCAGCGGCCCCCGGTCTGGATGATGATGGCATTCGGATTCAGCTCGACCAGGCGCCGGAAGCGGGTCTCACTTTCCGCAAGGGCTTGGGTCGCCTGATGCAACTCAGTCACATCCAGGGCCATGGAGGCCACCCCGATGGGGCGTCCCTGGTCGTCCTTCAAGGTCGTGTTGAACCATTGGCAAAGGACGAGGCTGCCGTCCTTCCGGATGTTCGCGTGCTGGACTTCGGAATGGCTCTGCTCTTTCACCGGCGATTCGGCGATCAACCCCACTTGGCGGCGGAGTTCCGGATCCTTCGGCACCACAAGGTCCTGGATGGACTGTCCGATGGCCTCCGCGGCGAGGTACCCGAAGATCTTTTCCGCAGCGGGGTTCCAGCTGATGACCTTGCCCTCGGTGTTCCATTCGATGATGGCGAGGGGAGTCTGTTCGATATGGAGGCCCCATCTCTGCTGGATGGCGCTGGCGCGGGTCTCCGCTTCCTTGCGCCGGGTGATGTCCACCATCAGGCCTCGCAGCCCCGTGACTTTGCCGCCTTCAGACACGACAGTCACCAGGTCTTGAAGCCATACCACTCGACCGTCCTGAGCGACCATGCGGTACTCGAACGAGTGGTTCCGGAGATCACGGGTCGATTCGGTGCAGAACGCCAGGGCCCAATCGCGGTCCCCCGGGTGGAGGTGGTCGATCCAGAATGCGGGCTCCTCCAGCCACTGCGAAATGGGGTAGCCCAGCAGCCGTTCGGCCTGCCGGCTGACGAATCGCATGCGCATTGTGTCCGGATCGGCCTCCCAGACGATGCCGTCGAGGGAGTGAACGAGGTCCTCCATCTGCCGGTCGAACGTCATGGGATGCCTTCTCTCCTGGGATTCAATGAGGATCTTGGGTCCACGTGGAGGCCCGGTGCGATATCGTCCGGTCAGGGGGGAAGATTGACTTCCAGGTCGAAGACACGTGCCTCGAAGGTCCCTTATGATGGCAGTTTCGGCCTGCCCCGGTCTGGCCTCTGGGTGGGTGATCGGTCCTTGTGATGGCAGTCACGGGCGTGGTTCTCTGGTAGGGCCTTGGAGTGGCGGGAGATGGGTGATGTCGGACAACCATAGGGATACGCTGGCGGCGGTGGTCTCAATAGCGCCTGGGGCGATACGCGAGACCTCCCGCACTGGGGTGGTACGGAAGGAGGCATGATGCCAGACACGGGAAGTCATCCGTCTTTAGTCGCGGTCGTTATGGCAGGAGGCCGGGGAACCCGGTTCTGGCCCCGCAGCCGCAACGCCCGCCCGAAACAGTTCTTGGCCATCGTCGGCACCGAGACCCTGCTCCACCAGACGGTGCGGCGCCTTGATGGGCATGTGAGCCCAGACCGCATTTTCGTGGTGACCACGGAGGACCTGGCCGCCGAGACCCGGCGCATGCTCCCCGAGCTTCCACCAGAGAATGTGATCGTCGAGCCCGAGGGGCGCAACACCGCGCCCTGCCTGGCCCTGGCGCTGGTGGAGATCGAGAAGAAGTTCCCTCACGGCGTCATGGCCGTGCTATCTGCAGACCATTGGATCGGCGACCGGGACCTCTTCCTGGAGGATCTGGACACTGCCGTGAAGCACGCCGCCTGGGAGCGCGAGCTGGTCACCTTCGGCATCAAACCCACCTATCCCGAGGTAGGCTACGGTTACATCGAATCCGAAGGTCATGGCCCCGTGCTCAAGGTGAAGGCCTTTCGGGAGAAGCCGCCCGTTGAAGTGGCCGTGCAATACCTGGAATCCGGCCGTCACTTCTGGAACGCCGGCATGTTCGTGTGGACCCTGGAAGATTTCCGCGAGGGGCTTCAGAAACATGCGCCGGAGGTGCTCGCGCCGCTCGACGCCTGGATGAAGGCTGGCGCCGATCCGGCCGCCCTCCACGCCGCCTATCGTCAGCTACCCAAGGTGGCCATTGATGTGGCCCTCCTGGAGAAGGCGGTCACGGTCGCGGTGGTGCCCACCCGCTTCCGCTGGTCCGATGTGGGTTCCTGGCCCGCCGCCATCGAATTCCAGGAAACGGATTCCGAGGGCAATGTCAGCCAGGGTGAAACGCTTCTGTTGGATACACGCAACAGCGCCTTTTTTGGCGGCAGCCGGCTCATCGCGGCCAGCGGCGTGGACGACCTCATCGTGGTGGACTCGGATGATGCCCTGCTCATCTGCCACCGCGACCGGGCCCAGACCGTCAAGCAGATCGTCGAGCGTCTGCGGGCCGAAGGGCGCGAAGACCTCTTGTAAGGCCGAAGGAGAGAGACATGGAACGACCGACGACCCTGCATGTGGACAAGCCCTGGGGACGGGGCCCCGTCCGCGAGCCCTGAGGGCGTGCGACCCGGGGGTAGTCCAGGAGCCCCCCGCGAGGCACTGCCGAGCGGCGATGATGAACGAACCCTTCTTAAGAGAGACCCGATGAACCGACCCGAAACCCTCCACGTGGACAAGCCCTGGGGCTCCTTCGATCAGTACGCCCTGAATACGCCCTGCACCGTGAAGATTCTCACCTGCCACCCCGGGCAGAAGCTGAGCCTCCAGCGGCATAGCCACCGCGGCGAGTTGTGGGTGGCGCTGGATCCGGGCGTGGTGGTGGACCGCGATGGGGAGGAACTGCGCCCCGCTGTGGGGGAGGAGATCTGGCTGCCGCTGGGGAGCACCCACCGGCTGCGCTGCGACGCAGAGATGGTTCGCCCCGTGCGGGTGCTCGAAGTCAGCCTGGGCGTCTTCGACGAGGCGGACATCGAGCGGCTCCAGGATGACTACGGCCGTCGGTGATGCGTCGAGTGGCGCGTCTCGCGATCCTGCTGCTTGCGGGCCTTCCGGCCCTGGCCCAGAGCGGCGAAGAGATCCTGGCCCGGGTCGACCTGCTGCGCCATCCCTGGTCTGCCTTCAGGGTGGACCTCACCGTGAAGGATGCGAAGACCGTCCAGCAGTGGAAGGTATCAGCCCGGGAGAACGGCGATGCCCGGTTGGATGGCCTCTCGGAGAAGGAGAAGGGCCGGGCGGTACTGATGCTCGGCGATCAGATGTGGCTGCTGCTGCCGGGGTCGAAGCGTCCCCTGAAGGTCACGCCCCAGCAACGGATGATGGGCTCCGCCGGCGGCGGTGATGTGGCACGCACCCGATTCCGGAAGGACTACACGGTCCAGGAACTGGCTGATGATGTCCTTGATGATCGCCCCTGCTGGCGCCTGGAGCTGGCCGCACGGACGCCCACGCTCAGCGCCCGGACGGTGCGCCTGTGGGTGACGAAGCAGCGGATGCTCCCCGTGAAGGCGGAGTTCCGTCTCGCCTCGGGAAAGCTGGCGCGAACCGCCCTGTTCGGTCCGCCCGCTCAAGCGCTGGGCCAGCCGGTGCTGTCCTGGATGGAACTGATCGAGCCTGGCGGTGCCAAAGTGAACCTGCTGTTCAGCGACTGGTCCAAGGGTGGTGTGGACGCGGATCGCTTCGAGTTGCCCGCTGCGGGCCGGTGACCAGATTTCGGTGGTAACCTCACAAGCGAGGTGCCCGCAAGGGCTTCCCGCCACCAACCATCCCACCCATTGACACCAGTCCCGTCCGCGGGGCTCCCGCTCCAACGCCCCACCACTCGAAATCCCGCCAAATAACCCTCACGAAGCGCCCGTACCTCCGGGCGCTTCTTTTTTCTGTCCGGGGGTTCCGTGCTGCGCACACCCCCCCGGAGCCCCCGCGCTTTGGCGCGGCCAAGCCGGGCCGGGATTTTTCCTGATCCTGTGGGTCAGTGCTTCGGCGGTTCGGGGTTGGCGCCAAGGGCAGTGCCGGCTTCGACCTTCTTTTCCCCTTCGCGCGGTTTGGCCTTCTGGTGCTTGGTTTCGGCGGCTTCGGTGGCGGCCGAGATCACGACAATGGAAATGCGGCGGTTCTGGGGATCCTTGGGATCTTTGCCCTCAAGGGGGATGGTTTCGGCGTAGCCGGTCACGCGGCGGACCTGCCCGGGACGGAGTCCCCCTGTGGCGCTTTCCATGACACGGCGGGCTGCGTTGGCGCGCTCGGCGCTCAGCTCCCAGTTCGTATAGGCCTTGTTGGCGTACTGTGCGGCGTCCGTGTGGCCGCCAATGACCACACGGTTGGGAAGCTTGCCGAGTTCCTTGGCGATCTCCTTGAGGATGGACAAGGTGTAGCTCTTGAGGGTGGCGCTGCCCGAATCGAAGAGTACCTGGGCGGCCTTGTCCTGGATCTGGATGCGCAGGCCCTCATCCGTGAAGTCCATGCTGATCTGATCCTGGAAGGCCTGGAGCAGCTCGTCCTCCTGGAAGGCCTTTTCGATGGCCTCGGCGGTGGCCTCCATGGCCTTCTTCTCTTCCTCTTCCGCCGCGGCGGCACCTGGACTGTCCGATGCGGTGTCGGTGCCCCCATCGCCGTCTGGTCCCGGGGCCATGCCGCGACCGCCGGGCAGGATGCCCTTGCCGTGGTTGGCCAGGATTTCCTTGCCCCGTTCGCTGTTGAAGAAATTGGCGTCCTGAAACACCCCGGCGATACCAGCCTTGGTGTTCTTGTCCGCGCTATTGAGGAGCCACATCAGGAGGAAGAAGGCCATCATGGCCGTCACCAGATCCGCGTAGGCCACCTTCCAGGCCCCCCCGTGGGCCGCGGCGTGACCGCCTTTCTTCTTGATGAACTTGACCTTGATCTCGGGCTTTTGCTGCTCGGCCATGGCGAAGCCTAGACGGGCCGTGAGCGAAGGCTGCCGTGCAGCCTTCCGAGCGGGGTGCCCGTCAGGCTGAGCATCACGCTCACATGGGTGGAGGCGGGAGTCATCTCATCACCTTGGCTTGATCTGCCGAACCACTTCCTCTAATTCACCGGACCCTGGCCGCTCGGTGGAGGGGATGTTCCGCCGGGCGAACTCCACAGCGGTGATGGGCGCGGCGCCATTGCCGAAGCTGGTGAGACCGGATCGGATGCAGTTGAAGTAGTAGGCCTCGACCGCATTCACCGCATCGATGTTTTTGGCCAGGGGCTGGAACACCCCGTAGGCCAGCAGGATGCCGAGGAAGGTGCCCACCAAAGCCGCGCCGACCTTGGCACCAATGACGTTGGGGGGCTGATCGAGGAAACCCATGGTGATGACAATGCCCATGACGCAGGCGACGATGCCGAAGGCCGGGAAGGCGTCGGCCAGGTTGCTCATGGCGGTGCCCGGGGCGGCATTCTCCGCGTGGTGGACGTCCAGGTCCGCGTCCATGACCATGTCGATCTCATCCATCTTGGCGCTCCCATTGATGAGCAGCTTCATGGAGTCGCAGAAGAAGTCCATGGCGTGATGGTTGTGCGTAAATGTGGTGTACTTCTTGAAAATGGCGGAGTTGTGGGGATCGTTGACGTCCTGCTCAAGGGCCAGCAGGCCACCCTTCTTGATGTTCACGTAGACCTCGTACTGCATCATGAGGACTTCCATGTAGACAGCCTTGGTGTAAGGACTGCCTTTGATGGGTTTGGCGATATCTGCGACCACCCGCTTGATGACATTCGGGGGGTTGGCGGCCAGGAAGGCGCCGAGGCCCGCGCCGAAGATCATGAGTCCTTCTGCGGGCAGCGGATGCAGAAGCGTGGGGATGCTCCCGCCCTCCATCAGGAATCCCACGATGATCGAGGCGAAGACCACCACCAAGCCGATGATGAAGAACATGCAGCAACTCCTTTCAATGTCATCGGCCAGGAAGATCCGGTGCTGAATTCTAGACTCGGAGGGAAGGCTCCACACTGGCACAATGAATGTATTCGGAGGATTTATGGCACCTTCTACCCCGTCTCTCGGTCCCGTCGGCAGCTACGTCAAACACCATTTTCGGCATTTCAACGCCGCCGCCCTGGTGGACGCCGCCGAGGGCTACCGGGCCTACCTGGCGCAGGGCGGGAAGATGATGGTCACCCTGGCCGGAGCCATGAGCACCGCCGAACTGGGCCTCTCCTTCGCCGAGATGATCCGCCAGGACAAGGTGCATCTCATTGTCTGCACCGGCGCCAACCTGGAAGAGGACATCTTCAACCTGGTGGCCCATGACTTCTACGAGCGGGTGCCCCACTACCGGGACCTCACCCCCCAGGATGAGGCGGATCTCCTCGGTCGCCACATGAACCGCGTGACGGACACCTGCATTCCTGAGATGGAGGCCATGCGCCGGATGGAAAAGGCCATGCTGGACGTGTGGACCAAGGCGGATCAGGCGGGCGAGCATTACTTTCCCCATGAGTTCTTCCAGCAGGTGCTGAAGTCCGGCGTGCTGAAGCCCTCGTACCAGATCGACCCCAAGCATTCCTGGATGCTGGCGGCCCTCGAAAAGAACGTACCCATCGTGGTGCCGGGCTGGGAAGACAGCACCCTGGGCAACATGTACGCCGCCGCCGTCATCCGCGGCGATGTGAAGAACGTCCACACCGTGCGCACGGGCATCGAGTACATGACCTGGCTGGCCCAGCACTACCAGGCGGTGACGAAGACCTCGACCCTGGGCATGTTCCAGATCGGCGGCGGCATTGCCGGCGACTTCCCCATCTGTGTGGTGCCCATGCTCCACCAGGATCTGGAACGGACCGAGGTGCCCCTCTGGGGTTATTTCTGCCAGATCAGTGACTCGACCACCAGCTACGGCTCGTATTCGGGCGCCGTGCCCAACGAAAAGATCACCTGGGGCAAGCTGGGCGTGGACACGCCGAAGTTCATCGTCGAAAGTGACGCCACCATCGTGGCGCCGCTGATCTTTGCTTATTTGCTTGGTTGGTAGAGAACCGAAAAAGATTCACCGCCAAGACGCCAAGAAAAGCATGCGGTCTGTGTTTGGATCTCTTGGCGCCCTTGGCGCCCTTGGCGTCTTGGCGGTAATCAGTTGTTGTTCTTCAAGTGTATTCAGAGGTCCCAGACCAGCAGTCGCGCCCCTTCGCGTCCCTTGACGGGCAGTACGCGCTGGGGCGTTTCTCCGGGCACCTCGAAGCTGTGGCTGATGAAGCGGCTGCCGGACTTCATTTCTCGGCGCGCCTTGGCCCAGAGGGCGGGCATGGGGACGGGGGAGAGGAAGGCGTAGACCACGTCGAAGGTCGCGAGATCCGTGCGCCAAAGGCTGCCCAGATGGATGTGCGCGTTGGGCCGCGGCAGGCAGCGCAGCCACGCCACCAGCCAGGTGAAGGGGGAGGCCTCGACGCCGACGAAGATTGAATCCGGCCGAACCCTCGCGAGGTGGGCCACCGGCCCGCCGAACCCGCAGCCCAGGTCCACGAAGTGGAGGCCGGCCCGATCGGGCAGCAGGCCCTCCAGCTTCCCCCAGGCGTCCTCACTGGCGTGGTAGAGCGGCACGCGGCTCCACAGGCCGCCTCCGAACACCAGCGCCAGCCCCAGGAACAGCGCCAGATAAACCCATGCGGGGATCGGCGTGCCCCAGAGGGCCCGCACCAGGAAGGGCAGGGCGGCCTGCATGAAGATCCAGCGGCGATCCAGATCCAGCCATCGCGACAGGAAGACCGCCAGCACGGCCTGCAGTAGCACCCAGGCCATCCCCGGAAACCGCAGACCCAGCCGTGCCAGGGCCACCAGCACCGCGAAGGCCAGGGCCTGCGCAAGAAGGGCGCGGAGCACCGGAGGCCAGCGGCGGATCAAGGACATGGATGCCGTCCAACAAAGACATGAAATGGAAACCACAGATTACACAGATGACACAGATGCGCACCGAAGCGATACGCCTGACTCCCGACGGAACTCCCCACCGACCAAGCCTCCCCTCACCGTCCGGCTGCCGCCCTTTTTTAATCTGTGCGAATCTGTGAAATCTGTGGATCCAAGTCCTCATCTGCGCCATCTGCGGTTTCATGTCTTGCATCCTCTTCCCGGTCCCTCACCCATGACCCTTGGCCGTTTCGCACCCTCCCCCACCGGTGTCCTCCACCTGGGGAACCTGCGCACGGCGCTGGCTTCCTGGTTGTCGGCGCGGGTCAGGGGCGGGCGATGGATCATCCGCATGGAGGATGTGGACGGCCCCCGCTGCCGCCGGGACCTGGGCGAGGGGCAGTTGCGGGATCTGGCGGCCCTGGATTTGGAATCCGACAATCCCATCGTTTGGCAGTCGGAGCGCGGAGCCGCCTACCGGGAGGCTCTGGCCGCGCTGCACAGGGCGGGGCACTTGTACCCTTGCGCCTGCACGCGGAAGGATCTGCAGCAGCTGGCCTCTGCCCCTCACCTGGAAGATGGCCTGCGCCCCTATCCGGGGCGCTGCCGGGGCCAGATCTGGGAGGGGTGGGAGCGCGCGCTTCGCTGCCGCCTGCCGGAAGGATCCCTGGACTGGGAGGACCGGCTGCTTGGGTTGCAGTCGGACGAGCCTGCACGGCTCACCGGCGATCCCCTCCTCTTCCGACGGGACGGCTGCTTTGCCTACCACCTGGCCGTGGTGGTGGACGACGGTGCGCAAGGCGTGACCGAGGTGGTGCGGGGGGCCGACCTGCGCCCCGTGACGGCCACCCAGATCCGCCTGCAGGAGGCTCTGGGGCTTCCACGTCCAGATTATGCGCACCTCGGTCTGGTGGTGGCGCCCGATGGAAGCCGGCTCGGGAAGCGGGCGGGTGCGCTGGGCCTCGAAGCCCTGGCGGCCCGGGGGATCTCATCGAGGGAGGTTCTCGGTTGGCTGGGCTGGAGCCTGGGTTGCCAGGAGCGACCGGAGGCTTGCACGCCACCGGAACTCCTTGGTTCCTTCGCCTGGAACCGGGTGCCGATGGGCGAGGTGCGGGTGCCCGAGGCCTGGGTCTGACTCATCGAGCGGCCTCCATGCGCTTCAACTCTGTCCAAAGCCAGTCCCGAGTCTGTACGGTGTGGCCGTCCTTGAGCCGAAGTTCGTAAGGCCTGCCGCTCAGGCTGCTGCCGCTGCCGCAGTAGCGGATGAAATCGGGCGGGGTCTTCACTCGGCCACCGGCGTTCTTCCACTTCAGCCGAAGGTGGTCGGCCGCCTCCCTCGGGGTGTGCTCGGTCCCGTTGCGAAGGAAGACGGCGCCCTGGAGGTTCGCCACAGCCTGGATCAGGGCCTCAATTCTCTGGGCCTCTGTCAGGGACGGCGTTTCGACCAGGGCGGGGAGGGGGGCAGGGAGGATGAACATGCCCTCAGGATTCCAGAAGGGTCCGAAAACACGAAGGACCCGCCGAAGCGGGTCCTTCACTAAAGAGATCGGGCAACGCGGTTAAACGAGCTTGTTCACTTTCATGGCCAGGCGGGACTTGGTGCGGTCGGCGGCGTTCTTGTGCATCACGCCCTTCCGGCAAGCCTTGTCCACGAGGCCCTGCGTCAGGGGCAGCAACTTGGCGGCCTCGTCCTTCTTGCCTCCGGCGATCAGAGCCAGGAAGCTCTTGACGGCGGTCTTCAGGGTCGAGCGGTTGCCACGGTTGCGAAGACGAGCCTCAGCATCGCGACGAGCCTTCTTGGCGGCGGACTTGTGATTGGCCATGGTTCGGATCTCCAGCTTCCGAGGTACTCCTTCGGGAAGCGCGAAAGACCATCCTATCGCAAACAGCCCTAAGGTCAAGGCCAAAAGGCAGGCCTCAGGGTCATTCGACCCCTTCCGGATGGGTGCTCCCTGGGGCATCCTGGTTGGAGGCGAATGGCCTCCCGGGAAGGATGGGGTCATGCCGCAGCAAAAACTGGAGGCCGTTGTGGATCTCGCGGCGAAGGCGAAAGCCCTTCGCAGGGATGTCCTGCTGCAGGTTTACAAGGCCCAGAGTGGCCATCCGGGGGGAAGTCTCAGCTGGACCGACATCGGCGTGGCGCTTTACTACCACGAGATGACGGTGTTTCCCGAGGATCCGGCCCATCCGGCGCGGGATCGGTTCGTGCTCTCCAAGGGCCACGCCTGCCCCGCCCAATACGCCATCCTCGCGGATCAGGGCTTCTTTCCGAAGGCCTGGCTGGAGACCTTCCGGCAGTACCCGACGAAACTCCAGGGCCATGCCGAGAACCACTACACGCCCGGTGTGGAAGTCACCACCGGCAGTCTGGGGCAGGGCCTGCCCCAGGCCGTGGGCATCGCCATCGGCCTGAAAGTGCAGAAGTCCGACAGCCGGGTGTACTGCGTGGTGGGCGACGGCGAAAGCCAGGAGGGCGTGATCTGGGAGGCGGCCATGGCCGCGCCTCACCACAAGCTCGACAACCTGTGCGTGTTCCACGACCTGAATGGCCTCCAGATTGATGGCGATGTGAAGAAGGTCATGAATATCAACCCAGTACCGGACAAGTGGCGCGCCTTTGGGTGGGCCGTGAAGGAAATCGACGGCCACGACTTCCCCCAGATCCTGGAGGCCCTGGCCTGG
The DNA here is from genome assembly GCA_030824075.1 of Geothrix sp. Lineage (GTDB taxonomy): Bacteria > Acidobacteriota > Holophagae > Holophagales > Holophagaceae > Geothrix. Next base: position 47,700 of record JAVBYJ010000019.1, read on the forward strand.
GCGCGCACCGTGAAGGGCCAGCCTGTGATGATCTGCGCCCGCACCGTGAAGGGCAAGGGCGTGAGCTTCATGGAGAACCAGGCCGGCTGGCACGGCGTGGCCCCCAAGCAGGACGAGTATGAAAAGGCGCTGGCCGAACTGGCGGATTGACCATGGATCATCGGACGGTGCATGCGCTGTCCGATGAGGACTGAGGACACACATTGATGGATGCTCTGCGACACACCTTCGAACAGCAGCTGGCGGCGGCGCTGCCCGACGTGGAGATCACGCTGGAGCGCCCCAAATCCGGCGAGCTGGGTGATCTGGCCTTCCCCTGCTTCCGCGCCGCCAAGCAGCTGGGGAAGAACCCCGTGCAGCTGTCGCAGGAACTGGCGGCCTCGATCCACATCGAGGGCGGGGCGCTGGTCGCGGCGGGGCCCTACCTGAACCTTAAGCTTGCGCCGGAAACCAGGGCTCAGGCGGTGTTGAGTGCCATTCTCGAAGCACCTCCAGGTCGGCCCTATGGCGCTCGAACCGCCAACGGCAAGAAGGTGATCGTCGAGTACAGCTCGCCGAACATCGCCAAGCTCTTCACCATCGGCCATCTGCGTTCCACCATGATCGGCCACGCCCTGGCGCAGGTGCATCAGTTCCTGGGCTACGAGGTGCATCGCCTCAACCATCTGGGCGACTGGGGCACCCAGTTCGGCACCCTGCTGGCGGCCTATACGCGCTGGGCCCAGGCTGAAAATCCGGAGCTTGAGCAGGATTTCGATTGGGCTGAACCCGCCCCCGAGAAGCGCCGCACCCCCCTGTTCCGGCTCTTCCAGCTCTACGTGCGCTTCCATGCTGAAGAAGAAAGCGACCCGGCCATGCGCGATGAGGCGCGCGGCTGGTTCAAGCGGCTGGAGGACAACGACCCCACCGCTCGGGCCCTTTGGAAGCAATTCCGGGAGCTGTCGCTCACCGAGTTCCAGCGCATCTACGATCGGCTGGGCGTCCGCTTCGACACCCTGGAACAAGGCGAGGCCTTCTATGAGGATCAGCTCGTCCCCACGATGAAGCGCCTCACGGAGGCGGGCCTGCTGGTGGAGGGTGACAAGGGCGCCCGCATCATCAACCTCGAGGATGTGGGCATCGCCACCCCCTGCCTCGTGCAGAAGGGCGATGGCACCAGCATCTACGCGACCCGTGATCTGGCGGCGGCGCTGTATCGCAAGGACGCCTACGGCTTCGACCGCTGCCTCTACGTGGTGGGCACCGACCAGGTGCTGCATTTCCAGCAGATCTTCGCCGTACTCAATAAGCTGGATGCCTGGTTCAAGGGCCGGATGTTGCACACGCCTTTCGGCATGGTGAAGCTTCCGGAAGGCAAGATGAGCACCCGCAAGGGCAACGTGATCTTCCTGGAGGATGTGCTGGACGAGGCGCGTGAGCGGGTGGCCGCCATCATCGAGGAGAAGAACCCCGAGCTGAAGGACAAGGCCGCGGTGGCCGAGATGCTGGGCATGGGCGCCGTGGTGTTCTTCGACGCCATGAACGACCGCGTGAAGCCCATCACCTTTACCTGGGACCGCGTCATCGCGCTTGATGGCGATACCGGCCCCTACGTGCAGTACGCCCACGCCCGCATCATGAGCGTGCTGCGCAGGGCGGGCGGCGACTGGGCGGCCAGGGCCCAGGCCGGATCCCCCATGGGTCCGATCGTGCCGTTTGCGGTTACCCCTCTGCCTGCGGATCTCGACGGGGTGGCTGCGCCTGAGGCCCAGGCCCTGCTCTTCGAGCTGGCTGGGCTCCCCAGTGCCATCGCCGCGGTGGCTGATGGTTGTATGGCCACGCCTCTGGCGCGTCAGCTGGTGGCCGTGGCCCGCTCCTTCAGCGGCTATTACACCAACTGCCCCATCCTGGCCCCGGAGAACACCCCCGAAATGCGTGACGCTCGCCTCGCCCTCTGCGTGGCCACGGCCCGCGCGCTGCGACAGGGATTGTTCCTCATGGGCATCCAGGCCCCCGACGAGATGTAGGAGATGCCATGACCAAGTACGTGTTCGTGACGGGTGGCGTGTTGAGTTCCCTGGGCAAGGGGATCGCGGCGGCCAGTTTGGGCGCGCTGTTGGAGGCTCGTGGGCTGAAGGTCACGCTTATGAAGATGGATCCCTACCTCAACGTGGATCCGGGCACCATGTCGCCCTTCCAGCACGGCGAGGTGTTCGTCACGGACGACGGCGCGGAGACCGACCTGGATCTGGGCCACTACGAGCGCTTCACCTCCGTGCCCACCACGCAGAACCACACCATCACCACGGGCCGCATCTACAACACCGTGATCCAGAAGGAGCGCCGTGGCGATTATCTCGGCAAGACCGTGCAGGTGATTCCCCACATCACGGATGAGATCAAGGGCGTGATGAAGAAGGTCGCCAAGGACATGGACGTGGTGATCGTGGAGATTGGCGGCACCGTCGGCGATATCGAAAGTCAGCCGTTCCTCGAGGCCATCCGCCAGTTCAAGCTCGAAGCCGGTCTCGGCAATGCCATCAACATGCATCTCACCTACGTGCCCTACATCAAGACCGCCGGCGAACTGAAGTCCAAGCCCACCCAGCACAGCGTGAAGGAACTGCGGGCCCTGGGCATCCAGCCGGACGTGCTGCTCTGCCGCGCCGACGTGGACATCCCCCGGGATCTCAAGGACAAGATCGCGCTGTTCTGCTCGGTGACACCCGACGCCGTGTTCAGCGGCCGGGACGCCCATTCGATCTATGAGGTGCCCCTGAACCTGCACCTCGAGGGGCTGGATACCAAGGTGGCGGCGCTGCTCGGGCTCGGGGAGAAGAAACCCGACCTCGGTGCCTGGGAGAACCTGCTGCACCGCATCCGCAATCCCAAGGGCAGCGTGCGCATCGGCGTGGTGGGCAAGTACGTGGAGTTCAAGGAGAGCTACAAGAGCCTCATCGAAGCGTTGAGCCATGCGGGATATGGTTTGGAAACCCACGTCGACCTCAAGTGGATCGAGGCCGAGGACCTGGAAAACCAGGATCCGGCGACTTCCCTGCAGGACTGCCACGGCATCCTGGTGCCCGGCGGGTTCGGGGTGCGGGGCACCCGCGGCATGATCAAGTCCATCCAGTACGCCCGCGAGCACAAAATTCCCTTTTTCGGCATCTGTCTGGGGATGCAGATGGCCTCCGTGGAGTTCGCCCGGAACGTGGTGGGCCTCGAGGGCGCCGATTCCACCGAATTCGATGACGCGCCGAAGCATCGCGTCATCTTCAAGCTGCGCGAGTTGGTGGACGTGGAGGAACTGGGGGGCACCATGCGCCTGGGCGCCTACCCCTGCCGCCTCGCGCCGGACAGCCAGGCTGCCAAGGCCTACGGAAGCACCGACATCAGCGAACGCCACCGCCACCGCTACGAGTTCAACCACGAGTACAAAAAGGCTCTGGAAGAGAAGGGCCTGGTGTTCACGGGCATGAGTCCGGACGGCATCTTCGTGGAGATCGTGGAGCTGAAAGATCACCCCTACTTTCTGGCCTGCCAGTTCCATCCCGAGTTCAAGAGCCGCCCCCTGAACCCGCATCCCCTGTTCACGGCCTTCGTGAAGGCGAGTGCCATCAGCCGCGGCTGACGTCCCTGAAATCGGACCCATGGTGATGACTGAGGGCTGGCCTTGGTCACGACGGAGTCTGTAAAAAACGAGGAGTGGGCGACGATTCAATGGCGGCGCCTCCCGGATTGCGGAGAGGCCATGAGGCAGACCTCGTATTACGACCTATGAGTATTCTTTGGTCTTGTTCTGAAAAACGATGCCGATATCATTTATCTGGAACCGGTGCCTCTCAGGTGGATCGGGACTCCAGATCATTGCCAAAGACGACCGAGGAGGGACCATGCAACTTTCGGGCTTGCGTTACGGCTCCAAGCTTTTGCAGCTGGTTGAATTTCCGGTGGCGGACTTCATCGACGGTTCCGCCACCAACCAGGAGATCCAGCAGTTTTTGGAGAAGCACCGGAAGCTGGTGGTGAAACCGGCCTTCTACGGCGGGGTGGGCAAGAAGGGGAAGGCCGGGCTGGTGCGCATCGTGAGCACCCTGCAGGAGGCCCTGCAGGCCAAGCGCGAACTCTTCTTTGCCCAGCACACCTACGGGAACAAGACGGTCACGGCCAATGGCGTGACCATGGAGGCCTTCGTCCCCTCAGATCTGGAGGTCTATTTCAGCATCTCCAGTTCCAGCGAATTCAGGGGCCCCGTCTTCACCATCACTCCCTGGGGCGGCGTGGACATTGAAGCCCTGCCGCCTGAGAAAAAGGCGGTGGTGGAGATCGATCCGTTCATCGGCATCAACGCGTTCGAGATCACCAACGCCCTCACGGACACGGGGTGCCCCGAGGCCTTCATCTCCGCCTTGGTCCAGCACCTGCCGAAGCTGTGGGAGCTCTACGATGGCTACGGCCTGACCACCATCGAGCTGAATCCGATCCGGGTCATGCGCAAGGGCAACCAGCTCCTGCCCGTGGCCTGCGACGTGAAGGCCAGCTTTGACCAGGACAACCCGGCCTGGAAGCGCATCGGCCTTCCGGATGCCCTCTTTCAGACGGAAACGACGGCCTTCGAGGCCGACATCAACGAACTGCGCACCTATCAGGGCCAGAGCGACGTGCTGGAGATGAATCCGAACGGCAGCATCATCCCCTTCATGTTTGGCGGAGGCGCCAACAGCGCGGCCACGGAGACCCTGGGCGAAGCCGCCATCTTTTCTTCGGATTTCGGAGGGAATCCCCCCTACGAGAAAATCTACGAGATCAGCCGCATCACCTTTGAGCACTGGTACGACAAGGCGAGCATGCTGCTGCTGATCGGTGGCAAGGCCAACAACACGGATATCTATGTGACGTTCAAGGGCGTCTTCGATGCCCTGAGGGACCATGCGTCCAAGGCTGGCTGGAAGCCGCTGTACGTGGTGATCGGGCGGGGGGGTCCGAATGTGGTGAAGGGCATGTTCTACGCCAAGGACATCCTTGACCGGCTGCGCTTTCCCTACAAGGTGTTCGGCCATGACACCTCGATGATCCTCACGCTGGAATACGCCAAGCGGCTCGATGAATGGTGGCGGGCCGAAGGTGCCAGCGCCTACCGCAACGAGCTTGAAACGCAGGTCCGGGCCTAGGAGACAGCCATGCGACGACTGAAGACGAAGCCCTTCCCCTACTACGTCGGCCTGCACTCCCTGGAAGAACTGGTCACCCGGGAACACCGGGTCTGCGTCATGAACATCCTGGGTAGCGAAAGCCGCAAGGTGACGCCGGTATCCCACGAGTACAGCGGCGGCAACATTGTGGCCGGGGTGCAGTATGGACGGCGGGGAACCCTCGAAACGAAGATCGGCAACATCCCCGTCTACCGCAGCATCCGCGAAGTCATGGAAAAGGGGATCACCTTCGACATGGGTGTGGTCTACATTCCGCCCCTTGGTGTGTGCAAGGCCGTGTCCGAGCTGGTCACCCACAACGAGGCGCTCAAGCGCATCGTGATCGTCACGGAAAAGGTGCCGGCCCGGGATTCGCGCAACATCCGGGCGCTCTGCCAGGAGGCAGGCGTGGACGTCATCGGCGCCAACTGCCTGGGCATGGCCAACGCCTGGGACCGGGTGCGCATCGGCGGCAGCCTGGGTGGGGACCATCCCGAGGAAACCCTGGTGAAGGGCTCCATTGCCATCCATTCCAATTCGGGGAACTTCACGACCACCATGGCGGAGTATCTGCGGACGGCAGGCTTTGGCATCAGCACGGCCGTGTCCAGCGGTAAGGATGTCTACATCCACTTCGCGCTTCCAGAATTCCTGTACGCGGCGCAGAACGACCCCCGCACCAAGGCGGTGGTGATCTATGTCGAGCCCGGAGGGTACTACGAGAAGATGGCCCTGGATTGGATCAAGGACCGGGTTTTCGGTTTCACCAAACCGATCATCGCCTGCGTGACCGGGCGCTGGAAAAAGAACATCACCCGGGCCTGCGGGCACGCAGGCGCACTCTCAGGCGGCGGGGATGACGCCGAGGGCAAGGAACGCTGGTTCGACGACTATTTCGGAGTGGATGTCTTCGACCCGAAGACCTGCAAAGTCAGCAAGCGGGGCGTGCGCGTGTCGAGCATCCAGTACATTCCCGACGCGGTGAAGGCCGTATTTGAAAAGATCGACGAGAAACCTGACTTTCCCTCGACCGGAGACCTGTCGCTGAAGCTCTGGCTGGGCGACACGATGGTGAAGGTCCCGCCCGCCCTCGACCTGCCCATCGTCCTGGCCCCTGCTCCTTACGACCGGCAGATCGTGGAGGTGAACAAGCAGGTGGGCGCCCACTACCTTCGCCAGAACATGGCCTGCAAGTCCGGCGCCTCCAGGATGAACCCCGAAACGCAGGTTTCGGAGCTGCATGGGAAGACGGTGCTTGATCTCTCCCGCCGCACCCTGGAGGAGAACCTCTACTTCGCGCTCGCCAAGGTCATGCCTGAAAAATCTGATATCCCCACGCTGAACCTCATCCTGAACCTGTTCATGAAAATTGATGAGCGGCGCATGAACCTCATCGACGTGGGCCGTGCGAACGGCTGCACACCCAACGCCTACCTGGCCTCCCAGATCGCCCTTGTCGGTGACAAGGAGCTGCTGGCGAAGTCGCGGGGACATGCGCGGTTCATCATCGATCTCATCCGCGAGTTCATGCTGGATGAGCACACGAAGACCTTCCCCCCGGAACTGGACGCCTACGTTCAGGAACACCTGCTGAGGTCGGAACCCTCCCGGAAGACGGATGTATCCGAGCTTCTGTTCAAGGAGGTCAAGAAGTCGAAGAAGTCCTGCGTGGCCCTGAAGGTCTGTCAGCACATCATCGACTTGGCCGAAGAGCGGGGTCTGGAGATCAGGGACACCTACGAGTTCCTGCTCGCCACCATCGCGGTGTGTGTGCTCTGGAATCCCATGCTGGAAAAACGGATCAGCCGACAGCTTGTCGAGGATTCGGTCACCTACTTCTACCTGATGTCCCGCATCGTGGCCTATTCAGTGGTGGATCGGGAACACAACCCTCACTGGAAGAAGCTGGTGGACCAGAAGCTGTCAAACCTGAACCACAGCTTCACAGAGAATGCCTTCAAGGTGCTCTTCGGCCGGGTGCCCACCCCTTCTGACCTGCTCGAACTCCAGACCCTGCTTGGACTGACGATCACCAACGGGCCCGGGACGCTCTCGGCGAAGGGCGCGAAGGAAAGCGTGAGCGCCCGGAATGACATCTCCATGGCGTTTGTGGGATTCCTCGCGAACACCGGCCGGGCCCACGGCGGGAACGGGTACGAAGCCATCGCGTTCCTGGTGGAGCAATTCAAGGACGCTGTCCTGCCTGATCCCGGCGATCCCGACCACGGAGTGGATCTCCAGCAGATGGCGAATCGGGCGGCACGGGCGTATGGGGCCTACAAGAAGCAGGCGCAGGAGGTGGAGGATGGCGCCGTAAAGCCGATCCCCTGCATCAACCATCCGGTCTTTCGCGGCAACAAGATCAACGTGGATCCCCGGGAGCAGTTTGTATCCGGGATGCTGGCCGAGAAAGGGGTCTACAACGCCTTCTGGGAGTTCTACCGCCATCTCGTCAAGGAACTCTACGCGGAGGGCGTGACCAAGAATGTCTTCTGCGTGAACGTGGATGCCGTGCTCTCGGTGATCACGCTCAAGCTGGTGTGGAAGGACCTCCAGGCGGGCCGCATCAATTTGCGCCAGGTCCAGGAATTGGCCTTCACACTCTTCCTCTTTGGCCGCACCGTGGGTGCTTCCGCAGAGATCGCCGACCACCGGGATCGCGGTCTGGATATGGACTGCCGCACACCGGAATCAGAGCTCTCATACGTCCTATAGTTGGCTCCTGCGCAGAAAACGGGCGGGCCAGTTGGCCCGCCCGTTTTCTGCGAGATGACGAGCTGGTTACCTTCCGCCCTTGGCGGCCCACTCTTCGAGCATGGCCGTGGTGACGGACTTGGGGCGCTCCAGGGCGTAGCCCAAGGCGCGGTCCCAGGTGATGTTGGCCAGCACGCCGATGGCGCGACCCACGCCGAAGAGCACGGTGTAGAAGTCGTAGTCGGTCAGGCCGTAGTACCACTGGATGACACCACTCTGGGCATCCACGTTGGGCCAGGGGTTCTTGGTCTTCCCCTGCTCGGTGAGCACGCCAGGGGCCACCCGGTAGATCATGTTGACCAACTTGAAGAGCGGATCGTTGGGCAGGTGCTTGAGGCAGAACTCCATCTGCGCGGTGTAGCGGGGATCGGTCTTGCGCAACACGGCGTGCCCATAGCCGGGGATGACGTGGCCGGAGTTCAAGGTGTCCCAGAGAGCCTGCTTGACGTTCTCCTCGGTGGGCTCGGCGCCGTTCAGCTTCTTCTGGAAGTCCTTGATCCAGTCCAGCACTTCCTGGTTGGCCAGGCCGTGCAGGGGGCCCGCGAGGCCGTTGAGGCCGGCGCTGAAGGAATAGTAGGCGTCGGAAAGCGCGGAAGCCACGAGGTGGGTGGTGTGGGCGCTGACGTTGCCGCTCTCGTGGTCGCTGTGGAGGATGAAATACATCCGGGACACATCGTCATAGGGCTTGGCGATGCCCATCATGTGGGCGAAGTTGGCACCGAAGTCGAGGTCGTAGTTGCCAGGGATGATGTCGCCGTTCTTGTACTTGTAGCGGTAGATGAAGGCGGCGATCTCCGGCAGCTTGGCCAGGAGGTCGCTGGCATCCTCGTACATCGAATCCCAGTAGTCGTTCTTCTTCAGGCTGTGATACAGCTTGTTGAATTTGCTCTCCTTCTGCATCGCAAGCACCGCGGTGGAGAGCATCACCATCGGATGGCTGTCCTTGGGCAGGGCGCGCAGTACATCGAAGACGTAGGCCGGGACCTTGGCGCGGGACTTGAAATCCTGGTGGATCTCCTCGGCCTCCGCCGCGGTGGGGATCTCGCCGGTGAGCATGAAGTACCAGAAGGACTCGACCGTCGGGTATTCGGCGCCCGGCAGCTTGGGCAGGGCCGCGAAGGTCTCGGGGATGTTCTTGCCGCGGAAGCGGATGCCTTCCTGGGAGTCCAGGTAGGAAATGTCGGTCACCAGGCACTTGATGTCCCGGGCGCCGCCGATGCACTGGTCGATGGTCACTTCGTCGATGACGACCTTGCCGAACTCCTTGAGGAGCTTTTGCGTGCGCGGGCGGTGTTCCTGGATGAGTTCGAGAAGGCGGGTTTTCAGGCGTGTCATGGCTGACTCCATGGGCGTGAGGCGTTGAGGGGGGACCTGTGGAAGGAGCGGGGTTGGATCATCATAGGGGCATCATCTATCGAGGGGCCATCATTCTTTCATGACCATCAGGGAATTAATTGAAATAGATTGGAACATGAAAGCAGAGTATGGAGAAAGTGTCTGGGAGGCGCCGTGACCTGCGTCAATCTGTGGGTGTTGGGAATCACCATGATCGCCACTGGGCTCGCGGCTCAGGAGACCCCGCGGCCCAACCGCGTGGCCTGGTTTGAGGGGTTCCCTGAACCGCTGCCAGAAGGTGCCAGTGAGGTGGCTATCGAAGCCACGAGCCAGATGCTCCGTCCGGATCTGGAGCGCAGCGCCGATGGCCGCACTTTCGCCCGGCTGGATGGCGAAGCCTGGCAACTGACAGGGGACTGGGCCGTGAAGGCCGGATCCTCGCGGATCAATGTCCGGGTCCGGCTGGCCTCGCGCTCCGGCGGCATTGCCGATCAGGCCATGTGGAATTGGCATCAGATGTTCAACATGCCCCAGGGGGGCCGGGAGGACGCCCCGAAAAACCGACTCGTCTACCACCTGGAATACGATGGTCGCGTGATCGGTGACCTGACCCGCCCGGGGGTGGCCCTCATGGACCTGGATGTGGCCTGGATCAGGCCTTTCGGCAACGCGGATGCCGGGGGCCGCATCGGTGCGTCGGTACAACTTCCCACGGGCAAACAGTCCGATTTCTCCGGCAGTGGCGGCACCGACGGCCTTGTTGGGGCGGCCTTGTGGCGGCGCTATGGTCGCTGGCGCATCTCCGGTCAGGCGGAGCAGGTGGTGCTGGGGCTTCCGGAGCACAGCCCCCTTCGGACGGTCCTGGGCAGGACCTCTTTCAGCCGGGCCTGGGCCAACCTAGGCTGGCGGGGCGAGGGGGCGGGGCTGCTTTCCGGCCTTGGCCTGGAGGTCAGCCTGGGCTATACGGGAAACCCCTATCGCACCGGCCTCTCTCGCCTGGACCGCGCGGGGTGGCAACAGCACTGGACCTTCCGCCATACGCGCCTCCCCCGCTGGCGCTTCGGCTTCAGCGAGGAGGCCGGCAGCTTCACGGCCCCGGATGTGACGGGCTTTGTGGCCTATCGGCTCGGCGACTGAGATCGCTCCGGTAAACTAGATGGTTCGTGTCGGAGTCCCCATGCAGCCCAACCAGTACCGCGATGTGCGCCTTGAAAAGCTCGAGAAGCTGAAGGCCATGGGCCTCGACGCCTGGCCGCGGAAGGCGCAGCGCACCCACGGCATCGCGCAGCTGGTGGAGACCTATGCTGATGCCAGGACCTGGCCCAATGAGACGTTGGAAGGACTAGGCCTGGAAGTATCGGTGATGGGCCGGGTGCTCACCATCCGCGAGATGGGCAAGAGCGTCTTCGCCCACCTCACCGAGAACGGGGAGAAGGTCCAGGCCTTCTTCCGCATGAACGATCTGGCCGAGCCCGGCTGGGAGGTGCTCAAGCTCCTCGACATGGGCGACTTCATCAGCGTGACCGGCCCGCTCATGCGCACCAAGACCGGCGAACTGAGCGTGCGGGTGAAATCGATCCAGTTCCTCAGCAAGGCCCTCCTTCCCCTGCCCGAGAAGTGGCACGGCCTGCAGGACAAGGAACAACGCTATCGCCAGCGGTACTTGGACCTCATCTCCAACGGCGACGTGCTGAAGACCTTCCAGACCCGTTCGCGCATCGTGAGCGCCGTGCGGCGTTTCATGGAAGAGCAGGGTTACCTCGAAGTCGAGACGCCGATGATGCAGCCCATTCCTGGCGGCGCCACGGCCCGACCCTTCATCACCCATCACAACGCCCTGGACATGCAGCTCTACCTTCGCATCGCCCCGGAGCTCTACCTCAAGCGGCTCATTGTCGGGGGCTTCGAGAAGGTCTTCGAGATCAACCGCAACTTCCGCAACGAGGGCCTCAGCGCCCGTCACAATCCCGAATTCACCATGATGGAGATGTACGAGGCAGGCAGCGACCTCCGGGACATGATGACCCTCACGGAGAACCTGATGTCCACCGTGGCCAGGGAGGTGATGGGCTCCGAGCAGCTGCCCTGGGGGGAGCAGGTCATTTCGTACACTGCCCCCTTCCGGCGCCTCACCATGAAGGATGCCATCGCGGAGTACGGCGCCATCGAGCGCCACCTGCTGGAAGATGGCGACAGTGTGCGGACCCTGGCCAAGGCCGTTTTCATCGAGGATGTGGAGAAGAAGACTGTGGGCACCCTGCTGGGCGACCTCTTCGAGCACCATGCCGAGAAACAGCTGATCCAGCCCACCTTCATCACCGACTATCCCATCGAGCTGTCCCCTCTCACCAAGACCCTGGAAGGCGACGACCGTTTTGTGGATCGTTTCGAACTCTTCATCGGCGGCATGGAGCTGGCTAACGCCTACTCCGAGCTGAACGACCCCATCGACCAGATGGGCCGCTTCCAGGCCCAGATGGACGAGCGCGAAGCTGGCAACGACGAGGCCATGCTGCTGGACCAGGACTTCATCACGAGCCTGGAACACGGTCTGCCCCCCACCGGTGGGGAAGGCATCGGCATCGATCGCATGGTCATGCTCCTCACCAACAGCGCCAGCATCCGCGACGTCATCCTGTTCCCACTCATGCGCCCGATGAAGCCGAGCGAGGCTCCGGACGAGTCGATGTGACGGGATCTCGCTTGACCCGCTGGCATACTGATACCTGCGATCTTTGGAGGCCCCATGCCCGTCCCAATGCTTGAACTCGCGCCACAGAACGCCGCCATCAAGGCGAAAGTGCTGGAGGGGCTTTCGGGCCTCATCGACCGCTCATCCTTCATCCTGGGTGAGAACGTGAAGGGGCTTGAGGCGGAGATCTCTGCCTATGTGGGTGCGGCCCATGCCATCGGCATGTCCAGCGGGACGGATGCCCAACTGGCCGCCCTCATGGCACTCGGAATCGGCCAGGGCGATGAGGTGATCGTCCCCAGCTTCACCTTCTTCGCCACGGCAGGCGTGGTGTCGCGTCTTGGTGCGAAGCCGGTCTTCATCGATCTCGACCCCGCCACGTTCAACGCCTCAGGCGCCCTGGTGGAGGCCGCCATTACCCCGCGCACGAAGGCCATCATGCCCGTGCATCTCTTCGGCCAGCTGGCCGACATGCCCGGCATCATGGCCGTGGCGGCGAAGCACGGCCTTCCCGTGGTGGAGGACGCCTGCCAGAGCCTCGGCGCCAAGGGCTGGGGCAAGTCCGCAGGGCAATTCGGGGATATGACCGCCTACAGCTTCTACCCCACCAAGAACCTCGGCGCCTTCGGCGATGCAGGCATGACGGCCGTCCGCGAGGATGCTGCCCTTGCCGCAAGGGTGCGGCGCATCCGCGTCCATGGCATGGAGCCGGTCTACATGCATCATGAGGTGGGCATGAACGGGCGCATGGATGAGTTCCAGGCCCTGGTGCTGCGGGCCAAGCTGCCCATGCTGGACGGCTGGCACGAAGGACGCCGGAAGCATGCCGCCTGGTACCTGAAGCAGATGAAGGCCCTGACCGCCGACGAGGTCGTGCTGCCCCACGAAGTGGTGCCTGACGGCCGTCACATCTACAACCAGTTCACCATCCGCGTGAAGGGCGGCAAGCGCGATGCGCTGCAGGCCCACTTGAAGGAACGGGGCATCGGCAGCGCCATCTACTACCCCATCTGCCTCCATGAGCAGCCCTGCTTCAAGGACCTTGGTTACAAGACCGGCCAGCTGCCGGAATCCGAGTGCGCCGCCAAGGAAGTGCTCAGCCTCCCCGTCTACCCCGAGATGACTGAGGCCATGCGCGTGGAAGTGGCCACGGCCATCCTTGGTTTCTTCGGAAGAAAGTAAGTCCAGACCTACCCTTGTTGGGACGCCGAGGCCGCATCCACCCAGGTGTCCAAAGCCTCCTGGGCGGCCTCCGCGACCCCCAGGAACTGAATGCCGATGCCCACCATTTCCATGGGTTGGGCACCGGGCCGGCCGCCCAGTACATAGGACACGGCGGCCATGAAGGGTGCCTTGGGGAGTTCCGTGTGGAGGAGGATCAGGTTCTCCAGCACCGCGCCCCGCTCGAACAAGCGGGCATCCCGGGCTCCCACCAGGGCGAAACAGCCCCCGGTGCTCAGGTTGGTGATGCGCACATCCTGGTAGCTATGTCCTTTCAGGGTGAAGGAAATGCCAAACTCCGGCCCGACGATGATGCGCCGGGTGTCGCGTCGATCGGCGTAGGTGCTCATTCGGGCTCCACGGGGTAGGAAATCCTTGCTTGGGTATCGGTTGGTCCCAGGATAGACTGGATTTTATGATTGGCCTGAACCCACCGGGGGACAGGGCGGGTTTCTGAGAATCCGACCCTGACGGCGCAGGACGCCGTCTCACCCAAGCGGGGACAACGCGAGCACCAGGCGCTGGCCAGACCCTCACCCTTCCTATCCCCCTGGAGTTTCCGTGGAAATCCTTCTGATCGAGAACGTGACGCACCTTGGCGCCCGCGGCGATGTCGTGAACGTCAAGGACGGCTACGCCCGCAACTTCCTTCTGCCTCGCAAGATGGCCCTGCCTGTCACGGCCGGCAACAAGCGTCAGATTGAGCTGGAGAAGGCCCGCGCCGAGAAGCTGCGCGCCAAGGAACTGGCCGATGCCAAGAGCCTGGCCGAGAAGCTTGAGGCCGTGAGTCTCGCCGTGTCGAAGAAGGCTGGCGAAAACGGCCATCTCTTCGGGTCCGTCACCAACGCTGACGTGGCCGAGCTCTTCAAGGGCAAGGGCTTCACCTTGGATCGTCGCGACATCACCGTGCCGCACATCAAGGATGCCGGCGCCTACACCGTGGATGTGCGTCTCTACACCGGCGTCCATGCCAAGGTCAGCCTGGAAGTCAGCGCCATCGCGGCCGCCGAGTAACCCCATATCATCCTGCCCCTCATGTGGCCGGTCCCCGTGGGGGTAACCGGTCCCGCTGGGATTCGCCTGTCATCGTGAATCCCGCTCACCCCATCCTCAAGGAGTCCACCCCATGGCGAAGACCACTGCCAAGCCCGAAACCCTCGGTATCGCTGAACTCGCTGCCAACCTCGCAGAGGCGCAGGACCTCTCCAAGGCCCGTGCCAAGGCCATCCTGGATGGCGTCCGCGATCACATCGTCGAGACCCTCCTGACCGGCAACCGGGTCAACCTCTTCGGTCTCGGCATCTTCGAAGTGCGCGCCACCAAGGAGAAGATGGGCCGCAACCCCAAGACCGGCGAAAGCATCAAGATCCCCGCCGGCCGCAAAGTCGTCTTCAAGACCGCGAAGGGCCTCAAGGATCAGATGTAAGGATTGCGAGAGCGCGAAACAGAAGGCCGCCGCAAGGCGGCCTTCGTCGTGATGGAGAGACGGCTTTGCGGCCGTGCAACGGCGTCTTCACCATCCGACCGAAGCGCAGCGAAGGGAGGATGGGGCCGCATCGGCGCGGCCGATGGCGGGGGCGCAGCCCCGAGGGCCGGCGGCCCGAGCCAAGACCGCGAAGGGCCTCAAGGATCAGATGTAAGGATTGCGAGAGCGCGAAACAGAAGGCCGCCGCAAGGCGGCCTTCGTCGTGATGGAGAGACGGCTTCGAGCTTCGTCGGAGCACGGTGCCGCGTGCAGAATCAATGAACCTATTGGTCCAGTGTGAATATGGAATGAAACCGCTTTCATCCCTGGACGAAGCCCTCGCCTGCTGCTTGACTGGGTCCGCTTTCCAGGACAGGCGGAGGCCCCATGGTGGTGACACGGGTGGTGGTGCTGGGTGCGGGCGTGGCGGGCCACACGGCTGCCAGCTTCCTGAAGAAATGGCTCGGGTCAAAGGTCGAGGTGACCGTCGTGTCGCCCAAGCCGGACTATAACTGGATCCCCTCGAACATCTGGGTGGGCGTGGGCTTGCTGCAACCCAGCCAGGTGCTGTTTCCGCTGGCGCCCGTCTACGCCCGGAACGGCATCGCGTTCCAGCAGGGAAAGGCGGTGGCCATTCATCCGGAGGGAGAGGGGGAGAACGGCCAGCCCTTCGTGGTGGTCGAGTCCACCCTTGGTGGAGAGGGAGGGAAGCTGAGCCGCCTTCCCTACGATTTCATGATCAATGCCACCGGCCCCAAGCTGGCCTTCGAAGCCACGCCGGGGCTGGGACCGGGTGGGAACAGCCTGTCGGTCTGCACGGCCGATCATGCCTTCGACACGGCCAGGGTATTTGATGACCTGGTGCAGCGCATGAAGCGGGGCGAGCGCAAGCGGTTCCTGGTGGGGACCGGGCACGGGCTCTGCACCTGCCAGGGCGCGGCCTTCGAATACATCGTGAATCTCGAATTCGAGTTGCGGGCCCGAGGTGTGCGCGACAAGGCCGAGATCGTGTACCTCAGCAACGAGTACGAGCTGGGCGATTTCGGAATGGACGGCATCCATATCCGGCGTGGCGGCTACATCACCCCGAGCAAGATCTTTACCGAGTCCCTGTTCGCGGAGCGGGGCCTGGATTGGATCACCCGCGCCCATGTCACGGGGGTGGAGCCCGGCAAGGCGGTGTATGAATCGCTGGACGGGTCGGAGGGGGAAATCGCCTTCGACATGGCCATGCTGCTGCCGCCCTTCCGTGGCGTGGGATTGAAGGCCTTCGACCGGGCCGGGGGCGAAATCACCGAGCGCCTTTTCGCGGCCAGCGGCTTCATGAAGGTGGATGCAGACTACACGGCCAAACCCTATGAGTCCTGGCGGGCCGCGGATTGGCCCCGGACGTACCAGAGCAGCGCCTACCGGAATCTGTTCGCCGCGGGCATCGCGTTCGCGCCCCCGCACCCGGTCTCGAAGCCGCGGCAGACTCCCAAGGGAACCCCGATCACGCCAGCCCCGCCCCGGACGGGCATGCCTTCCGCCATGATCGGGAAGACCGTGGCGCAGAACATCGTGGACATGATCGGGGGAAGCGCGGAACCCACCCACACCGCCTCCATGGCGGAGATGGGCGCGGCCTGTGTGGCTTCGGCCGGAGCCAATCCCTTCACGGGGACCGCGGCTTCCATCACGGTGTTTCCCATCGTTCCGGACTTCGAAACGTATCCGGATTACGGACGGGATATTCGTCACACGTTCGGAGAAATCGGGTTGGCGGGGCACTGGATCAAAATCATCCTCCACCACCTTTTCCTGCATAAGGCCCGGATGCGTCCCTTCTGGTCCCTGATTCCGGAGTAGCCGATGACTGGCCCGAAGGTCTATTCGCCCGTTGAAAAGGCTCAGCTGCGCTCGGCCTACTACGCCACCAGACCCACTGGATTCACCCGGTATCTCCGGACCAGCCTCCCCTGGCAGGTCATCCGGTTCGTTCTGCTTAACCTGAAAATGATCCGCATCATCGGCATGAGCCACCGGGGGAAACGCTGACCCGCGGCAGGCTCAGGAGCCGAATTCCGCCGGGCTCAATGACTGCAGGTAGCGGGTCAGCAGCTTCTGTTTCTCGTGGTTGGCTTTGACCTTCTTCTGATAGATGGAGAAGCGGTCTTCGGTGGGGCGGATGGCGGGAAAGAGGGCCACCAGATCCCTCCGCTCCAGTTCCCCCAGGACGCTGTAGCGGGGTACCAGCAAGGCGCCCATGCCTTCCACGGCGGCGTGGATCATGGCCCGGATGTGATTCACGGCGATGATGCGGTCGAGCTGGGGCTGCTCGTGATCCGGCACGGCCATGAGGAAGCGGTTCCACCAGGCGCCGGCCTTATCCAGCGAGAGGACGGGGCCGCGGGAGAGGTCTGCCGGGACGCGCAGCCGGTGGGTTTTCCGGAAGGCCGGGGCACAGGCCACCACATAGATCTCCCGGAACAGGGATGCCTTCTTCAGGGTGGGCAGGGGGTGATCCTGGCAGTCGATGATGAGATCAAGGTCGTCCCGCAGCAGGGGGCTGAGGAGATCCTGGCTCAGGGTGAAGTCGATCTCCAGCTCCGGGTTGGCGGCCAGGAAGGGCTGCATGTGCTTCATGAGGATGCTGCTGCCGAATTCCACCGTGGCGCCGACGCGGAGACGGCCCCTGGCCAGGGTCTGGTGCCGCTTCAAATCCTCCGCGGCCGCGTCGAGGGTGGCGAAGACCTGCTCGCAGGCCAGATAGAGGCGGCGCCCCTCTTCCGTGAGGCCCAGCTCCCGGCTCTTTCGGTCGAGCAGAGGGACGCCTGCGAGATCCTCGAGCTTGGCCATGGCGTGGCTGACAGCGGATTGGGTGCGGTGCAGGCGGTGGGCGCAGGCCGTGAAGCTCCCCGACTGCGCGAGGGTGAAAAAGGTCCGGAGCTGGGGAAGGTCAAGGAGGGTGTCCATATACATGAATGATATTCATGCATGGCGTGAATCGAATGAATTTCATAATTGAAACAAAAAACGTTACAAATGAATCCTGGAGGTGGGTCATGCAGGAGATCCTGAAGGCGTTAGGTATTGCAGATGTGAATCCGGGCGGGTTCTCCGGGACGTGGACGGGCAGCGGGAAGGCCCAGACGGTCGTATCCCCCATCCATGGCGAGGCGCTGGCCTCGGTCACGAATGTCACGCCCCAGGAGTTCGACGCCATCCTGACCAAGTGCCATCATGCCTTCGCCTCCTGGAAGCTGGTGCCCGCCCCCAAGCGCGGCGAGGTGGTGAAAGCCATTGGCGACGAGCTGCGCAGGAACAAGGCCGCCCTGGCCGAACTGGTCACCCTCGAGATGGGCAAGACCCTCCGCGAGGGCCTGGGCGAGGTCCAGGAGATGATCGACATCTGCGATTTCGCCGTGGGCCTCTCCCGACAGCTCTACGGGCTCACCATGCCCAGCGAGCGGCGCATGCACCGCCTCCAGGAGCAGTGGCACCCTCTAGGTGTGGTGGGCGTCATCACGGCTTTCAACTTTCCCGTGGCCGTGTGGAGCTGGAATACGGCCATCGCCCTGGTCTGCGGCGATACGGTGCTGTGGAAGCCCTCATCCAAAACCCCGCTGACGGCCATCGCCTGCACGAAGATCGCCGAAAAGGTGCTGCGCGCCTTCGGCTATGACCCTGCCATCTGCAGCCTGGCCATCGGCAAGGGCAGCGATATCGGCGACCTCATCAACACGGATCCCCGCGTGGCGCTCCTGTCCTACACGGGATCGGTCCCGGGCGGCCGGCACGTGGGCAGGCTGGTGCAGGAGCGTTTCGGCAAGCACATCCTGGAACTGGGCGGCAACGGGGCGGTGATCGTGAGCGAGAAGGGCGATCTGGACATCGCGCTGGGGTCCGTCTACTTCGGCGCCATCGGAACCTCGGGCCAACGCTGCACCTCCACCCGCCGGGTCATCGTGCACAGCTCCATCCACGCGACCTTCCTTGAGCGCCTGACGGCCCTGTACGCCAAGACCCCCATCGGCGATCCCCGCAAGAACGAGATCCTCATGGGGCCCCTGGTGGACACGGGTGCGGTGGACACCATGCTGGCCGCCATCCAGACCATCAAGGATCAGGGCGGACGGATCGTGTGCGGCGGAGAGCGGCTTCCGGTGGCAGGCGGTTGCTACATCACCCCCTGCATCGCCTCGGTCCCGAAGGACCTGCCCATGATGCAGGAGGAGACCTTCGCGCCGGTGCTCTACGTGCTGCCCTACGACACCATCGAGGAGGCCATTGCCCTTCAGAACGGTGTGCCCCAGGGTCTCTCCAGCGCCATCATCACCAACGACCAGCGGGAGAGTGAACTGTTCCTATCGGCCGCCGGGAGCGACTGCGGCATCGCCAACGTGAACACCGGGACCAGTGGCGCCGAGATCGGCGGGGCTTTCGGTGGCGAGAAGGAAACCGGTGGTGGCCGCGAAAGCGGTTCCGATGCGTGGAAGGCCTATATGCGTCGCCAGACCAGTGCCATCAACTTCAGCGGCCGGGTGGAACTGGCCCAGGGCATCACCCTGGAGCTCTGAGGAACGCGGAGATTGCAACCAAGGGGGGACAAAGTGTTCCCCCCTTTTGGTTTCCTGGAGCCTGTCCAGGTATTCGCCCTGGCTTCCCGCTAAGCTCAGGGGAGTCCCGCTCATGAGGCCCCCTTTGCCTGGGCCAGATCCCCATCTTTCCTCGCGCCACGGCGCCGCCCTCCTGGATCCCGGGGAACCTGGCATGTCCGCCTCGCGGATCCTGGTGGCGCGCGCGGTCCTGGTGGGCGTGTGGGCGGTCGCCTCCCTGGTCCATGCGCTTCTCACGCCCGAGGGCCGCGCCATCCACTGGCCTCTGGGCTACCTGCTCCTGGAGCTTCTGGCCAGCCTGAGCATGGGGTACCGGGCCTGGCGCGCGCGGGGCCCCAGCCGCCTGCCCTGGGCGATCCTGTCCCTGTCGGCGGGTCTGGAAGTGCTGAACCTCCTCCTGGTGGCCCTGCGAATCCATGGCTGGCTCGGCGACTGGGTGGCCGAGGCCTCGCTGGCGCTCACCCTGGCCACCGGCATCCTGGTGCTGGTCGGGATCCTCAGCTTTCCGCGGGGGCAAGAACCCGGACGGATGTTCAGCCGCCGGGTGCTCGACGGCCTCATCTTCGCCACCTCGCTGCTGTTCCTCCTCTGGGTGATGGGAGCGCAGCGTTCGGTCCAGTCCGAGGTCGATGGGGCCTTCTCCAGGCTGGTTGCGGCTTACCTCAACGCGGCCCTGATCGGCGGCGGGCTGGTCTTCATCACGTCGTACCACCCCGAGCGCGTCCGCGGCCCCCTCGGCTGGCTGTCCCTATCGGCCTTGGCCTGGCTGATGGGGATCTCCTGGTGGACCCTCAGCGGATTCACCCCCACCAACCTGGCCAGTCCCTGGCTGGTGGTGATCGGCGGCATCCCCCTCTTCCAGGGCCTGGCCGCCTGGTCGCCGCGTCCGGTGGAACCCTTCGATCCCGCTGGCCTGCCGGGCCCCAGGCTGGCCAGGCTCTTCCCCTATGTTCCTGTGGTGGCGGCCCTGGTGGTGCTCGCCCTGCTGCTTCCGGGGACGCCGCTGGGCGTGATGCGCGGCGCCTTCGGGATCTTCCTGGTGATGGTGGCCCTGCTCCTGCTCCGCCAGTTCCAGGCCATCCAGGACCTGCAGGTGGCCCGGCGGACCCTGGAGGACCGGGTCCAGGCCCGCACGAAGGCTCTGGAACAGGCCCAGGACATGCTCCTGAGGACCGAGCGCATGAATTCTCTCGCGCTCATGGGCGCGGGGCTGGCCCATGACCTCAACAACTTCCTCGCCGCCATCAAGGCCTCCGCGGACCTGGTGACCCTGGGCATCGAGGAAGGGGTAATGCCGGAACTGAAGGACCTCGCCCGGATCTCGAACGGGGCCGACCGGGCCGCGGACCTGACGCGCCGGCTCATGGCCTTCGTCCACCGCGAAGCCGAAGTCCTGTCTCCGGTGGACCTGGCCGCAGTGGTCTTCGACCTCAAGGCCACGCTCGGCCTGCTGCTCCCCCGTAATGTGGCGCTGACGGTGGAACTCCAACCGGACCGGCCGCTCATGGTGCTCAGTTCCCGCCTGAGGCTGGAGCAGATGGTGGTGAACCTGGTGGCCAACGCGCGGGACGCCATGCCCACCGGGGGATCGCTGACGATCAAGGCCGGTTCCTACGGGGCGGAGGACGGCATGGTGCGTCTCGAGGTGTCGGATACCGGCATGGGCATGACTCCGGATGTCCGCGCAAGGATCTTCGAGCCCTTCTTCACCACCAAGGCTCCGGGCAAGGGAACGGGCCTCGGTCTCCCCTCCTTGAAGGCGATGGTGGAAGAGGCGGGCGGGCAGGTCGAGGTCGTCAGCGACCTGGGCGCCGGTTCCACCTTCGTCATTTCGCTCCCCCGCTTGGAGGAGGTCAGCCTCCGCTGATGAGGTGGATGACCTTCATGACCACCCCATCCGGGACGGTCGTGGTGTCGTAGTCCTTCTTCGGCACCAGGGTGTCGCCGATGTGGATGACCAGCATGGGGAAGCGGTAGTTCCGCGCCCGGAGGACATCACGGACCGTCATGCCCTCATGCCAGTCCAGCGGTTCCTCGTTCACCACGATCATGGTCGGTGCCTTTGGGGTGGGTGCGGCCGATCTCTAGAGGTGCTGCTTCACAACCTCGACCACTTCGGGGAAGGCGTCGAGCCCCAGTTCCTTCAAGCGGTCCAGGGTGGGCACGCCGTCCAGGGTCCAGCCCCGGCGGGTGTAGACGCTGTCCATGAGCTTGGAGAATCGCCCGGTGCGCCACTCGCGGTGGAGGGCCATCTTCTCTTCGGTGCTCTTCCCGGCGGGATCGAGACCCATCTCATCCACGATCTGCTTGTCGTAGCGTTCGGCGCGGGACTCGTACTCCTCCTTCGTGACGGGGCCGAGGGACCGGTAGGGCGCCGCGTCGTGCAGGCGGAGCCCCTTGCCCATGCGGATGTTGAACACGCGCTGGAAGTTGTAGACCTTGGCGGACTGGGTGATCAGGTCTTCCTTCGTGATCTTGATGCCCGTGGTGGCCGTGAAGAGGTCCACGTAGTTCTGTACGTGCTCGGGCACCTTCTGGGGTTCGGGCTGGGAGGCATTGTCCGCGGGCACCACGTCGTTCCAGGGCAGCTTGCAGAAACCGTTGAGGCCGAACCAGGTCCGGAAGAGGGGGAAGTAGTACAGCGCCTCGGCCTTGTCCTCGAAGGTGGGCAGCTGCTTGTTCACCATGTCCATGAAGATCAACCAGGCCTCGTCGTGCTGGGGGCCCTTGTTGGTCAGCGCGTAGCCGCCCTGCTGAGCGAGTGATTCCTTGGACATGTACTGGGAGTACTCGAGGCCCTTGTTCTCCATGCCGATGTCGTTGATGAGCTGGGGATCGCCCCAGCCGTTCTTGATGAAGTGTTCCTTCATCTTCTTCACGCCCAGGCCGGCGATCTTGCCAAACCCTTCGCCACGGGCCATCTGGTGCATCATTTCGAGGTCGGCCTCGGCGTTGCCCCAGGTCATGTCCAGGCCGCCGGTGCGCTCCAGATTGAGGATGCCGCGCTGATAGCACTCCATCACGAAGGCGGTGAGGGTGCCGTAGGTGATGGTGCAGATGCCGTAGGTATCGCAGTAGAAATTCAGCTCGAGCAAGGCGTCGGGATCAAAGACACCGCAGTTGGAGCCCAGGCCCGCCGCATTTTCGTATTCAGGACCGTCCACCGAGACCAGATGGCCCTTGTAGGGACCGGTGCGGACGGTGAGTCCATCCGCGCCCTTGGCGCAGGCCATGGAGCAGCCGTACCAGCAGCCATCGGAGGTCACCTGGGTGCAGCGCTGCTGCCAATAGCTGGAGTCGATCTTGTGGACATCGGGGTGCGATCCGAACTGGAAGTTGTGGACGGGCAGCAGGTCGTAGGCATCCATGATTTCCACGATGTGCGCGGTGCCGTTGCGGCGCATCATGCACTGGTGGGGATCATTCTCGCGGATCTCCTTGTGGTACTTGATGCCGGTTTTGGCGATGGTCTCGGGATCTGCGGGGTGGTTGAGGTCGCCTGCGACCTTGGGGCCGCGCACCACCAGGGCGCGGATGCGCTTGTTCCGGAACACGGTGCCGATGCCACCGCGCCCGGCCTGCTTGAAGCGGACGCACTTGCGGCGGCGGTCGTAGAACGAGAAGTTAAGCATGCCGATGAGGCTGTGCTCGGCGGCCGCGCCGGTGGACACCACGGAGATGTTCGGCAGGTCGGCCTCGTTCTCGGCATACATGTGCGTGAGGATTTCGGCGAGCACATGGCTGTCCACGGGGTCGGTCGGGGCCTCTTCGATGCGGATGATGCCCTTCACGCCATCGATGAACAGGATGATGTCCTTGTCGGACTTGCCCTGCAGTTCCAGCGCATCGAAGCCCGAGAACTTGAGCAGGGGGCCATAGAAGCCGCCCACATTGGAGTCGATGGGGATGTCCGTCTGGGGCGAGAGGCTCACCACCAGGGACTTTCCGGTTCCGGCGTACTGGGTGATGCCGGCCACGGGCCCGGGGCTGATGATGATCTCGTTCTCGGGATCATTCCAGCGGGTGGTGGGCTTGACGGCGTTCCAGAGGTGGTAGAGGCCGAAGCCCCGGCCACCGATGAAGACATCCTTCATCTGCTGGGTGACGGGCTTCTCCTTGATCTCAAGGGTGCCCACGTTCACGTAGAGGGTGCGGTTGGTGTAGCCCTTGTCCGGCAGGCTGGGTGTGTAGGTGATTTCCTTCAGCACCTTGTGCGCGGCCTTGATGGCCTCGAGGCCCTCGAGGTATTCGGTGCGCAGGGTGTAGTCGATGTTCATGACTTTGCTGGGATCGAAGACGAGCTGGCTCATGACATGCTCCCTAGATGATCCGGCGGGCGGGCTCGGGGACGTCCACGATGGAAAGGGCCCCGTGCGGGCAGACCTTCACGCAGATGCCGCAGGACGTGCACTTGTGGGGCGTGATCCAGTCGGAGTTGCGCATGAAGGCTTCCTTCTCGCAGAACCCGATGCACATGTAGCAGCCCACGCAGACGTTCTTGTCGATCATCACGACGCCCAGCTTGTTGCGCTTGAGGGCCTCGGAGGGGCAGACCACCACGCAGTCGCCGCACTGGTCGCAGAGCACGGCGTGGCCGCCACCCTCTTCGTAGGCCTTGATCTGGAGGGCCGCCTGGGCGGGGTCATCCACCTTGAAGACCTTGATGGCGCACTCCAGCTCACACTCATGCTGGCAATTGCGGCCTGCGTCGCACTTCTTGAAATCGATCACCAGCTGTCTCATGGCGCGGGCGCCTCCGGACGGGGTTCAGGGAATGCACAACCAGACAGGAACAGCTCCGCCATCCCTCAGCTGAGGCTAGTCCTGGGGCATTCCCGCCGCAATGGCCGTCGGTCACAGTTGGGAGTCGAGGCCCTCCTTGCGGATGAGGTGAACGCTGGTGGCTTTGAACGAGGCCACGACAGGGCGGCCCGGCTCAAGACCAAGTTCTGACAAGGATTGAGCCGTCACATAGGCCGACAGGAAGAAGCCGCAATCCAGCTCGACCTTGAAGAAGGGACCCCGTGGTATGACCTTGGTCACAGCCCCCACGAAGGCATTTCGGGCGCTGCTGGTGTTGTCAGTTTGTAAAGACAAGGACACGTGTTCTGGACGAACCCCGACCAGGACCATCTGGCCAGGCTGGGCCTCGCCGAGCGCCACGACCTCGCGGTCGGAGGCTGGATCCTTTCCAATCCGCAAGGAGATCAGGCCTTCCCGACCCGCCACCACCCGCCCCTTGAGCAGGGTCTCCATGCCCACGAAGGCGGCGACGAAGGGATCTTCCGGGTGGTTCATGACCTCCCGCAGGCCCCCGATCTGGACGATGCGTCCCTCCTGCATCACCGCCAGGCGATGCGCCAGCCTGGCCGCTTCGGCCTGATCATGGGTGGAGATCACGGCCGTGGTTCCGGTTTGCGCGAGGATGTGGCCCAGATCGTTGATGAGGCCTTCTCGCGCGTGGGCGTCCAGGGCAGAGAACGGTTCATCCAGAAAGAGGATCTCCGGTTGCAGGACAAAGGCCCTGGCCAGGGCCGTGCGCTGGGCCTCGCCACCCGAGAGCTGGCGGGCCGACCGGTTCAGCAGGCCCTCGATGCCCAACCGCCCAGCCCAATCCGCCACCCGTGGCTTCCGTTCGGCGGCGGGCATTCCACGCAGCTTCAGGCCCGAGGCGATGTTCTGGGCCACGGTGGTGTCGAAGAGCAGCGGATCCTGGAACACCATGGTCATGCGCCGCCGGAACACCTCCCGGTCGGCTCGGGTGTGAAGGATGGTTTGCCCGAATTGAAGGTCGCCTTCCGAAGGGGGCAGGAGGCCGGCCAGGGTCAGCATGAGGGTGCTTTTCCCGGCACCGTTGGGCCCCATGAGGGCGAGCACCTCTCCGGCGCGGAGGTCCAAGGCGGGTATCTCAAGCACCTGGGCGCCCCCGCGGTGGACCTTGAGGTTCCGCACCTGGAGCAGGGTGGCTCGGGTCATCGGCGTCCGCTCCGCTGCTGGAGGTGGGTGAGCAGGGCATTCACGGTGAAGGCCAGGACCAGCAGGATGAAGCTGAGGGCGAAGGCGATCTCGAAATTGCCGCGGCTGGTCTCCATCACCGTGGCTGTCGTGAGCACCCGGGTGCTGCCCTTGAGGTTGCCGCCCACCATGATCGAGGCACCCACCTCGGAGATGACGCCGCCGAAGCCCGCCATGACCGCCGCCAGCAGGGGAAGGCGGGCCTCCTTCAGCAGCAGCCACACCATCTGAGAACGCGTGGCGCCAAGGGAAAGGATCTGGAGGCGCAGGCCCGGCGGAAGGTGCTGGAGGGCGGCGAGTCCCAGACCCGCGATGATGGGCGTGGCGATGACGGACTGGGCGAGGATGATGGCCGCAGGCGTGTAGAGGATTCCCAGGAAACCGAAGGGTCCGTTCCGCCAAAGCAGCACGGTCACGAAGAGGCCCACCACCACAGGGGGAAGCCCCATGCCCGTGTTCATAAGGGCGATGACCAGACGCTTGCCAGGGAAGTCGTTGAGGGCCACCAGCACGGCGAGCCCGAGCCCGAGCGCGACGCTGAGAAGGGTGGCGATCCCGGACACCTTCAGGGAGAGCAGGGTGATCCCGAGGACCTCGGGATCCAGCCTGAGCAGCAGCTCCAGCGCCTTCCGCAGGCCCTCCCAGATCAGCTCCACAGGACCCCTAGGCCTCTTCGAGGAAGGGGAACTTGATGTCGGCGGGCGGCGTGAAGCTCTCCTTGATGGTGCGCGGAGAGGTCCAGCGGATCAGGTTCAGGAAGCTCCCGGCCTTGTCGTTGGTGCCGGAGGAACGGGCGCCACCGAAGGGCTGATGGCCCACCACGGCGCCCGTGGGCTTGTCGTTGATGTAGAAGTTGCCCGCGGTGTTGGCCAAGGCCTCGGTGAGGTGGTTGATGACGTAGCGGTCCCGGGCGAAGATCGCGCCGGTGAGGGCATAAGGTGAGGTCTCGTCGAGGAGGGTCAGCGTCTCGTCCAGCTTCGCATCGTCGTAGACGTAGATGGTCACCACTGGCGCGAAGATCTCCTCTTCCATGGTTACGAACTTCGGGTTGGTGGTGAGGATCACGGTGGGTTCGATGAAGTAGCCCATGGACTTGTCGCCCTTGCCGCCAGCGATGATCTGGGCATCCTTGGCGTTCCGGGCCAGGTCGATGTATTTCATGGTGTTATCGAAGCCTGCTTCATCGATGACGGCATTGAAGAAGTTCCTGAAGTCACGCACGTCGCCCATCTTCACTTCGGCGAGGAGCGCCAGCAGCCGGTCCTTGACCTCCGTCCACCGGGAGGCCGGAATGTAGACCCGGGAGCAGGCGGAGCACTTCTGGCCCTGGTACTCGAAGCCCGCGCGAACGATGGCGGCGGCCACTTCGGCCACATCGCCTGACTCGTGCATGAAGATGTAGTCCTTGCCGCCGGTCTCGCCGACGATGCGGGGGTAGCTGCGGTAGCGCTCCAGGTTGCCACTGATGGTCTTCCACATGCTGTTGAAGACGCCGGTGGAGCCGGTGAAGTGCAGGCCCGCGAAGTTGCGATCCTCCAGCACGATCTTCCCGATCATCGAGCCGCGGCCGGGAATGAAGTTGATGACGCCATCCGGCAGCCCGGCTTCCTTGAAGAGCTGCATCAGGTAGTAGTTCGACAGCACAGACGTGGAAGCGGGTTTCCACACGACCGTATTGCCCATGATGGCGGGGGCGGTGGCGAGGTTGGCGCCGATGGCCGTGAAGTTGAAGGGGGTCACCGCGAACACGAAACCCTCGAGGGCGCGGTAGTGCACCCGGTTCCACACGTGGGGATCCGAGATGGGCTGCTGCTGATAGATCTGTTCCATGAACTTCGCGTTGAAGCGGAGGAAGTCCGCGGTCTCGCAGGTGCTGTCGATTTCCGCCTGGAAGGCGCTTTTCGACTGGTTCAGCATGGTTGCGGCGTTCAGGATGTAGCGGTACTTCGAGGTGATGAGGCTGGCCATCTTGTGGAAGATGGCGGCGCGATCCTCCCAGGGCGTGGCTTCCCAAGCCTTCTTGGCGGCCATGGCCGCGTCGATGGCCAGGCGAACTTCGGCCTCGCCCGCCTCGTGGTAGCGAGCCAGCACATGCTGGTGATCGTGAGGGCAGACGGCCTTCTGCAGCTTGCCGGTGTGAACCGCCTTGCCGCCGATGATGAGCGGGATTTCGATTTCCTGGTGGTACTGCCGCTCCAGCTCAGCCTTCAGAAGCGCCCGTTCCTTGGACCCGGGAGCGTAGGACAGGATCGCCTCGTTGTGGGATTCAGGCAGGCTGAAGATGGCGTTCGACATGGGCTTTACTCCTTCCGGAGACCGATTAGGGGGCGTTGTGAAAGAACCAGTGCCTTCCTGGTTGCTTCGTTACGCCCCCTGATGCCGGTCTCCGATGCTGTTGAATGGACTAATGCTGACTGCCGGCGTCCGGGGTGCCGGCATCAGGGAAGAATAGCGGCGAGCCATAGAGTGCGATTCCGAATTCTTTGATGCGCTGCTGCACCGCTTTCGACACCAAGAAGTCAGCAAAGGCGCGGGCTCCAGGCTCATTCACTTTGGGGAACCGCGCTGGATTTACTTCGATGACATGGTAGACATTCCGGAGTGATGGATCGCCTTCGTGCAGGATGGGGAGGCCGAGTTTTTTGCGCAGGGCGAGGTAGGTGCCGCGATCTGACAATGTGTAAGCCTTCTTTTCCGCCGCGATGGCCAGGGTCTGACCCATGCCGAGGCCCGTCTGTTGGTACCAGGACTGGCCTTCAAGGGGGATGCCGGCAGCCTTCCAGATCTTCAGCTCCTGGGCGTGGGTGCCCGAGTTGTCGCCACGGGAAAGGAAGATCGCCTTCGAATGGGCGATTCTCTGAAAACTCTCCTGTGCCGTATGCTTCGCGACGCCTGCGGGATCGGCGGCCGGTCCCACCAGGACGAAGTCGTTGTGCATCACGATCCGCCGGTTGATTCCGGCGCCATCGGCCACGAGGGCCTTCTCGGCCTCAGGGGAATGCACCAACAGCACGTCGGCCTCGCCGCGCTTGCCCATGGCGATGGCCTGACCGGATCCCACAGCGATGGTCTTCACCGCGTAGCCCGTCTGTTTCTCGAAGAGGGGGACGAGCTCATCCAGCAGGCCCGAATCCTGAGTGCTGGTAGTGGTGGCGAGGATGACGGCCCTCTGGGTCGGCGGGGCGGCGGGTAGATGTGCGGAAGCCAGCGCCACCACGAACGCCAGTCCCAAACGCAGGCAAGCAGGTCGGTTCATGTCACCCTCCGAGTCGATAGTTTCGCAGGGATATAACGATTGATACAGGTAACCCGTGACTGGTTTTGCGAAATATCACATCAGCAGCTTTTCCCGGAAGGCCATGACATCTGCCGCGATGGCTGCGGAGGCCTTGGCCTGGATCTGGCGGAACCGGGCCAGGGCCTCCTCGCCCAGGGGGGTCACCTGGGCCCCCCCGCCCCGTGAGCCGCCCTTGGCGGCCACCACCACGGGTGACCGGAAGCATTGGTTCATCTCATCCACCAGCAGCCAGGCTTTCCGGTAGCTCATCTCCAGGTCACGGGCGGCCGCCGAAATGGAACCGGTGCGGCCGATGGCCTCAAGGAGGTCGGCCTTCCCTTGCCCGATGGCGATGTTGTCCCTGAAGGCGATGCGGATGCGGATGGAGGCAGGCTTGGTCATGGCAGGTCCCGGGGCATTCTCCCGCGGATCGGATTCACTCGGCTGTGAAAGTGATCCACCGCAGAGGCCGCAGCCATGGCCTTGA
The DNA here is from genome assembly GCA_030824075.1 of Geothrix sp. GTDB lineage: Bacteria > Acidobacteriota > Holophagae > Holophagales > Holophagaceae > Geothrix. The sequence continues at coordinate 76,715 of JAVBYJ010000019.1, forward strand.
AAACGATCGGGCTGAAGGTCACCAGGGATCCGGGCATCCATTTCAGTCTGGAGGCCATTTCCCCACGCAGACTCTGCTAGAACGGAGGCATGGACCTCACGAACGTGGACAGACCGGCACGGCGCACCCTCCGGGCCTTCCTCTGCCCCGAGGCACCCCGCCATTTCCCCTGGGCCAGGCCGGTGCAGCTGGTGCTGCGCAGCCTCCACATCGCGGCCATGGCCCTGGTGGTGGGCGGCCTCCCCTTCGGGGCCGATTTCGAGGCCCTCCGGGCTCCGATCCTGATCACCCTGGCGAGCGGCACGCTGCTCTTCGCCATCGACCTGGCCCGGGACCTGGCCATCCTCACCCAGGGCAGCGGGGTGGCGGTGCTGCTCAAGCTGGGCCTGCTCGGCATGGGCGTCCTGCAGCCTGCGGTTCGCCTGCCCTGGTACCTCGCCGCCACCCTGGTGGCCTCCGTGGGGTCCCATATGCCGGGTGCGTGGCGCCATTTCTCCTTTCTCACGGGAAGGGTCATGAGGTATCCGGACTGATGCTCACACCCGTCGAAGCCCTCAGCGCCATTCTGGATCATGTCGCGGCCCTCCCAGGCGCGCCGCGGCCCCTTCAGGACATCCTCGGCCTGGCGGCGGCGCAGGACCTGCGCTCCCTGGCCCAGGTGCCGCCCTTCACGAACTCGGCCATGGACGGTTACGCGGTGTGCACCGGGGACCTGGTGAGCGCTTCCCGGGCGCATCCGGTCCGCCTGCGGGTGCTCGGCGACCTGGCGGCTGGGGATGTTCCGAAAGGCGCGGTGGGGTCCGGCGAGGCCCTGCGCATCATGACCGGCGCGCCGCTGCCGGAAGGGGCTGATGCGGTGGTGCCGGTGGAGGACACCACCCGTGGCACGGACTGGGTGGAACTTCGCAAGCCGTTGCGGCCGGGCATCCATATCCGCCTCGCGGGCGAGGACCTCCAGGTGGGTCAGCGGCTGGTGCAAGCCGGGCAGGGCCTTCGACCTGGGGACATCGGCGCGCTGGCGGCCGCGGGGCTTCCCACTGTGAACGTCCATCCGCGGGTCCGGGTGGCCGTGCTCACCACCGGAGATGAACTGGTGGATGTCTCGGAGGAGCCCGGCCCCGGGCGCATCCGCGACGCGAACATCCACGCGGTGTGCGCCCAGGTGGCGGCCTATGGGGCGCTCCCCGTTCCCTATCCGCGGGTGCCGGACGACCGCGCCACGTTGATGCAGACCCTGAAAAGCGCCCTGGAGGCGGACGTGATTGTCACCACCGGCGGCATCTCCGTGGGTGACTACGATTTCATGAAGGACATGCTCGAAGCCCTCGGGGCCGAGCGGATCTTCTGGAAGGTGGCGCAGAAACCAGGGGGGCCGCTGGGGTTCTGGATGCTGGGCCATAAGCCCATCTTCGGGATCCCAGGGAACCCCGTGGCCGCCATGCTCATGGTGGAGGAGTACGTGCGGCCCGCGCTGCGGAAGATGATGGGTTTCGCGAAGCTCCATCGCCCCGTGGGCGAGGCGAAATTGGAAGCTGGCTGGACCGGCAAGGTCGGCGACCCCCGCACCACCTTCCTGCGGGTCGTGGCCCGGCGCGAGGACGGGGGGATGCACGCCCGGCTCACGGGGCCCCAGGGCTCTGCCATCCTCTCATCGATGCTGGTGGCCAATGCGCTTGCGGTGATCCCCGAAGGGGTGGATCGCGTCGCACCAGGAGGCCCCGTGGTCCTCCACCTCACCGAAGAGCCGGAGGATCACTGAGCCTTCACGGCGTCACCACCACCTGCACGGTGCGGCTGACACTGCCGTAGGGCCCCTGGGCCTGAAGGGTGTAGGTCGTGGTCGCGGTGGGCCGGACGGTGGCGCTGGTGCCGGTCACCCAACCGAGTTCTGGCGTAACAAACCACCGGGTGGCACCGGTGGAGGTCCAGGTGAGCGTCGCCGGGGAGCCTGCGGTGAGGTTGGCCGGTGCGGCGCCAAGACTCGGGAGGGTCGGGATCGCGCCGGTCGGGTGGCTGGTATACACCGGGCCCATCTGCACGACCTCCAGATCCGATCCTTTGATGCCGGAGAGGGTGGCCAACTGAGCGTTGTCCCAGCGATCGTCCGGCGCGCCGGAAAGGTACCAGGGACTGCCGTTGTCCGCGAGGATCATGCCGTAGCGCTTGAGGGCGGCCAACACCACGCGGGCCTGGGCTGGGTAGCCGCTGAGGTCCACGCTGGCCTTCAGGCGCACGCGCAGGCCCATGGGTGGGGCGCTGGTGCTCGTATTGCTGGAAGCCCAGTGGGTGGCCGGCAGGACGTAGGCGCGCCGAGTGGCAGGGACGGTGAAGCGCAGGGCGTGGGGGATGGCTCCGGCGGCCACCTCGTCGTACCGGGCGAGTCCGGGAAGGATGGGCAGGCCCGCCGCGTCCGCGCTGGTCCAGCCATAGGGTCGGAGCGTGTTGGTCTTCAGATCCCAGACGGACGCGCCCTCGGCGGTCCAGCTGCCGTCGGATTGAAGGAAGGCCCGGTACAGCTCGTAGAGCAGGCAGGCATCGCGGTCCATCACCAGGACATGGCGGTCGCCGGTGGAACCGCTGCCGCCCTCCACGGGGGCCGTGGCGGGGATGGGCATGGGGCCGGGATCGCTTTCATCCCCGTACGCCGTGAAGACCACCGGCACCTTGGCTTGGGAGGACGAGGCCACCACGGTGTAGGGGATGCCCATGGGGCTGCCGTTGTAGAGACCTGCCCCGAAATCCGGATGCAGGCCGGTGCCGGCACCGATGAAGGTGATGATGGCGGCGCTGCTGGGGTCCACCGGATCGCCGGAGATGTCGCGGTTCCACGCGCTGTCGCCCGGGAAGGGCGTAAAGCCCTGGAGGCTGGCGCCGATGCCGAGGGCCGCGCCGTTGCAGGCACCCACGGGGGGCTGGATCGACACGGTCACCGAGGCCTGGGCGGCCTTCGTGGTGTCAGCGGAACTGACGGCCTTCACGTGGAAGCTCCCCGCCAGGCTCGGCGCCGTGTAGAGCCCCGTGGAGCTGACGGTGCCGCCAGAGGCTTCGACCACACTCCAGGTCACCGCTTGATTGGAAGTGCCCGACACGGTCGCCTGGAAGGCCTGGGTACCGCCGGTCCAGAGGCTTGCACCCGAGGGAGTGAGAGAGATGCTGATGGCCTGTGAGGGAGGTGGCGGTGGCGGGGCGGATCCGCCACCACAAGCCATGGCCAGCCCCAGTGGGATCCCGATACCCAAGCCCAACCCGCGCATGGAACCTCCTGACGGCCGCACCTGAAACCCTGAGTTTTCTCAGGCCCACGGGAAAGTCAACCGCACCGGCCCCTGCCCGGATCGGCCCATGGCACACTAAGCCGACCCCGAGGTATCCATGAGTGCAGAGCCCTCTTTCCGCGAGAAGTACCGCTTTCCCGCCAGCTACTGGAACGCGAACCTCACCGAGCTGTTCGAGCGGGCAGCCTACTACTCCATGGCGAGCTTCATCGTCATCTACCTGGGGCGCCTGGGCCTGGGCGACTACTGGCCCAGCACCCTGAACGGTGTGCTGTGGTTCCTGGTCTACTTCCTGCCCATCCTCAGCGGCACCATCGCAGATCAGATCGGCTTCCGCCGCAGCCTGCTTTTGGCCTGCGTGCTGCTGGTGGGGGGCTATTTCCTGATGGGCTATCCGGTCTGGTTCGGCGGGCAGACCCTGGCCTTGCAGGCGGGGAAAGAGGTCACGGCGGGCATGGGCGTGATGGCGCCGGTGGCCATGGCCATCGTGCTGATCGGGATCGGCGGCTCCTTTGTGAAACCCTGCATCGCGGGCACCGTGCAGCGCACGCACCTGGGCAAAGCCACGCTGGCCTTCGCCATCTTCTACATGGTGATCAACATCGGCAGTGTCTTCGGGCGCCTTACGGCCTTCTTCGTCCGCACCAAGCTGGGCAAGCTCGACACCATCTTCCTCGTCTCCATGGTGGCAGCCGTGCTGGCCTTCCTCACGGTGCTCCTGCTCTACCGGGATCCCGAATCCACCCAGGATCCCAACAAGCCCCGGCGCACCATTCCCGAGGTCTTCTTCGGCATGTTCAAGGTGCTGCGCAGTGGCCGCTTCGTCATGTTCCTGGTGGTGAGCAGCGGCTTCTACTTCATCTACAACCAGGTCTACAACGTGCTGCCGCTGTATGTGAAGAAGACCGTGGAACTGACCCCGGCCATGGACCTCTACACCATGGCCAACCCCATCACCATCGTGCTGTTCCAGCTGCTCATCACCAAGCTGTTTGGCAAGATGCCACCCATCAAGTCGATCATCGTGGGCACCGTGATCATCGGTCTATCCATGCTCATCAATGTGGCACCGCTCTACATGGCGGGGGGCGTGACCATGAAGCTCTGGCTCCCCCTGGGCAGCCTCTTCGTGGTGATGACCGTGGCCCTCATCGCCTTCGGCGAACTGTTCGCGTCGAGCCGTCTCTACGAATACATTGGCTCCCTGGCCCCCAAGGGGCAGGAGGGACTCTTCCTGGGCTACGCCAACCTCCCCATGGCCATCGGCAGCCTGGTGGGCGGCCCCGCCGGCGCCTGGCTCTTCAACAAGGTGATGTGCGAGGGCGCCGTGGCTCAGGCCGACGGCCTGCTCAAACTCGATCCCAAGGCCGCCGCCACCGGCTGGATCATCCTCACCCTCTTCGGCCTGGGCAGCGCCCTGAGCCTGTGGGTCTACAACCGTTGGCTGCAGCGGCAACCGGCCTGAGGAAAGACTTGGTTCACAGATTTCACAGATTCACACAGAGTCTCTTCTGATTTGAATCTGTGCCATCTGTGTAATCTGTGGATAAAGATTCTTTTTAGAGATAATGGGAACCCGCTCCCGAGGTCCCCATGTCCAAGAAGGAAACACCGCTGTTCCCCCTGCGCAAGGGTCTGCACACGCGGCAGGCGCACGTGGACCTGCCCGCGGGCACCTTCGAGGAGGAGCACGCCCGGCAGGGTTTCTTCGGGCGGACGACGCACCTCTACCGTCTGCATCCGGTGACGGATTGGACGCGCATTGAAGGTCCGTTGCGGCCCCACAGCTACGACCTGAACCCCCTGGCGGATTCGACAGACGCCAAGGTGCGGGCTTCGATGTTCGGCTCCACGGAGTCCGCCTTTGCCCCCATCTGCCTGCTGCACAACAGTGACGTGGCGCTGCACTGGGTGGCGCCTGCCGCCATGGATTTTTTCTACCGCAATGCCGATGGCGATGACGTCTACTACATTCACGCCGGCAGTGGAAAGCTCGAAACCACCTTCGGCGCGCTCACCTATGCCACCGGCGACTATCTGGTGATCCCCCGGGGCACGACCTACCGCTTCCTGCCGGATGCCGCCACCGCCAAAGGCGGATCGAACGTGACCCAGCGCTACCTGCTCATTGAAAGCTTCAGTGAAGTCACCATCCCGGACCGCAACCAGCTAGGTCCCAACGCCATCTTTGATCCGGCCATGATCGACACACCGGACCTGGAACCCTACGACGCCACCCCCCGCGAATGGGCGGTGCACATCAAGCGGCAGAACGAGATCACGAAGGTGTTCTACCCCTTCAATCCGCTGGATGTGGTGGGCTGGAAGGGCGATCTCACCGTGTGGCGCATCAACGTGAAGGACATCCGGCCCATCCTCAGCGCCCGCTACCACCTGCCGCCCAGCGCCCACAGCACCTTCATCGCGAACAACTTCGTCATCTGCTCCTTCCTGCCCCGGCCCTTCGAGGAAGAAGAAGGCGCCATGCGCGTGCCCTTCTTCCACAGCAACATCGACTACGACGAAGTGCTGTTCTACTCGGCGGGCCACTTCTTCAGCCGGGATGGCATCGGCGCGGGCATGATGACCTGGCATCCCCAGGGCATCCACCACGGGCCGCACCCCAAGGCCATTCCCCTCAGCCGCACCAAGGAGCGCACCGACGAAGTGGCCGTTATGGTGGATACCTTCAGGCCGCTGAAGGCCACGCCGGCTGCGGGGGTGGTGGAGAACGCCGACTACTGGGCAAGCTGGAAATAGCCCGACGTCCGGTGCCCTAGGTGTGATTCGGCCCGCGGGGGGCCTGGGCCTTAGCGCTGGAAACCGCCCCAACCCAGGTACCGCTTCATGAAGGCGGAAAGGCTCATGTGCAGGAAGCGCCAGGGGCCGCGATGCCTGCGCCGGTCGAGGGAGTTGACGTGAGTCATGCATCACCGTGAGGAGGAGTGCCCTGAATTTCCGCCATGGGGGGTGTTCATGCAAGGGGTAATGGTAAATATCGGCAAAGAATATCTATCACTCATGAATGATTGAATCAACGCTGGCGGGGCTTTTCCTGAATCACGCCCCTCCTCCCTTTTTTGGGGAAAGAGGACCCGGTCTGGAGCAGGGCCCTTCAGGGGGTGGCCCAACCGATTTTTCACAAGTGTGCCTATCGGATCTGGAGCGGTTTTCCTAAACTGGAACACCAGCCGTCCGGTTCCCTTTCTGGAGTCCCCTTGCGCCTTCGTCATCTGCTCCTTTCTCTCCTGGCGGTGTTCGCGATCAGCGCGCCGGTCTTCGCCCAGAAAAAGCTCTCGAAAGAGGAGAAGGCGAAGCTCCCCCGCATCGCCATCCTCGACTTCAAGACGGCCCCCGATGCCTGGCACGGCTGGCGCCACGGCGGCTGGGGCAACCAGATGGGCACCATCTCCAACCAGTTGCGGGACCTCTTCACGACCGAGATCGTCGAGAAGGGCAAGAACAAGATCCGCGTCATCGAGCGCGAGCGGCTTCAGGACATCCGCGGGGAGTTGAACTTCCAGCAGAGCGGCGAGGTGGATACCGCCACGGTTCAAAAGATCGGCAAGCTGCTCGGCGCGAAGTACGTGATGACCGGCAAGGTCACGCGCTTCGCCTACAAGGAGGGCGGTTTCGGCACGGGCTGGGGCGTAGGCGCCCTGGTCAGCAAGGTCACGGGCGACGGCATGGCCGGTGCGGTGGCGGGCAGCGTCAACGTCAAGAAGGCGTCCTTCACGGGGCGCCTGGACATCCGCCTCATCGAGGTCGAGACGGGTGAAATTCTGGGGGCTTGGAAGGACGAGGACAAGGTTTCCGACACCAGCGTGAAGGTGGCTGGCACGGGTGCCGAGGTGTCCTACGACGAGGAGCTGGTGAACAAGGTGTTCGAGCCCATCGTCCAGCGCATCGCCCCCAAGCTGCTGCGCGCCACTGTGTCGGCCAACGAAGACGAGTGATTCGGGAGGGGTCAGCGGATCGGAAGGGGCCCTGCGGGGCCCCTTCCTGTGTTCACGCCAAGTCCTCCAGAGGTGAGGGACCACGGGGTTTGCTAGGCTGGACCTGGAGATGACGCATGGAACGGTTTGTAGGCATGGCGTTGATGTTTCAGCCCCTCGAAGGGGCCAAGGGAATCCTGAGATGGATGGGAGGTCCCGGCTGGTCCCGGCTGTCGCACCTCCTGCTGGTGGCGCTGGCCTGCATCGCGATCCTGGTCGCGGTTCGGCTCATCGCCCGGGCCGTCCGCCGGGCCGTGGATGATGGCAATGAGGAGGTGACTTCCGAGGCCGAACGCCGCGCGGAAACCCTGGGATCCGTGCTGACCAACGCGGCCTGGGTGCTGGTGGTGGCCTTCTTCCTGCTGATGATGCTGCAGGAATTCGGGGTGAACATCGGACCCCTGGTGGCCGGTGCGGGCGTGGCCGGCGTGGCACTTGGTTTCGGTGCCCAAAGCCTGGTGAAGGACGTCATCAGCGGCTTCTTCCTGCTCATGGAGAACCAGTTCGGAGTGGGCGACATCATCAATGTGGACGACAAGCATGTGGGCACCGTGGAGCGGATGACCCTGCGCATCACCCAGCTCCGGGATGCCGAGGGCCGCGCCCACTTCGTACCCAACGGGTCCATCGTCCGCGTGGTGGTGCTTTCCAAGGATTTCGCCCGGGCCCTGGTGGATGTGGAGGTGGGCTACAACACGGATCCCGACCAGGCGTTTGCGGTGCTGCTGGAGGCTGGACGGCGGCTGCATGAGGAACGGCCGTACCAGGCGGTGGAGCCGCTGGAGGTGAAGGGCATCGAAACCCTCGGGCCCAGTGGCTTCATCATCCGTACCCTCACCAAGACGGCTCCGGGGGCCCAGTGGGAGGTGGCGCGTGAACTGCGCCGGCGCATCCTGCTCGCCTTCCGCGAGGCCGGCATCGAGATCCCCTACCCGCAACGGGTGGTGCACCACCGGGGTACTGCGGGCGATTCCGGCGACTGAAGCACCCCGTCCGGGCGACCCAGCTCCGATTCCGCCGTCAGGCCTTCATGCGGAGACCCACCAGCCGCCAGGCTTCATTCAGGTCACCGGCGGCAAGGGCGCGCCGGATGACATGGTCCAGACCCGCGGGTGCGACGGGGTCGCCGGGTTCCCTGACCATGGCGGAGAGGTCCGGCAGGACGGGGCTGTTCGCCAGCAGGCCAAGGTCGTTGCCGGTGAGGATGCGGCTCTGCTTCAGGGCCTCGGGCAGGGCGTCGTAGCCGATGGGCCTGCCTCCGGGTTTGGGCACCTGGAAGACGGCGGGACCACTGGCCCGGGTGTAGAAGGCGCCCCCATTGCGGCCCACGAGGTCGAGGGCGTCCGGGTGGAGGATGCCATCCACGAAGCAATCCTCCCGCACGTGGAAGGCCAGCACCTCGCCGATGAGCATGAGCCCAGAACCCGGACCGCTGCCCAGTTCCACCACCTGCTTCAGGCGGCATTCCATCTGGAAGGGGCTTTCTCCGACCAGGGCCGATTCCACAAACAGCGCCGGTACCGGGGTCAGCCCGCACTTGGGAAACTCATCCACCCCATCGGGCCATTCGGCGCTGGCCACGTTCATCTGCTGGAGCATGGCGTGGCTCACGGCGGCGATGACGAACTCGTCCGTGGCCACGGCGTTCAGGTAGGTGTGTTTCACCGTGCCGTCCCGCCCGCGCCGATTGGGTGCGAAGGCCACCGTGGGCGGGTTCGAGCCGAAGGCGTTGAAGAAGCTGAAGGGGGACAGGTTCCGCACGCCTGCCGCGCTGATGGTGCTGGCCAATGCGATGGGACGGGGCGCCACGCCGCCGCAAAGCAGGGCATTGGCTTCGGTGGGGCCGAGATCGGAGGGCAGGATCGTGCGATGACTCATGGCTTCGCGAACCGCACGGTGTTCCGGCCCGCATCCGTTTCCTTCAGGAACCGGATGAGCCCCAGATTGTAGGTGCGCTGATCGTCCCACATGGCCATGTGGCTGCCCTTGGGGCAAAGCAGGTAGCTGCCGTGCTTCACCTGGCCCGCGATCCACGCCATGTGAGCGGGATCCATGGTGTCGTGGGTGCCGCCGATGACCAGCGTAGGCATCGTGAGCTTCGGCAGGTCGGCCTTGCGGTCCCAGTGCTCCAGGCGGCCCGAGGCGCCGAATTCGCTGGGCCCCTGCATGAGTACGTAGATCTCCTTGTTGGCCCGGGCGGCCGCGCGGTTGAAAGCATCGGGCCATTCCGGCAGGCGACAGAGGTGCTTGGCGTAGAAGTGCGGGATGAGCAACTCCATGTACCGCGGGCTTTCATAGAGCCCCTTGGCTTCGAGTTCCTTCACCTCCTTCACCACCGCGGGATCCATGCCCTTGGCCAGCACGTTCGCCGCGTAGCGGTTGTAGTCGGGGATGCTCATCATCATGTTCGAGATGACCAGGCCCTTGAGGTTTCCGCCGTATTTCAGCGCGTATTCCACCGCGAGGATGCCGCCCCACGAATGGCCCAGCAGGTAGAAGTTGTCCCTGTTGAGCCCAAGGGCCACGCGCACCTGTTCGACCTCTTCCACGAAGCGCTCCGTGGTCCAGAGATCCTTGTCCTTGGGCTGGTCCGAGAAGGCGCTGCCCAGCTGGTCGTAGTAGATGAACTCGATGCCTTCGGCGGGCAGGAAACCCTCCAGGGATTCGAAGTACTCGTGGGTGAAGCCGGGGCCGCCGTGGAGCAGGAGGAGCTTGATGCGCGGGTTGTTCCCGAAGCGCTTGGTCCAGACCTTGAATGTTCCCTTTGGTGTCTGGATGGGAACGAGCCTCACCCCACCCTCCCGGATCCTCGATGAATCCGCGAAGTACGCGGGCAAGGTGGGCGCTTTTTGGGCCAGAACCACGCCGGATCCGAGCATCACCGCGAGAAAGAGGGCCTGGGCGCGGCACATGGGGAACTCCGAGGGAAGGATCACCCAGTCTAGTCAGTCCCCCGCTTCGCCGGAGGGTGTCCCGGCATAAAGGTCGGGGAGCGTCCCGCCCACCAAGTGGGGCGGCACGCCGATCAAGCGTTCAGGGGCGTGGATGACGGTGTTGATCAGGCTGCCCAGGCCTGCGATCTCCATGACCACCTCATCTCCGGCCTTGAGCCAGAGGTCGTTGGTGATTTTCGAGCCGTTCAGTTCCAGCAGGCAGCCCGTTCCCACGGTGCCACTGCCGATGACTTCGCCCGGGTGCATCTGGATGCCGTAGCTGGTGCGCTGCAGGATCTGCGCGAAGGTCCAGTTCATGGAATCCACGTTGCCTTCGCTGAGGCGATGGCGGTTGACGTCGCAGGTCATGGCGGCATGGAGGATCTGGCCGCGATCCGTGCGCTCAAGGTTCAGTTCCTCCTTGGTGACGAGCCAGGGGCCCAGGCTGGTAGCGAAATCCTTGCCCTTGCAGGGGCCAAGGGACAGCTTCATCTCCTCCATCTGGAGCATGCGGGCGCTCCAGTCGTTCATGATCATGTACCCGAAGATGGCTGCATCCGCCTCCTCCAGGGTGGCGTTCTTGAGGGGGCGCCCCGTGACGACGGCGACCTCCAGCTCAAAGTCGAGGCGCACCAGATGGTGATCCTGCACCACCACCTCGCCGGGGCCCGTGACCGCCAAGTGATTGGTGAAGTAGGTGACGGGGAAGTGGTCGAATTCGGGGATCATCTCCAGCCCGCGGTTGCGGCGGGCCGTGGCCACGTGCTGGCGGAAGGCGTAGCCGTCGCGCATGGAGACGGGGCGGGGGATGGGCGCCAGCAGGTGCACCGAGTCGGCCTCGACCAGGGCGG
>JAVBYJ010000077.1 GCA_030824075.1 Geothrix sp.
GGGAAGCAGGCGCCGTGCGTAAGGCGTAGCCGAACGCCCAGGCGCTGGCCTCCGGGCATTGGTGGAGGGGCCTACTCGTAGCGGAGGGCCTCGATCGGATCCTGCTTGGCAGCCTTCAGGGCGGGCCACAACCCAAAGATCAGTCCCACGGCCGTGCTGACGCCGAAGCCCAGGACGACGCTCCACAGCGGCGCGGCGGCAGGGAACTCGAAGACGAGACGGACCAGCATGGCGATGCCCAGGCCCACGGCGATGCCGATGGCGCCTCCCACGCCCGTGAGGCTGATGGCCTCCACCAGGAACTGCATGGCGATGTCCTTGCGGGTGGCGCCCAGGGCCTTGCGCACGCCGATCTCCCGGGTGCGCTCGGTGACGCTCACCAGCATGATGTTCATGACGCCGACTCCGCCCACCAGCAGGGCGATGGCGGCGATCAGGATCATCGCCCCGGCGATGCCACCGGTGATCTGCTGGAAGGTCTTCAGCTGGGCTTCGCTGGTGAAGATGGCGAAGTCATTGGGCTGGTTGGCCCGCAGCCCGCGCCGCGCGCGAAGGATGGCCACTTCCTGATCCATCATGTCGTACATCCGCTTGGGATCCTTCGGCACCGTCGCAATGTGGATGGTGTCGCCCGTGCCGTTCTTGATCTGGGGGAACATGTCGTCGAAGGTGGTGATGGGGATGATCAGGATGTTGTCGGCATCGCCACCCAGGAAGCTGCCCTTCTTTTCCAGCAACCCGATGACGCTGAAGGTGGTGCCATTCACCAGGAGGGTGCGGCCGATGGGGTCCTTCCGGCCGAAGAGGGCCGTGGCGGTTTCGGGTCCGAGAACGCAGGTGCGCGAGGCATGGGAGATATCGGCCTCGGCGAGGAAGCGACCATCCTGGACGAAGCTGTTGTTGGCGGGGGCGTAGTCCGGATTGGTGCCCACGAAGGTGGGTCCGTTGGCCTCGGTGCCTTCGGGGGTCTTGACAATGAGCGAGGCACCCGCCGCACCGAAGAGGTAGCGTTCCTGGGATACCGCCGCCGCCAGGGTGGACGTGCGTTTGAGGGCCTCCGCGTCCTCGATGGTGAGGTTCCGCCGCCGCTTCTGATCCTCGGGAAGGGGGCCGCCCCCGCCGAAGCGGGGTTCGTATTTCTGGAACTGCACGAGGGTGGTGCCGAAGCTGCTGAAGCTGTCGGTGACGGCGGCGTTGAAACCCGACACAAAGCTGACCATGGCGATGACCGTGGCGACGCCCGCCACGATGCCGAGCAGCGTGAGGAAGCTGCGCAGCTTCTGGGACAACATGGCCCGCAGGGCGAAACGCACATTCTCCTTGCCGATGCCCTTGAACCCGACCTTCCGCGTGGCCATGGCTACTCCGCCCGGATCGCGTCGATGACGACGAGGTTGGAGGCCCGGTAGGCCGGGAGGAAGCCCGCGGCCAGCCCGACGAGGGTGGCGAGGAGGATGCCCGTGAGGACGATGCCCGGCGTGATCTGGGCGGGGAAATTCGCCAGCGCACGGATGATGTAGGCGCCAGCCGAGCCCACCAGCACACCCATGACACCGCCCGCCGCCGAGAGCAGGGCCGCCTCCAGAAGGAACTGTCGGCGGATATCCCGCTTCCTGGCACCCAGGGCCATGCGCACGCCGATCTCCTGGGTGCGTTCCACCACGCTCACCAGCATGATGTTCATGATGACGATGCCCCCCACGCCCAGGCTCACGCTGGAGATGAGCATGAGCAGCAGGAAGGCGGCGCTGCTGATGGTGCGCCAGAGCTGCTGGAGGCTATCCTGGGTGAGGAGGCCGAAGGGATCGGGGCTGCGGAAACCGGTGTGTCGCATGGCCCGGAACATGGCCCGCACTTCGTCCATGGACGCGTCCAGTCCATCGACGCCATTCCGCGCCTTGATGTGCAGTTCCAGGCTCTGGTTGGCGACCATGAAGTTCTTGCGGTAGACCTGCAGCGGGATGTAGATGCGGCCATCCTGGCTGAAGCCGATGCTCCGGCCCTGCTTGGGCATGACGCCGATGATCCGGAAAGGCAAGCCCCGGATCAGCAGGATGCGGCCCAGGGGATCGAGCTGCGGGAAGAGCTCGTCCTTGGTGTCAGCGCCAATCACAGCCACGGCCAAGGAGGCGTCGTTCTCGCTCTCGCTGAAGTAGCGGCCCGACTCCAGTTCCAGGCTGAAGAGGCTGCCGAAATTCGCGGTGGTTCCGCCGACGCGGATGTCCGGCAGGCGCTTGTCGCCGTAGTTGATGGGCATGGTGCTGCTCGCGGCGGCGGAGATCTGGCTGGCTTCCTTGAGCAGGCCGCTGGACAGCCGCTCGTACTCGGACCAGGTGATGGGGGGGCGCTTGATGGCCTCCAGAAATTCCTTCTGGCTCCGGATGATGCCGAATTTCTGCACTACGAACACGTCCGGGGCCAGGACGATGATCTTCTCCTTCACGTAGGTGTTCAGACCTGAAATCACGCCCACCACGGCCACGATGGTGGCCACGCCGATGATGACGCCCAGCAGCGTGAGAAAGCTGCGCAGGGTGTGCGCCCGGATCGCCCTCAGAGAGGCGCGGAGGAGTTCGGTGGGGTTCATGGAGGGTTCCGTCAGACCGATGGGCGGGCTTGGCCCGATCAAGAGGTGGGGATCCGGGGGGCGGTCGCGAGTCAGGCGGGCAGGCCGTCTCCCCGGATCATGTCAAGCCTTGGTCTCTTCCTTCTTCTTCGCCTTTTCCACCCGCACGGCTTCGCCGCCCTTGAGGTCGCGGAGGGCGCGGTTGGGACCGGTGATGAGGGTTTCGCCACCCTTGAGTCCCGAGAGCAATTCGACCGAGAGATCGCCCATGAGGCCGGTCTTCACAGGCACGAACTTGGCCTTGCCGCCCTCCTGGAGGAAGACGCCTTCCTCTTCGCGGGGCGCGCCGGGCTTGTGGGATTCACCGGGCTTGAGCTTGATTTCGCGCATCACCAGGGCCTGAAAGGGAATGGCCAGGGCCTGGTCGCGGTTGCCGGTGTAGATGTCCGCCTGGGCGGAAAGGCCGGGTTTGATGGTGAGGGGGGGATTCTTGATCCAGACCTTCACCTTGAATTTGGTGGCTTCGTTGGTGCTGGTCTTCAGGATGGGGCTGCCGCCCACCTCGGTGACCTGCCCCTGGTAGGTCTGGTTGGGGTAGGCATCGATGCGCACCTGGGCCTCCTGGCCCAGTTTCACGCTGGGGATGGAGGCTTCATCCACTTCCATCTCGGCCTCGACCTTGCTCATGTCGGAGATGGTGAGCAGGATGGTGCCCGCCTGGTTCTGCACGCCGATGACGGCGGTCTCGCCCAGTTCGATGCGCCGGGCGGTGACCACGCCATCGATGGGGGACGTGATGGTGGATTTCGCCAGGTAGATGGTGGCGTCCCGTAAGCCGGCCCGGCTCTGGTCATAGCGGCGCTGGGACGCCATGGCCGCGGACTCGGCCGTGGTGAGGGCGGTGCGGAGCTGCTCGAAGTCGGCCTGGGAGATGATGCCGGCCTGGCGGTTGGCCTCGGCCCGGGTGAAATCGCTCTTCGCCTGGTGCAGCCGGGCTTTGGCGGATTCCCAATCCTTGGCAGAGGCTTCCGAGGCGGCGGACTGCGCATCGGCAGTGGCCTTCGAGCGGGCGGGGTCGATCTCCATGAGGAAGGCGCCGGCCTTGACGGGATCGCCCTCCTTCACCGCCAGCTTGGTGACCTGGCCCATGACGTTGGCGGAGATATCCACCTTCTTCACAGCCTGCACCTTCCCGTTGGCGCTGACCTTTGACTGGAGGTTCTCCCTCCCCACCGTCACGACCTGCACACCGATGCCCTTGTCCTTCATCCCGGCGACACTCAGTCCGCCGATCAGAATGACCGCCAGACCCCCACCAAGGATCCACAGTTGCTTGCGCTTCATGTCAAAGGCCTCCCGAACGGCTAGAGATGCATATGCTTCGCCCAGAGGCGCGGGCGGTTTAGTGGCCATCCTGGTCATAAATGAAAAATGTTTTCATTGACGAAAGATGAAGTTAATTGAAAATTAATTTCATCTGGAGTGATCCCTGTGTCTCGAGCTTCCTTCCGTCCCCTCCTGTTGTCGCTGGTGGCAGCAGGCCCCGTCATTGCCGCCGCCATCAGCAGTGGCGTCGTCACAGGCCGCGTGGCCGATGAGCAGGGACGGCCGGTGGCGGGCGCCACCCTGGTCCTGTCCAATCCTGTCTCGGGTTACCGTCAGCGGGTCCGGGCCGACGCCAAGGGGAGCTTCACGTTCCTCAATGTGCCCTTCAACACCTACCACCTGGATACCCAGGCGGCGGGGCTGCTGCCCGGCCACCTGGATGTGGATGTCCATAGCCAACTGCCCCTGGTGGTGCCCGTGGCCCTCAAGCCTGAGGGCGCGGTGGTGGTGGTGGAGGAGAACTTCCGGTTGGTGGAGGACCATCCCTCCACCCATCTCGACATCGACAAGAGCACCATCGAACGCACCCCGGCCGCAGTCCAGAGCCGCGCCATGGAAAGCATCCTGCTCGCCACGCCGGGTTTCATCGCCGATGAGAATGGACGGTTCCATTTCCGGGGCAGCCACGGCCAGATGACCTATGTGGTGGACGGCATTCCCGTCTCCGATCAGATGCACGCCACCTTCAGCAACAGCCTGGATCCCTCCCAGGTGGAAAGCATGGAGGTCATCACCGGCGGGATCTCGGCGGAGTACGGCGGCAAGCCGGTGGTGGTTGTGAACGTCACCACGAAATCCGGCCTGGGCGCCTCCGACGGCTTCGAGGGCGAAGCCTCCTTGGGTGTGGCCCGGTTCCGGACCTCCGAGATCGGATTCAATGCCCGGGGCGGGAAGGACACCTTCGGCTGGTTTGTGAGCGCCGCCGCCAGCGAAAGCGACCGCTTCCTGGATCCCGTCACCTTTGAGAACCTGCACAATCACGGGAAGACCAGCCGGCTTTTTACTCGGTTCGACTGGATCCTGGGCAGTCAGGACACGATCCGGTTCTCCCTTTCTGGCGGGCGTACCGATCGAGACGTGGCAAACCTGACCTCCCAGCAACTCCGGGGCCAGGATCAGCGGGCGGCCACCTCGGACGTCAATGCAAGCCTGGCCTGGGCGCACCTCTTCAGCCCCAGCCAGAGCCTGGATGCGTCGGTGTTCTTCCGGACCTCGCGGGCGGAACTGAAGCCCAGCGAGGAATTATCGGACGGGTTTAGTGGTGTGGGGCTTCGGGATTTCCCCTACTGGGCCAAGCAGGACCGAACCCTGGATAACCTTGGCGCCCAGGTGTCGATCACCCAGCGTTGGGGGCGGGATAACCTCCTGAAGGCAGGCGTACAGCGCATCGCGTTTCCCATCCACGAGCGGTTCAGCTTCGCCATCACGGATGATGCTCTGGTGAGTGGGCCTGCGGATCCGCTCTATGCCTACACGCCCTCTGGCGGCGGCAACCTCTTCCGCTTCGACGCCCGGCTGCGGCCCACGCTGACCTCGGCTTACCTCCAGAACGACATCCACCTGGGCGCGTTCTTCCTGGCCCTGGGCCTGCGCCATGACGCCTATACCGTGGCGGATATCTCCGACAATCAGCTCCAGCCGCGCCTGGGCCTCAGCTACCGCGTTGATCGCACCGGTACCGTGCTGCGCGCCAGCTACGACCGGCTGATGATCCTACGGGAACACGAGAATCTGGCGCTCTCCCTCTCGCAACAAGCTTGGGATCTGGGCCCCTATGCGGGCACACCCAGGCAGCCGCTGAGGCCTGAACATCAGAACTCGTACAGCTACGGCATTGAGCAGCAGCTGGGCAAGGCGGGCCGCGTGATGATCGAATACTGGGAGAAGCAGAGCCGCAACGCCGGTGACAATGCCCAGTTCCTGAACACGGGCGTGCTGTTTCCCATCGGGGCAGATCGCGGCATCTTCCGCGGCGTGAACCTAAGGCTGGACTTGGTTCCGGTGAACGGCTGGTCGGCCAACCTGAGCCTGGGCCGCACCCGGGCCATCTTCCAGGCGCCTCTGGTGGGTGGCCTTCAACTGGAGACCCCTGAGGCCGCGCCCGGTGAGCGTTTCCTCATTGATCACGACCAGAAGCTCAGTGCCCAACTCGGTGTGCGCTTCGAGCGTGGGGGATTCAATGCCCAGCTCATCGGTCGCTATGATTCGGGCCTGGTGGCGGCGGATCCCGCCGACGCCGCCGGGAATGCGGACTACGCTTTCGGCATGCCCTATGTGCGCCTGGATTCCGAAGGGACCTGGCGCATCCAGCCCCGCACCACCTGGAATCTGAGCCTGGGCCAGGAATGGAGCCTGTCTGGGCGACGTTTGGCCGTGGGTCTGGACCTGCTCAACGCTACCGACGAGAAGGGCCTCTACAACTTCATGAGCGTGTTCGGCGGCACCCATGTGATCCCGCCCCGTACTCTGGCAGCGCGGGTGAAATGGAGCTTCTGAAGGATGGGCCTATACTGTCTCCCCTTCCCGGGAGGAGCCATGATCAGCAGGACCATGCAGGACGCACTCAACGCGCAGATCAACCTCGAACAGTACTCCGCACAGCTCTACCTGGCCATGAGCGCCCATTGTGCGGGCAAGAGCTTCAAGGGGTTCGCGCAGTGGCTGAAGGTGCAGTCTGCTGAGGAGACGGCCCACGCGGCCAAACTGGTGACGTTCCTGCTGGATCGGGGAGGCCAGCTTGAATTGAAGCCCATCGCGGCCCCGAACGATGACTTTGGAGGGATCATCAAAGTCTTCGAACAGACCCTTGCCCACGAGAAGACCATCACGGGCCGGATCAACGCGCTCTTTGAACTCGCCCGGGCCGAGAAGGACTACGCCAGCGAGATTACCCTCCAGTGGTATGTCACCGAGCAGGTGGAGGAGGAGGCTCACGTGGGTGAAGTGGTGGACCACCTCCACGCCGTTGGAGACCAGGGAGGTGCCATCTGGTACCTCGATTCGAAGATGGGCAAGCGCGGCAAAGCCTGAGGCCGATGGTCCAAAAAGAATGGGGCCGCCTGTCGGGGCGGCCCCAGGGACGCTTTAGGTTTTCTCGAGAAGCAGTCAGGGTCGGGCGTGGCCCAGTCCCCGACGCTTGCCCACCCACTCATAGAACCCGGGAAGGACCAGCAGGGTGAACAACGTGGAGGTGACAAGACCACCCACCATCACGATGGCTAAGGGCCGCTCCAGCTCGCTGCCGCCGAACCCGAGCAGCATGGGCAGGAGGCCCAGGATGGCGGCACCAGCGGTCATCAGCTTGGGGCGCACGCGGCCCAGGCTGGCCTCCAGCACGGACTGCCTGAGCGACAGGCCCGAAGCGTAGAGTTCCTTGGTCTGCGTGATGAGCACCAGGCTGTTCTGCACGGCCACGCCGAAGAGGCCGATCATGCCGACGATGGAGCTGACATTCCAGGTCTCGCCCGCCAGCCAGAGGCTGAACAACCCCCCCGCGAAGGCGTTGGGCAGGGTGGCCAGCACGACGGCCACCTCCCACCACCGATTGAGGGCCACATAGAGCAGACCCACCACGATGCCGAGGGCGACGGCGACGGCGATGAGGAGGCGCTTCTGGGTCTCGCGGGCCTCCTCGATCTTCCCGCCCAGCTTCACCACCGTGCCCTTCGGTAGCGGGTAGGAGGCAAGGAGGGCGTCCACGCGCTTGGCCGCGCCGCCAAGGTCCCCTTGGGTGCGGAGGTTCAAGGCGAGGCGCCGCTGGGCGGATTCCCGGCGGATCATGCTGGGGGTGGTGGACTCTTCGAAACGCACCACCTGACCCAACTCCAGCACCCGGCCATCCTCCAGAACCAGGGGCAGGCGCTGGAGCCGCTCTGGCGTGACCTCACCGGCGATCTGGAACTTCACCACCCGTCCAATGCGCTGGGGACCGTCGTACCGGGGTGAGACTTCCAGCCCCTGAAGGGCCGCTTGCAAGGTCTGGAGCAGCAGGGGCCGGGGCACGCCGAGGTGGCGGAGATCCCGATCGTCAATGATCACCTGCCACTTGGGCAGGGGGCCACCGGTGTCTGGGGCGACGGATTTCACGCCCGGCAGTTCGGTCAGCTTTTTCCGCAGATCGGGCGCGATGGCCTCCAGCGCGGCCATGTCCGGGTTGAAGAGTTTGACCTGGAGGTCGGCGGGCGTGCCGCCGAGGCCTTCGGAGATCTTCATGTTCATGGGCGTGGTGAGTTCCACGGGGTAGGGCATCTCCTCGGCCAGGGCGCCAAGGGCGGCCTCAACCTTCTTGGGATTCGCGCCGGGTTCGAGCAGCACGAGGATGTCGCTGGAGTAGTGCGGCATCGGATCCTCGGTGACATCTCCGCGGCCCGTGCGACGGTAGTAGTCCTTCACGCCCGGCACCTGCCGGATGCGCCGCCCGAGCATCTTGTTGCCCTGGTCGACCGCTTCGAGGCTGGTTTCTGCGGGGAAGTTGGGCGTCATGATGAAGGCGCCCTCGTCGAGGCTCGGCAGGAAGTTGCTGCCAAGTCCCAAGGCCAGCACCACGCTGGCGGCGGTGATGGTGGCGGCCACGGCCAGCAACTTGGCGCCGTGACTCAGGGCCCAGATCAGGGCGGGCCGGTAGACCTCTTTCAGCTTGGTGACGAAGCGGGGTTCCTCCAGCACGGTGCCGGGGGGCAGGAACCGCTCCACCAGGGTGGGCACCAGGGTGAAGCTCAGGATGAGGCTGAGCGTCATGGCCGATCCCACGGCCACGGCCAAGGGCGCGTACAACTTTCCGGCCACGCCGCCGATGGCCAACAGGGGAATGAACACGGCGAGGATCACCAGCACGGCGATCAGGACGGGGACGCCCACTTCCGAGGCCGCGGCCACGAGCGTGGCGCGGCGGGAGGCCGTATCGGTGGTGTGGGCCTGATGCAGCCGGTGGGTGAGGTTCTCCACCATGATGACGCCCGCATCCACCAGCAGACCCACGGAGATGGCGAGACCGCCGAGGGTGAGCGCGTTCAGCCCGAGGCCCATCCACATGAGGGGAATGGCCGCCCCGAGGGTGGCCAGAGGCAGGAGAATGATCACTACCAGCGCGGCGCGCAGGTTGCCCAGCAGCACCACGAGGACCAGGCCCACGAAAGCCCCGCCGATCAGCAGCGCCAACGTGACGCCGCTGAGGGCGTGGCTCACGAAGGCGCCCTGGTCGTAGAACATCTCCAGCTTCATGCCTTCGGGCAGGCCCTTCCGAAGCTCGGGCAGGGCTTCGCGCACGGCCCGGGCGGTGCTGAGGGCCTCGGCCGTGGGCTGCTTCACCACACGGAGCGATACGGCTTCAGCGCCCCGGTAGGTGGACAGGCCGCGGCGGAAGCCGGTACCTTCCTGCACATCCGCCACCTCGCCCAGGAACACGGTGCCGCGCTGGGTCTGGATGGGGAGCCGGCGGAGCTCGTCGGGCGTAGGCGCAGCGCTGCCGAGGGTCACGAACCAGCCCTTGTCCTGGAGTTCGAGAATGCCCGCGCCACCGTCCTGATCGCTGCCCTCAAGGGCCTCCATGGCCTTGCCGAGGGGAACGCCCAGGAGGCGCATCCGGTCAGGTCTCAGCAGCACCTGGATCTGTCTCGCTTCGCCGCCCAGGGCCTCCACCCGCGCCACGCCAGACACGGCCTGGAGACGGGGGACGATCACCTTCACGGCCTGATCGCGGAGGGCCACCGGCCCGACGGCCGGCCCGATCAGCACCAGTTCCTGGATTTCCTGCAGCCGTCCTGCGGCGCTGGTCACCAGGGGGGACTGGGTGCCGGGTGGGAAACCGCCCATGATGGCTGACAGGCGCTCGCCCACCAGCTGGCGGGAGCGCCAGGGATCGGTGCCGTCCTCGAAGGCGATGACCACCTGCACAAGTCCGGCCTGGACGGTGCTGATCACGCGTTTGACACCGGGGAGGCCACCCAGGGCCTGCTCCAGCGGCTGGGCCACGGTGAGTTCCAGCTCGGCGGCGGCTCGCCCGGGGCTCTGGATGAGCAGCTGCAGCGAGGGCAGGGACAGGTCCGGGATGAGGTCGCGCTTGAGGCTGAAGAAGGTGAGTGTCCCGGTGAAGGCCAGTAGCAGGGTCGCCCCGAAGACCAGGCCTCGCTTGGGCAGGAGCCAGGTGAACCAGCGGGTCAGCAGGGAGGGCTTGTCACTACTCATCGCCGCCTCCCGACTTGAGGCGCATGAGCTTGGACTTGAGCAGGTAGGCGCCTTCCGTGAAGACCTTGGCGCCCGTGGGCAGGCCGTCGAGCACCAGAGTGTCGCGGGCCACATCGGGGCCGCGCTTCACCGGGTGGAAGCGGGCCAGATCGCCCTCCTGGAGGAACACGCCCCATACCCCATCAATCTGCTGAAGGGCCGAGGAGGGGAGCAGGACGCCCTGGCCCACGGGCACCTGGACCTCCAGTGGCGTTCCAGGGAGCGGAAGAGGGGCGCCGGACAGGCGCAGCCGGTAGGTCATGCGATGGGTCATGTCGCCCATGCTGGAAGGCAGGCCCACCACCTGGCCCTGCCAGGTGCGGCTGTCATCCCGAATGATGGCGAGACTGCCAAGCTTCCAGGCGCCGGGGGCCGGTGGCGGAAGCTCGATCACGGCCAGGGAGGCTGAGGCGGCCTGAAAAGTGCCCAGTTCCTCATGCATGGCCACCCCCTGGCCGAGCTGCGCCTTCCAGGTGGAGACCGTCCCTGCGCTGGGGGCGCGGAGCACGAAGGTGCCATCGGCCTGTTCGGGAGTGACGCCCCGGGCCTGGAGCGAGATGCGAGCCGATTCCGCCTCGGCGCTGGCCCCTGCCTGTTCGGCCTCGGCGATCTCCAGGTCGCGTCGGGCCCCGGCCTGGGCCGTGGCAAGGCGCTGTTCCCGGGCCAGATCAGCCTGGGCGCGCTTGAGGCGGGCCTGGGCGATGAGCCATTTCGATTTCAGCTCGGCCAGCTCCGGGCTGCGGAGGGTCAGCAATGGCGCACCCTTGGCGAGGGGGCGGCCGGGCGCGGCGGGGGCGGAAGCGACCATGCCGCTCACCGGGGCCGTAAGAAGGGCGCGGGCGGATCCGTCCCCGGCCGCTTCGGCGGGAAACCATACCTGCAGGATCGAGGAGGCGGGGATGGCTCGGGTTTGCAGGCCCTCCTGGATGCTCTTCAGGGGTACCACGTCGGCTTCAGGGGCATGGGCCTGGGTTTGCGCGGGTTCGGCGGGGGGCTTGGCCTTGCAGGCCTGAAGGCCCAGCAGGGCCCCGGCCACCAGAAGAAGGGGCAGCGCGGAGGGGTGGGGGCGGAAGGCGGTCATCGGGCATCTCCAAGGGTCAGCAGATCGAATTCGGCGGCGAGGGCGTGGGCTTCCCGGGTGCGCTGGAGCGAGGCGCTTTCAGCCTCCAGCAACTGGCGGCGGATGAGCAGGGCATCGGAGGGGCGCTCCTTGCCCTCCTGGAGCCGCAGGTCCACGGACTTCAGGGCGGCGTCAAAGCGCCGGGCCCCCGGGGTCTCCCCGAAGGTCCGCAGCCGGGTCAGGGCGGTCTGGAAACGGGACTCCAGGTGGAAGGCCGCGGATTCAGCCTCTCGGGCGAGGGCGGTGCGTCCTGCGGATCCTTCCCGTTTCTGCGCGCCAAGCTCGCCGGGCCGGGGCAGGCGGAAGGCCACACCCAGCCGCGTGATGCGCTCGTCACCTTCAGAGGCGTAGCTGCCCTTCAGACTCCAGCGGGAGCCCTTCAGGGCCTGCTGAAGGTCGAAGGCGGTCCGGTCAGCGGCGGTCCGATCTGTCAGGGCGCGTCGGATCAGGCTCTTCTGGAAGGCGTCAGCCAGCCCCTCAGGCGCGGGCAGCGCGGGGGTTCCGGGTTCTGCGAGGGGGAGCGGCTCGGCGGGCAGGTCGGTCAGGGCGCGCAGGGCAGCCCAAGCCTCGCTGGCCCGGCGTTGGGCTTCGCCCAGATCCGTGCGAAGGCGCAGGAGATCGCCGCGGACCAGGTCCACCTGATAGGCGGGATCCGAGCCGGAATCCACCCGGGCCTGAGCCACCCGCACCCAGACCTGGGTGAGGTCAATCTGGGATCCGCGCAGGCGCAACTGGGCCTCCGCCAGCCAGGCGTCGAGGTAGGCCAGCCGCAATCGGTGGCGGGCCTCCGCTCGAGCCAGGGCCAACAACGACCCCTCGGCCCGGTCGAGGCTTTTCCGGGCACCGGAGCGCACTGAGGGAGCCAGGAGAAGAGGGGCGTCCAGCATGGCCACTTTGTCCGTGCTGCTGGTGGTGGGCCCGCTGCGTCGACCCGCTTCCGCGGTGAGGGTGGGCGCCTCGCGCAGCAACCCACCCGTGGCGGCCAGCTGACGCTGCCGGGCGGCCAGATCTGCTTCAAGGCGGAGCAGCGCGGGATCGGAGGTGGCTCGGGAGAGCAGGACCTCATAGGTCAAGGGGGGTGGGGGAACGGGTTCCTGGGCCTGTGCGCTGAGCACACAGGCTAGGGCCCCCGGAAGTAGGGCACGGATCATCGGTTCCTCGCTGGGCATCACATGAATCCCTCCGGACAGGGGCCCGGTGGGGGGAAATCGCGGTCAGGCGATCAGTTCACGGTCAGGCGAGCATCCGGGGCGGG
>JAVBYJ010000065.1 GCA_030824075.1 Geothrix sp.
AGCGGGAATCTGGTGACGGGCACCCGGGGGGTACAGCCGGAGTTGCTGGCGGAACTGGGCGAATGATTTTGTTTTGAATCGCAGATGACGCAGAAAAGGCCGGATCTTGATCTTCCATCTGCGTCCATCTGCGTCATCTGCGGTTCATGTTTCTTGGTCAGGCCTCGGCCTGGGCCTTGCGGCTGCTGACGACGACATAGACGCAGAGCGCGGTGAGGGCGGCGATGGCGAGCCATTCACCGAGGGCACCTTCGGCGGCGGCCTCGCTGAGGATGGGGAAGCCGTCGCGCCAGCGCATCTTCACCAGGGCCGCGACCACGCCCATGATGGCGCCGCCGGCCATGAGGCCGCTGGCGATGAGCACGCCGCGGTTCTCCCGGGCCTTGGCGATGGCATCGGTGTCCCCGGCCTTCTTGCGGTTGACGAGGTGGGCCAGGATGCCGCCCAGCAGCAGGGGCGTGTTCAGCTCGATGGGCAGGTACATGCCCAGCGCGAAGCCCAGGGCCGGGACGTTGAGGATGCGGAGCACCAGACTGAGCACGACGCCGAGACCGAAGAAGTACCAGCGCAAAGGCATGGCGACGGTGCCGAAGACGCCTTCGAGGATGGCCTGCATGGCACTGGCCTGGGGTGCTGGGACGGCCTTGCTGCCAAAGCCCTGATGGGCCAGGATCCACATGGCGATGCCCGTGAACAGGGCGGCAACGAGGGTGCCCGCGAACTTCCAGGCGATCTGGCGGGCCGGGGTCGCGCCGATCCAGTGACCGATCTTGAGGTCGGTGGCAAAGGCGCCGCTGGCGGCCAGGGCCGTGCACACCACGCCGCCGACCATCATCGTCACGTACATGCCCGGCCCGCCCCGGAAGCCGAGCTTGAGCATGACCACGCCAGTGATGAGCAGGGTCAGCATGGTCATGCCCGAGATCGGGTTGGTGCCGATGGTGGCGATGGCGCGGGCGGCGACAGGGGCGAACAGGAAGGCGATGACCATTACCAGCGCAGTGGCCGAGAGGGCAGGGATCAGGGCCTTTTCGATGCCCAGGCCGAAGCTGAAGAACAGGATGGTCAACAGGCCCGCGATCACCAGCCCAGCGCCCACGAAGGCGCCGCTGAAGCTGCGGTCCATGCGGGGCACCGCGGCCGCTTCGCGCGTGTCCTGGTGCTTCATGCCCTTCAGGTTGCTGACGATGGAGCGGATCATGTTGGGCATGGAGGCCAGCACGCCCATGATGCCTGCGCCGGCGATGGCGCCCACACCGACGATCTTCACGTAGTGCTTGAAGACTTCTTCGGGGGCCATCTGGGCAATCAGTGTCGTGCCGGGCGCGAGGATGACGGGAACATGCTCGCCAATGGCGTGCACCGCGGGCACC
Organism: Geothrix sp.; assembly: GCA_030824075.1. GTDB lineage: Bacteria > Acidobacteriota > Holophagae > Holophagales > Holophagaceae > Geothrix. The sequence goes on from JAVBYJ010000065.1 coordinate 1,374, forward strand.
AGCACGAACATGCTGAAGAAGCTGCCGGCAGCGATGATGGCGGAGTAGTGCAGGCCGATGATGTAGCCGATGCCCAGGGTGGCCGCGCTGTTCAGCAGGTTGAAGTTGAGGTAGCGCTTCTCCAGCACTTCGCCGATGTAGGCGTGCCGGAAGCGGATGGTTTCGGACATGGCCCGGAAGATGCCCACCAGGCCGTCGTAGACGCCCCCGATGACCGCCGAGATGGCGAGGGTCTTGGCCTGATTGCCGGCGCTTTCGCCCGTCACCAGAATCTCTGTGGTGGCCGTGGCCTCGGGCCAGGGGAAGACACCGTGGTTCTCGATCATGAAGTGGTAGCGCAGGGGGACGAGGAACAGGATGCCGAGGCTGCCACCCAGGAAGCTCACCAGCACCACCTGCCAGAGGTGCGGCTGGGTCACGCCGCTGCCGGGAATGGTGGCCAGCATGTAGAGGGCGGGGATCGTGAACACCGCGCCCGCCACCACATGGCCGCTGTTGGCGCCGATGCTTTGGATGATCACGTTCTCCAAGATGGTGTTCCGGCGGCGGAAGAACCGGGACAGTCCCACGGCCAGGATGGCAATGGGAATGGCGGCTTCGATGCCCTGACCCACCTTCAGGGCCAGATAGGCGGCGGCCATGCTGAAGATGGCGCAGAACAGCAGGCCGAGACCCACGCTGCGGGGCGTCACCTCGGCCACGCCGGTCTCTTCTGTAACCAGCGGAATATAGGTTTCACCGGGTTCCAGCGGCCGCCGCGCATTTGCGGGCAGACCCTTGATCTCCTGGGGTTCGGATCCGTGGGACATGGAAGCTCCTGGGGCGCTAGGCGGAATAGGCGTCGAGGACGGATTGCACCACACGGCGCGACAGGCCGTGGTAGCCGGGGCTGGCGGCGGCGAAGATCTCGCGGGCAAGGGCCCGGGTGCGGGCCTGCTGGCCCAGCGCGCCGTAGAGGGGCCGCAGGTATTTCATGCGGCCCACCCGCATCAGCACCTCGCGGATGCGCGGGAAGGCGGGCTCGTAGTCTGCGGCGGCGGCCAACGTCAGCCACTCCACCAGGATCTCGTGGTTGCCCCGGCCCATGAGCTGGAAGTGCTCGTCCAGCCAGGCGCAGTCGGCCTGCGTGAGCTTGCGGGGCAGCTTCTGGAGATAGACCTGCAATTCGGAGGGTTTCCAGGAGGCCATCTGATGGGCGCTGGGTCGTCCGCCGTCCACCCAGCTCTCCGCGAGAACGGTGAGGGTGTCCAGCTGCACGCTGCGGAATTGAGGCGCGGTTTCGGGCAGGCCCGGCTGATCCAGGTAGGCGCGGGCGTTCACGGCCTCCAGGGCGCTCGGCAGCTTCGCCTCCGCGAAGGCGCAGAACTGCTCGGTGGTGATGGAGGTGAAGCGGAAGGCGTCCATGTAGTCACGGATGAAACGGAGAAAGCGCTCCTCCCCGACTTCGCGTTCCAGGGCCGCCACCAAGCGGGCGCCCTTTTCGTAGGGGATGCTAGAGAAGGCATCATCGGGATCGATGCCTTCCAGGTGCATGCGCAGAACGGTCAGGTGGGGTTCGTTCTTGAAGCGCGCCAGGCTGTCTTCCAGGGCCTTCTGGCCCATGGCCCAGCCCAGGGCCGCGGCGTCATCCCCGTGGAGGATGCGGAGGATGCGCCGTTCCGCCCAGACGGTGAAGCCCTCGTTCAGCCAGAAGTGCTCCATGGTGGCGTTGGTGACGAGGTTGCCCGTCCAGCTATGGGCCAGCTCATGCGCCACCACGTCCACCAGGCTGCGATCCCCCGCCAGCAGCGTGGGGGTCAGGAAAGTCATGCGCGGGTTTTCCATACCGCCGTAGGGGAAGGACGGCGGCAGCACAAGCATGTCGTAGCGGTCCCAGGGGTAGGGTCCGAAGAGGCCCTCCGCCTTCACGATCATGTCCTCCACGCCCGCGAACTCCCAGGCGGCGGCTTCGACGGTTTCCGGCTCGGCCCACACCCGGGCGCGGGGGCTGAGGTCGCGGGATTCCAGGCGACCCACGGCCAGGGCCAGCAGGTACGGCGGGATGGGCTGGGGCATGGTGAAGCGGTAGACATGGCGGTTGCCGCTGATGGCCTCATCCCCAGCGGGACCCGCGGACATGACGGCGGTGAGGCCCTCGGGCACCGTCACCTCAGCCTGGTAGGCGATGCGGGCGAGGGGCGTGTCCTGGCACGGCACCATGGTGCGGGCGTGGATCTGCTGGCACTGGCTGAAGAGGTAGGGCGCCACCTTGCCTTCGGTCTGTTCGGGATCCAGCCATTGGAGGGCCATGGCGTCCGGGGCGGTGCGATAGGCGATGGTCACTTCCTCGGTCCCCGAGGGCACCTCCAACCTCAGGCGCTGGCCCAGGATGGGATCCCCCTCACCCAGTTCCCAGGGGATGGGACCGTGGCCCGGCACCTGAACGGTGTGGATCTCCAGACCCTTGGTGTCGAGGTCCAGCGGACCCGACACCGTCCGGCCGAATTCCAGCACCACTTCCCCATCAATGCGCTTCGAGGCGAAATCCACCCCCAGTTTCAACCGCAGCCGCCGGGCCTTGGGCTGGGCGGCATCGTAGTAGGAATGCGGATCCGGGTGACGCATGGGAACCTCGTGGGAACCGTCCATGATCCCACGGGGCGCGGATCGGCGGGCGTCACAAGTGGAAGGGTCAGCACCGCCAGGAAACGGGGAAGGCCCCGCACCGCGGGGCCTTCTCGCTGAAAAACGGAGGTTTTTAGCCCAAGAGGCTACTCCTCGTCGAGCGCCAACCCTTCGACCTTCTTCACCTTGATGACGTCGCCGTGGTCCTTGACGACGCAGCGCAGCCAATCCTCGGGGGCCTTGGGGTGGGTGACCTCGCCCTTCTCGTTGCGCACGTTGCCGTCAAGGTACTTCCAGATGAGGAACTCGCCCAGCTTCTTCCAACGGGCCATGAGCTGCTCGGTCTCCTTGGCCGCGTACTGGGTCAGGTAGTCCTTGGCCAGATCGGGGTTTTGCTTGTAGAGGTCGAGGGCGGTGCGGTCCACTTCCGCCTGGTCGGCGAGGTAGCGGCCTTCGTGTTCGCGCTGCACCTTCTGCACGTCCACGATCATGTCGCTCCAGCGGGTGTAGGTGTAGTTCGTGACGAAGTTGAAGGTCCAGAAGGCGCTGTCCCAGCTGAACTCGTTGAAGTTCCCGGTGCCGATGGCAAAGGCCTTGGGGGGCTCTTTGATGCCGCAGGAGATGGGCAGGTAGACCGTGGTGTAGGTGTCATCGACCCCGAACCAGAGCACGCCACCGACGGGATCCGGCAGCCAGGCTCGGCTCTGGGTCACGAAGGAGAAGCCGGTCTGCTGGGTGCTGATGGCGCGCTCATGGATGTAGTCCTGGCCGTCGATCTTGAAGCCCATGGGGCGCCAGCGGTAGGGCAGCTTGTAGGGGCCCGCGCCCACGTCCTTGGTCATATCGAATTCGGTGCCCTCGAAGTGATCGCGCATGAGTTCCATGGCGTCGCGCACGTCCAGCTTCTGGTCGGGCGTGATGAAGAGCGGCATGGGCTTGGCGCCCTTCTCGGCTTTGACGTAGTCGATGGGGAGCTTCAGGCTGGGCGCCGCGCGGCGGAAGAGACTCCACACGCGGGCCTCACAGGCGCGCAGGGCGCCGAAGGTCAGGGGTGCGTAGGCATCAGCAAAGCTGAAGGCCTTGTCTTCGCCCTTGAACCAGCCCTTGTCCCGGGCGAAGGAGATCAGATCCTTGCTGAACAGCGCCGACTTGGGGTCGTTCAGGGGGAACTGGCGGATGCGGGCCTGGTTGGCGTGGGCGCTGATGGTTCCGTCCGGCAGCTTGTAGGCGACCCAAAGCGATCCCTTCTGGCCCTTGCCGCGTCCCATCATTTCGAGGATCCACGCCTCGTTGGGATCGGCGATGGAGAAGCTTTCGCCGGAGCTGGCGTAGCCGAATTCCTCGGTGAGCTTGGTCATCACCTCGATGGCTTCGCGGGCCGTCTTGGCGCGTTCCAGGGCGATGTAGATCAGGCTGCCGTAGTCGATGATGCCGCTGGGGCCTGCGAGATCCTTGCGCCCGCCGAAGGTGGTTTCGGCGATGGCGAGCTGGTGCTCGTTCATGTTCCCGACGCGGGTATAGGTCACGGGTGCCTCGGGAATGCTTCCCAGGATCTTGCCCGTGTCGAACGTGTACCCGCTGTCCCACTCGCGGATCTCCCGCCGCTCGCCCGGCAGGTGGCGGCCACCCCTCTTGAAGTAGAGCTCGCCGTAGAGCGTGTGGCTGTCGGCGGCGTAGGTGATCATGGTGGAGCCGTCCTTGCTCGCACCCTTGGTCACCAGCAGGTTGGTGCAGGCGTCCAGGGCCGCACCGGCGGCGAGAAGGGCGGTGAGAAGGACGAGGGGGCGGATGCGCATGGGAATCCTTTTGAAGGCGGAGGGAAGGGGGCAGGTTACCAGATGGCCGTGGGCGCCTGGCCCGTGGGGGCGGCCTCGCAGCCGAAGGCTTTCCTGAACTCGGGGAAGTCCGCCACCGGCCCGAGCACGCGCCAGCGCACCGGTGCATGGACATCGGTGGTGACCTGCATGCGTAGGGCCTCGGGGCGCTGGTTGGTGCGCCAGCCCTGGGCGAAGGCGAGGAAGAACCGCTGGTCCGGTGTGAATCCGTCCATGGGCTTCGGATCCTTGCCCTTGGCGGCCAGCTTGAAGGCTTCGTAGGACACGCGGAGCCCGCCGATGTCGGCGATGTTCTCCCCGAGGGTCAGCTTGCCGTTGATGTGCAGGCCGGGCAGCACCTCGAAGGCGTCGTACTGTTTCACGATGTGGTTGGCGCGGGCCTCGAAGCGCTTGGCGTCCTCGGCAGTCCACCAGTCCTTCAGGTTGCCTTGCCAGTCGTACTGGCGGCCCTGGTCGTCGAAGCCGTGGGTCAGTTCATGGCCGATGGTGGAGGCCAGGGCTCCGTAGTTGGTGGCATCGTCGGCCTTCTCGTCGAAGAAGGGGGGTTGCAGGATGCCCGCCGGGAAGCACATCTCGTTGAGACTGGGGTCGTAGTAGGCGTTGTTGGTTTGGGGCGTCATGAACCATTCGTTGCGGTCCACAGGCTTGCCGAGCTTGGCCAGGCGGCGGCGGAACTCAAAGGTGGCTGCGGCCTGGACATTGAGGACATAGGGGCGGCGGGATACCTCGAGGCCGCTGTAGTCGCGCCAGCGGTCGGGATAGCCCACCTTGCTCCGCATGGTGTCGAGCTTCCGGAGCGCCTGGGTCTTGGTGGCCTCGACCATCCAGTCGGCGGCCAGGATGCGGGCCCGCATGGCCTCCTTGTGGAAGTGGACCATCTCGAGGGCGCGGGCCTTGGCGGCGGGGCTGAAGGCGGTCTTGACGAAGAGCTGGCCAAGGTCCTCACCCAGGGCACGGTCCGCGGCGGCGAGGACCCGCTTCCAGCGGGGCCGCAATTCCGTGGCGCCCGAGAGGGTCTTCCCATAGAAGGCGAAGTTCTCGTTCACAAAGGCGGAGCCGAGGAAGGGGGCGGCGCTCCGCAGGACATGCCACCGGAGGTAGATGCGCCAGTCCGCCATGGGTTCCGAACGGACCAGGCCACCCAGGGCCTGGTAGAACTCGGGCTGGCCCACCAGCACATGAGCCTCACCGAGGGGAAGGGCCACGGAAGTGAAGTAGGCGTTCCAGTCCAGGGGGGCCATGGCCGCGAGACCCTTCCGGGCGACCTTGTGGTAGTTGGCCTGGGGATCGCGCAGGTCCACGAGGGTGCGGGAGGCCTTGGCCAGTTTGGTCTCGAGGGCCATGACCTTCCGGGCTCCAGAGCGGGCGGCGTCCAGGGAGTCCCCGGCCAGGGTGAAGATCCGCGTCACATGCTGTTCGTAGGCCTCGCGGATGGCCTCGGCCTCCTTCCCGGAGCGCAGGTAGTAGTCGCGTTCGGGCAGGCCGAGACCGCCCTGGCCGAAGCTGGCGATCATGGCGCTGCTGTCCTTGTCGTCCACCTGCACGCCGAAGGCGAAGCCGGCCTGGACGCCAAGGGCATGGAGGCGGCCCAGTTCGGCCACGAGGCCCGCAGGGGTCTTCACAGCCTGGATGGCCGCGAACAGGGGCGCGAGGGGTTTGAGGTTCGCCTTCTCGATGAGCGCCTCGTCCATGCCGGACGCGTAGAAGTCACCGACGCGCTGGGCAATGGTGCCCTTCGATTCGCGGGTGCGGGCGGAGGACTCGAGAATGCCTTTCAGGATCGTGAAGTTGCGTTCATCAATTTCCTGGTTGACGCCATAGGAGGCATATTCGCCGGGGATGGCCACTTTATCGAAGGTGCCGTTGGCGTAGCTGTAGAAGTCCTTGCAGGGGGAGCTCGCAGCCTGGATGTAGGCGGGGTCCACCCCGAGAACCGGCCGGGGAACCGGATGGGCGGGGGCTTCCGCCAGGAGCGGTGCCATCAGCGCCAAGGCAAGCAGTGCAGATCGAGTATCCAAGGAACTTCCTTTCTTCTCTCTCCGGACGGCGCCGCCGTCCGGAGCAACGGGACGGACTACCAGATGGCCGGACGTACCTTCGCATCACGCTTCATGGCCTGACCATCAGCGCAACCGAAGGCTTCGTAGAACTCGGGCAGGTTGGACAGGGGACCATTCACGCGCTCCCGGCCGGGGCTGTGGGGATCGGTCTTGAGCCGCACGGATAGAGCCGCTTCCCGGATGTGGTTGCGCCACACGGCCGCTGCGCCGAGGAAGAAGCGCTGGGGCCCGGAAAAGCCGTCGATGGGGGCCGGAGTGGCCTTGCCCTTCAGGCTGTTCTGGTAGGCGGCGAAGGCGATCTTGAGGCCACCGATGTCGGCAATGTTCTCGCCGAGGGTGAGCTTGCCATTCACATGCTCGCCCTTGAGGGGCTCATAGGCCTCGTACTGGTTCACGACCAGGTCCGTGCGGGACTGGTAGGCCTTCTTGTCTGCCTCGGTCCACCAGTTCTTGAGGTTGCCTTCGGCGTCGAACTGGCTGCCACTGTCGTCGAAGCCGTGGGTCATCTCGTGGCCGATGACGAAGCCCAGCGAGCCGTAGTTCACGGCATCATCGGCCTTGGGATCGAAGAAAGGCGGCTGCAGGATGCCCGCGGGAAACACGATCTCGTTCATGGTGGGGCTGTAGTAGGCATTCACGGTGGGCGGCGTCATGCCCCATTCCGTGCGGTCGATGGACTTGCCCAGCTTGGCCAGGTTCTCCTGGATGCGGAAGGCGGAAGCCCGGCGCACGTTGCCGAAGTAGTCGTCGCGCTTGACGTCGAAGGCATAGGTCTTCCACTTGTCGGGGTAGCCGATTTTCACGCCGAAGGCATTGAGCTTCTTGATGGCCTGCTGCTTGGTGTCGGCGCCCATCCAGTCCAGGTTGGTGATGCGTTCGCGCAGGGCCACCCGGAGGTTCTCCACCATGTCGAGCACCCGCTTCTTGGATTCGGGTGGGAAGGTGGCCTTCACGTAGAGCTGTCCCAGGGCCTCGCCAAGGGTGTTGTCCGTGGCGGCCTCGACGCGCTTGGCGCGGGGTTCCCGCTCAGGTGTCCCATTCAGCACCTTGCCCTGGAAGGCGAAACTCTCCTCCCCGAACGCCCTGGGGAGCAGGTTGGCGGTCGCGTTGAGGGCATGCCAGCGGAGGTAGGTGCGCCACTGGGGAGCCGGAACCTCCGAGGCGAGCTTCCCGAAGGCCTGGAAGAAGGAGGGCTGGGTGAGGTTGAGGTCCGACAGCTTGACGCCGCGGGCCGCGAAGTAGCCCTTCCAGTTGAAGCCCGGGGCCTCAGTCGCCATCTGGTCCAGGGTGCGTTTGTTGTACCGCTTTTGGGGATTCCGCATCTCCACGCGGCTCCACTGGACCTGGGCGAGGCGCGTTTCGAGGTCCAGTACCACCTTGGCGCGGGCCAAGGCCAAACCGGGAGTATCACCCACCAGCTCGAACATTTTCGCGACATGGGTTTCATATTTGGCGCGGATATCCCGGCTGCGGGCATCGTCCTTCAGGTAGTAGTCCCGGTCGGGAAGCCCCGTTCCACCTTGCATGAGGCTGCCCATATAGCGGGTGGTGTCCTTCATGTCCTGGCCGACGAAGAAGCCGAAACCACCTGGAAGGCCCTGGGCATGCAGCTTCGCCAGGAGGGCAGGAAGCTGCTTCACGTCCTTCAGTCCTTCGATGGTGGAGAGAATCGGTTTCAGGGGGGCGAGCCCGCGCTGATCAATGGCGGCCTCGTTCATGCCCGAGGCATAGAAGTCACCCACTTTCTGCTGAACGCTGCCCTTGGCCCAGGTGGTCTTGGCGCTGGTCTCTTCCAGGATGCCCTTGAGGATGGCGCGGTTCCGCTCGCTGACTTCCTCGAAGGCGCCGTATCGAGCCTTGTCCGCAGGCAGGCTGTGGGACTTGAGCCAGCCGCCGTTGGCGAAGGTGTAGAAGTCATCGCAGGGCTTCACGGCGGTATCAAGATTCACGGGATCCACCCCGGGTTTGGATTCGGCCACCAAGGAGAAGGCCGCGAGGCCCAGACAAAGGCAAAGGGATGCGCGTAATGGGGACGTCATGAATAACCTCGTAAGATGAGGGTAAAAGCCTATCAGGAAGGCTTGCGAACGGATATGTGGATCACTTTCTCCACTTCCGCGTGAACCACGCCCATCTGGTCCACCAGATGAACGGTGTAGCTGCGGTCCACCTTGGGGGATTCCTGGAGGAGGCGGCGGACCTCCACCAGTTCGGCCTCATCGAGCCGGAAGGTCGCGATGAGGGTGCTGCGGCCAGGCCTCTTGAATCGGATGGAAGCGGCCTTGTCCCAGACCACGTAATCCGGGCCCAGGTTCTTCATGAGCATGATCATGTAGAAGGGGTCCACCGCTGCATAGAGACTGCCGCCGAAGATCGTGCCGACATAGTTGCGGGTCCGCCAGGACAAGGGCAGACGGACGCGGACCTCCCGCCAGTCGCCAGCGATGTGGGTGACGCGGGCCCCTGTGCCCCGATAACCGGGCCACAGGTTGAAGCCCCAGCGCATGAGGCGGGTGCGGAGAGATTCGCGCAAGGGTCGCTAGAACCGGACGGTGACGGTCTCGCCTTCCTTGATGTGGACCGTGTCGATGAAGCGCACCTGGCGGCTGCCGTAGGTGAGGATGAGGCTGGAGGTGCGCACCCCATGGCCGAAGTGGCGCACGCCCTGAAGCAGGTTGCCGTGGGTGACGCCGCAGGCGGCGAAGACGATCTCCTTGCCAGGGCAGAGGTCGTCGGTGAAGTAGATGCGCCCGAAATCCACGCCCATGGCTTCGGCCTTTTCGCGGCTGGCGGTGTTGGTGTCCACCTTGAGACGGCCCTGGATTTCGCCATTGAGGCACTTCAGGGCCGCGGCGGACAGCACCCCCTCCGGGGCACCGCCGGTGCCCATGACCGCATGGATGCCAGTGCCGCTGACGGCGGCGCTGATGGCGGCGCTGAGGTCACCGTCACCGATGAGCTGGATGCGGGCACCGGCCTTGCGAATGTCCGCAATGAGCTGGGCATGGCGATCGCGGTCGAGGACGCTGACGGTGATTTCGGATACCTGCCGATTAAGAGATTGGGCGATGATCTGCAGTGTTTCGTGGACCGGCGCATCGAGGTTCACTTTGCCCTTCGCCGCGGGGCCTACGACCAGCTTCTCCATGTAGAGATCCGGCGCGTGCAACAGGCCACCCTTCTCTGTGGCGGCCAGCACGGCGATGGCATTCGGCGCGCCCGTGGCGCAAAGGTTGGTTCCTTCCAGGGGATCCACCGCGATATCCACCGCCGGATGATCGCCATCCAGATCGGGTCCCATGCCCACTTTCTCGCCGATGTAGAGCATGGGTGCCTCGTCCCGCTCGCCTTCACCAATGACGATGGTGCCGTCCATGCGGACGGTTTCCATGGCCTTTCGCATGGCCTCCACCGCCAGCTTGTCACTGTGCTTGCGGCGGCCGTGGCCGATGGACGCGGCGCAGTCGATGGCGGCCTGTTCAACCACCCGCAGGAATTCGAGGGACAGGGTGTGTTCCATGGGGTGGCTCCCGGGGAGGCAGTGTCGGAGTGAGGTCAGGCCAGCCGGTTGACGCTCTGGCGGATCCAATCGAGAAAGGGTTCGGAACCCTCTTCGACAGGGAACATCAGGATTTCGGGGACCTCATAGGTGTGCAAGTCCGTGATCACTTCAGAGACCTGAGGGAAGAGTTCCCGGGTGGTCTTGATGATCAGCATGACCTCCTCGTCCAGGTGGGTCTCGCCCTTGAAGTAATAGTAGCTCTTGATGCTGGGAACGATGTTCACACAGGCGGCATAGGCCTGGTCCACCAGGGCCGCGGCAATGGTGAGGGCGGTCTCCTCGCTGCCACAGGTGGTCAAGATCGTGCAGACATCGCTCATCGGGTGGGCTCCCCGCCCGACGGGCGGAACTGGTTATTGTAGCTTGGGAGCGGCGATATCGCGGATCACGAAAGCCCAGGCGGAGCCTGGGCGTGGTCTGACCACGGTGCGGCTCAGAAGCGGTGGGTCGGGTCGTTCCCCGTTGTGACAGGGCCCCACTGGGGTGGGATTCGAACGCATCCGGCTTTGCCGTGTGCCGGTCTTTCTTCGGCGCCACATCAAGTGGCGCCTTCACGATTCCACTCGGAATCGGCCGCTTACCCTTCTGGGGTGGGGACCCACCAGGGCATCGGATTCGAACGCACCCGGCTTCGCCGTGTGCTGGTCTTTCTTCGGCGCCACATCAAGTGGCGCCTTCACGATTCCACTCGGAGTCGGCCGCTTACCCTTCTGGGGTGGGG
>JAVBYJ010000033.1 GCA_030824075.1 Geothrix sp.
CCCGGAGGGTTGGGTCCAGCGCGGTCCAGACATGCTCCGCGACGATGCGGGCGCCCTCGGCGGAGGGATGGATGCCATCGGCCTGGTTCAACCGCGGATCCATGGCCACGCCCTCCAGGAGGAAGGGGAGCAGCGGCAGGCGGTACTCCTGCGCGAGGCGCGGGAAGATCCGGGCGAAGGCGGTCCGGTAGTCGGCGCCGTAGTTTTCAGGAAGCTGAATGCCCGCGAGCACCACCCGCGTACCTTCCCGCTTTGCGCGGTCCAGGATGGTTCGCAGGTTCCGTTCGGTTTCGGCCACAGGGATGCCCCGCAGGCCATCGTTGGCGCCGAGGCAGAGGAACATGACGTCCACCTTCTGCTTGTAGATCCAATCCAGGCGGGCGACGCCACCGGCGGTGGTATCGCCGCTGACACCCGCGTTCACAACCTTCCAGGGCCGTCCGTCGGCCCGCAGCCGGGCGTCGATGAGTGCCGGGAAGGCCTGCTCCTTCGAAAGCCCCAGCCCCGCCGTGAGGCTGTCCCCGAAGCAGACCAGGGTGCCCAGGACTGGCTGGGGCGAAGGTTCGGGCAGGGGGGCGGGAACCGCTTCGGACACGGGCGCCGGGACCTTCCGATCGCAACCACCCATCCCTGCGGTCAGGGTGGCGAGTAGGAGGGCGGGCACCCAGGCTTTCCTCATGGCTCGAGGATCGCACAGACCCGTCCGGACTGGCACCCGCCAAGGGCGGATAGGCTGGAGGAGAGGGTGCCGCATGATCTCCATCCGATCCGTCTCCAAGACCTTCATGTCCCCCTCTGGAGAGATCCTGCGCGTGCTGCAGGAGGTTAGCCTGGAGATCCCCGATGGCGCTTCCGCCGCCATTCAGGGCCCCAGCGGCAGCGGCAAGAGCACCCTGCTGGGGTTGATGGCCGGTCTTGACCAGCCCACCTCCGGTGAAGTCGTCGTGGCCGGACAGTCCCTCACGGGCCTCAGCGAGGCGGCGCTTTCGCGGTTCCGGGCCCAGAACCTTGGCTTCGTCTTCCAGGCCTACCACCTGTTGCCTCATTTCTCCGCGCTGCAGAACGTCATCATCGCGGCGGAGATCGCCGGATTGGCGGGAGCGGAGGCGAAGGCGCTGGACGCTCTGGCGCGAGTCGGTCTCGAGGATCGTGCCGAGCACCTGCCCGCCCAGCTCAGCGGCGGTGAATGCCAGCGGGTGGCCCTGGCCCGGGCCATCGTGGCGCGGCCGCCGATCCTGCTGTGCGATGAGCCGACGGGATCCCTGGATCCGGTGAACGCGGACCGGGTCTTCGAGCTGCTCCTGGAACTGCAGCGGGACCTCGGGGCCACCCTCGTCCTGGTCACCCACGACGCCACGCTCGCGGCGCGCCTGGGGCTCCATTTTGCGCTGGAGCGGGGCCGCATCGCCACGGGGGTGCTGTGAGTTTCGCCCTCCGCATGGCCCTGCGGGAGGGCTCCCGCCAGAAGGGCCGGCTCTTCGTCATCGCGCTCTGCCTCGCCGTGGGCTTCGCGGCCTTCTTCGCCACCTACGGATTCAGCGCCCGGGTCCTCGGGGGCATCCGCAGCGAATCCCGTGCGCTTCTCGGAGCGGATTTCTCCCTCACCTCTACGGGCCTCTTTCCGGACGAACTGCTCCGCCGCGCGGCGGGCCTGCCGGGCATCCAGGGGCGCAGCCTGGTCTACGATTTCGTCAGCATGGCCCACACCGGCGAGGGCGACGCCACCCTCAGCCGCCTGGTGGAAGTGCGGGCCGTGGATGCGGCCTATCCCCTGGTGGGACGGCTGGCGTTCCAGGCGGCGGGAACTGCGCCGGCACCTCAGGTGGGCGGCTCCGGGGCCGTCTTCGTGGAGCGGGGACTGGCTGAACCCTGGGCCCTCCAGGCGGCGCCCCAAGGCACCCTCGCCGGACACACGGCCCTGGCCATCGGAGATGGCGTCCTGCCCGTGGGCGGGATCATCGCCCTGGATGAAAGCCGCCAGGCCAGCGCCTTCACCATGGGCCCTCGGGTGCTGATGGACCGGGTGGATGCGGAGTGCCTCGGCCTCCTCACGGCCCGTTCACGTTTTTCAGGAAAGCTCCTCCTCACCCTTGCACCGGGTGCCGATGAAGCGAAGGTCCGCGCGGAGCTCGCGGAACTCGTCCGCACCGCGACCCCACGGCTGCGGCTGCGCGGCCACGAGGAGGCCGCTACCGCCCTCGCCCGGCCCATCCGCAACCTCAACCGTTTCGTCCAGCAGCTGGGCCTCGCCACGCTGCTCCTCGCCATGCTCGGCGCCTGGGCCATCCTCACGGCCTTCCTGGAGGCCCGGTCCAGGGATGCGGCCATCCTGAGGTGTCTGGGGGCGGCCCCCGTGGAGCCCGCCAAAATCTACGGTCTGCTGACGATGCTGCTGCTCGGCGTGGCCCTGCTCCTCGGCCTGGCCGGGGGGCTGGGGGCGGCGGCGCTGATCCCCCGCTGGCTTGGCGACCTGCTGCCTGCCGTCATCGGCAAGAGCGCCACCGCCGCGCCGCCCATCCTGGAGACGATGCTGGCGGTGGCCATGGTCGCCCTCCTCACCCTGCCGCCCCTGGTGCGCCTGGGGGATGTGAAGCCCCTCACCTTGCTGCGGGAGGGCTCGGACCTGCAAGGGGGCCGGGCCTGGCTCAGCAGGGGCTGCGCAGCCCTGGCTTTCCTCCTGGCCGTTCTGCTCATCCTCCGCAACGCCCCCAATCTGGCGGTGGGCTTCGGCACGGCCTTAGGTATGGCTCTGCTCTTCCTGCTGCTGTACGGCGCAGCACAGCTGCTGCTGCTGCTCCTGGCCTACCGCCGTGGCGCCCAGGCGATGCCCCTCTCTCTGCGCCTCGCCTTCGGGCAGCTGGGCGCCCGGCGTGGATTGACGGCGCTGATGATGGCGGTGATGGGGCTGGCAGTGTTCCTGACCACCGCCTCCCAGTTCATCAAGGACGATATCCTCGCCCCCATCGCCGCCCAGCGGGGGGCGGGCAATCGGCCCAACCTCTTCTTCCTGGACGTGCAGTCCAGCCAACGGGCGCAGCTGGTCGCGCGGCTCCGGGCGGAGACCGGCCGGGATCCCATGGAAGCTCCCATCGTCCGGGCGCGGCTCTCCGCCCTCGGTGGCCAGCCGGTGAAGGACACCCACTCGAATCACGGGGAGGAGGGGACTGGCGAGCAGCGAGGCGAAGGCTTCCGCAACCGGGAGCAGAACCTCACCTGGCGGGATCGTCTCGGCGCCTCCGAAGCCGTGGTGGCCGGCCGCTTCTGGGCGCCTGGTCTCGCCTCGGCGGACGAGCTCTCCCTGGAGCAGGGCTTTGCCGAATCCATCGGCGCCAAGCTCGGCGACGAGCTCACCTTCGATATCCTCGGGACCGAGGTGAAGGGCAGGGTCACGAGCCTGCGCAAGGTCATGTGGCAGAGCTTACAACCCAATTTCTTCATCGTGCTGCACCCTTCGCTGCTGAAGGACGCACCGGCCGTGCACCTGGTGGCGGCGGAAGTCGATCCCGCCGCCAAGGGCCGCGTGCAGGCGGTCCTGGCCAGAGACTTTCCCAACATCACCATTATCGACGTGACGGATGTGGTGGCCAAGGTGGGGCGGGTGCTGGACATCATCGCGCTCATCACCCGGGCCCTCGCAGGGCTGATGCTCGCCTCGGCGCTGCTGGTGCTCATCGCCAGCCTCATCGCGGGGCGTCTCGGGCGTCAGCGGGATCTGGCGATGCTGCGCACCATCGGCGCCTCCCACGGCACCCTGCTGCGGAGCCTCGCCTGGGAATTCCTGCTGCTGGGCGGCAGCTCCGCGGCCCTGGCCACGGCCCTGGCCTGGCTCCTCGCACGGACCTACACCAGCCGCGTGCTGGACCTGCCCACCCATCCGAGCATCGCCATGGGGCTCCTGCTGCTGGGCGCCGCGTCGCTCCTGACGCTGGTGGTGGGCGTGGCCGGGAGCTTGCGGGTGCTCAACGCCAAGCCCATGGAGGTGCTCCGGGGGGAGTAAGCCGCCAGGGGCGGCAGGTCACCTGGCGTGCAGGAACCCGGAGGGCAGCAGATCCTTCCAGATGAAGAGGACCAGCTCGACGAAGATCAACAGGATGATGATCCACTCCAGCTTGCGGCTCTTCCGCGTATCCAGAAGGCCAAGGAAGGTCGCTCCCGCGTCATGGAGGTAGCCAAGCTTCTCCCGGATGGCTCCCAGGCGCTCTGCTAGGTCGAACTGGCCATAGAGGGCGCTATCCAGGTGGGCCAAGGATTCGCTCTCCCAGGTCTCTGGCGGATCGTCGAACAGGGTCAGGTTGTTCAGCACGGCGGCTCTCACTTCCAGGGCGAAGCCCACGATCTGAAGCACTTCTCGGTGCGGCAGGACCAATTTCCCTTCCTGGCTGAGGGCCCTGACCACCGGCTGGAACCGTGACATGGCCTGGCTTACCGCTCCCTCGAAATGATCCAGGGCCACGCTTTGAGCCAGGGTCAGGCTTACGATGCGGAGTTTTTCAAGGGTGAACGCCTGAAGTTGCACCTCGCTGAAGCCCACGGAGTCCTCGGCGGCCCCGATCTTCACCTTGAGGAAATCCCGGGTCTGTTCTTCTAGCTGGTTCAGGCCGGGCAGGGACTTGAGTTCCTCATGAACCTGGCGGATCAAAGGTTCGGGGCAGTTCCAGAAAACGACTCCCCCGAAGCGGGACAGGAAGACGTAGCTGCCCTTCTGGGGTTCCAGAACCAGGGGGTTGGTCCCGAGAATGGGGTGATGCGTGTGGGTCGCGCAGAAGGCCTTCAGGTCGATCTGGCCCACAAAATAGTCGGCCTGAAGCGTGAAGTTCCTTTCTTCCCCTTCGGGAAGCAGTGGACGCACTCGGGAAGGTTGGTTCATCGGGCCTCCGAGACGTTGGCGAAGGCAATCACCTGGCCCACGCGATAGGGGCTATTTTCCTGGCCCGTGAATTCCCGGACCACCCCTTTTCTGAACAGGACGCAGTGGGTCGATCCTCCGAACTGGAAATAGCCCAGTTCCTGTCCCTTTTCTACCCTGGCATCGGGCTTGATCCAGTCATGGATGATGCAGGAGGAGATCTCGACCATGCCAATCGGCATGACGCAGATGAGTCCGATGTCCTTGTTATCGGCTTCGATGAACAGGATGGCCCGGGTCTGGACGTGGGCGATGTAGGCTTCGGAGTGATTCTGATCCGTCCAGTCTTCGCCTTCGCTGGGCGATTGGCTGAAGTAGAGTCCCTCTTTGACGAATGCCTGGCGAATCGTACCGGTGACGGGACTGTGCCATCGGTGATAGTTGAAGGGATTCAGGAAGGCCTGGAACACATCTCCACCGACGAACTCATCCACATGGTGATGGTCCAGCATGTCCGCCAGCGAGTATGGCTGCGCCTTGATCCAGAATTTTTCCTGCCGCTTCACCTGGCGCGAAATCCGGTAGACGGTTGAGTCACAGGCCGCCACGATCGCTGAAGGATCCTCTGGGGCCTGAATGGGCCGCACACCGGGTTTGAGTTCACGGGTGAAGAACTGGTTCCAGGAGGAGAAGCCCCAGTGGAGCGCTTCGGGGGTGTGCTGGTACTCGTCCATGTGAAGCTGGGCCTGGGCTGCCGGGCTTTGCCAGCCATTGGCTCCAGGATGGATGACATACGTGGACGCCTCGCTATCCAGAAACCGGGTCCATACCGCCAGCAGCTGCTTGAACATCGCGTTGATCTTCTCGTCGCGGTAGGCGGCGAAGCCCGCTGGGGTGCCCATGGTCCAGATCAGAACCGCCGAGAACGGCGTACCGACCAAGGCGACCGCTTCCTTCGACCCCTCAGGCGGCAGGTAGGCCGGGGCGATCGTAAGGACCGCGTTCAATTGTGCGAGCAGTTGATCCACTGTTTTCGGATGGTGCTCCTTGTACCTGGCCGGTATCTGGTCAATCATCGCCGTCATGTTCATGCGCACCACTGGATCACGTTCGATCAGCGCCTTGAACGCCAGGATCACGGGATGCCATTCCCGATGCTCGGACAGGTCCACCCGAGCAAACAGGGTGGCCACCAGCCGTGCGGCCGATTCATAGTCGGAGGGCAGCCATTGAGCTGGCGGAGTCATGCGTAGAAGGCCTTCGTCGTCAGTCATGACGCCGTTTCATCAGCAGCACCACCGCAGCAAGGCCGGCGATCGGCGCGATGGGAATGGTTTTTCGCGTCGAGGTCGCCGCCTGCAGTGGCCCGAGATCCTGGCTCTTTTCCCGGGTGGCGTAGAGGAAGCCGCCGAACGCGAGCGCGACCAGGACAAGCACCAACACGATGATTCCGACGGCCCTCATCAGCATCCTCCAGGCACTGGGAACGCACGGCCCATGCCATACGGGGATGATCATGGGAGGTCAATCCCACCCCATGGACCGCAGGTGAGCAAGACAGCCTGTGGCAGCCGCTGAGATCCCAAGGCTTGGTTACACCTGCGGCGCCTCCTGGAGGCAGATCGGCCGGCCACCCGGGAGAAACGCTCGTTCAGTCTGATGTGATCGTTCATTCGTATTGATCGAATCTTCCGTTCATCTTCGCTTCGCGAGGGGAGACGAACCGCTGAAATGGAGCTGTTTTTCAAGCAATTAGGGCCTCCAGCCCATTCGGCACGGAAGGTGCGATGTAAGGCAGACAGATCGGCGGAGCCGATGGTCGAGCGATGCCAGCGCCAGGTTGCCAGGTGCGATTCATCATCGCTTTGCCGTCGATGTCCCCATTAACGAAGGAGAGCGCGATGAATTGGGATCAGGAAGACGCCGTTAAGCAGATCGACGCACGGGCGGCGAAGGTCAAGGCCACCTTCGACCGGAAATCCTAGGTGTCCTCGGATCCATGGACGGCCGGAAAGCCCGTCCGCCGGAATCTGCCTTGCCTCCGAATTCCGGACAAGGCCCCTGCCGCGGAGCCCAGCCGATGACCTCAGACCTTGCTTCGGACCCGAAATCTCGTCGTTCATGGCTGAACCGGATTCTTCCGCGTGGCCGGAAAGGGGTCATCGCCCTTGGGATCCTCCTGAGCCTGAGCCTCTTGGTGGTCGCGACGGATGCCCTCCTGGAACGTCCGCTCCGCACCTGGGCGGAGAAGACGATGAATGCCCGCCTCCAGGGCTACACGGTCAAGATCACGCGGATCAACCTCCACCTCTGGCGCCTCGCCATGGAAGTGAACGGCTTGACCGTGGTGCAGAATTCGCACCCGGAGTCTCCGGTAGCCGATATCGGCGCACTGAAATTCACGGTGCTGTGGGGGCAGCTTCTCCACCTGAAGGTCGCCGGCGATCTGACCATCGTACGACCGAATCTCCACATCAATCTGACGCAGTTGCAGGAAGAGGCCCGCAGCGATGTCAGCCTGAAGGACCGGGGTTGGCAGGACGCCGTCGAAGCCATCTATCCGCTGAAATTGGACGAGGTGAAGGTCACCGACGGTGCCCTCCTCTACCTCTCCGCCGTACCCAGTGCCAAGCCCATCCGCCTGACCAAGCTCTACCTCACCGCCCACGATGTCCGGAACATCCGATCGGCCAAGGGGACCTTCCCTTCGCCGGTTCATGTGGAAGCCGTCGTCTTCGATACCGGGAAGCTGTGGTTCGATGGGGCGGCGGATTTCCTGGCGAAACCCAACGCCGCGATCAAGGGCGAAGCGAAGATTGATCAGGTGCCGCTTGATCGTCTGGACCCCCTCACCAAGAGCGTCCAGCTGCGAACGAAAGGCGGAGTCCTGTCGGCCCATGGATCGGTGGAATACACCTCCCAGTCCACGACGGCCATTCTCAAGGATGTCCTCCTGGAGGGCTGGCAGGCAGACTATGTGACGAGTGCGGCGACCAAGAAGGCGGAAAGGGAACGCGGCAAGGCTGTCGCGAAGGCCGCCAAGCGCGTCAAGAATTCGCCCCGAACCCTGTTGCGCATCGACCGGTTCCGGATCACCCGCAGCGACCTGGGGTTCGTCAACCAGGCGAGCGCCCCCCCGTACCGCTTGTTCATCTCCAACCTGGATCTGGAGATGGGCAACCTCAGCAACCAGGTCACGGAAGGGGCGGCGAAATTCGAAGCGAAGGGCGCCTTCATGGGCAGCGGGCGGACTCACGCGTACGGTGGCTTCCGGCCGGATGATAAGGGCGCCGATTTCGACGTGCATATGACCATGGAGAACGCTCAGCTCACGTCCCTCAACGACCTGCTTCGGTCTCAGGCCAAGTTCGACGTATCCGAGGGCGTGTTCTCCCTCTTTGCGGAGATCACGGTGAAGGACCAGTGGATGACGGGTTACATCAAGCCCCTGATCCGGAATGTGAAGGTGTACGACAAGCACAAGGACCAGGACAAACGCTTCTTCAGCAGGGTGTACGAACGGATGATCCAGGGTCTGGCCCATTTCCTCAGGAACAGGTCAAGGCGGGAAGTGGCGACGATCGTCCGTATCTCGGGACGGGTCTCCGATCCCCACACCAGCAACTTCCAGGTGATCCTTGGCCTCCTCAGAAACGGGTTCATCGACGCGATCCTTCCGGGCTTCCTTGAACCGTCGAAAGGTCGGCCCAAGCAGGAACCCAGGCCGCCTGTCACCCCCGCGCCCAAAGCGGGCACGCCTGCCCACGTGAAAGATAAAAGCGGCTGATCGATTCCCGGGGGGCTCAGGCTTTCTTCGGAGCAGGCCCAAGGGTGGCGCCCTCGATGATCGCCACCGGGACCACGGTGCGGCGGATGGCCTCATGCTCGATGGCGCCAAGGGCGAGGGTGACGGCTTCGTGGGCGATGGTGGGAATGTCCTGCGCCACGGAGGCCAGGCCCGGGTACAGATCCACCAGCCCATCGAAACCCAGGACGGAAACCTGGTCGGGAACGGACACGCCGAGGTCGGCGAGTGCCCCCAGGGCGCCCACGGCCATTTCGTCAGTGGCGCAAAAGATTCCGGTGGGCCGATGCCCCTGGTGCCAGGCGTCCCGCATGAGCCGGTAGCCTCCCAGGACGTTTCCCCCTCCGCGCAGAATGACCGGGGCGAGGGATCCGCCGACGTGTTGCGCCAGCGAGGCTGTGAAGCCCGCCGCGCGATCCACGGCCCATTGGTGCTCATCGGCCACGGTGAGGTGCAGCAGATCCCGGTGACCCAGGGAGAGAAGCCGGGTGGCCGCGAGATGGCCACCGCCCATGTCGTCGGGAGCGACACAGGAGACGCCGGGATGATGGCCGATGAGGGCGCCGGGCACACCGCGGCGCCAGAGGGTGGCCAGGCGCTGATCGATGTCGGCGCAGTGGAACATCAAGACTGCGTCCATGCGCCGGCGCACCGGCGTGATGTCCACGGGCAGTTCCACGAACTGGGTGGCGTGGAGTTGCATCTCGTGCAGCAGGGCGCGCCAGATGACATTGAAATAGGGCGATAGCCGATTCTCGCCCGCGCCCACCCAGATGCCGAGCGTGTGCTTGGTGCGCCGCGAAAGCTCGCGGGCCACGGGATCGGGTTCGTAGCCGAGCTTCTTCATGACGGCGAGGACGGTGGCGCGGGTATCGGCGGCCACCGTGGGCTTGCCGTTGATGACACGACTCACCGTCCCCGTGGAAACGCCGGACTGACGGGCGATCTCGCCGATGGTGATCTTCATGGGGTCCGCAGAGGTTGGAGGAGCGTGAGATAGAAGGCGGTTCCCCATGAATACCGTTCGGAGTCAGGGGCGTCAATGCGGGACTGCGGTGGGTGGGCGATTCCGGCGATTCAGTTGACGCAAGAGAGGGCGTGGGCTGCGCCGTAGAGGCTCAGGTCATAGTCCCGGACCAGGAAGACCGGCGTGGTGCGGGTGAGCTCGTTCAGGTGGGCGCGGTAGTTCCGCTCGAAACGGGCCATGAACCGTCCCGATTCGAGGAAGTGTTGGGCGTTCTTGGAGGCGATGCCCCCCGCCAGGAAGAGCCCTCCAGTGGGCAAGAACACGGCGCAGAGCTCGGCGCAGACCCGCGCATAGAGCTCCACGAACATCGCCATGGCGCGGCCGCAGGCGGGATCCGAGGCGGCCTGGGCGGAGATGGCCGCGGGTTGGTCGGTGGCAGGAAGGGCCAGGATGGCCGAGGCTGAGGGCGTCCGGGGCACGCGCTGCGAATCGAGAAGGAAGCGGAACAGCAGCGCGAGGCCCTGGCCCGACACCGCCAGTTCGGCCCCGGGAGGGCCAGGAAGCTCCTTTTCCAGGTATTGCCAGAGGGCGAGCGTGGTTTCGTTGAAGAGGGGCAGCCCGATGTGTCCGCCTTCGCTGGGGAAAGCGCGGGGCCCCGCAGGCGTGCGGACGACGAACCCCACGCCGAGGCCGGTTCCGGCCCCCACCACCAGTACCAGTCCCCCCGGGTCCGCGGCGGGCAGACTGGTATCGCCGTGAGCCAGCGCGGTCACCTGGTCGGGATCCGCCAGATCCAGTTGGAGCACCCCGCAGGACAGCGCGATGAAGTCGTTGACCAGTTGGACCGGAAAGTGGAGGTCCTGTTCCAGCGCGACCCCATCGATATCCCAGGGGGCGTTGGTGAGGTGGATGCGGCGGCCGAGGACCGGCCCCGCTCCGGACAGGCAGGCCCGTACCGGGCGGACCGAGGGGTCCGAACCGAGAAACCGTTGGATGGGGCCTAGAAGAGACTGCTCCTCCTGGGTGCTGAAACGCGCCTTGCGAAGGAGCCTGAACCGGCGGCTGCCATCCGGGACGAGCAGGGCCAGGTTGAGGTTGGTGCCTCCAACATCGGCGACCAGAACAGGGCTGTCATCGATTGCAACCACAGAAAGGTCACCTTAAATGAGCAGGGAAGGGGACTGAGAGCGGTCATTCACGTCAAAGCGGAGTCCGGTGAGCTAGATCCTCCCCGGTCCGAGGTCGGGTGTCCACTGAGCTTCCTGGTGCCGGTGAAGAAGAAGAGGCGCTCTCAGTGGTGTAGAAAGTTATAAAATCAATTAATGAATTACTTACATTGATAAACCTAAAAGTCCCCGCCTACCAGGATTATCGGCTTGACAGACTTGTGACGCCAGCGGACCATACCTGCGACCATCTTGTAACCGTTTACACTCCAGCTCAAGAAATCCCCTTCGGTGCTCCCACCACACCCCCTGGCCAAGACGGCCAACCCCCATGGTTCGAATAATGTAACCGGTTACAAAGGGAATTGAACCCAGGCCAGCCTCCCTACGCACCCGCCCTGAGTCCCCTCTCAACCCTTCGGATCTTTCTTCCTGTGCTGCGCTTCCCCCCTGCCAAAGGAACCCCAACCATGCCTGCTTGTGACGGGGACAATCACAAGATCACCACCGAATGGTGGCGCGGCGCGGCGATCTACCAGATCTACCCCAGGAGTTTCCAGGACACCAGCGGGGATGGCGTGGGTGATCTGCCTGGAATCACGGCCCACCTGTCCCATGTGGCGGGCCTTGGGGTGGATGCCATCTGGATCTCCCCCTTCTTCACCTCGCCCATGAAGGACTTCGGCTACGACGTGTCGAACTACCGGGGCGTGGATCCCACCTTCGGCACCCTGGCGGATTTCGACCGGCTGGTGGCGGAGGCGCATCGTCTCGGCCTGAAGGTGCTGATCGATCAGGTCTTGTCCCATTCCTCGGACCAGCACGCCTGGTTCAAGGAAAGCCGCTCCAACCGGGACAATGCCAGGGCGGACTGGTACGTCTGGGCCAACGCCCAGGCTGACGGCACGCCACCCAACAACTGGCAGTCCGTGTTCGGAGGCTCGGCCTGGTCCTGGGAACCGCGGCGGCGCCAGTATTTCCTGCACAACTTCCTGGAGTCCCAGCCGGACCTGAATTTCCACCACGAGCCTGTGCAGGCCCAGCTTCTGGATGAGGTCCGATTCTGGATGGAGCGCGGGGTGGACGGCTTCCGCTTCGACGCCTGCAACTTCCACTTCCATGACAAGAAGCTG
>JAVBYJ010000024.1 GCA_030824075.1 Geothrix sp.
TTCTGGGCCCAGACCCAGAGCTTGAAGCGGAAGGCATAGGTGACGGCGAAGCCCACCGCCACGATGAGGAGCGAGCGCACCAGGCGCATTCGCAGCTCCTGCAGGTGATCCCAGAAACTCATCTTGGTGGGCAGCGGCGTAGGAATCGCCATGGTCCTCCATCGGGAAAAGAGCCCGGCCCCCGCAAGGAGACCGGGCTGTAGGGATTCAGCGGACTACTTCTTGTCCTTGTCTGCGACAGCATCTTCCTTCACGGAATCCGATAGCTCGCGACCGGCTTTCTTGAACTCCTGGATGCCCTTGCCCAGGCTCTTGCCCAGCTCCGGCAGCCGCGAGGGGCCGAAGAAGATCAGCAAGGCGACGCCGATCAGGAGAATTTCCATCATGCCGAGGTTGCCCATGGTGTGCTCCAGGAAGGGATGAAGGCAGGCGGTACGGTCGGGGAGGAGGCGGCCCAGAGAGCCGCCTCCTCCCTCCTGGCTGTCAGGGCACCTGGAATGTGAACCGGGTATGGCAGGGCAGGCAGAGGTTCTCCGATACCGCATGTTCGTGATGGCAGAGGTTGCAGTCGGCCTGCGTGCCGTAGTGGCGGTTCTGGTGCGGGTTCGTGGGCTTTATCTGGGCCGTGCGGGCGGCCAGAGCCACCGTGTCGCCGTGGCAGCCCACGCACTGCCGCATGGGGACCGCCTCCTTCCTTGCGCTCTTGCCGTGGCATTGGACGCAGGTGATGCCCTGTCCCGCGTGCTTGGAGGTGCGTGCGGCCTTGGCCGGGGCGGCGGCGAGGCTGGCTGCCGCCAGGAGGCCGGCGAGCCCGACTCCCAGGGATCGTGAAACCGTGAGGTTGTTCATGTCATCTCCGTTCGAGCTGCGGCCAGGGGTCAGAGGCGCGCGACGTGGCGTCCGGTTAGGTAGCCGAAGGTGTAGCAGCGGCCCAGGGATAGTCCGAAGACGGTGAGCGGGTAATCCACACCGCCGTAGAAACCGCCGCCGAGGTTGCCGATGGCGAATAGGCCCTTGATGGGCTTGCCCTCGGCATTGAGGATCTGGTGGCGCTCGTCCACCAGCATTCCGGAGCAAATGGCGGAGACGCGCACCCGGCGGTGGATTCCATAGAAGGGCGGCTGCATCACCGGAATGAGGCGGTCTGCGGGCTTGCCAAAGTCACTGTCCTTGCCCGAAGCCACCACCTCGTTGTAGCGCTTGACGGTGGCCACCAGGGTCGCAGGGTCAGCCTCGATCTTCCGGGCGAGCTCCTCGAGGGTGCCGGCCACATGCGTGTTGACCTGGGACTCGAATACGCCCTTCTTGGGGCTTGGATCATCGGGCATGTAGTTCTTCAGGCCCTCGGGAGAAATCAGCTTCCCGGGCCAGGCTGCGGCCTGGGTCATGTAGTTTGAATCGAAGATCTGTGAGTAGTGGCCAGCGTTCTCGGCGTCGCGAAGGTAGTTGTTGAGCAGCGACATCTCGACGGTCTCATTCACGAACCGGCGCCCCTTGCGGTCCACGGCAAGGAAGGGCATGTCACACATGGAGGGTGGGCCGGCGTCGAAGTCATGCAGCATCTTGGTGTGGCC
Organism: Geothrix sp.; assembly: GCA_030824075.1. Classification (GTDB taxonomy): domain Bacteria; phylum Acidobacteriota; class Holophagae; order Holophagales; family Holophagaceae; genus Geothrix. The sequence continues at coordinate 1,575 of JAVBYJ010000024.1, forward strand.
GATGGGCTCGAAGACGCCGCCAGCCCAGTAGGCCAGGGCGAACCCGTCGCCGGTCTTGTCCAGTTGCTTGCGGCCAAGGTGCTTCACGTCCGGGACAAAGTAGTCCGACATGGCCTTGTTGTTCTGGTAGTCGCCGGTGGCCAGGATGACGCCCTTCTTCGCCAGGAATTTCCGGTACTTGCCGTCCGCTCCCCTGGCGATCACACCCAGGACCTCTCCGGAACGGGCCTGGACCAGCTGGACAGCGGGCATGTTGTAGAAAAAGCGGACGCCTGCCTTCTCGGCGGTCTGGGCCAAGGACCTCATGCCGTCGCCGGTGGTGTAGGGTTTCGGCCCAAAGAAGGACGTCACATAGCCCATGGGGTAGCCGTTGACTTTGAGGATGGCGCGCTGGACCGGGCTGCCCTGATCGACGACCGTGGCACCGCCTTTACGGGCGCGGTCGATGACCCAGCGGACCGCCTCGCCGGAGTTGTAGGCCCACTGGCGGATGAGCTTGGGGTCGCAGCGGTGGTTGCTGTCCGCGATGAGTCTTGCCACCAGGGCTTCGACACCGGCCTTCTCGCTCGTGGCCAGATCGACGCCGGATCCGGTATTGCCCTGAGAAAGTGCGAAGGGCGCCTTCTGGATCACAGCCACCTTGGCGCCGTTCTCGGCAGCGGACAGCGCGGCAGGCACGCCTGAGGCTCCGGCGCCCACCACGACCACATCGAAGGTAAGGGTCTCCGAGATCTCCCGGTCGCGGATGGGTCTGGGTTTGGGGAGGAAGGAGAGCGTGGCGCCTCCGTCCCCGCTCAGGCCAAACGCGAGGCCCTTGGCCTCCGGCGCAGTCGCCGCCTCTGCGGGCAGGCTGCCGAGTCCGGAAAGGCCGAGCGCCGCAGCGCCACCGGCTGCACGCGAAAGGAAGCTGCGGCGCGAGAGACCATCCTCGAGCACGCGTTTCGTGTAAGGATCCGGTTCCAGATCGTTCTGGTGATGTTCCTGGCTCATTCCTTGTCCTCCTTGGTGGACGGTTTCATGGCGAGAGAACCTCGGGCCCTCCCGCCCCGGGTAGTGCCTAATGGGTCTTCTCACCGGCCGGAGTCGGTCCCTCGACCGGGGCAGTGATTTCGCGGCCCGCTTTCTTGAATTCCTGGATGCTCCGGCCCAGCGATTTCCCCAGTTCAGGCAGCCGCGAGGGACCGAAGAAGATCAGCAGCGCGGCGCCGATCAGAAGGATCTCTGTCATGCCCAGATTGCCCATGGTGTGCTCCTTATGGGGGGTGCCTCGGGTGGCGGAAACCGGCTGGGAGGACCGCCACGGAGTGGTCGGCCCTCCCAGCCTTCCCCCAGCTAGAAGGTGTAGAGGATGCCGAGGCCGAAGCCGAGGGTGGAGGCGCCGGGGGCGACGCCGCTGCCCACGGGTGGGAACAGCGCGTAGCTCGACGACCGCTCATTGGTCATCCCGTAGACCGACGTGTACAGATCCGCCGTCTTCGTCAGGCTGTACGTGTATCCCGCGCTCCACTGCGTTCCACCCAGCCCGTTCGTCGTCGCCGAGCCCCCACCCACCACCGTCGCGGTGCCCGCATTCGCCGTTCCGTACGCCCCGAACAACTGATGGGCGCCCCAGCGCTGCTGCACCAGCAGATACCACGCGTCCCGCTCGTAGTGGTTCACCTTCCCCACCACCGTGTCGTTGGTGTCGTAGCTCAGGCGCTCCACAATCGCCGAGACCTTGGTCCCCGTCGGGAAGGCGTAGGCGGCGATGAGCTCGTGGCCTTCATCCTTCGAGGTGGCATTCGTCGCCGTCGCCCCCGTGGACCCGCCCAGCTGCGCCAGCCCGAAGTAGTCGTTGTGCCGCTCGTACCCATAGCTGATGTTGAAGGCCCCGGCCTTGTAGCTCAGCAGCGCCGACAGCAGGTCCGGGCTCACCGAAGGCACGGTGGTCGTGGCCGCCGTCTTCCCCTCGTTGACGGAGTAGGCGATGCGGCCTGAGAACCCCTTCACCACCGGGCTCCAATACTGGATGCTGTTCCCCTGCCGCCGGTTGAAGGCCGCGTCGGCCTTGGCATTCGCCCGCCCACTCTGCGTCGTCGTCCCCGGCACGTTGAATCCCGGATTCGCCGTCAGCGCGTTATCAAAGGGGTTCAGGCCCCGCAGGGCGCCCACGAACAGCAGCGGATACTTGTAGGGCGTGTCCCAGTTGCCGTAGAACACCCGGCCCCAGTTGCCCTCCAGGCCCAGGGCGCTGTTCCGGCTGGTCAGGCTGTTGGGCGCGTCGCCGTCGGGGCTGATGGCGCTTTCGATCTGCCAGATGATCTTTAGATCGTCGTTGACCTTGAAGCTGCCCCGGAAGCCCAGATTCGACGTGCCCGACGTCATCCGGTTCCGCGCCGGCAGGTTGCCCAGATCCCCCGTGTAGGCCGTGGCCGCCACCTGCGTCGCCCCGCCATTCGCCGGAGACAGCCCCGGCGCCGTCGCCCCGGAGGTCTTTACATGATCCACGAACGGCAGGAACGTTCCGTAGATCTGAACCTCGCTCGCCTGCGCCGACAGACTGATCGGCAGCGCGCACGCTCCGACAAGGGTGAAAAGAAGGGTTTTCGATTTCACGACAGACCTCCGTCAGGTTGCTTAATCGCAACATTTCAATGATTGACTCACTGGTGACCCGTGGGTTCTCAATGCCCCATGGCACCGCCAAGAGTAGTCCCGAAGCGATCTTTTCTCTTGGTACCCAGCCACCCATTTCTGGTAAATCCTGAACCGGCGGAACCAGCTATGGCTTCGCGACACCCGGCCGAGCGCCTTCAACTCCCCGCGGCAGAGGCAGGCTGGATCAGGACCCTGGACTTCCGAAAGCCGGAGGGGGTCTCCCCGGTGGCCTTCCGGAACGCCTTCGTGAAGTTGGATTGATCCTCACACCCGAGGCCGGTGGCAATCTGCTGGATGCTCAGGTCCGAGTGGACGAGCAGGCGCTTGGCCTCGAGGATGCACCGCTCGACGATGATGTTCTGGGGGGTCTTGCCCAGAACGAGCTTGCAGACTGAGCTCAGCCGGCGGGCGGTACAGCGCAGCTGACGTGCATAGAAGTCGACTTCCTTTTCCGCGGCGAAGGAAGCGTCCAACTGGCGCAGGAAGGCCTGGAAGAGCTGAAAATCGGAGGCGCGGTGGGCCTGATTGAGGGTGCCCTGCTCGCGGATCCTCGCCTGAAGCAGATGGAGAAAGGCCGCGAGAAGGTGACGCAGGGCCGGACGCGAGGTATCGGCCTTGATCTTCCCGATGTCCCACATGAGCCGTGCGAGGCAAGAGGCCTGATCGAAGAGGCCGTCCTTCTCGAGCGGGAGATTCGCGGAGGCTACGAAGTGGGAAAGCAGGCAGGTGGCATCCTCATTGATGAACTCCTCACCGAAATCGATGAGCCATCCCCTGGCCTCGGCATTCGGCAGGTACAGATGCATCTTCCCCTTGGCCAGCAGCATCACCCAGGGCGCCTGGACCCGGCGCTCCTCTCCATCCACCCAGTGGGTCCCACCGCCTTCCGTGATGAGGAAGATCTGATGGAACGGATGCCGATGGGGGACAGGTTCCCCCAGGTGCCACTGAAAGTTGCTGTGCTCGCTGAGGGGCCAAATCGATAAAAGAGTGTCCATGAAAGGCTTTCATGCGGCAGGCGCAGCGTCGAAATCATTTTCGACCATTAGGTTGTTTAATGCAAGCGCTCGGCCCACTCAACCGGCGCCAGCCATCCCACGTAAGATTTCTGGACCCCTCGTCAGCCCGGAGAGCCGTATGCGCCTGCTTCCCTGTTTTTCCAGTGCCCTCGTCGTGGCGGCCACCATCAGCGCCAGTGCGCAGATGGACGCCCGCCTGATGCGCTACCCCGATGTGTCGGCCACCCAGATCGCGTTCACCTACGCGAACGACCTTTGGCTGGTGCCCAAGACCGGCGGTGTGGCCCAGCGGCTGTCCACCCCCAAGGGCGAGGAATCCTTCGCCCGGTTCTCGCCGGATGGCAAGGAACTGGCCTTCAGCGCGACCTACGACGGCAACCTGGATCTCTATGTGCTGCCTGTGACGGGCGGGGTCCCCACCCGGGTCACCCACCACCCCATGGGCGATCGCATGGTGGACTGGTACCCCGGCGGCAAGTCCCTGCTGTTCGCCTCCGGCATGCAGTCCGGGAAGGATCGGTTCAACAAGCTCTTCCAGGTGCCCAAGGGCGGCGGACTGCCTGAGCCCCTGCCCCTGCCCTATGCCGAGTTCGGCGCCCTGTCGCCGGACGGCAAGGTCCTGGCCTACCAGCCTGTGTCCACGGACTTCCGCACCTGGAAGCGGTACCGCGGGGGCATGGCCTCGGAGATCTGGTTCTATAACCTGGAAAAGAAGACCGCCGAGCGGCTCCCAAGCCTGGACGGCTCCAACGACTCCATGCCCATGTGGCACGGCGGAAAACTCTATTTCCTGTCGGATCGCGATGGCGTGAAGCGAAGCAACATCTGGTCCTACGACCTCGCCACCAAGGCCTTCAAGCAGATCACCTTCTTCAAGGAATACGACGCCCATTTCCCCGCCATCGGCCCTTCCGACATCGTGCTCGAGGCCGGAGGACGCCTGCACCGCATCGAACTGCCCTCCGAAAAAATCGTAGAGGTCAAGGTGGAGGTGGTCACTGACCGGGCCACCCTGAGGCCCCGGGAGGAGAACGCCAACAAGCTCATCAAGAACCCCGATCTGTCCGCCCAGGGCAAGCGGGCGATCTTCGGGGCTCGCGGTGAAATCTTCTCCGTGCCGGCGGAGAAGGGCTACGTCATCAACCTCACGCGCACACCCGGCGCAGCCGAGCGCTATCCCGCCCTCTCCCCAGATGGCAAGCAGGTCGCCTACTTCAGCGACCGCAGCGGCGAATACGAGCTGTGCGTGCGGCCCGCGGATGGCTCGGGCACCGAGCGGCAGGTCACCCACATGGGGCCCGGGTTCCGCTACCGCATCTCCTGGTCCCCCGATGGCAAGCGGGTGGTCTTCGCCGACCAGGCCATGCGCATCAACCTCTGCGACCTCGATTCCGGCAAGGTCCAGCAGGTGGACAAGGGACTGTTCCTGTTCCATGAACCCCTGGAAGCGTTCCGGGCCAGCTGGTCGCCCGATAGCCGCTGGTTCGCCTATCCCCGGGACGTCGCCAACCGCAACACCGTGGTGGTGCTCTTCGATACGAAATCCGGTCAGCGTCATGAGGTGACGTCACCCTTCTACAGCGCCGGGGACCCGACCTTCGATTCTGAAGGCAGCTACCTGTACCTCTCCACGGGCCAGCAGTTCAGCCCCACCTACAGCGATCTGGACAACACCTGGATCTACGCGGCCAGCACCCGTCTCGCCGCCATCCCCCTGCGCAAGGATGTCGCCTCCCCCACGACCCCCCGCAACGATGCGGACGCCGCGAAGGACGAGAAGGCCAAGGATGAGAAGAAGGACGGTGCGGACAAGGACAAGAAGGAAGGGGCCGACAAGAAGGAGGCCCCCAAGCCCGTGGAGATCGACCTTGAGGGCATGGAAGCCCGCATGGTGCTGCTGCCACCCACGGCGGGCTATTACATGGACGTCGCCGCCACCAAGGGCAAGCTGGTCTACCGGCGCGCCGCTCAACTCAATCCCATGGGTGAAACCAAGGCCACGCTCTTCACCTATGACTTCGAGGAACGGGAAGAGAAGGCCGTGCTGGCCGATCTGGATGGCGCCCTCCTCAGCGGGGACGGCAAGAAGGTCCTCGTGAACCGGAAACAGGACTACGTCCTCGTCGACCTCAAGCCCGACCAGAAGTTCGACAAGAAGCTGCCCACGGGCGAACTGCTGATGACGGTGGACCCCACCGCTGAATGGCAGCAGATCTTCAACGATGCCTGGCGGCTCGAGCGGGACTTCTTCTATGACCCCGGAATGCACGGGGTGGATTGGAAGACCATGAGGACCCGCTACGGGAAGCTGCTCAAGGACTGCGTGACCCGTGAGGATGTCAACTTCATCCTCGGAGAGCTGATCGGTGAACTGAACGCCTCTCACGCCTACCGGGGCGGCGGCGATCAGGAAATGCCGGCCCGCCTGGGCGTGGGGTTGCTGGGTGCGGACTTCGCCCTGGAGCACGGCGCTTTCCGCATCAAGACCATCCTTCGCGGCGCCGACTGGGATGCCCAGGTCCGCGGGCCCCTCGCTCAACCCGGCCTGAAGGTGAAGGAGGGCGACTACCTCCTCGCCGTGAACCGCACCCCCCTCGATGCCCGCAAGGACCCCTGGGCAGCCTTCCAGGGCCTGGCCGGTAAGACCGTGCTCCTCACCGTCAATGACAAACCCTCGCTGGAAGGTGCGCGGGATGTACTTGTCGATACCCTGCCCAGCGAATACCAGCTGCGCTACTGGGATTGGATCGAGTCCAAGCGAAGGTACGTCGAGAAGGCGTCCAATGGCCGTCTCGGCTACATCTACGTCCCGGACACGGGGATCGGAGGACAGAACGATCTGGTCCGCCAGTTCCGAGGTCAGTGGGACAAGGCTGGCCTGATCATCGACGAGCGCTTCAACAGCGGCGGCCAGATTCCCGATCGTTTCATCGAAATGCTGAGCCGCAAGACGATCAACTATTGGGGCGTGCGCGACGGCAAGGACTGGCAATGGCCCTTCGTCGCCCATGACGGCCCCATGGCCATGCTCATCAATGGCTGGAGCGGTTCAGGTGGGGACCTCTTCCCCCTCTACTTCAAGAAGGCTGGTCTCGGCCCCCTCATCGGCCGCCGGACCTGGGGCGGACTCATCGGGATCAGTGGTTCCCCTGCCCTCATCGATGGTGGCGGCGTGACCGTGCCCACCTTCGGCATCTTCTCCAAGGAAGGCCAGTGGGTGGTCGAAGGTCATGGCGTGGAACCCGATATCGAAGTGATGGACGATCCGGGCCTGCTCGCCCAGGGCAAGGATCCCCAGCTGGACCGGGCCATCCAGGAGGTGGAAGCGGGGATCAAGAAAAACCCGCCCGTTCCCACGCCCAAGCCCGCCTACCCCAACCGCTCCGGCTACTGACGCCGCTGTTCTTCACCACCTGCGCCCTGCCTCGGCAGGGCGCAGGCTTGTACGGCTAGAAGATCTCCTGGAAGAAATCCTTCATGTGCTGCCAGCTGCGGCGGTGGGCCGCTTCGTTGTAGGCGGCCCCCTTCGAGTTGTCGTGGCCAGCCTCCTTCTGCGCGAAGGCGTGGACGGCTCCGGCGTAGGCCACGAACACGTAATCCGCCTTGGCCTTCCGCATCTCGTCCTGAAAGGCGGCCACATCCTTGGCCGGCACGAAGGGGTCATCTGCCCCATGGCAGACCAGCACCTTGGCGCCGATGGGCCCAGGAACAGCGTCTGCGGGCACATCCAGCCCTCCATGGAATGAGACCACCCCTTTCACCGGCAACCCGCCCCGGGCGGCCTCCAGGGCCCCCGTGCCGCCGAAACAGAAGCCGATGACGGCGAGGCGGCTGCCATCCACGCCCTTCTGGGCTTTCAGCGCCTCGATGGCCGCGGCGATGCGACGGCGGTAGAGGGCGCGATCGCCCTTGAACGAGCCCGCCAGTTTCCCAGCCTCTCCCGTAGTCTTGGGCCGCACGCCCTCCCCATAGATGTCCGCCGCCAGGGCCACGTAGCCCAGCTTGGCGAGGTCGTCCGACACCTGGCGCTCATGCTCCGTGAGGCCCATCCACTGGTGGATCACCACCACGCCCGGGATCTTGCCCTTCGCGGCAGCGGGCTTCGAGAGGTAGCCCGCGAGCCTCGTGGCACCATCCGAGTAGACCAGTGGCTGCCCTGCGCAAACGGGAAGAGCGGCGAGGGAAAGGGCGAGCGCAGCACAGCGCATGGGAGCCTCCTGGGTCGGAGACCGATCCTATAGCTGTTTGGACGGGGATTCCAGGGGAACCCTTCAGCGTCCAGTGCTGCCGTAGCCTCCGCCGCCCCGCTCGGTATCGCCTAGCGCTTCGAGGCTGGACTCGGAAATCCAGGTCCAGCTTGCCACGGGCGCCACCAGCAGCTGGGCGATGCGCTCGCCCCGGCCCAGCTCGAAGGCGGTCTCGCCGTGATTGACGAGCAGCACCTGCACTTCGCCACGGTAGTCGGCATCGATGGTGCCCGGCGCGTTCAGCACTGTGAGCCCATGACGCAAAGCCAGGCCCGAGCGGGGCCGCACCTGCCCTTCGAAACCTGGCGGAATCGCCATCACGAGGCCCGTGGGCACCAGCCGGCGCTGGCCCGGCGCAAGGGTCCAGGTCACACCCTCGGGTATCGCCGCCCGCAGATCCATGCCCGCCGCGTGGGCCGTGGCCGCCGCTGGAAGGTCAAGGCCAAGGCCGTGAGGGAGCTGGTGGACGGGGATGCGCATCTAGAAAGATTCAGCGGAATGAACCTGAAAGGGGAAGAAAAAATAGCCACGGATGGACTCAGATGGACTCAGATAAAAAGCTGCACATGGTTCGAGGGAGCACTCACCCATTGAAGTAGGGCAGGCCTCAAAGCCCGTATCTGCGTTCATCCGTGTTCATCCGTGGCTTATTCGTCTTTCGTGGAGGTCCTTCCCTTTCACCAGCTGCCCGCAGGCCCCCTGCACGTCCCGTCCCCGGCTGCGGCGGACGGTGACGAAGCAGCCCCGGGCCTTCAACCAGTCCGAGAAGGCCTGGACGCGGGCCTCGCCGGGCTGGCGAAAGGAGCTGGCGTCATGCTCGTTCATGGGGATGAGGTTCAGGTTGTGCCCGCGCCGCAGGTCGCCCAGCCAGGCGGCCAGGCGCTCCGCATCGGCCTCGGTATCGTTCTCACCTGCCAGCAGCACGTACTCGAAGGTGAGCTTCTCGCCGCGCTTCAGGCCCCAGGCATCGAGCGCCTGCCGGAGCCGCGCCAGGTCCCACACCCGGTTCACGGGCATGGTGCGGCTGCGGGCCTCGTCCGTGGTGGCGTTGAGGCTCAGGGCCAGCATGGGCCGGGGTTCCAGCTTCGCCAGCTTCTCAATGCCGCTCACCAGGCCCGAGGTGCTGACCGTGATGCGCCCCATGCCGATGCCCAGACCGGCGGGGTGGCCCATCAGGCGGATGGCGCGATGCAGGTGCTCCAGGTTGTGCAGCGGCTCGCCCATGCCCATGAATACGAGCGTGAGGAGGTGTCCGCGATCGGGCCCCAGCTCCGCCATCACGGCCAGCACCTGGCCCAGAATCTCGCCGGGCTGGAGGTTGCGCAGGATGCCCATGCTGCCCGTGGCGCAGAAAGTGCAGCCCATGGCGCAACCCACCTGGCTGGAGAGGCAATAGGTCACCCGCGGGTTCCGCACCTTCCGTGGCATGTGGACGGCCTCGATGCGCTTCCCATCCGCCAGGTCCAGGGCCAGCTTCGTGGCGCCATCGGCGGAGGGTTGCTGTTCCACGATGCGCGGCAGCCGCAGATCGGCCACGCCTTCCAGCCAGCGGCGAATGCCAGATCCCAGGTCGGGCGCGCCGTCCTTCCACGTCCAGGGGCGATGCAGGCGCCGGAAGGTCTCCAAAGCACTACCAGGGCAGCCCAGCGCCGCCAGCTCCTCCGGAAACAGCGACCAGGCCGAGGGCAGGCCCGCCCGTTCGGGCGCGGGGCGATCCCAGGGCATGGACCCCACGGTCATCAGGCCACCAGATCCTGCGGGCGAATGTCGCAGCCGCGGCGGGTGCCCAAAGCACTGAGGCCAACCTGGGCGGGGTCCAACATGTCCTGAGCCACCCGGAGCAGGTCGTCGAGGGTCACGGTCTCGATTTCCGTCATCTGCTGATCGAGGCTGCGCAGCTCACCAAAGTGGATGGCCTGATGGGCCAGGCTGAACATGCGGCTGCTGCTGCTCTCCTGACCGAAGACCAGACCGGTGCGGGCCTGGAGCTTGGCCCGCTCAAGTTCGTCGGCCTCCACGCCCTTCTCGCGAATCCGTGCGCATTCGACCATGGTCCGCTGCACCAGCTCCCGGAGCTGGGCCGGGGCGCAGCTGGCGCTGATCTGCAGGGCGCCGGTATCGGCATAGGGACTGAGGTAGCTGCCCACCTGGTAGCAGAGCCCCCGCCGCTCGCGCAGTTCCATGAAGAGCCGGGAGGCCATGCCACCACCCAGCACATGGCTCAGGAGGTGTGCTGCGGCGCGATCCGAGGATCGGTGGCCGGGTGAGGGAAAGCCCATGACCAGGTTGGCCTGCTGGAGGTCTTTGCGGGGCACATTCAGCACGAAGGGACGGGTCCCGGCCGAGGCGACGGGCAGGTGCGCCGTCCCCTTCGGCAGACGCTCCAGGATGGGTTTCAAAAGCTCAAGAAAGGGCCCCGTCTCGATGGCGCCCGCGGCAGCCACCACAAGGTTGGGGGCGCGGTACGTGTGGTCGAAAAAGGCGCGGGCCTCGGTGGGCCCGTAGCCGGAGACCTGATCGCGCAGTCCCAGGATGGGGTGGGCCAGCGGCGTGCCCTCCCAGAAACCGCCGTAGAACAGCTCGCTCACCCAGTCATCCGGCTGGTCCTCGCTCTGGGCGATCTCCTCCAGGATGACGCCGCGCTCACGGACGAGTTCCTCTGCCTCGAACAGCGGCGAGGTCACCAGCTCGCCCAGCAGGTGCACCAGCTCCGGCAGCTGGTCTGCCAGAACCTTGCCGTAGAAGCAGGCCACCTCTTTGCCCGTGAAGGCATCCACATGGCCGCCCAGGCGGTCCGTGGCGGCGGCCAATTCATCAGGCGTCGGGTAGGCCGCCGTGCCCTTGAAGACCGTGTGCTCCAGGAAGTGGGCCAGCCCCTCTTCCGCCGGGCCCTCGTGCCGGGAACCTCGACGCACCCAGAACCCCACGGCGCAGCTCCGCACATGCGGCAGCTGCTCGATCAGGATCTCGGTGCCGGTGGAGGCGATGGAGTGGAAGGGTGACTGCGACATCCTTACAGTCTACAGTCCGTCACCTCCTAGCCTTCGGCTTCACTCCCTGCCAAGCCCACTGGAGTCCGTTGCAGCTTCCAGCCCGCCAGGGCCCAGCAGAGGGCCCCGAAGGCGAGGAGCGCGAGCAGGGCCAGGGCCGGATGAGTGGTCACCTGCTCCTGGGCCAGCAGCTGGTGGGCATGAACTTGGCCCGCCCGGCTGCCGGCGAGGCTTTCGATGTGGTGGGTGAAGGTCAGGCGCTGAAGGAAGGGTGGGAAGATCCGCACCAGCGGCTCCCACAGAAAGAAATAGAGGGCGCCCCAGAGCGTGCCGCGCTTGAAGAGCAGACCCACCAAGGTCATCAAGGCCAGTTCACCCCACCAGGCCCCCACCAGCCCCAACAGCCGACCCGGCAGCAGGGCGGGATCCCCGCCAAGAACCTGGAGGCCCAGGGCCCCGAGAACAAGCCAGATGGCGCCCCAGGCAAACCAGGGCAGGCCCTTGCCCAGTGGCAGGGCCCAGGCGGGTGCGGGACGCACCAGCAGCAGCGGCAGCGTGCGCTGTTCCAGATCCTCCCGGATGCCCGCGGGGGCCGCCACCAAGGCCATGATGGGCAGCATCATCTTCACCAGCACTTCATGGAAGACTCTGAGGGCTTCGCTGGGATAAGGGCGGCCTTCCGCACCCTTGATGTGGGCCACGGTGTAGATGACCAGACTGAGGGCCACCGGCACCATGACCAGGGACGCCACCACCCAACCGCGCCCCTGGAACACGCGGGGAAGGTAGCCCCGCGCCGTGGCGCGGATGGTCGCCAGGGGAGAAGGAGCGGCAATGGTCATGAATTCCCCCAGGTGGGATCGCGTTGTGAGGAACCCCCGGACAAGACAAGCCCGGGGCTGGCTCCGCCGGTTCCGGGCGCGGGGGCCCGGGGGTGTTCGCGCAGCGAGGAACCCCCGGACAGCATTAGGCATGATCCTTCGTCAGGTATTGGAAAACGGCATCCAGGTTCAGATCCAGGGGATCCAGCGCCCGGAGTGGGATGGCGCCCTCGGCGGCGGCCTTTTGGAGGCGAGGAAGGAGGTCGCGGGGAGAGCCCACCGAGATCACCACCCCACCGTCCTCCATGCGCAAGGCGGCCAACTCCGGCTGCTCCACCGCCCAGCGGGCCAGGGCCTGGGCCTCGCCCGTAAGGCGCAGTTCCACGGGATGTCGATCCAGCAGCTGGCGAATCTCCGTGACCGTGCCTTCGGCCAGCAGGCGGCCCCGGAAGAGCAGCAGGATGCGGTCCGTGAGCTGGGCAATCTCGCCCAGGATGTGGCTGGAGACGAGGACACGCGTACCTTGCGTGGCGAGATCCCGCAGCAGGGCCATGAGGACGAGCCGCGCCTCGGGGTCCAGGCCATTGAAGGGCTCGTCGAGGATGAGCAGGTCCGGTTCATGCAACAGGGCCTGGGCCAGGCGGATGCGCTGGCGCATGCCCTTGGACATGCGGGTGAAGGTGAGGTGGGCCCGGTCCGCCATGCCCACGGTGTCCAGGACGCGGGCCACGGCTGACTTCAACCCGTCGCCCGACAGCCCCGACAACTCGCCCATCATGCGCAGCCAGCGGTCGGCGCGCAGGCCCATCGGCAGGCGGTCGCCCTCTGGCACCATGCCCAGACGGGCCAGCACGGCGGGGTTGCGGAAGGGGGCTTCACCAAAGACCCTGACGTCGCCGCCCGAGGGCGGCAGCAGACCCGAGAGCAATTGCAGCAGTGAGGACTTGCCAGCGCCGTTGGGGCCCAGCAGACCCGTGATGCCACCGCCGTCCGGCAGCTCGAAGGTGGTGGGGCTGAGGCCCAGGATGGGGCCGTAGCGGAGAGAGGCGCGATCCAGCTTAATCATCAGATCACCGCTTCCGAAGGCCGGGTCCGCCGGGCGGCCACAAAGGTCCAGAGGCTGATGTGGAAGGCCGTGCCTAGTAGCGCGGGCAGCCAGGCCACCATCGGATGATCGACACCGACGAAGAGCTGGGGCCAAGCCTCGGCCAGCATGACGGGGTTCAGCGCATCCACGGCCTTGATCCCCGTGAGGCCATGAATCATCGTGGCCAGCGTGCCCGCCCCCAACACAAGGCCCAGCACCCACCCAATGCCCGCCCGGGGGGTGGCGGCCATGCTGGACGCACCCACAGCCAGCGCTCCCATGAGGACCGAGCTGATGGCCATGGCCGGCAGCAGCCGCAGTGGCGCGGTCGCCCACACCGGCCCGTGGAGGCCCGCCAGCAGCAGGGACATGCCCCAGGGCAGCAGAGCGAAGGGCAGCAGGATGACAAAGGGCAGGAGCGACGCGAAACCAAGCTTGGCAAGGAGGTAGTCCCTGGGCGCCACAGGATGGGCGTACATCAGGGGCCGCACACGGTAGAGGGTGTCCCGCGCCACCAGCCCGCCGCCCACCAGGGCCACGAGAAACCAGAGCAGATAGCTGGCGGGATTCAGCAGATCCGCCTGGAAATCCGCGCCCTGGGTGAGGATGGTCTTGGCGAAGTCCTGCATGGGCTTGAAGGCCTGGTTCGTCTGGAGCAGGTGGTCGATGTAGATGCGCGCCACCTTCCAGAGCAGCACCATGAGGAAGGCAAACCCGAAGAAGCGGCCGATCTTCTGGCGCCAGAGGCGCGTGAGGTCGAAGCGCATGAGCACCAGGGCGGGAGGGTGGCCCTGATGGAGGTCCGGCGCAGGCGGAAGCGTGGGGGCGTAGATGGGCATGTATCAGACTCCCGTCGCCGGATGGAGGGCACGCAGCAGCACTTCGTCCAGCCGGTCATGGCGTGGCGTGACCTGCACCAGGGTCGCTCCCTGCGCTTGTGCCCAACGGAAAGCACCCGTGGGATCGGCTTCAGTCAGTTCCAGATCGTAGAGGCCGTTCCGCGCCTCCAGCACGGTGCCCAATTCGACCAGGGCAGCCTCCTGAGGCGCGTCCAACGGATCCAGGAACCGCAGCTCCACGCGCTTGGCGAGGGCCTTGCGGAGTCCCGCCATCGACCCCGCCGCCTTGATCTCTCCTTGATCGAGGATCACCAGCTGGTCGGCCACGCGCTCCACGTCGCCCAGCAGATGGGAGGCCAGGATCACGCCCGTTCCCAATTCGGCGTGCACGCGCAACACCAGGTCCAGCATGCGGCGGCGGCCATCGGGATCCAGGCCATTGGTGGGTTCGTCGAGAAAGATCAGCTCGGGACTGTGCACCAGCGCCTGGGCCAGCTTGACGCGCTGCCGCATGCCTGTGGAATAGCCGCTGACGGGCCGGTAGCGGGCCTCGTCCAGCCCCACGAAATAGAGCACTTCATGGGCGCGGTCCCGGGCGGCCTCCGGTGCGAGGCCGCTCAGCTCGCCCCAGAAGGCCACCTGCTCGTATGCGGAAGCGTCCTCAATGAGGGCATCGTATTCGGGCATGTAGCCGATGCGGGCCCGCAGCCTCGCGGCCTCGGGGGCTCCCAGGGCCACGCCCAGCACCGAACCGGAGCCGCGGGAAGGGGTCAGGAGGCCCAGCAGAGCCTTCAGCAGGGTCGACTTGCCCGCGCCATTGGGACCAAGCAACCCGACGATGCCTCGATCCAGGGTCAGGGTCAGACCCTTCAGAGCGGGTTCCAGCGCCTTGGGGTAACGCACTTCAAGGTTCTCAAAGGCAATCAAGCGAATGCTCCAGTGATGTTGGCGGCTACGAGCTTGCCAGAGAATGGATTAGGGGCCGTTGCGAAACCACCGCCGCCTTCCCTGGATATTCGTCGGGGCCCCTCCGGTCGTCCACCCGGGTGAGCGGATTGGATTGTTTTATGAAAGCGACTTAGGCTGGACGGGATCATCCTCCCACCATCCCCCAAGGATCTGCATGCACGTCCTTGATTGGTCCCTGCTCGACGCCCTCCAAACGGGGGCCCTGGCCACGCTTTTCTTCGGCTTCGGCACGGGGGCCCTGTCGCGCCGTGACCGCATGATGGGCTGGCTGGCCCTGACCTGCCTGCTGGTGGGACTCCGCCATGCTCTGCTGGCCCTCAGTGGCCTGCCGTCGATGAACCCGGATCTGGTGGACCGGGCCCAAAGCCTGCTGGTGGCCTTCGGATTCATCTCGCTCTGCCTGGCCCTTACCCATCTCTTCCCAAGGCATGTCTCTCCACGCTTCCCGGCCTGGATCGGCTTGGGCATGATTCCCAATTTCCTGCGGAACCTCATGCTGCCCCATCCCGGCTTCGCCGATACCTGGATGCATCACGCCTCCAACGTGACCTACCTGGTGGGGTGCGGCTTCATCATCTTCTGGACCCTACGGGCGAGGCAGGATGGTGATCCCATGGGCCGCCGCCTCTTCCTGGGATTCCTCGGGGTGACGCTACCGGTGGTCGTGGAGATCGCCGCCTTCAGCCTGTTCAACATGAAGATCCGCCTGTCCGGATTCAGCCTGGTCATTCTCGCCATGGCCATCGGAACGTCCTGGCAGTGGCTGGTGGTGAACGCGATGGAATCCCGGATCCACAAAGCCGAATCGGAAGCCGAGCTATGGCGGAACCTTGTTCCGGGCAATGCCTTCCGCACCGATCGGTCCTCGGCGCTGATGGAGGGCCTCTTCGGCCCCGCCTGGGCCGACACCGTGAAGGCCCATCCGGACGCCCCACTGGTGGGGGCGGATGGGTTCACCTACCGGCTGCAGACCCGGGTGCTCCACCACCAGGAGCGGCTCGGCTGGTATGAGCGCGACGAGGACACCCAGCCGGGCTCCCGCGGCTTCCTGTCCGGCTGGACGGTGGGCCTGGGCCTGGATGATGCCTCCGCCAGTTCCCGGATCCAGGGACTGCTGCACGACTGGGGAGCCGAGGTGCAGATGTGGGGCACCGTACCTCCCCGGGAGGGCCCGTACCCCAGCATCCTCCTGTGGGCCCGGGAGCCGAGCATCCTCGCCGTGTGGCGCGAAGATAACCTGTTGCGGCGCCGTCCCCGATGGGTTCAGATCGGCGGACCCACCACCCAAGGACCCCACGTACGTCTGGAACCCAATCCATCCGAAGACAGCCTGCGGCGGATCCTGGAGGAACTGCTCTCCAGACGCTGACCCTGGGCGCGGATGAACCTGGGCGCTGACCCTGCGGCACTTGCCCGAAAGCGCGCCTTCCATCGGAGAATGGGCGGATGAGCTTCGCCCATCTGCACCTTCATACCGAACATTCGCTCCTCGACGGCCTCACGCGGATCCCCGACCTGGTGAAGAAGTGCCGGACGGCCGGCATGCCCGCCGTGGCCGTCACGGATCACGGGAACATGTTCGGGATGATGAAGCTCTTCGACGCCTGCGAGAAGACGAGGGATGCCGAAGGCAACTGGGCGGTGAAACCCATCCTGGGCTGCGAGGTCTATGTCGCGCCCAAGACCCGCTTCGACCGGAAGCTCGAAGCGAAGAACGCCACCGGCGAAGAGGGCCTCGAGGACTGCGTCGACCCCAGTGGATCCCGCGATGCGGGCTACCACCTGGTGTTGCTGGCGAAGAACCCCGTGGGCTTCGCCAACCTGTCCAAACTGGTGTCGGCAGGTTTCACCGAAGGCTTCTACTACAAGCCCCGCATCGACAAGGACATTCTTCGCGAGCACAGCGAAGGGCTCATCGCCCTTTCCGCCTGCCTCGGCGGCGAAGTGCAAGCCCGCATTCTCCAGAACCGCTTGGATCAAGCGGAGCGCGTCTCGCGGGACTTCCGGGACATCTTCGGCGAGGACTTCTACCTGGAGATCCAGGACCAGGGCTTCGAGAAGGAAAAGGAGATCATTCCCTACCAGATGGAGCTGGCGAAGAAGCTGGGCATTCCCCTGGTGGCCACCAATGACGCCCACTACCTCAACCACGAGGACGCCGATCTGCACGACACGCTGCTCTGCATCGGCACCAAGACCACCAAGGCCAAGGAGAAGCGCATGCGCTTTTCCACCGATCAGTTCTACGTCAAGACCCCTGAGGAGATGCGGGCCGTATTCCCTGATCACCCTGAATACCTGGATCGCACCCTCGAGATCGCCGCCAAAATCGACCTCTTCCCCATCACGCGAAAGCCCGTCACACCTCGTTTTCCCGTGCCAGATGGCTATGACCTGGAATCGTATTTCGTGCACGTCGCCAAGGAGACGTTCGAGCAGCGGCTGGCGGAATGCAGGCCTCTCTGGCAAGCAGGGGTCCTCAAACACGCCGAGGAGAAATACCGGGAGCGGCTGTCCTTCGAGCTGGACATGATCCTCAAGATGGGCTTCCCGGGCTACTTCCTGCTGGTCTGGGATTTCATCAGCAAGGCCAGGGAGATGGGCGTGCCCGTGGGCCCCGGCCGTGGATCGGCCGCGGGCAGCATCGTGGCCTGGTCCATGCGGATCACGGACATCGATCCCATGCAGTACGACCTCCTCTTCGAGCGCTTCTTGAATCCGGAGCGCGTGTCCATGCCCGACGTGGATATCGACTTCTGCCGGGACGGCCGCCAACGGGTCATCGACTACGTCACCGAGAAGTACGGCCAGGACAAGGTGTGCAACATCATCACCATCAATCAGCTCAAGACCAAGGCCGTGATCAAGGATGTGGCGCGGGTCTTCGAAAAGGATTTCGCCTTCGCCAACAACCTCACGAAGCTGGTGCCCCAGGAGCCCGGCAAGCCCATCACCATCGGCGAAGCGCTCCAGAAAAGCGACCAGCTGCGGCGGCTGTACGAGACCGATCCCGAGGTGAAGAACATCCTCGACATCTCTGCGCGGCTGGAGGGCCTGTCCCGCAACACTGGCGTCCACGCGGCGGGCGTCATCATCGCGCCGGACGAGCTCACCCGGTTTGCGCCCCTCAGCGTCGATAAGGACAAGAAGGTCATGGTGCAATACACCATGATCGAGGCTGAGCGCGCGGGCCTGCTGAAGATGGACTTCCTGGGCCTGGAAACGCTCACGCAGATCGCGAAAACCCAGGAGGTCATCGCCCGCCGCCACGGTCAGCCCAAGGACATGACCACCCTCCGGAGCTTCGATGACAAGAAGACCTTCGAGCTGTTCGCCGCAGGAGATACGGATGGCGTCTTCCAGTTTGAATCCGGCGGCATGAAGCAGTTGCTGCGCCAGCTCGGCCCGGACCGCTTCGACGACCTCATCGCCCTCAACGCCCTCTTCCGCCCGGGCCCTCTGGGCGCGGGCATGGGCACCACCTATGTGGATCGCCGCCATGGCCGCGAGCCCGTCACCTACCTCTTTCCTGACCTCGAGCCCATCCTGTCCCCCACGTACGGCGTGATCCTCTACCAGGAACAGGTGATGCAGATCGCCAGCCTTGTCGCGGGGTACTCGTTGGGCGAAGCCGATATGCTGCGCCGCGCCATGGGCAAGAAGGACAAGGAGAAGATGGCCAAGGAAAAGACCAGCTTCATCGAGCGGGGCGCCACCCGGGGCTACGACAAGGCCAAGGTCGCCGAGATGTTCGACCTCATCGAGTACTTCGCGGGCTACGGCTTCAACAAGAGCCACAGCGCCGCCTACGCCATGGTGGCCTACGAGACGGCCTACCTGAAGGCCAACTTCCCGGTGGAGTTCATGGCGGGCCTGTTGTCCACCAAGTCCGGGCGCACGGAAGACGTGGCCAAGTACGTGCAGAACTGCCGTGAGCGCGGCATCGAGGTGCTGGGCCCGGATATCAACGAATCGGCCCTGGATTTCACCGCCACGGGGGATCACGAAATCCGCTTCGGCTTTGCCGCGGTGAAGGGGCTGGGGGACGCGGCGCTCCAGGCCATCCTTGAGGCCCGGAAAACCGAGGGACGGTTCAATGACCTCTTCCACGCCCTGAAGAGCACCGACCCCCAGAAGGCCAATCGCAAGGTATGGGAATCCCTCATCAAGGCCGGGGCCTTCGACAGCCTCGAGCCCAACCGCGCCGCCCTGCTGCAGGGCCTTCCCGATGCGGTTTCGGCGGCTTCCCGTGGAAGCAGCGACACGGGCATGACCAGCCTCTTCGACGACGCCGAGCTGGCCAGCCTCAGCGAGGATTGGCGCGTGCCCGAGAACATCGAGCCCTGGGACCGCAAGACCCGCCTTGCCGCGGAACGCGAGGTCCTGGGCCTCTTCGTCAGCGGTCATCCCCTGGAGGAGTTCGCCGACGCCATCCAGGTGCACGCCCACGGGACCCTGGCCAAGGTGCTGGAGGATGTGGCCTCGGGGCGCCTGCGGGACCGCCACGAAATCGTCCTCGGCGCCATGGTCTCCACGGTCGCCTTCAAGACCAACCAGAAAGGTGAACCCTGGGCCATCCTCCAGGTGGAAGATCCCACCGGGAAGATGGAAGTGCTGCTCATGGCCAGCAAGTGGGATCCCACCACCAAGAAAGCGGGCCGTCGGCCCTTCGAGCATTACGGCCACCTGGCCCTGCCCGAAGCCATGCTGCGCATCACGGGTGAACTGCGGGTGGAGACGATCCAAGGCAATGGAAACGGAGCGGGCAACGGGAACGGCGGCGAAGCAGAAGAGGAAGAAGAACAGACCGTCGTGAAGGTCTTCGCCACGCTGCTCGAGCCTCTGGAGGGTTTCCAGGGTCGGGGCTTCAATGGGGCCCTGGTGCGTCTGCCCCCCGGGGAATGCCCGCCCCGCATGGCCGCCCTCCTGGCCACCTGCCCGGGAGACCTGCCGGTGACCTTCGAGTACCGCTCGAAGGAAGGACTCGTGGCCCGCGTGAAGGCGGGGCGGGATTGGCGCCTGAAACACGATCCCGACCTGGCCGAAAAACTCGCCAAGGAAACCGGCTGCTCGCTGACCTGGACCTACTGAAGCCTCGCCGAGAGTATCCTCACTCCCATGCCGAACGACCCCTCCACCCCCCCCGACCTCCACACGGTCATTGAGGCTTTGGCCGAGGCGTCCACGGCCCTCACCGAGATGCCGCTGGGCCGCCGGGAGTTCCCTTCCCGCACCGCTGTGGCCACCCTGGTGGAGGAACTGCGCGCCCTGCTCTTCCCTGGCTACTTCGGCACCTCTGAACTGACCCTCGGAACCCTGCGGTACCACCTGGGCGCGCGCCTGGACCGCGTACTGCATGGCCTGCGCGACCAGATCCAGCGCGGCCTCATGGCCTCGGATCCCGCCTGCGGTGATTGCGGTGGGCGCTCCCTGGACCTGGCCCAGGCGTTTCTGCTGCGGCTTCCCGAAGTCCGGCGCCTCCTCGCCACAGACATCCAGGCTGGCTTCGAAGGCGATCCCGCGGCCACCAGCCCGGATGAAGTGCTTTTCTGCTACCCCGGCCTCCTGGCCATCACCAGCCAGCGGTTGGCCCATGAGCTGCTGAAGCTGGGGGTCCCCCTGTTGCCGCGCATGATCACCGAACACGCCCACAGCCTCACGGGCATCGACATCCACCCCGGGGCCCGGATCGGCGAACGGTTCTTCATCGATCACGGCACGGGCGTGGTCATCGGCGAGACCTGCGTCATCGGCTGCAACGTGCGGATCTACCAGGGTGTGACGCTGGGCGCCAAGAGCTTTCCGCTGGATGCCGAAGGCCATCCCATCAAGGGGATCCCCCGCCATCCAGTGGTGGAGGATGACGTGATCATCTACTCCAACGCCACCATCCTGGGCCGCATCACCCTCGGGAAGGGCTCGGCCGTCGGCGGCAATGTCTGGCTCACCCGCAGCGTGCCGCCGGGAAGCGTCATCACCCAGGCCAACGAAAAGGACGGGATGCCCTCATGACGGTGCTGCTGCGGTTCGTTTTCTCCGCCATCGGCCTGCTGGTGGCCAGTTCCGTGGTGCCCGGCCTCGGCCACGGCACCTTCCTGGACCTGCTGGTGGTGGCGGTCCTCCTCGGCGCCCTAAACACCACCCTCGGCGCGTTCCTGAAGGTCATCGCCATCGTTCCCATGGCCTGTTCCTTCGGCTGCTTCAGCCTTGTCATCAACGGCCTGGTCTTCTGGCTGGCGGGTTCCCTATCTTCCAAACTGGGACTCGACTTCACGGTCAGCGGCTTCTGGGCCGGCGTCTTCGGGGCCCTGGTGACCAGCATCATCGCCTCCGTTCTCGGCGCCATCTTCATCCCGAGGGACCGGCAGCGCCCCCAGGGACCGCCCCCAACGATCAAGATCGTGAACTAAGAAACGGCGGAATGACTACCCTCGCTTCATGAGAGCGCGAACCGCGGATTCGGCCGCCTCCCGAAGGGCACCGGCATCGGAGAATCCGCTCGGCTCCAGCGGAACGCCAAGGCTGATGCGGTAGGGTCCGCTCCGCACGCACCAGTCGCCCTTGGGCAGGATCTCCGTACCGCCGTGAATGGCGAAGGGCACGACGGAAACGCCGGCCTCGAAAGCCAGGGCAAAGGGGCCTTTCTTGAAGGGCAGGAGGTGACCGTCGCGGCTGCGGGTTCCTTCGGGAAAGGCCACGACGCTTTGTCCCGCACGGATGCGAGCCGCGGCCCTTTCAAGGCTTCGCCGGGCGGCGCCCCCCCGGCCACGGTCGATGAAAATGAAACCCGCCAGCCAGATCACCCAACCCAGGAAGGGCACCCGCGCCAGTTCCCGCTTGGCCACGAAGACGGGCCGACAGGGCAGCGTGGAGATCATCAGAGGCGGATCAAAGAGGGAGGCATGGTTGCCGATGAAGACCGCCGGGCGGCGACCGGTGCGGAGATCCTCGGGCAGCCTCTCCCAGCCCACCAGTTCGCGGCGAACGCCGAAGGCCCAGGCCGTGCCTCGAATGTAGCGGGGGGCCACCAGCCAAAAAGCCCGCCCCCCACCGAGCATGGGGGCCAGGATAAAGCAGACGCCCACGGACACAATCAGGGCCAGGGCACCGAGAATCCAGACCAGGGCGGGGCGGAGCCAGCAGCGGGGCGTCATCTCCTACTGCGGAGGAAGCAGGACAGCATCCTTGAGGCGCACGGCGAACTGTGGGATATCGCCCATGCCCCGGCGCCATTCGGTCTTGACCTTGGCGATCTTGTCCACGGCCTCCATGCCTGATACCACCCGGCCAAAGGCGCAGTAGCCGTAGCCGTCCTCGGTCATGTCCCGGTGGTCCAGCCGGGGGTTGTCCATGAGGTTGATGTAGAACTGGGCCGTGGCGCTGTGGGGAGAGCCGGTGCGGGCCATGGAAATCGTGCCCCGCGTGTTCTTCAATCCGGCCTTGAAGGTCTGGGGCGCTTCGTTGAGGATCGGTTCGCGACCGGGCTTCTCCTCCAGGTTCTCCAGCAGGCCGCCGCCCTGGATCATGAACCCCTCAATGACGCGGTGGAAGATCGTGCCCTTGTAGTGGCCGTCCTTCACATACTGCAGAAAGTTCGCGACCGTCTTCGGGGCCAGATCCGGTTCCAGCTCCACCACGACGGGGCCGTAGCTGGTGAGCAGCTGCACCCGGGGCTTGGCCGACGGCGCGGGCATGGCAGCGGCCTGGGGAGCGGAATCCTGGGCCGTCATGGGGAGAATCAGGAAGAGCGCGCAGAGGAGGGAGCGGATCACGGGAACTCCAGGTGGGAACACTTCATTCTGCCGCGAAAGGGCCAGAAGCTCCCGCTATCGTAATGACATGCCTTATTTGGACCTTCCACCCTGGATGATTTCCCTGCTGCTGGCGCCCTTCGGCCTCGTCGTGGGTTCCTTCGGCAACGTGCTGATCCACCGTCTGCCCCAGGAAGATCCGGACGATCGCAACGTCGTCACCAAGGCCAGCCACTGCCCCGGCTGCAAGGCGAAGATCAAACCCTGGCACAACATACCCCTCTTGGGATGGCTCTGGCTGCGGGGAAAGTGCGCCGCCTGCGGCTGGCGGATCCCGGTGCGCTACCCGCTGGTGGAGCTGCTCACAGGGCTCCTGTTTGCCGCCTCGCCCTGGCTGTTCCCCTTCGGATCGCTCATCTGGTTCAAGGGCGTGGTCTGCGGGTACGCCCTGATCGTGCTGTTCTTCACCGATCTCACCGAAATGATCCTGCCGGACGCGATCCAGTTCCCCCTGATGGGCCTGGGCCTGCTGCTCACCCTGCCTCAGATCGTCCGCCCCGAAGCCCTGGTGAAGGTCTGGGCCGGTCCCAGCGACATCATCCAGGCCCTGGCCTTCCACAATGGCCTGCAGCCCGCGCCGTCGTACCACGGCTTCGAACCCGCCGTCACCTGGCAGGCGAGCCTCCTCGGCCTGGCCGTGGGCTATGGGGTTCCAGCCCTGATGAATCAGCTCTACAAGTGGATCCGCAAGACCGACGGCCTGGGCATGGGCGATTTCAAGATGCTGGCCTGGCTGGGCGCCTTCTGGGGCTGGGCCCCCATGCTGGGCATCCTGTTCCTGGGCGCGGGCCTCGGCGCCGCCGTGGGTCTGCCCCTCATGTTCATGCGTCGCAGCGGCGGCCAGACCATGCTGCCCTTCGGCTGCTTCCTGGCCCTGGCCACCCCCATCGTGGTGTTCTTCGGGCGGGCGCTGTGGCTGGGGTACCTGGGGTGGGTGGGATAGAGCCAGGTTTCAAGGCGCAGGCGGGATGCGGATGGCGAGGATTTCCAGCCGTTTCGTTCCGGCCGGCCGGCGCCACACCACCTCCTCGCCCAGTTCCGCGTTCAGGAGCGCTTCGGCCAGCGGCGAGATCCAGCTGATCTTGCTCTGGGCGGCCTCGTCCTCCCCGACGATGGTGTAGGTCGCGATCTCGCCGGCCTCGTCGCAGACGTCCACGGTGGCCCCGAAATGCACACGGTCTGGTGCCATGCCGGCGGGATCCACCAGGACTGCCCGGTTCACCCGTTCCTCGTAGTAGCGGAGGTCGCGCTGCACCACGGCCAGATCCTGCGGGTTCACAAGCCGGCCTTCCTCGAGCAGCTGCTGCCTGCGGACGGCCAGCTCGGCCACCCGGGCCTGCAGCTGCCGCCATCCGGTGGGCGTCACGTAGTTCGTGTGAGGGCTCTGCGAACGCTCCGGCAGTTCCTCCGGGCGTCCCGTGTCATCCGGATCCTTGACGAAGGCTCGGTTCACCGTGCCTGCTCCCCTCGGCGACGGTCGGCCGCCATCACCAGTCTATCGCCCCTGGCTGAGCTCCATCAGCACGCCGCCGGTCTCGGCTGGATGGATGAAGGCCACGCGGCAGCCGTGAGCGCCGTTCCGCGGGGCCTGGTCAATCATGCGCACGCCCTTGGCGAGCAGGGTGGCCACGGCTTCGTCGATGTCATCCACCTCGAAGCAGACGTGGTGGATGCCCGGGCCGCGCTTCGCCAGAAACTTGCCGATGGGGCCCTCGGGGTCGGTGCTCTCCAGGAATTCCAGGCTGCTTTCGCCCACGGGGAAGAAGGCTGTCTTCACCTTCTGCTCGGCCACTTCTTCAATGTGGTCGGCGGTCCTGTCGAAGAGCCGCGCCATGCGCGCCATGGCCTCGTCCAGGCCGGGGGCCGCGATGCCCAGGTGGTTGATGCGGAGCAGCTGCATGGGAACTCCCGTAGCCCCATTGTCCCGCATCGGCCACCCGAGAAGCTACATCGTGGTGTGTTTTCCGGAGGCCCTGGGGAAGATCTCTTTCGCGCAGTCGGGACAGATCCCGTGCGTGAATTCAGCGTCGGTATGCGCGTTCAGATAGGCCTCGAGCTGGTTCCAGTAGCCGTTGTCATCTCGAATCTTCTTGCAGTGGCTGCAGATGGGCAGCATGCCGCCCAGGGTCTTCACCTCCGCGAGCAACCGTTCCAGGTTCTCGTGAGTGGTCTGCTGCCTCAGCCAGGCGCGGCGGATCAACCAGAACGTTACCAGGGTCAGACCGATGAAAAGACCCACTTCCGCAAGTTGCTTGATCACCTCCCGCCGCCAGCCAGACAGGTAGTCCCGCTCGGCCAGACCCACCAGGAGGTAGAAGGGCCGGTCTGAAACCCTGCGGATGGAAAAGGTGCGCTGGACCTGGTCGAAAGGGGTGCGGGCCCGGTAGATCCCGGTGTCCCGGCCCGATTGAGCGAAGGCCAGAAGCTCCCGTGACACGACCTTCTGGCCAATGGCGGTTCCGGCCCTGGTGGGCTCGGGATAGCGGGCGATCAGCCCCAGGTCCAGATCCCGGAGCGCCACGGAGCCATGCGGCCCCACATCCAGGGTGGAAAAGACCCTGTCGAACTGGTCCAGCCCGATCACCGCATGAACCATCCCGGCAAAGCTGTGGTCGGGGCGCTCGAGGCGCGGGGCCAGGATGATCACCCAGGTCCCGGTGAGCTTTCCCACCACGGGCTTGGAGATCACCAAACCGGCGTCGGGAACATCCCGCAGCCGGATGAAATGCTCGCGATCCGCCAGGCTGACCAGAGCGGTCATCTCTGCACCACCCCCATGATTGATCACGCCCTGCGCATCCGTGGTCCGGAGGGCCAGCAATCCGGGCGCCCGCTGGTGCTGCCGACGGATGAAGGCAGCGAGGTCGCGTCGGCCGCCTGCAGCATCGGTGTCGACGCGCTCAATCTCGTCCTTGACCGCCCACACGGCGAGGTCAGCCTTGCTGAAGGTGTCCGCCACATAGCGATCGAGCACCTGGGCCAGGTTCTGGGCCGAGGCGATGGCCAGGTCCTGGTGATTCCGCCAGCTCTGCCGGAGGGAAACCGCCGTCATGAGAATGACGAAGAGGTTGAGGATCAGGACACCGATGCCCAGCCTGACCAGAAAGGCCTTGGGTGCGAATTTTGAAACGAGCGTGTCCTGGGGGGCGTCCATGGGATTCGCCAGGGAAGGCTTCTTGAAAACTCTAACTGTAGCCGGTGGTGCGACGGTGGATCCGACCAGGATGCTCCGCGAATTCCCGGCAGCACCCGTCAACGAGGCTCTCCGGGCCGCCCGAAGGGCCTCGCCTCCAGCCTGAGCTTCAGTGCTGACAGGCGGGCGCCATGCCCAAGGTCACGGTGCCATCGGCCACCTGGAGCTTGCCTTTGCGGCCCAGGAAGGCGATCACGCCGTCGAAATCGAAGGTATCGCCACCGCAGTTGCAATAGGTGGCCTCGGTCCCGTGAGCCACGGCAGAGGCGGCGCGCAGCTCCTCCAACTGGCAGGCGCCACCCTTCTCCACCAGAATGCTCAGCAGATCGTGACCGTAGAGGGGTTCGGACATGGTGGCCTCCAATTAAGGAGTCTAAGCTCCTGAATACAGTATGACCCCCCGGGCGGTGATGGCGGTCACGACCCCGGGCCGCCGTCATATCACGGCCGGTGTGCTTCGGTGGCGTGAGCGGCATAGCGGCTTCATCCCTGCGAATGCCGTGGGCAGAAGGGCGCTTCGCGTCCGATCGCTGGAGGGGCTGGCTTGGAACAACCCGGAAAGCCCTGGTTATTTCGAAGTGGTCCCTAACGAAAGCGCCACTTCCCGGATCAGGGGTTCGGGGCTGAGGTTCCGGGGCAGGTGTCGCAGGGCCGTCAGGACCGCCTCCTGGGGTGCCTTCAGGTCCCAGGAAGCCGCGGCCGGGCCCATCAGGGTCTCCCGCCAGGGCACCAGGGCCGGGGCCTCCCCGGCACGCATCCGGGCCAAGTCCGCCAGCAGGCGCAGCAGCAGTTCCAGGGGCTGCCGCAGCTGCTCCCCCTGGGCCAGGGCGGATTCCTTCTCGGGCAGCAGGGGTTCGGCGGCCTCGCGGAAGGGCCGCCCGGCCATCAGGGCGATCCAGGCTTCCACCTGGGCCTCAGCCCGGCGGAAGGACGCCTCCTCCAGGAAGCGCAGGCTCCCCTCCCCCAGGGCGGACCAGCGGTCATGGTCGGCCTCCTCCCATCCGTTCCGCAGTGCCACGGCCCAGGCTTCCCGGGGGGCGAGGGGCGCGAAGGGAATGCGCTCGCAGCGGCTGCGGATGGTCTGGAGCAGGGCCTCGGGGCGATGGGTGACGAGGATGAAGTGCGTGTCCGGAGGCGGCTCTTCCAGGGTCTTGAGCAGGATGTTGCCGCTGGCTTCGTTGAGGCGGTGCGCCTCTTCCACCAGGATCCAGCGGTGGCACCCCACGGGCGGGGCCAGGGAGGCCCACTCGATGACCCCGCGGCTGAAGCGCGCCTGGTTGTTCGAGTCGAGGCCTTCACGGATCTGATCGATGCGGATGACGCCAGCCTTGCCCTCGGGCGTGATACGCAGCAGGTTCGGCAGTTCGAAGGGCAGATCGTCCCCCGTGAACATCCGGCAGCCCTCGCACTGACCACAGGCATTGCGACGGAAGCAGAGCTCGCGCTGCGCCAATTCCAGGGCCACCCGGCGCTTGCCGATGCCCTCCGGTCCGGTGAAGAGCAGCGACCCGCGAATGCGGCCTTCCCGAAGCCGCTCGAGCAGACGCTGGCGGATGGTCTGATGGCCGGCGATGTCGGGAGAGAACATCAATCCACCCCGAACCCGGCGCTGCGCAGGAGCGGCGCCACCCGGGCCCAGATGGCCACCTCCACCTGGTCCACTGGATCCCGGGCCGGGATCACGACCACGCGGTTGGGGTGGTTCTGGGCGATGACCAGGAACCGGTTCCGCACGCGCCGGTGGAAGTCCAGCTCGGCCTCATCGAACCGTGTCTCAGCGAACTCGGTACCCAAGGACAGGTTGCGGACCTCCACACGCTGAAGGGAGGCCTGGGGATCCATGTCGAGCAGCACGGTCAGGTGGGGTCGGAGCCCCCGCAGCACCAGGTCATTGAGCCGGTCCAGGGCGGATTCGGCGACGCCGCTGGCACCCTGGTAAGCGCGGGTGGAATCCTCGAAGCGATCCACCAGCAGGACCTTCCCCTCGGCCAGCGAAGGCCGGATCACCGTCTCCAGGTGCTGGGCCCGGTCCGCGTAGAACAACAGCAGTTCGGCATCCGCGCACCAGGTCTCGCCGCTGGCGTGGCGCTCGAGCAGCAGGCGGCGCAGCTCCCGTCCCAAGGCCGTGCCTCCGGGTTCCTTGGATACCACCAGGGGCAGGCCGAGACGCCGGAGCCGCTCGGAAAGGCGCAGCAGCTGGGTGGACTTCCCGGACCCCTCCACACCTTCGATGGTGATCAACACGCCCTGCACGGGACCTCCGTGATTCGAGGATACCCGGCCCGGCTGGACGACAGAGCCCGGACACGGTGCTATCCTGCTCGAAATACCAGGAGTTCCAGGTGGCCGAAGCGATCCATTGCCCGAGCTGCTCCACCCGCTACCGCCTTCGTCCCGAGCGGTTGAAGCCGGTGATTCGTCGCGCCAAGTGTTTTTCCTGCGGCGGCTTGTTTCCCGTCGGCGACATTGTGCAGCGCCTGCTGGCCCTGCCCGCCCAGGGTGCCACCGCGGAAGCCACGGTCGAGGACGCGGAGGGGATGCAGCACACTCCCCTCGATTCGGAGATCACGCCCCCTTCCCTGACCCTGGGCGACCTGGAGGGTGTGGAAGAGGAGATCCTCGAAAAGACGCTGGTGGTGGCCCCCACGGCCCTGCCGGAGGTCAAGGCCGAGGCCACGCCAGAACCCATCCTGGCCCCGCCCGAACCCATGGCCCTGCCTGAACCCACGGCTGCACCAGAACCTGCGCCCGCACCAGAACCTGTGGCCGTTCGGCCCGACTTTCCCCCTGAGATCACGGAAACCACCCTCTCCGGCTACACCTCCGCCCGGGATGCCATCGACAAGCTCTTCGGTGGCGCCCCGGCGCGGTCCGCTGGGCCGAAGAGCCAGCAGGACTCCAACGCCATGGACATGGAGGCCACCCTGTCCGCCCTGGAGTCCACCCTTGGCGGCGTCGTTCTCCCCACCTCCCCCTCCGTGGCCACCGGAACCCTCGGCGACAGCCCCACGGACTCGGGGGTGACGGGGGAGGATCTGGCCGGCCCATCCACCTCCACCGTCCGCCTGTCCCAGGCGGATCTGCTGGCGGCCCTGGCGGCCCCGGCCGCGCCAAGGAGCCCTTCCGTGGAGCCCACCGTGGCTCTGAATGCTTCCGATCTCTTCCCCTCCCCTGACAGGCGCGCCGAAGGGGCGGCATCCTCCCCCTCCCGGACCTTCGCACCCGTGGCGGACACTCCGGATACCGGGGCCGAACTCCTGCGCCTGAAGATCGGTGAAGACATCTACGGAAGCCTGACCATGCCGCAGCTGATCGCCTGGGTGGAGGAGGGACGCATCCTCGAAAGCCACCTGGTCGCTCGCCAGCACAGCGAAAACTGGCTGGAAGCCCAAAAGGTCCCAGGCCTGCGCCCAGTCTTCGAGCGCCTTCGCCGGGATCGAAGCGGGAGCTCGTTCAGCCTGGATTCCGGCATCGGTGACATTGCCCCCAAGAAGAGCCTCTTCGGCGGCCTGTTCGGAAAGAACTGATATGCAGACCCTCCTTTTTGCCGCCCTCCTAGGCCTGGCCCAGGTTCCGGCCACGCCTCCCCCGGCCCCGACGACGCCTGCCCAGACAACCCCGGCGACCCCGCTTTCCTTCTACTCCGAAAGCCACGCCTTCAGCTGGGACCGCGTCATCCCTCTGTCCGTCAACCTGGATGGCTTGAAGGTCCAGAGCATCTTCTTCAACAAGCGCATGGTGCAACCAGGCTTCTTCAACCTCTTCAAGGGCGCCGAATTCGGCACCCGAGCCCAGGTCGAGGTCACCAATACGGGTACGTATCCCAAGGTTCCGGGCTTTGCCGTGGCGGTACTCGACAAGGACGGGCGCCTTTTGGGTGTGGCCTCCGGCGGCACCAAGGTTGGAACCATCAAGCCCGGCGAGACCGAGACCTTCGACCTGAATTTCACCCAGGTGAAAGAGCGCCTCGCTTCCGGCGACAGGTTCCTGCTGGCCATCGAGCTCCGAAACTAGTTCGCTTCCTGCTCGCGGTAGTGCGCCAGCAGTTCGGCGGGAGTGGCCGTGGCGGTGCCGACCTTGGCGACCACCAGGCCCGCAGCGGCGTTGGCGAGCATCGCGGCTTCCCGCCAGTCGGCGCCAGCGGCGATGGCGGCGCTGAAAGCCGCGATGACCGTATCGCCCGCACCACTCACGTCGAAGATCTCCCGAGCCTCGGTCGGAATCATCCAGGGCGCGGTGTGATCGCCGTCCGGCGCGAAAAGGGCCATGCCCCGCTCACTGCGGGTCACCAGGAGGCCCTTCAAGCCAAGCTCAGCCATCAGGGTTCGACCCGCCACAGTCACTTCCATGTCTGACCTCGCGGGCCGACCGGTCAGCTCCGAGGTCTCCTTGGTGTTGGGTGTCATCGCCGTGGCGCCACGGTACAGCGCCTTGTGCGCGGGCTTGGGGTCCACGATCCAGGGCAGGTTCCGCGCCGCACAAAGCGCGCGCACCGCCTCCATCACGGGCTTGTTGACCGTGCCCTTGGCGTAGTCGGAGACGATTAGGGCCGAGGCCTCACTCAGGGCCCGCTCCAGGCGGTCCTGCAAGCCCAACAACACGGCGGCATTGGGCGGTCCTGGCTCCTCCCGGTCAATGCGCAGCATCTGCTGCTGGTGTCCAATCACACGGGTCTTGATGATGGTGGGGCGCGAGGGATCCAGCACCAGACCCGAGATGGACACGCCGAGTCCGCTCAGCAGACCCAGCACCCGGTCGCCCGCCGCATCCTTCTGGAGGGTGCCGATGAGCATGGGCACCGTCCCCAGGGCCTTGAGGTTGGCCGCCACGTTGGCCGCGCCCCCGAGCACCGCCTGCTCCCGCAGCACCCGCAGGATGGGAACCGGCGCCTCCGGCGAGATGCGGTTCACCTCGCCAAAGAGGTATTCGTCCAGCATCACATCGCCCAGCACCGCCACCTTGCGGCCTTCCATGCGCCGAAGGAGCGATTCGGCCTGGGTACGGTCGAGCCTCATATCCGCACCTCCTGTGCGGCCACCCTTCGGGCGGCTTCCACCCGCCTCAGGCTTGTGGAGATGGAGCCTCCCTGCTCCGGGCTCACAGGGGCACCTGCTTGGCCTGCTCGACCAGCATCACGGGGATGCCGTCCTCAATGGGATAGAGCAGCCCGCACCCCTGGCAGTGCAGGCCTTCTGGCTTTTCCACCACCTCACCGCGGCAGGCCGGGCAGCAGAGGATCTCGAGGAGGCGGGGGTCGAGGGGCATGGGGACAAGCTATCAGCTGTCAGCCGTCTGCTGTCAGCCGAAATCGCGGTCCCGCGGATATCGCTGCCTGGCGCGGTCGGGCGCTGTGCAGCCCGCCCTCCGGCCCTGGAGACAGCGGGTCATGCCATCGGAATCAATGGTGACGCTGAGGTTCTGGGGTGAGGGCCTCGATGTCGAGCTCCCCAGTCCGAATGCGGATGACCCTTTCCAGGGAGCGAACGAAGATCTTGCCGTCCCCCACCTCGCCGGTGCGCGCGGCCTCCAGGATGGCCCGGACGGTGATATCCACGAAGGGTTCCGAAACGGCGATCTCAAGCTGAATCTTCTCGTGGAACTCGTACATCATCGTGGCGCCGCGGTAGGTTTCCAGGGAGGTCTTCTCGCCGCCGTGGCCCGCCACCCTGAGGATGGTCAGGCCGGTGACTTCGGCCGCGAAAAGGGCCGATTTCACCTCCTCGAGTTTCTCTGGTCGAATGATGGCCGTGATGAGCTTCATGCCTTACCTCCAATGGACACGGATGCCTTCATGGGTTTGGGCAGGATCATCACGGGGGTGTTCACCGTGGATCCGTCGCCAGGATAGGCCGGAGCCGAGACCTCGTGGAAGTCGAGGCCGGCCATTTCCTGCTCGGGTGAAACGCGCATGCCAATGGTTTTGTCCAACACCTTGAAGAGCACGAAACTCGTCACCCCCACCCAGAGCACGTTGGCGCCGATGCCGATGAGCTGGGCGACGAGCTGCTTGCCGTCTCCGTAGAACAGGCCCGTGACGCCCGAGGCAGGGCCGTTCAGTCCCTGACCGTAAGTGCCGTCTGCCAGCAGGCCCAGGGCGATGAGCCCCCAGGTGCCATTCACGCCATGGACCGCGATGGCCCCCACCGGATCGTCGATTTTCAGGGAGTTCTCGATGACGAGCGTCGCCACGACCACCAGGACGCCAGAAACGGCCCCGATGAGCACCGCGGAAGGGGCGGTGACGAAGGCGCAGGGTGCCGTGATGGCCACCAACCCTGCCAGCATCCCGTTCACGACCATGGAGAGATCAGGCGCTCCGAACTTCTTCCAGGTGTAGACGTAGGCCAGCAGGGCACCGGAGGCAGAGGCCAGCATGGTATTGGTGGCCACCACGGCGATGCGAAGGTCCGTGCCGGCCAGGGTGGAGCCTGCGTTGAATCCGAACCAGCCGAAGGCCAGGATCAAGCAGCCCAGCACGCCCATGGGCAAGTTGTGGCCCGGGATCGCCTGGGCCTTGCCCTTCACGTACTTCCCGATCCGGGGTCCGAGGACGATGGCCCCGGTGATGGCCATGACACCGCCCGTGAGGTGCACCACGCCGGACCCGGCGAAGTCTACGTAGCCGTGGCCAAGGCCAAGGCTCTTGCCGAGGGTGGATAGCCAGCCGCCGCCCCAGGCCCAGCAGCCGAACACCGGGTAGATCAGGCCGGACGCCACGAGGGCGTACACGATGAAAGCCGACAACTTCCAGCGCTCGGCCATGGCCCCGGTGGGGATGGTCAGCGCCGTATCCATGAACACCATCTGGAACAGGAACATGGCGAAGGCGGAGACGTCGTAGGCCGCGCCCGTGAGGAAGAATCCCGTGCCGCCGAAGAGCCCCCAGAGGTGGCCGTTGAGGGTGGGGCCAACGAGCTTTGACATGCCCTCAGGGGCACTGAGGGCCGCGCCCATGGGAGCGCCCGATCCACCCATCTGCAAGGCGTAACCCACCGCCCAGAAACCGAGGACGCCCAGGGCATACACCATGAAGTTCATCATCATGGTGTGGGCGGCGTTCTTGGCGCGGGTGAACCCCGTCTCCGCGAGGGCGAAGCCGGCTTGCATGAACATCACCAGGAATCCTGCGAACAGGACCCACACGAAATTGAGGGCCACGCGGGTTTGGCCCAGGGCAGCTCCGACTTCCTGCAGGGTCGGGGCGCCAGCGGACTGGGCCGGCACATTCTGGATGCCACCGGTGGCGCCGCCATTGGGATCGGCCGCGAAAAGCAGCGGGGAGATGGCCGCCAGGGCCACGGCCACCGCGAGGGCCCTGAAAAGGATCCGCCGGTTCATGCGAGATCCTCCCTCGTCGTACCGGGGAACGAGGCGGTCCTCGCCCAGCGTGTCCGGTCTGCGCTGCAACCCATGGTTGCCTCCGATCCTCGAATCCAAGGGCCGGCCATCGGCCCCTCCTGCCCGGCTCATGAGCAGGGAGTGTGCCGGAGGGAAGAACGAACTTTATCGTTATTTAAAGCAATCAATTATTGAATTTAAATTAGATAAATAAACAAAATCGAAAACCCATCGATAGACAAAAATGTCGAATAGATAAAATTTTATTACATTATTGTTGCTTTATTTCACCCTCCGCGGAAACGCTCCGGTTCCAATCCGTACTTCTGGACCTTGTAGTTCAGGATGCGTTCGGTGGTCTGGAGGAGCCGGGCCGCGCGGGATCGATTTCCCCGGGCCGATTTCAGGGCGTCCTGCAGCAGGTCCCGCTCAAAGGCGGCCACCGCGTCTCCCAGCCCGGTTCCCGGAAGGGTGCCGGAAACCTCGGCGGTCTGGAGGGAGGGCGGGAGATGATGCGCGTGGATGACCCCGCCTTCGGACACAAGGATGGCCCGCTCGATGGCGTTCTCCAGCTCCCGCACGTTGCCCGGCCAGTGGTAGGCCACCAGCATGTCGATGGCCGAGGTGGAGATGCGGCGCACGTCCTTGCCCTGGGCCGCGGCGATCTTCTCCACGAAGTGGTCCGCCAGCAGCAGGATGTCCGCCTGGCGCTCCCGCAGGGGCGGCATGAAGAGCTCGAAGACGTGCAGGCGGTAGTAGAGATCCTCCCGGAAGGTGCCCGCCTTCACCGCAGCCTCCAGGTCCCGATGCGTGGCGGCGATGAGGCGCACATCCACCTTCACGGGGCTCACCCCGCCGAGCCGCTCGAACTCCCGCTCCTGCAGCACCCGCAACAGCTTCACCTGGGTGGCGGGCGACAATTCGCCCACCTCGTCGAGGAAGAGCGTCCCGCCATGGGCCAGCTCGAACCGGCCCTTCTTCTGGTGCCGGGCATCCGTGAAGGCCCCCGGCTCGTAGCCGAACAACTCGGACTCGATAAGGGTCTCGGGCAGGGCCCCGCAGCTCACCTTCACGAAGGGCTTTCCGGCCCGGGGCGAATTGTAGTGGAGGGCATGGGCCGCCAGCTCCTTGCCGGTGCCGGACTCGCCGCGGATGAGCACCGTGGTGCTGCTGGGCGCCGCCTGGGCCACCGCCTCGTAGACCCGCTGCATGGCGTGGCTGTGGCCGATGAGGTGGCGCAGGTCGTAGCGCTCCCGCAACTCCAGGCGCAGCTGC
The DNA here is from genome assembly GCA_030824075.1 of Geothrix sp. Taxonomy (GTDB): domain Bacteria; phylum Acidobacteriota; class Holophagae; order Holophagales; family Holophagaceae; genus Geothrix. Next base: position 35,801 of record JAVBYJ010000024.1, read on the forward strand.
TGGTTTTCCTCCACCAGCCGCTGACGGTCCGCCGCCACGAGCCGCGCCACCTTCATGGCGAGCCCCACCATGGCAGCGGCGATCTGCAGCAGCTTGGTGTCCCGGTCAAAATCGCGATGGCGGTCGTAGGGCACGGTGAGGCACAGGGTCCCCGCCGTCCGCCGATCCAGGAAGACCGGGATGCAGAAGAAGGACATGTCCGCCTTCTTCCGCTTCTGCTCTTTCAGCACCCCGGTCCGGTCGAGAAACAGGGGCTCCTGGCTGGCCTGGGGCACCACGATGGCCTTTCCACTGACCAGCACCCGACCATTGATGCCCTCCCCGGCCCGGTAGTGGGCCCGCTCCGTGGCCTGCCGCGACAACCCCCGCGCTGCCTCGATCCGAAGACCACTCCTGTCCTCGTCGGCCAGCAGAATGGCGCCGTTCAGCGCCCCGAAGGCCTCCGCCAGGATCTCCAGCACCCGCGGGAGCGCCGCGCGGATATCAGAGGTCGCCAGCGCCTGGCTCAGCTCCAGCAGGGGAGAGAGGCTGAGAGCGTCTTCCGGGCTGGGCATGGGTCACTCCGGGGAGGAGAATTACAAAATTGTAACAATAAAATGAATGACCGACATTTTTGTTAAGCCCGGTATTCGTCCCTGTACCTCGCGAACCAGCCCGATCCGGCGGCTGGTGCCGGATCGGGCTGGTGAAAATCGCCAGGTTAAAGCTCGGATCAGGCTTTCAGGGCCTTCGCGGCCAGTTCCAGCACATCCGTGGTGGCCACGCCTTCATGGCCCGTCTCGCCGGCCGCGTTGTTCAGCATGACGTTGCAGAAGGGGCAGCCCACAGCGATGGTGGTGGCTTTGGTCTCCAGGGCCTGCTCGAAGCGCTCGTGGTTGACGCGCTTGCCCAGGTGCTCCTCCAGCCAGAAGCGGCCGCCACCCGCACCGCAGCACATGGTGGCTTCGCCATGCTTTTCCATCTCGGTGAGCTTCACGCCGGGGATGGCGTCCAGGATGGCTCGGGGGGCCTCCACCTGGCCGTTGATGCGGCTGAGGTAGCAGGGATCGTGGTAGGTGAGGTCCACATCCACGGTCTGTTCCAGCTTGATCTTCCCGTCGGCGATCAGCTTCGACACCAGCTCGGTGCCATGCACCACCTCGAAGTCGCCGCCGAAGGCCGGGTATTCGTTCTTCAGCGTGTTGAGGCAGTGGGGGCAGTTGGTGACGACCTTCTTCACGCCGTGGCCCTTGAGGGTCTCGATGTTGGCTTCGGTCGCAGACTGGAAGAGGTACTCATTCCCCAGGCGCCGGGCGGATTCACAGGTGCAGCTTTCCTCGGTGCCCAGGATGGCGAAGGAGACCTGGCCCGCTTCCATCAGCTTCACCAGGGCCTGGGAGACCTTCTGGCCTGCGGCGTCGTAGGAACCCGCGCAACCCACCCAGAACAGGTACTCGGCATCGGGATTCTCGATCACCGTGGGCACCTTGAGGCCCTCGGCCCACTTGGCGCGATCGGCCTGGGCCAGGTTCCAGGGGTTGCCCTGGCGCTCCATGCCCTTGAAGGCCACTTGAGCCTCCGCCGGGAAGTTGCTCTCCTCCAGGGTGAGATAGCGCCGCATGCCGATGATCTTGTCCACGAAGCTGATCTGCAGGGGGCAGGCCCACTCGCAGTAGCCGCAGCTGGTGCAGGCCCAGATGGTGTCCTGGCTGATCCAGCCTTCCAGCTGCTCCTTGCTCCAGGGGGCCACTTCGTCGTCCCGTTTCCAGTGGGAGCCCTCGGGCACGGGGCCGCCGATGAGCAGGCGGTCTTCGGGTACGGCCTTGTCCTGGCCCATCTGATCGAGGGGCGTGGCCTTCAGGTAGTCGCGCAGGTCCGTGCCGAAATCCTTGGGCCGCAGCGGCTTCCCGGTCAGCGTGGTGGGGCAGTTCTCCAGGCAGCGGCCGCATTCCACGCAGGTGTAGAAGTCCAGCATTTGCTTCCAGGTGAAGTCCTGGATCTTGTTGATGCCGAAGTGCTCGGCCTCCATGTCCATGGGCTTCAGGTTCTTCTGGGGCTCCAGGTCGCGGAAGTAGATGTTGAAGAGCGACGTGAACACGTGGAAATGCTTGGAGTAGGGCAGAAAGTTGGCGAAGAAATACAGGGTCGCCAGATGCAGCCACCACATGCTCTTGTAGAGCACCAGCAGGCCTGTACCCTCCAGGGGCCGCAGCAGGTTGGCGATGAAGAGACTGACCGGCGCCCAGGTCTTCCAGGCCGGGTTGTGCAGCCAGATGTAGGCGCCATCCGCCAGCAGATCCGTGACCATGAGGGCGCCGATGAGGCTCAGGGTGGCCCAGGCATCCCAGGAGTTCTCCAGGCGCCAGGGCTTGACCACCAGGCGGCGGTAGGCCGCGAGGCCAAGGCCCAGGAGCACCAGCACCTCGAAGACGTCCTTGGTGGCCTGGTAGCCGTAGCCGAACCCGCCCAGGACCTCGGTCATGTGGAAGGCCGGGAACAGGCCCTCCACCACCAGCCCGACCGAGCGCAGGGCCAGCACACAGAAGCCCCAGAAGATGAGGATGTGGTAGAAGCCTGCGTACTTGTCGCGCACCATGCGCTTCTGCATGATGGCCAGGGTGAACACGCCCTTCAGACGCACCCAGGGCTGGTCGAAGCGGTTGTCCGGCAGGCCCGCCTTCAGCGTGGCCAACCGTTGACGGATGGTCCAGACGAAGAACCCGCCCGCGGCCAGGGTCATGATCCAGAACAGCGCGATTTCCAGGGCCTTCATGGCGGTCCCTCCTTGCGATCAACGTTCAGAACAGGCCAGGGTGCGGATCCGAAGGCCTTTGATTGTCCAACCTGATTGTCAGGTATGCGGTGGTCGAAGGCCCAGTGTAGCCGTGGCCATGACAAACTGAAGGCCCGACCTGGAGTCAGCCTTGGGTTCCCCTTCCACCCTGATGTTCGAAGCCGCCGTGACCCGCCCCCTGTCCGTGGTGTTCAGGACCGGCGGGATCTGGGAGGGCCACGACTACACCGTCGAGGTGGTGGCCACGCGGCAGGGGCTGGATGCCTTTGACGTGGTGGTGGACTTCCGCGATCTGGAAGCCGCCCTCGACCGGAGCCTGGCTCCCCTGCAGGGGCGATTGCTCTCCGATCTGGATCTGGACGGTCCCCTGGCCCTGGCCCAGCGCCTGCTGGCCGAACTCACCCCCTTCGTTCCCGCTCCCGCCTGCCTGAAGGAAGTGGCGCTGACGGATGGGACAGGACGAAGGTTGGCCGTGGGGCTGGCCGTGGGGCAGTAGGCGTCCCATGCGCCCCTGGATCCCTCTCGCGGCCCTGGCGCTCGTCCTCTCACCCCTGGCGGTGGTGCATCCGGTGCGGGTGTCGGGGCGCAGCATGGAACCGGCCCTAAGAGAGGGCAACCTGCGCTGGGCGCTGCGGGCCTGGGTCAGCCACGCGCCCCGGCGGGGCGAGGTGTGGGTGGTGGAGGGACCGCACGGATCCTCCGTGAAGCGGGTGCTCGGGCTGCCCGGCGATGCCGTGACCTGGCAGGGACCCGACCTCTGGATCAACGGCCAGCGCCTCGATGAGCCATGGGTCGTCCACCCCGACCGCGGCGGCGAGGGGGACCGGACCTGCGGGGATGGCTACCTGGTCCTGGGTGATAACCGGCCCGAAAGCCAGGACGGGCGGAGCTGGGGGCCGGTCCCAGCCAAATCCATGCTGGGGCGCATTCTCTGAATGGGTGAGGGCTACTCCAGGCTCTTGGTGGGCTCCAAGGGCACGTCGCGGACGACAAAGCTCCGGCCGGTGAGCTTCTCCAGCAGCGCGATGCCGAACAGACCGTTGACCATGCCGTTGCCTTCGCCACCTCCGCCGCCCATGACCAGGTTTTCGGGAATCAGCTTGAGGTTGCTGGAGGAGATCTTGTCGATGACCCTGATCTGGCCGAAGACGTCCCGGCCCATGGCCGCCACTTCCAGCTTGTAGGCTTCGGCGGTGGAGGTGCCCTTGGCGAGGATGATCGCCGCTTCGGCGCCACCCACTTTCGTGATGGCTTCGGAGTCCGCAGAGGCATTGACTTTGGTGGCTTCGGCCTTGCCGCCCGCCTCCAGCTTGACGGCCGTGGCCTGCCCCTCAGCCATCAGGATGGCCGCCTGCTTGGAACCCTCGGCCTCCTTGATGCGGCCTTCCGCAAGATTCTTCTGGATCTCCACGTTGCGTTCGGATTCCACCACCTTCGGCTGCATGTTGGCCTGGGCCTTGGCGTTTTCCAGGTTCCGGCGCTCGTCCTGAGCCTCCTTCTGGGTCGCGAAGGTCTTCCGTTCCTGTTCGGCGATCTGACGATCCGTGACGGTCTTGGTGAGCTCTGGCGGCAGAACCACATCGGCGATCAGCGTGTCTTTGGAATCGATGTGATGCACCCGCAGCACCGCATCGATGTGCTCCTTGGCCTTCTCCTGCAATTCCTTGCGCTTGGTGTAGAGGTCCAGGGCCTGGATGTACTGGGCCGCATTGCGGAAGTGGGAGCTGATGGCCGGTTCCAGCACCTGCGAGATCATGTTCTTGATCGACCCCAGATTGGCGATGACCTTGGGCGCATTCTTGACGGGGATGTGGATGATCACGCTCACATCCATGTTCACGTTGAAGGCGTCCGCCGTCCGCAGGGTGATGGTCTTGAGGCTGGAGTCCAGTTCATGCGCACTGGAACGGTTATCGGCCCAATTCAGCAGGATCTGGGTGGTGGGAACAATGTCCACCTTGCAGATCCGGGTATTCAGGGGGTGCTTGCCGGGCTGCAGCGGATCGGCCCAGATGCCCTTGCTGCCATTGGCCACGATCTTCGCGTTGACCGCATCATCGGTGAGATCGGCCCCTTCGCTGCCCACGTAGCTGGTCACCACACCGCAATTGCCGATGTGCACCTGGATCATCTCGACTTTCTCGATGGTGGCGAACCACGGGTTGATCGCGTAGTTGCCAGCCCGCAGCACGGGAATCTGCAGGCCCTTTTGGCCGCCCGCCTTGAGGAAGGCATCGGCATCCTGGAAGTTGTCGTGGGTTCCGAGAGGCAGCTCTTCCGCCGCGACTTTCGAGGAATCGACAATCGGTTTGCCTTCGTTGATGGTGACGATGCCCACCTGATCGGCGTCGATGTGCGTCCAGTCCACAATATCGATGACCTTGAAGAGCATGGGGTTCAGGCGGTAGACACCGGGCATCAGCACGTCCAGCTGACGGCCCTTCTCGCCACCGTTCTTGATGAAGGCCTCGCCGTCAAAGAAATTGCCGTGACCCTGGACCCGGGCCGCCAGCAACCGGCCCTCGGGAATCCTCGCGCCATCGGTAGCTTCCACGAGCCCCACCTTGCCGCCCGGCACCTTGGTGATGGGCAGTTTCTGGATGCGGAACATGATCGTGTTGATGCGGTAGTAGCCCGGGGGCAGGAAGGAGATCTGGGGGCCCTTCTGGCCGCCGTTCTGGATGAAGGCCTGGGCGTCCTGGAAACTATCGCAGGCCACGGGCGAACCAAAGTTCCCGCCTTCCCGCGACACCGGCTGCCCGGCGATGGATTCGACGTATCCCACCTCGTCGTCGCTGATCATGGTGGCGGGGACCTCCACCACCTCAAACAGATGCGGATTGATCTTGTATTCGCCCTCGGGGAGGATCGCCAACTGGGGGCCCTTCTGACCGCCGTTGCGTAGGAAGGCCTCGCCATCCTGGAAGAGATCGCATTCGACCGACTTGGCCATGAACTGACCGGATGGAATCGGAGCGCCTGCCACCGCCCGCACCACCCCCACCATGTTGGTATGGATGATGCGGAAGTCCCGCTTGGACACCCTGTAGATGAACGGGATCAGCAGATGGAACCCGGGCCCCAGAACCCGCGCCTGGACACCGACTTCCGTGCGAAGCGCCACCGTGCGCCCATCGGGCATCTGCCGGCCGAACCATCTCCGTTCAAGAACGATGATCTGGTTGCCTTTGGCGATGGTGAATGATTTCAAGAGCACAAGAAGGGCGACGAGGGTGCCGATCGACGGCCAAAACCAGGCCCATGGTTGGAGATCCATAGCGTGTCCTTATCAAGGGGAGAAGCGGTCCAGTTTAAACACCATGATGATCCCCCCACTTCAGCAGAGGATGCGGATCCTTGTCGATATGTGAAGGCTCCAGGGAAGCGGGAGCCCGGTTGATCCCGCCAGACGCCCCGGCATTGCCCGGTTGGGCTACGCTGGAAGGCTGGAGTTTCGATGGACCGACTGGTGATCCAAGGTGGCCATCCCCTGCGGGGGCGCATCCGGGTGTCCGGAGCGAAGAACGCAGCCCTGCCCTGCCTGGCGGCGGCCCTGCTCACCGCCGATCCAGTGGTCCTGTCCAACCTGCCCGCGGTGGCGGATATCCGCACCATGGTGAAGGTACTGCAGGCCCTGGGCACCGAGGCCTCCCTGGAGGCCCATCCCGACGGTTTCGAGTTGACCGCAAGGCTGGCCTGCGCCGGCAGCGACGATCCGAAGGCACCCTACGACCTGGTGAAAACCATGCGGGCCTCCATCCTGGTGCTGGGGCCCCTCCTCGCCCGATTCGGCCGGGCCACGGTGAGCCTGCCGGGCGGCTGCGCCATCGGGGCGCGTCCCGTGAATCTGCATTTGGAAGCCCTGGAGCGCATGGGCGCGGTGATCGAGATCAGCCATGGCTACATCCATGCCACGGTGCGGGGCCGCCTGAAGGCCATCGACCACGCCTTTGAAAAGGTCAGCGTGGGCGCCACGGAGAATATCCTCATGGCCGCAGCCCTGGCGGAAGGCACCACGATCCTGCGGAACGCCGCCCTGGAGCCCGAGATCGGCGATCTGGCACAGTTGCTCGTCCAGATGGGGGCCCAGATCGAGGGCATCGGCACGGGCACCCTCACCATCACGGGCATCGAGCGCCTGCATGGCTGTGAACATGCCGTCATCCCCGACCGCATCGAGGCCGGCACCTACCTGTGTGCGGTGGCCGCAGCCTGCGGCGACGTGGTGCTGGATCGCTGCGAGCCCGAGCACCTGCGGTCTCTGCTGGACCTGCTCGAGCGGTCGGGTTGCGTCATCACCGAGCGCGAGGGCCAGGACGGGCGGCAGCTGCGCATCCAGCGGGAATGCGGCCAGAAGTTGCGGTCGAAGGATGTCACCACCCTGCCCTTCCCTGGTTTCCCCACGGATCTGCAGGCCCAGATGATGGCCGTCATGACGCAGGCCTGTGGCATCAGCGTCATCAACGAAGGCATCTTCGAGAACCGCTTCCAGCACGCCATGGAGTTGGAGCGCCTGGGCGCCAATCTGCGCACGGACGGTCACACGGCCATCGTGGCCGGCCCCGCAGAGATGACGGGCTGCACCGTCATGGCCACCGACCTCCGGGCCAGCGCCGCCCTGGTGATCGCCGGCCTGGTGGCCAAGGGCGAAACCATCGTGGACCGCATCTACCACCTCGACCGCGGCTATGCCGGCCTCGAGAAAAAGCTCCAGGGCGTCGGGGCCCGCATCGAGCGGGTCGGCGGCGGCAAGGTCTGAAATGCGGGGACAGGATTAACAGGATTCAAACAAGAAGATTGGAATACCAACTCTGGCAGCGGCCATGATGCTCGATACCCACCAATCCACGTACAGAGAGCACCTGCTGGAGCATCTGGTGCTGGGGGAGCTGTTGAGGCATTCCTGGTTCCACGACCACGCCTCCCTCGAAATCTCGCATCCATCGGTGGATCGAGCCGGGTACGACGTGGTCCTGGAATCCAACGGGATCACACGCCATGTCCAGCTCAAATCCTCGGCCCGCTCCGCAAAGACTTCGCGGCAAACCATTCACACAGGCCTCTCGCTGAAGCCTTCAGCCTGTGTCGTCTGGACACAATTTGATCCATCCACACTGGAATTAGGACCCTTCCTTTTCTTCGGCGGCGGCCCAGGCGAACCCATCCCTTCCCTCACCGGCTTGGCGGTGGCCAAGCACACGAAGGGGAATGCCGAAGGGGTGAAGCTTGAACGCCCCAACCTCCGGGTTCTGCCCCGGTCGCATTTCCTGGTCCTCGATTCCATCCCGTCCCTTTATGTCGCCCTGTTTGGAGACTAGGACTTGACCCTGGCTGTTCGCCTACTTCGGTAATTCTGTCCCCCGCTTTTTCCATGTGACGACTGCCACCGGAGCGGTCGGTTACACTGACGTCACGATCGGGGGATCCATGTTTGGCGAGATGAAGGTCTTTTCCGGGAGCAGCCACCCGGAGCTGGCGAGCGGCATCGCTACCCACATGGGTATGCCGCTGGGTCGACTGAAGGTGACCCGGTTCTCCAACGAGAACATCAAGGTGAAGATCGAGGAAAACGTCCGTGAAGCGGACGTCTTCGTGATCCAGTCATCCTGTCCTCCTGTCAGCGACAACCTGATGGAGCTGCTGATCCTCATTGATGCACTGAAATTCGCGTCGGCGGCCCGCATCACGGCCGTGCTGCCCTATTTCCCCTATGCCCGCAGCGACAAGAAGGACGAGGCGCGCATCTCCATCACGGCCCGCCTGGTGGCGGATCTGCTGGAAACGGCCGGGGCCGACCGCGTGCTGACCATGACCCTGCACGCCCCCCAGATCCTGGGCTTCTTCCGCAAACCCGCGGACCAGCTGCTGGCCACGCCCATTCTCACGAACTACTTCAAGTCCAAGGACCTCTCCAACGCCGTGGTGGTGGCCACGGACGCCGGGGCCGCCAAGTTTGCGGGGCATTTCGCCAAGCGCCTTTCCGTGCCCATGGCCATCATCGACAAGCGCCGCTTCGACGATTCCGAAAAGGCCCAGAGTGTGGCACTCATCGGCGACGTAAAGGGGAAGGACGCGATCATCTACGACGATGAGATCGCCACCGGCGGCTCCATCAAGGAGGCGGCCCGCATCCTCCGGGAATTCGGCGCCCGCACGGTCCGGGTGGGGGTCACCCACCCGGTGCTCTCGGGCAACGCGGTCGAGATTCTCAATTCCGCGAACCTTGACGAGCTGGTGGTCACCGACAGCATCCCGGTCTCCCCGGAGCGGGCCAAGTCCCTGCCCTACCTCAAGGTGCTCTCCACCGCCGCCCTCTTCGGTGATGCGATCCTGCGCATCCATGGCGGCCGCAGCATCAGCGAGATGATGGACTGATGCCCCTGCGCCTCGGCCCCCTCGAGGCGCCCAACCTCGACCTGCTTGGGCCCCAGGGTCCGGAGATCGCGCGGCTGTTCACCCGGCCCTTCCTGGTGCTGCACCGGGCCTCGGGCCTGTATACCGCCCGCATCTGCTTGCTGATGCTGTTCGACCTGGGCTGGGAGGCCAAGCTGCGGGCCGGGACCACCCTCAATGGTCTCTGCGAAGGTCTGCCGGACCAGGCCCGCAAACCCCTCGCCTGGATGCTGCCCTTCCTGGCGATCGAGGGCCTGCTTACACAGAGGGGCGACAGCTACACCCTGAACGGCGAACCGGATTTGGATCTCACCAGCCTCCGCGAGGCGGCCGAGGCCGAAGCCCCCGGCCATGGCGCCAATTTCGATCTCCTGGACGGGGTGCGCTCCCACATCCAGCCCTTCTTCACCGAGGGAAAGGCCGGCGAAGGCCTGCTCTTCGACCTGGCCCTCTTCCCGCTCTGGCTGGCCTACTTCCGCAACGAGAACCTGGGGTATTTCCCCAACAACCTGCTCACCCTGCTGGCCCTGCGCGAGGGTCTCCCCGAGGGCGCCCGCGTCCTGGAGCTGGGTGCCGGCGCGGGCTCCTTCGTCCAGCTGCTGGCCCAGCAGGGCGCAGAGGGTGGATGGCTCTCCCGCATCGCGGAGTACCGGTTCACCGACGTGGCACCGACCTTCCTCCGCCGCGCCCAGCGCGACCTCAAAGCCGCCGCACCGGGCCTCCCCCTCACGTTCCAGTTGCTGGACCTGAATCGCCCCCTGGGAGATCAGGGCATCGAACCCGCCAGCCTGGACACCATCGTGGGCATCAACGTGCTGCACGTAGCCCAGGACCTCGAAGCCACCCTGCGGGATCTCCGCAGCCGCCTGAAACCCGGCGGCCGCCTGGTGATCGGCGAATGCCTGAAACCCAGCCTTGATGCGCCCCTCTACCTGGAATTCTTCTTCAGCTTCATCAGGAGCTTCACCGAAGTGACCCTCGATCCGCGCTGGCGTCCCCGCCACGGCTTTCTCACGCCCGAGGCCTGGGACGAAGCCCTGCGCCACGCCGGGTACACCCGGGTGGAACACATCCCCCCGCCAAGGCCTCTGATGGATCAGCACCCGAGCTTCACCGTGGGGGCCATGGCCGCTTTTGGGTGATCTCAGGAAACAGATCAAGGCAGGGCACCACCCTCCAGCTTTGGCCGGCCCACCCAGGCATAGAAGCTGGGCAAGGCCAGGAGGGTGAAGAGGGTGCTGGTCACGAGGCCGCCCACCATGGCGATGGCCAAGGGGCGCTCCAATTCTGAGCCGCCGAAGCCAAAGAGCATGGGCATGAGGCCGAGAATGGCGGCTCCCGCGGTCATGAGCTTGGGGCGCACGCGGCCCAGGCTGGCTTCCCGCAGGGCCTCCTCAAAGGGCACGCCCTTCGCCATCAGGTCCTTGGCCTGGGTGATGAGCACGAGGCTGTTCTGCACGGCCACGCCGAAGAGCCCGATCATCCCGACGATGGAGCTGATGTTCCAGGTCTCCCCCGCCAACCACAGGGCGAAGAGCGCTCCGGCAAAGGCATCCGGCAGCGTGGCGGCGACCACGAAGACTTCCCGCCATCGCTTGAGGGCGAGGTAGAGCAGCCCCACCACCAGCGACAAGGCTGCCGCGATGGCGACCCCAAGCCGTCGCTGGGTCTCGCGAGCCTCCTCGATCTTTCCACCCAATTGGATGGAAGTGCCCGGGGGGAGCGTCACGCCCTCCAAGGCCCTTTCGATTCTCTTGGCGGTTCCCCCGAGATCGCCCGTGGTGCGGATGTTGAGACCGATGCGGCGCTGGGCGGACTCTCGACGGACCAGCGTCGGTGTCGAAGCCTCCGCAAACCGGACCACCTGCCCCAGACTCAAGGCCCGGCCATCCTCCAGAATCAACGGCGTGTCCTTTAGGGTCTCAGGGCTGATCCGGCCATCGTTGGGAAAACGGACGATGCGTTCGATGCGCTGGGGACCTTCAAAATGAACCTCGGATTCCAGGCCCTGGAGCGCGGCCTGAAGGGTCTTGGCAACCAGGGTGCGTGGCACACCCAGACGGCGAAGGGCCTCCTCATCCAGGACCGCTCGCCAACGGGGCATGGGATCGGGCGTATCCGAGGTGACACTGCGGACTCCTTCCAGCTTTGAAAGCTGCTCTCGAAGCTCGGGGAGCGCGCCTCGGACAGCCTCCAGATCCCGGTTGAAAAGCTTGACCTGGATATCGGCGGGCGTGCCGCCGATGCCTTCAGCGATGCGCTCCTGCATGGGGGTGTTCACTTCCACGGGGAAGGGCATGACCTCGGCCACTTCCAAAACCGCCTTCCCGACGGCACGTTCATCCGCGTCGGGCTGGAGGATCACCATGATCTCGCTGTCCGTGATGGGACAGGGATCCTCCGTCACCTCGGCACGTCCGCTGCGGCGGTAAACGGATTGCACGCCGCGGATCGCCTTCAAGCGGGCATCCAGGTGCACATTGGCCTGATCCACCGCTTCCAGGCTGCTCTCCGCAGGCACCTTGGAGAGGAGCATGAAGGCGCGTTCATCCAGCGTAGGCAGGAAGTTGGTTCCGAGGCGGAAGGCCAGCCAGAGGCTTGGAACCGTGAGCCCCAGGGCGAGCACGCGGACCAGCGGGCCGTGGTGCATGGCCCAGTCCAGTCCCGGTTTGTAAAACCGCTTGATGGCGGTGACGAGCCGGGGTTCATCCAGGGAAGTGCCGGGGGGAAGAAAGCGCTCCACCAGAGCGGGTACGAGGGTGAAGGTGAGCACGAGGCTGATGGTCATGGCCGAGGCCACGGCCATGGCCAGAGGTGCATAGAGCTTGCCCGCGATGCCTCCCATGGACAGCAGGGGGATGAAGACCGCCAGGATGACCAGCACGGCGATCAGGATGGGTGTGGCCACCTCGGCAGCGGCCCGGGTGAGAGCCACACGGCGGGGTTCGATGTGGTCTTGATGCTCGTGCAGGCGATGCGCGAGGTTCTCCACCATGATCACGGCAGCATCCACCAGCAAACCCACGGATATGGCCAGCCCGCCCAGGGTCATGGCGTTGATGCCAAGCCCTGCGAAGTGCAGCGGAATCGCCGCACCAAAGGTCGCCAAGGGCAGCACAACCAACACCAGCAGAGCCCCCCGGAGGTTCCCGAGCAGGAGGATGAGGACGACTGCCACGAAGATCCCACCCACCAACAAGGCCAAGGTCACGCCATTCAGAGCGTGGGTGACCAGGCGGCCCTGGTCGTAGATCACCTCCAAGCGCATGCCCTCGGGAAGCCCCTTCTTGAGTTCGGTCACGGCCTTGCGAACACCTTCGGCCACATCCAGGGTGGCGGCCGTGGGCTGTTTCACGATGCGCAGGCTGACGTCCTCGTGTCCGTCATGCCGGGCTACGCCACGCCGGAAAGCGGGAGCCTCTCGGATCTCGGCGATGTCGCCCAGCGTGACGATCCCCTTGGCGGCCTGCACCGGAAGCTGGCGGACCTCATCCGGGGTCGCCGCCAGATTGCCCACGGACATGTACCAACCCTTGTCCTGGATCTCCAGCACGCCCGCAGCCAGGTCCTGGTGGCTCTGTTCCAGGGCGGCCATCACCCGGTCCAGGCTGACGCCATGGCTGCGCACCTTTTCGGGAATCAGCGTGATCTGAAGGGAGCGTTCCTGGCCGCCCAGTCTTTCCACACGGGCCACGCCGGGTACCGCCTGGAGTTGCGGTGCCAGTACCTGCTCCGTGTGATCCCGCAGGCGCATGGGGTCGACCTTTTCGCCTTCCAGGACGATTTCCATCAGTTCGTGAAGACGCCCGGAGGCACTGCTCATGAGGGGTGGGCGGGTGCCGGAAGGGAAGCTGCCGATCACTCCGGAAAGCCGCTCGGCCACGAGTTGCCGAGCCCGCCAGGGGTCGGTGTCCCCCTCGAAGGTCACCACCACCTGGACCAGTTCGGGCAACACCACCGTGTTCACCCGCTTGACGCCGGGCATGCCACCCAGAGCCTGCTCCGTGGGCTGGGCCACGGAGAGTTCCAGTTCCGGCGTGGCCCGGCCAGGGCTCTGGATGAGCACGGAGAGAATCGGCAGGCCCATATCGGGGAAGAGGTCGCGCTTGAGGCTGAGGAAGGTGAATACGCCCGCCAGCCCCCAGGCGATGCTGAGGGCAAAGACCCAGCCCTTGCGGGGAAGCAGCCAATCGAACCAGCGGCGGATCGGCGTCCGGTGCTGGGGCGTGTAAATCGCATAGGGATCATGGCCCAGGGTTGGATCGAGGGGGACGTCAGACCCGGTTGGAAGGTTGGGATCAATGCCCATGACCACCCTCCTCGCCTTCCGGCTGAGTGCGCTTCTGCTGGTAAGCCTTCAGGAGGTAGGCACCCTCGGCCACCACGGTCTCGCCGGGCTTCAGTCCCTCCAGCACCAGCACCTCGTCCTTCACCTCCGTCCCCCGCTTCACCGGCCGGAATCCGGCGGTTTCCTTCTCGACCACAAACACGCCCCAGCGCCCCTCCATCTGTTGGAGGGCGGCCTGCGGTAGATAGACGCCTTTCTCCATGGGCACCTTCACCTCCACGGAGGTTCCCGGGATCGGCAAAGGCCCTCCCACGAAGCGCAGCCGATAGCTGAGCCGCCGAGTGTCCGTCGTGAGCGTGAAGGGGATTCCCTCCAGCCGTGCCTTCCACGTTCGGCCGTTGGCCTGGCGGACCTCGCTTTCCACACCGGGGTTCCATCCCACGGGACCGGGCTGGGCCAGTTCGAGGCGCACCACGGCCGCCTGGGCCGCCTGGAAACCACCCAATTCCTGACCGGCCTCCACGCCCTGACCCCGCTGGACCTTCCAGGCCACCACGGACCCGTTGGCGGGAGCCTTCAAAGCGAAGCTGGCTCCGGCGTCGCCGGGCTTGAGGCCCACGGCCTCCAGGCCCAGGCGAGCGGCTTCCTCCTCAGCTTTGACGGTATCGGCCTCGCTTCGCGCCGAATCCAGGTCGCGCCGGGCCCCGGCTCCGGCCTGGAACAGCCGCTCTTCGCGCGCCAAGTCAGCCTGAGTTCGATTCAACCTGGCCTTGGCGCCGATCCACTGGGCCTTGAGATGAGCCAATTCAGGACTCTGAATGATCGCAAGGGTCACGCCCTCTTTGCGGAGTTGCCCCGGGGCCGTCAGGAGCTGGCTCACGATGCCCTTCACCGGGCTGCTTAACAAGGCTTGAGCCGCTTCATCTCCGATGGCCTCCCCTGGGACCCAGCGACCTTCCTGGCGAGGCTCCGGTACGTCCATCAAGCGGAGCCCCCGAATGCCCTCCAGGGGAATGCGGGAACCCCCGGGCTCCCCCTCCTCGTGCCCAGATTCGTGTTTCTCGGATTCGTTTCTTGGGGCTGGTTTTTTTGAACAACCCGTTCCGACCAGCAGGGTCAGAGCCAGCGGGAGACAGAATGGATGAAGATTCATGGGTTCACCTTGAGACCTCGAAAAGACCGGAAGGACCTCCCGGCAGGGCGAAGCCCAGCCGGGTGTTCAGGCGCTCATGCCTTCAGGCCCGGGGAGGATCCTTTTCCGGCTCGATCTCAAGGTTGACAAGATTCACGACCCGCTCGGCCTCGAAGCGGGGACTTGGCAGGGGATCCGGCGCCGGAGGCACGGGTGTTTCCGGCACCGGTACCGTGGCGCATCCATCCGCGCAGAAGATGTGGCAGACCGGCGCACAGTCGTCCTCCGGGCCCTGGGTGCAGTGATCCACCCCGGTGGCACCCAGGTAAACCGAGGCCAGACAGAGGAGGAGGATGGCCACCCAACGCCTCATGAGGCGGTCGCCTGGACGTGGTCGCGGGTCTCTTCGTTAAGGCACAGCCCGTGGTGCATCAGGCGGATGACACACGGATCGACGATGCTGTAGTGGATGTGGGTCCCATGGCGTCGCGTCGTGAGAATGCCCAGGTCCACCAGGCGTCGAAGCTGGTTGGAGACAGCCTGGGGCTTCATGCCCACGGCCTCGGCCAGGTCACTCATGCAGGGATCGCCCAGGAGCACCAGGGCGTGCAGCAAGCGCAGCCGCGTGTCCGACGCCAGCACCTCGAAGACCTGCGCCAGCTCCGAAGCCAAGGCCACGCCCAGCAGCGGACGCTCGGTGAGGAGTGCCTTGGGAGAGCAGGGGTGGGCTGTGGTCGCGGGTGAGCGCATCAAGGGAATACTACACGAGTCCGTGTAATCATGACCATTCCAAGAAACACGCTCACCCTTGGATGGATCCAAATTAAGAATAAACTCAACTTGGCTCCCGAAGTTCATCTTCCAGATGGTGCCTAACCTTTGAGCCAAACCTCAAATACAGGCTGGGCACGACGAGCATGTTCAGGGCGGTGCTGGACAGCAGGCCGAAGAGGATGACGAAGGCCATGGGGGCCTGGATCTCGCTGCCGGGGGCGTGGCGGCGGAGGATGATGGGCACCAGGGCCAGACCCGCCGTCAGGGCCGTCATGAGGATGGGGCTGAGGCGCTCCAGGGCGGCCTGCCGGATGGCTTCGATGCCGTGAAGACCTTCGTCATGCAGGTGGTGGATGTGGGTCACCAGCATGATGCCGTTGCGGGTGGCGATGCCGAAGAGGGTGATGAAGCCGATGAGGGTGGCGACGCTCAACACGCCGCCGCTGGCCCAGAGGCCAAGCACGCCGCCCATCCAGGCGAGGGGCAGGTTGACCATGACCAGGGTGGCGTCCCGGAAGCTGCGGAGCGCCAGGAAGAGCAGGCCGAAGACGATGATCACGGCCCCGAACCCCAGCAGGGTGAGGGTCCGGGCGGCCCCCTCGCCGCTCTCGAACTGGCCGCCATAGGTGACCTGGTAGCCCTGGGGCAGCTTGACCTTGTCCTTGATGCGGGCCTGGATGTCGGAGACCACACCGAAGAGGTCCCGCCCACCCACGTTGCAGGTGACCGCCAACTTGCGCTGGTTGTCCTCGCGGGGGATGTAGGCCGGGGCGCGTTCGTAGTCCACCTGGGCGAGCTGGCTGATGGGCACGGGGCCCGTGGGGGTCGATACCAGCACCGAGCCGATCCGCTCGGCGTCCAGGTTGGCGGTGGGTTCCAGCTTGACCAGCACATCGAAGGCCCGGTTGCCCTCGCGGACCTGGGCGACGGCTTCCCCCGCGAAGGAGAGCTCCAGGGCGTGGGCGAAGCCCTGGGTGGTGAGCCCGGCGCTGGCCAGAGCCGAGCGGTCCGGCTTGATGGCGAGCTGGGGCTGGGCGGCCTCGGCCTCCATGGCCAGATCGACCACGCCCCGGACCTGGGCCATCTCGGCTTTCACTTCCTGGGCGATGCGTCGGAGTTCCAGGCGGTCCGGACCAAAGACCTTTACGGCGATGGCCGCCCGGCTGCCGCTGAGGATGTGGTCCACGCGGTGGCTGATGGGCTGGCCCAGGCTGATGAAGACCCCGGGGATCTGGGACAGCGACTTGCGGAGCGCGGTGAGTAGCTCTTCCTTGCTGCGGTCCTTCATCCTGAGGCCCACCTCGATCTCGGCCCCGAAGACATCCTGGCCATGCTCATCCAACTCGGCTCGGCCTGTGCGGCGGGCGGTGGCCACCACCTCGGGGTGCTTGAGCATGATCTCCTCGGCCTGACGGCCCAGGCGGTCGGAGACCTCCAGGGGTGTGCCGGGAAGGCAGACGAAGGTGACATTCAGACTGCCCTCGTTGAACTCGGGCATGAAGCTCCGTCCGGCGAAGAACAGGCTGAGGGTGGCCGTCAGGAGCCCCACACCCCCGAGGGAGATGAGCAGCTTCCAGCGGGGCATGGCCCAGGCGAGGATCGGGGTGTAGTGAACCTTGATCCAGGTGACGAAGCGGGCCTCGTGGGAGTGCTTGCCCTCCAGATCATGGGGGAGGAGCCAGGCGCAGAGGGCCGGGGTGACTGTGAGGGCAACGAGCAGCGAGGCGCCCAGGGCCACCGTGAAGGCGATCCCCAGGGGCTGGAGCAGCCGACCCTCCACGCCGCCCAGGAAGAAGATCGGCGTGAAGACCACGATGATGATGGCTGTGGCGTAGACGATGGAGGAGCGGATCTCCATGCTGGCCTTGTAGACCACCTGGAGGAAGGGCTTGCGGTGTTCAACGGCCTTGGCTGCGTTCTCGCGCAGCCGTCGGAGCACGTTCTCCACATCGACGATGGCGTCATCCACGAGGTCGCCGATGGCCAAGGCCATGCCACCCAACGTCATGGTATTCAGCGTGGCCCCGAAAGCCTTCAGCACCAGGATCGCCGCCACGAGGCTGAGGGGCACAGCCACAGCGGTGATGAGGGTGGCGCGGGTGTGCATCAAGAACAGCCCCACGACCAGGATGACCAGGAGGGTGCCGTCCCGGAGGGCGTCCACGACGTTGCGGATGGCCACCTGGATGAAGTTCGCCTGCCGGAAGATGTGCTTCTCCAGCTTCATGCCCTTGGGGAGGGTGGTCTGGATCTCGTCCATCACCTGATCCAAGCGCTTGGTCAGTTCCAGGGTGTTGGCGGCGGGCTGCTTCTGGATGGCGAGGATGACCGCAGGCTTGCCGTTGTGGCTGCCTTCCCCACGCTTGAGGGCGGGGCCGATCTTCACTTCAGCGAGGTCCTTGACCTTCACGGGCTGGCCATCCCTCCGGACGATCAGGGCGGACTCTAGATCGGAGACCGCCTGGAGACGCCCGATGCCATGGATCAGATACTCCTGACCCTGGTGCACGAGGAAGCCTGCCGAGGAACTCTCCCCGGATTTCTTGACGGCCTCGGCCACTTCCTCGGCGGTGAGCCGATAGGCCAGCAGTCGGTCCTGCTTGAGCAGCACCTGATACTGGCGAACCTCACCGCCGATGGGGATGACCTGGCTCACGCCGGGCACGGCAACCAGCCGCCGCCGGACTTCCCAGTCAGCCTGCGCGCGAATGTCCATGGGGGAGTGCTGGTCGCTCTCCAGGGCCACGAACATGATCTCGCCCATGACGGAACTGATGGGTAGCAGCACGGGTGTCGGCGTGCCTGGGGGAAGTCCTCCCACCGCCGCCTGGAGGCGCTCGGAGACGACCTGCCGGGCTTGGAGGATGGGCACATCCCAGTCGAACTCGACGTGCACGAGGGACAGGCCCACGTGGCTGGTGGACCGGACGCGGCGGACTCCTGCCGCACCCTGCATGGCGCTCTCCACCGGCTGGGTGATGAGGCGCTCCACTTCCTGGGGGGCCATGCCGTGGGCCTCGGTGCCCACGGTGACCGTGGGGGCGGTGAGGTCGGGCAGCACATCCACGGGCATCCGGCTGGCCGTCCACCCGCCCCAGGCGAGCATCAGAACGGCGACCAGCAGCACCACATAGCGTTGGTTCAGAGAGGTTCGGATGATCCGATCAAGCATGGGCGTCTCGATGGTTGAAATCGTTCAGGTGACCGAGCGGCGGGCTTGGCCCGTCCGCGAGGTGGGGTTCCGGGGGGACATCGCGAGCAAGGGTTCCCATGTCCGCGAGCAAGGTGAGCGGGAGGACGCGCAGCGTCCGATCCATGGGACGAGCAGGCAGTCCCCCCGGAATGGCATCAATGCGCGTGACCATGCTCGGGGACCTTCCCCGAGCTGGCCGCCAGACGGACGAGGTGGGCCCCCAACGTCACAACCCGTTCACCGGGCTGGACCCCGCCGAGAATCTGCACCCAGTCCCCATCCCTTGCGCCGATCTGCACGATGCGGCGGAGGAAACGTTCGCCCCCGGCTTGGACATAGACCACGGAGAGGCCGTCCTCGTCCTGAAGGGCTGAAGCCGGGATGGCGAGGCCCTGGCTGGGGTTACCCACGCGCACGAACACCTTGCCGGTATGGCCGACCTTCAGGGCGCCGGTGGGATTGGCGAACTCCACCAGGAAGGGCACCGTCCGGCGCTCGGGGTGGATGGCACCCCCCTGGCCGAGCATCCGGGCCCCCTGGCTCGGTTCGAGCAGCATGGCCGGCACGCCCGGGGCCTGGAACCACACACTGGCGACCTTGGCCAACCGTCCCGCCTGGGCCTCGGGCACCTGGACCTCCAGGCGGAGGCGGCGGATATCCACGATGTGGAAGAGTTCCTGGCCTTCACTGACCTGGATGCCGGGCCCTCCATTCGCCGTGCTCACCACGCCGGACACCGGAGCCGTCAGGGCGATGGCCAAGCCGCCCTTGCCGAGAGTGGCCTCGTCCCTGCGGGCCTGGGCCACCTTGAACTCGGCCTCCGCCATGGCCGCTTCGCGGGTGGCTTCTTCTACCCGCCGCTTGGGGACCGCGTCCTGCTCCAGCAGGCCCTTCATGCGGGCGAGGTTGGCGGTGGTCTGTTCGTGGCGCAGCCGGGCCCGCTCGAAGTCAAGCTGCACGGTGCCCTGGGAGAGATCCAAACCAGCCTTGGGCACCAGCCCCGCGAGGCGCTGCCCCTGCTTGACCGTCTGGCCCACGTTGGGGAAGGTGACGCCGTCGAGACGGCCCGCCACGGGAGCCAGCACTCGGCCCTCACCGCCGGGAACGGCCTGGATCGTCCCGTAGGCTTCAAAGCCCTGGTAGAGGGGACGGGGCTTGGCCTCGGTGGTCCCGAAGGGCACGTTCCACTGCTGCTCCTTCAGGAAGGGGATGCCGCCCTCGGCCTCGGGCACCTGGGCCTTCATGGCGGCGGCCAGATCGGCATATACCATGTGCTTCCCCAGGTCGAAGGTGGCTTGGCCCTTGGGCCCCTTCCACACGATGCGGACCTGGACTTCCCCCGCAGCCTTGGGCTTGGGCGCCATGCGGAAGATCCCGGGCGTCGCCGAGACCTCCCCCCCGAACCGCTGCTCGCCGCCCGCGCCGGTGAGGATCACTTCGGCGCGACCGTCCTTCACAGCCTGAAAGCCCTCCAGATGGGTGAGGTGGGCCCCGAAGTTGGAGGTCTCCCCGGCCACCAGCACGGCGTATTCGACGAACAGTTCCAGGCCGTCGGCATAGAGGGTCGGGGCCAAGGAGGGCCGCTCAGGAGCTTCGTGTCCGTGAGCTGCGGCGACCTGGGCGTGTTCGTCGGTCTCTCCCTTTCGGTTGCAGGCCAGGGTGCCGCTGAGGGTGAGCCCCAGGACGAGACCCCAAGCTATGGGACGGCGGGACGTGGCAGAAATCATGGGTTCACCTTTCCGAGCATGCGATCGAGGGCGATGCGGGTTCTGCGGGCGGCGTGGGCCTGGTCCAGGGCCGCCAATTCGGCTTCGAGGAGGTTTCGGGCGCCATCCAGGCGGCCCAACAGATCGACTTCCCCTGCGGCAAAGGCCGCATCCAGGGCTATCTCTACCCGGTCAGAACCGGCAAGGGCTTCCGTGGCCATGCGCTCGGCGGAGGCCCGAAGATCTACGGTTGACTGCCAGAGGGCACACAGTTCGGCCCCATCCTGTTCCCGCTGCAAGCGGGCCTGGGCAGAGGCCGCACGGGCTTCGGCCTCGCCCTTCACGCGGGCAGCCTTCACCCGTCCTGGTGCCGGGAACGTGAACCCCATGGAGAAGACGTTTCCGCTCCCGGACAATCCGGCTTCCTGCCACCGCTTCACCCCCAGGCCGAGTTGAAGCTCGGGCAACCACCGGCGTGCGGCCTTGGCATCGGCCTGGGCCGCCGCCTCCTGGGCCTGGGCCATGCGGGTGGCGGGGGCGTTGGGTTGTTCGGCCACATAGGATTCCAGGGTTGCAAGCGGCTCGGGTAGCAGGTTGCCTTGTGGCGTACCGGGACCACCGCCCAAAATGGAGGCCAGGCGGGCCTCGGCCTGGAGTCGCCGGGCGCGCTCCACCACTTCCCGCCCCCGCAGCAGTTCCACTTCGCGGCGGACACGTCCGCGATCAAGGCCCGACATCTCACCGGCCTGATGCAAGCGGTCCACCCGCTCCTGGAAGCGGCCCACCCGGGAGATGGAGCCCTCCAGGCGAGTGAGGCGCTCCCGGGCGACAAGCACCTCGTAGAACGCTTCGCGGACCTGGGCGACCACGCCAGCCACCCGCTGTTCGCTCTCGGCCTTGCCACCCTCCTCCCGCCGGAGCGCCGCATCCCGCCGAGCCCATCGGCGGCCCGAGATGTCGAAGCTCTGGCTGAGCATGAACGTGTCCTCCCGATTGTCGGGCTGGATCCCATTGAATCGTTCCCGGCTCCACGCCACGCCGGGCGAGAGCCAGTTCCGCGCCTCAAGGGCTGCACCTTCCGTCTGCTTGGCGGGGAGCTGGGTCAGGGCCTGCCATTCGGGCCGGGCCAAGGCACGGGCCACGGCCTGCGATTCAGTCAGGGCCTGACCGGCCTCCTGGGCACCCAAAGGACAGAACACCACAGGCAGGACAAAAAACCGATTCAAGATCGGACTTTTGAACAGGTTTCGAGACAAAAACAGCATAGACACCACCGGATCAGATCAATAGGGAAGAGGACGCGTCATGGGTTGAGGAGCCCGAGCAGGGTCTCTGCCGCGTGGTGGACGGGATCTGCCAGCAAGAGCAGAAGGGGGCTGAACCAGATCAGCCGCGTCCAGGTTGGGCTGGGTGGGTAGGGGTCTCCAAGCAAGGCACGGACCCGAAGATGAAGCTGGGAGCCTGCGGCCCCCGGCTGGCCAGCCGGAGTCACCATTCCAAGTCGCTGCACCCGGAGCAGCACTTCGGCCATCCGCTCGGGGCACCCCGCCTGCGGCAGCGCGGCCCGGTCGCAGGCTTCCTCACAGGCCAGGGAAAGATCGTCCAGCAGCATCCTCCGCATCCGTCGCGGTACTGCCATCAGCATCGCCTCGGCGATCACGAGCCGCAGGGCATCCCGACGCCGGGCGTGGGCGGTCTCATGGGCCAGCAGCACCTTGAGATCCGCGGCATCCAGGGAGGCCATCACCATCGAGGACAGGAGGGTGCGTGGCCGCAGCAGGCCCGCGGAAAAAGCCAGGGCCTTGCCGCTGGGCAGCAGGTGGAAGTCTCCAGCCTTCTTCGCAAGGCGAAGCAGCGTCCGGACCTGGCGCTGACCCTCCATGAGACGCCGCAGGAACCGGAGCCAGAAAGTGCCGCCCGCAGCCCCAAGGACCGCCAGGATCATCCACGCCTGCCCCGAGGGGGCCCACAGCCCATGCCTGAGGCAGAGGTGGGGATGGTGGTCATGGGGCAGGCAATGATCCTGGATCAGCCCAGGGATGGTGATGAACGAGGGAAGGAAGGTGAGGAACAGAATCCCGAAGGCCAGGAGCCAGGGCAGGCCTGCCAGAAGGCTCAGCACGTGGGCACGGGTTTCGGGGGCCAGGCGCCCGATGGCCCCTCGAATGCGAGGATAGGTGATCCCGAGTCCCTGACTGCCCACGGCCACCAGCCCCCCCGCCAGGAGGGCCGTGACAACGAGAAGGCCGGGTGCGTGCATCAGGGCACCCTTCGTCCGGCGCGGCGGGTCCTGAGGAGCTGCTCCAGCTCATCCAATACGGCCGGGTCCTGCTCCATGGCCAGATCCACGAAAGCCGCCAGCATGGGCAGGGGTTCCGATCCCTTCACGCGCTGAAGGGTCTCGTCGATCAGCCGGGCGGCAAGTTCCTCCCTGTTCAGGTGAGGCGTGTAGATGTAGGCGTGGCTCTGCTTTTCGCGGTCGAGCAGGCCCTTCCGGAACAACCGCTCGAGCGCCGACTGGACGGTGTTCGGATGGTTATCCCGGCCCTTGCTCTGCGCGGCATGCACCGCCCGCACATCCCCTGAACCCAGCCGCCAGAGCTGTTCCAGGACCTCCATTTCGAGGTCGCCGAGGGTGAGGGGCGGACGGGGGGGTGTCACAAAAAGCTCATGATTGAGTAGCCTAATCTAAAAACCGATTGGATATCGGCTTTTTAGACTTTCACCCACCCAGCCGCTGAGTTGGAGCCCATTCGTTTGGCGGCCCACAGGCGGACCGAACGCCCTCAGGTGGTCTCCTCTCCAACCGTCACGGGAGAACACCACCAAGAAGAAGCGGCGCCGGAGCGCCGCTTCCCTCGTCGATCCTGGAAAGACTCAGAAGCCCGTGAACACCACCACGGCGTAGGCCGAGTAGCTGCCGTCGGGCTTGGGCACCACGGCCACCCGAGTCCGCGCGGGGGCGACGAGCTTGGTCGCCCAGGCGCTCACGTCGATGGGCGCCACGGTCACCAACCCGGACTGATTCGTCACTTCCAGCACCGCGGGCTGCATTCCCACCGTGGTGTTCAGATTCACCGTGATGGTCTGACTGGTGGCAGCGGAATTGATGAAGGTGAAGCCGAGCTGGCCACCGTTGTAGGAACTGCTGATGGCACCCTGAGGCAGGGCCACGGGCAGGAAGATGGCGGTGCCGGCATCCCAGCCGCTGATGCCGCCATTCCACACCAGGTCACTGACACCCTGCACCCGCACATCGCCCGAACCAACGCAGGCCGCAGCGAAGTCACCGCTGTTGGTGGACGTCAGGCCCGGGAAGCCGAGATACCACCAGGTGAAGGTGTTGGCATAGGCGTGGGTGCGGTCGGCGGCCAGCATGTGCTGATAGGTGAACGCGCTGGCCGTGGCCGTCTTGATCACGCCACCATCCACCGCCCGCTGGATGTTCACGGATTGGGCGTGCATGGGCACCTGGAGCGGATCCTTCACCTCGACCTGCACCTTGAATCCAGCCCAGACATTCGCCAGGACCGCCTGGCCGGTGCCAAGGGTCTGGCTCGCACGGAAGGTGAAGGCGGTATCCGGATCAATGGTGATGATCCGCGGCACGCCCGCGTTGGTGCTGACCAGCAAGCGATTGTTGGCCTGATCCACGCCCACGACGTGGCCTTCAGGGGTCCAGCCCGGCAGCGCGTTTGCGCCGTACCACACCCGTACGGCCCAGAGGGTTCCGTCCGCCTGCATCCGCAGCGACACCAGGGCGTTCTTGCCTGCGGCCAGGCCCGCGAAGCTGCCCGGGGTCTTGGCATCGGCGTCGAAGAACCAGGCGCCAGCACTCACGTTCACGGTGAGTGAGTTCCCGCTGTCCGTGCGCAGCACGAAGGTGGAGGTGCCCAGGGAGGTGATGGTGCCGCGGCGGTGGCGGAACATCAGCTGACTCATGGTCATCATGCCATTCGCGTTGGGGCGGTGTTTCACCTGCAGGTTCATCACCCAGTCACCATTGGGCAACTGGACAAGGAAGAGGGGATGGCCCAGGTCGAAATCGATCTGCACGGCGTTGCTGCCCGTGGCCGTCACCACCAAATCAGTGCTGAGGCCCACCAGGACGCTGGCCCCTGCCACATGCACCTGACTGCTGGGCACAGTGGTGCCATCCGCCATCACCAGCGTCACGCTGGTGGGGTCGATGGTGACGCGCAGGGCGTCATAGGTGCCCACCGGGATCTGAGCCGTGGCGAGCAGCTCGCCCACGCTATCGAGATCCACGAGGTTGATCTTGGCCGTGGCGCCCTCGAAGGCCACCACCTCCTTGGTATGGTCGGTCTTGTTGAGCAGGGTCACCTTGGTGACCACCACCTCAATGGCGGACCACTGATCTGAAGGGGCGTCCGTCAGGATGATCGAGGTCGCGCCGGTGGCCACGGGCGTGGGCGTGACCGAAGTGGAACTGCTGCCTCCGCAGGCCACAGACAGGGCCAGCGTGGTCAGGGCGGGGATCGCCAGCAGGGAAAGGGTGCGAAGCGAAGGGCGCATGGGCATCTCCAGGGCTCGGAGGTGGGCCTCCGGATAGGGGGGTGGGGAATCAGACACTGCCACTGACCCGATCAGGTGGAAAAGGGTTGATGGGTGAATTCCAGCGGCGGAACTGACCCTCGTCTTGCGACACTTCTTCCATGGCCACCACCCTGCGGGACCTCCTCATCCAGCGCGCGGCGCGGCTGCAGGACCGGCCCGCCCTGACGGCTCCGGCGTGGGGCACGCTGAGCTACGCCCAACTCCGCAACCGGGTCGAGGGCGTCGCCCTGGGTCTGCTGGCCGAGGATCCGAACGCGGCGGTCTTCAGTGCCTCGGGATCGGCCTGGGACTGGGCCGCCGAATTGGCCGCGGCCGCCTCGGGATTGATGTGGGATCCCACCGGACTGACCGTGCCACCGGAGGTACTCGGCGGTCCACGCTTCAATGCCGAGGCCGGCCGGGGGCCCTACCACACCCGGGAGCAGGTGGTGCTGGCCGCCACTGCTTTTGCCCCCGGCCTGGATCACGGCGAGGTCATGGTTCGCCTCCGCCGGCTCAATGTCCAGCTTGGGTGGGACCACACCACCCGGGTGGCCCTGCCCCTCGCGCAGCTTGGCGACGCCCCCGTCCGCGCCGCCCTCTGGAGCGCCCTGTACGCGGGGGCCCACGCCGTACTGGAAGCCGGATCCACACCGCCGTCTGGATGGCGGGCCCGGTTCCAGACGACCCCACCCGCCTGGGATGCCGGGCCGTTCCAGGCGTTCTGGCGACTCTAGGTTCTCCGGGTCAGCGAAGCCTTTCCAGGGAAACCGGCCCTTCAATTCCCTTGCCATTGGACAATCGCTGGCTAATTCTTGACTCCGGAGGTCGCCATGGTCCGTCCTGCGTCCCGGAAAGTGCTTGAATCCCCCCGTCCCGACGGCGGCCACCTGGTGAAACCGGAGCGGCTGCAGGTGGTGCTGGAGGCCATCCGCAACGCCGGGGAGCGCGGCATCACCAAGGCTGGCCTCGCCCGCCGCCTGGGTGGCGTGGCCATGCGCACGGTGGACCGGGCCGTGCAGCTGCTGGAGGACCAGGGTGCCCGCTTCGGCAAGGCCCGCGAAGGGCGGCCCGCCATCATCCACTTCACCCTGGAGAAGGCGCCCGATTGGGACAGCCGCATCACACCCCACGCCCGCATGGCGCTGGAAGTGGCCCTCATGGCCCTCGAGGGCACCGCGACGGAGCTCTGGTTCGATCAGCTGGAGGGCCTGCGCACCCTGGCGGACAGCCACCTCAGCACCCGCGACCGGGACCTGTTCCGCGCCCTGCAGGAGCATGTCTGCGTGCGCGGCGCCGCCGACGATCAGCAGGCCCTGGACACGAAGATGCTCACCCAGGTGCTGCTGGCCCTGGGGCACCCCGAGGGTCCACGCGACCTGGAGCTGACCTACGCGGCCGCTTCGACCGGCCGCACCAGCGCCCGCACCGTGGTGCCCTTCACGCTCACCCACGATGTCTTTTCTGGCGGTGCTTTCCTGCTCGCCTGGGACCCCGCCAAGCAGGAGCCCCGGCACTTCCGCCTGGCCCGCATCGAGGAGGCGAAGGCACTGCCCAAGCGCGGCCTCATCCCCAACAAGCACCCTCTGGAACAGGCCCGGGAACTGCAGATTGGCGGCTGGTACAGCCTCGCCGCTCCCTTCACGGTCCAGGTTCGCGTCAGCGGCACCAACTGGCCCCAGGCCCTGTTGGATGCTCCCCCTGCCCTGCCCGGCGTGGTCGTCCGCAAGGAAAAGGGCGGCACCGTGCGGCTGAGCTTCCAGGCCACCGAATTGTCCGGCCCCACTCGGTTCGTGCTGCAGTTCGGCGCGGATGCCGAGGTCGTCGAACCGAAGGCACTCAGAGACCACCTCGCCAAGACCTTGAAGGCCATGGTTGGAAGGTACCGTTAGGCCTGCGATCCCTTCCGGGTGTTGCTTTCGATGGCGCAGAGCAGGCCGAGCAGTTCGGAGGCCAGGTAGCCGGCCAGCAGGCCGAGGGCGGCGCAGCCCAGGCCGCAAAGCAGCAGGATGAGCCCCGTGTGGAAGGGATCGCCGCCGAATCCGGGAAGCAGCTGGCGCAGTTCGGGCGCGTCCATGCGGGCCTCGCCGGCGCTGATCCAGATCATGAGGGCGCCCCCCGTGCCCAGCACAGCCATCAGGCTGGCGTAGATCTCGCCGCCCAGACGCAGGAGCAGCCGGGCCAGGGGAATGATGACCTCACCCGCGGTCTGCGGCATGGCGGCCACATCCTGGGCCCGCAGCCAGCCCAGGTGGGCCACCAGGTAGGTGGCCAGGATCAGGGCCGCCTGGAAGACAATCTGCCCGAACACCGCCTGGCTGCTGGGATTGCCGGCCCGCCACATCTCGATGGAGATCCAGAGGCCCAGCACCATCGCGGCGATGGCTCCGAACCTCAGCAGCCAGCTGAAGATCAGCTTGAAGAGGCGACCCTCCGAGATGAGGCGGAGCAAGGTCGGGGCGATGACGAACGTCGGCATGAAGCCTCCGGATGGCTGGGGGATGAGACCTCCAGCCTCGGAAGGTCCTCGTCATTCGTCAAGCGGTTCCAGAAAAGCGTCGGGGCTCAGCCTTGCCGCTCTTTGTAGACCAGGTCCACGGCCATGGCCAACCCGAGCACCAGCTTGAAGTGCTGAGGGTGGTTGGATTCGACCAGATACTGATCGGCATTGGTGAACAGTTCCTTGGCCAGGCCTGCCCACTTCTTGGTGACCCTGCCAATGACTTCGCCGCGGAGGCTGGCGGTGTAGTCCCAGCCCTTCCAGTCGCCCGTGAGTTCCCCGATGGGCTGTTGCTGGCCATCCTGGATGACAAAGGATCCGCCCAGGGTGAAGACCTTGGAGATGACCTGAGCCAGCAGCTGGCCTTGGGTGTCCCGAATCTCCAGGCGCGTGCGGAAGAGCCCCGGTCGCTTGTGGATGCTCAACTGTGGCTGCGGGTGGTGGTTGGCATAGCAGTTCAGCGTGGTCGGCAACAGGGTCTTGCGCACGAGCAGACGGGCCCACTTGGCCCAGGGGGCGGGTTCATCCTTCGCCTGGCCCACCGGACTCAGGCTTTCCGCCTCCAGCAGATCGTAGGTATCTCTCAGCTTCAGGAGGGCCACCTGTTCCTTGACGAACAAGCGCGTACGGTTTTCAAACATAAGAGGCTCCAGGGGAAACAGACCGTCCAACGGATCTTTCTTTATGCCCAGCTTGGACGCGATTGTCACCTGCCCAATGGCCAGCCTCTTCGCCCTGCCGCCACCGGGTGCGGACAAGGCAAAGGGGGGAGCGGTCGACCCACTCCCCCCTTTGCCTCCCGAAAACGTGGATCTACTTCTTTGCCACCTTGGCGACACCCAGATCCCGCAGCGCGACCTGGCCCTGGCGGCCAAAGTCGATGGCTTCGCCGAGGATGCGGGCGGCTTCCTGGGGGGCGTGGAAGCCCATGGAGTTCTCCGCATTGACGAAGTCCACGCGCCACTGGGCCTTCCGCTGGAGTTCGAGGATGGGCTTGAGCCTGGCCTCATCCATGCCGGCCTTCTTGGCGGCTTCGATGTCGGTGATGAGGTTCACCACGGCATCCTCGGCGCGGTCCATCAGGGCCTTGGTGCGATCCTGAATGGCCGTGACGCGGGCCTTCAATTCTTCTTCGGGGAAGCGGTGGCAGGTCTGGCAGGCGCGGGTGACATCCAGCAGGGGGCTGCGCACCTGGTGATCGCTGATCTTGATGGCGCCTTCGCGCTTGTAGGGCATGTGGCAGTCGGCGCAGGAGACGCCGGACCGGGCATGGATCCCCTGGCTCCACATCTCGAACTCGGGGTGCTGGGCCTTGAGGGCCTCGGCTCCGGTCCTGGCGTGTTTCCAATCAAAGAAGCGGCTGCCATCGGGGAAGGTGTAGGCGTCGTAGGTGGCTTCGATCTGCTCGACCTTCAGGCCGTTGTTCCAGGGGAAGAACAGCGTGGTCTTGGGGCCGCAGTAGTACTCCACGTGGCACTGGCCACAGACCATGGAGCGCATCTCCTGGCGGGAGGCGTCGCGGTTGGCGTCGTAGGCCAGGGACCGGTCGCCCTTGCGCCACTTCTCGATGGAGGGCAGGTGCGGCACGGCGTCCGTGCTCTTGGCCAGGGCCTCGATGCCCCGGATGAACCCGGGCTTGGTGACGCGCAGCGCCATGCTCTTGGGATCGTGGCAGTCGATGCAGGCCACCGGATGCTTCACGAGCTTGACGGCCTCGCTGTAGGGCATCTTGCAAATGGCTTCGAACCCGGCCATGAGCTGGGATTGGGCGTTGGGGCTGGTGAACGGCTCTTCGAGGGTTCCCGGAGCGCCGCCTTTCAGGCCCACTTCGCGGAAGGCCACGGTATTGGAGGCATGGCAGTGGAGGCAGGCGCCGGGCTGTTTGCGCTCGGTGACGCGCTTGGTGACACGCTGATCGTCCAACATGTAGGCGTGGCCCTGACGCTGGTTGAAGTCGATGGCGAAGGCATAGCCATCGAAGATGCTCACCAGCCGGGGATCCTCCTTGAGACGGCTCTTGGGCATCCCCTCGCTGCCTGCGCCACCGTACTTGGTGCTGTACTTCTCAGCGGTGCGCAGGTAGGCGTCGTACTGCCGCGGGAAGTTCTTCCCCCACTGCGCGGGATCGACGGTCTTTTCATCGAGGTCCACCACCTTGAAGCTGGTCTGCCGGGCCTCGGCCTTGCGGCTGGAAATGCTCGCGTAGAGCGTCATCACCAGCACGGTGGCGAGGGCGGCGCCTGCGGCCAGAAGACCCATCCGAACCAGGGGACGGGAGAAGAGCGGAGTGGGGTTGTCGGTCATCGGAGGGATCCTCCCGCGTGGGTGACACGCATCATCGGTTTGGGGGTCAGGGAATGAAGGGAGTCAAGGCGGCTCATCAAAGGGAGGCCGATCATCGGGAGGGCCCGTGGCCCACGCCCTGGTGGCACCGGACGCAGCCGTAGAGATCGGCTTTCAGGGCGGGATCGCTGGGTACACCCAGGGTTCCGTGGGAGGTGATTTCCTCGGTCAGCTCGCCATGGCAGCGGAGGCAATTGTCCTCAAGCACCTTGGCGTTGCTGGGCTTGATACGGATGGGCTCGGCGAAATTCAGCAGGGTGAAGGCCTTGGAGTGGTAATAGCCATTGCTGGCTTTCACGTAGAGTTTGTTCACCACGTTGTCGTGCGGCAGATGGCAGTCGTTGCACGTGGCCACCGCATGGTGGGATCCGTGCCGCCAACCGTCGTATTCCTCTCGCATGATGTGGCAGTTCACGCACACGGCAGGATCATTGGACAGGTACGAGGTGCCGTGGGCCGACACGAAGGTGTAGGCCCCGGATCCCAGGAACACCCCCAGGAACACGCTGGCGGCCAGGCTCAACAGGAGGAGTCGTCGCTTTCCACTCACGGGGCATCCATTCGAGGAACCTGGCACCTGCCTGGCATGAGTGAAAGAATGAAACAAAATTAGGACCAGTCAATCCTAAATTTACACGACTCCCCCATAGACAAACGAAAGGACCGGCATCACCGGTCCTTTCGTCGATTACAAGTTGTTTTAATCCAGCGTGATGGCGCCGTTCACCGTCCCGAGATCGATCTCCTGATCGCTGCCGGGGAAGAGCGCCGTCACCCGATGTTTCTTGACCTCGATCTGCTCGGCCCCCTTGGCGTTGAAGGAGATCCCGCCGTGGACCGTGCTGGCCTTGAGCCGCCCCTTCACTCCGGCGACCTGAAGATGGATGGATCCGTTCACCGTTTCCGCCTTGATGCCCTTGCCCTGGCCGTCGAGACCCGATCCCTTGATGGCGCCGTTCACGGTCTGCAGGGTCAGGCATCCCCGCACCTTGTCGAGGGTGATGGTGCCGTTCACCGTGGTGGCCTTCAGGGTGTCCTCCAGATCCGACGCTCGGACCCCACCGTTCACGGTCTGGATGACGGCCACGCCCTGGGTGCCGCCAAGCGCGACCTCGCCGTTCACTGTTTCAAGGGTGGGCGCCACGCGGCGCGGCACCTTCAGGGTCATCTGGCACTGGGGCCCCTGGTACGACCCCCAGCCGGAGTGTTTGGGATATTCGCCTCGGATTTCCATGGAACCCTTGCCGGCCTCGACCACCACCTTCACCTGCTCGTCCCGGCTGCTCGGCTTGAACTCCCCGGTGAACTGCACTTCCTCGCGGTCCCAGGCCTCGACGCGGATAAAGCCGTTGATGTTCTTCACCTTGAGGGTCGATCCGGCCGCCAGCGGCAGGGTGCGGGTTTCGGTGGTTCTCTCCGCCTTGGTGGGCTGGATCACCTGGGATTGTGCCGCGAGGGACACGCAGACGACGGCAGCGGCAAAGGCCGCGGCGAGCGGACGGGCGAGGGCCATGGAAACCTCCTGGATGTCAGAGAACCTGGGCCGGATACGGGCGCCGTTCGGAGGGCGTTTAGGGGGGTGAATCTCCTCCGGGGTGGGATGAGCCGTCCCGTTCTCGGGGGGAATCGCCGGACCTTCTGGGCCTTCAGCGAACCCGGCCCGGTATACTCAGCCCCGCCGGAGCGTCCATGTCCCAATCCATCGACCATCCCGAACTCAGCGCCGCAGAGTGGAAGCTCATCCAGGACCTGCGGGCCCTGCCGGACGAGCCCCTGCGCACCCGCGTCCAGACCTCGCTGAACGAGCTCCTCTTCTTCTTCCAGACCCCCAAGTGCCAAGGCATCGGCGTGGAAGGCTTCCCCTGCGGAGACCCCCGGTCCTCCTGCGAGGACTGCCACCAGATCTGGGACATGCTGGATAAGGTAGCGGAGCGCAGCCGGAAGGCCTGACGCGACGAATCGGAAAAACAAGGCATCCGGGCCGAAGGGCGCTAGGCTTGAAGGATCGATCCTGAGGGTCAATCTGGGGGTGCGATGAGCCGGGGCCATGTCGTCCAGATCCTCTTTGTGGAAGAGGACCCTTCCATCTGGCCCCGGGCCGAGGCTTTCTTCCATCACCAGCTGGGATTGGTCGGAGCGCAGCCGGAGCTGCACCTGCGGCAGCGTCTTCCTGGACGCGCCGCGGGGTTTGATCTGGTGTCCCTGGATGGCCGGGGCCTCGTCACCGCCCTCCTCGATCGCGGGGACCTGCTGGCCGACCTCCGTGGCACGGCCATCGTGAACCTGCACGCCGATGCGCCGGGAGCCATCTACGGCCACCTCCGGCTGCTCCTGGAGCGCCGGGACGAAGGCGCCCGGTCCGATGGGCTCTGGGTCTTCCCGCAATCCTGGATGGCCCCCTGGTTCCAGGAATCCCTGGAATTTCCGGAGCTCGGCCTGGTGGCCCATGTGCCGCCCCCGCGCCGGCCTTCGCCGGACCGCACCTGGGAGCGCCGGTCCATCCGGCCCCTGACGTTCCTGGTGGCCCCCCTCGTCCCCGTCCGGGGCTGATCAGCCCTTCCAGCGGTCTCCGAAATTCACCAGGACCGCGCCGCCCAGGATGAGGACCGCCCCGGCGAGCCGAATCCAGGAGACGTCCCGCACGGGAAGCCCCAGCAGTCCGAAGCGGTCAAACAAGAGGGAGGAGCAGACCTGCCCCGCCACGATCAGCGACACCATGGCGGCCAGGCCGATCCGCGGCGCCAGCAGCGTTGTTCCAAACACGAAAAAGGCTCCCATCACGCCCCCCAGCCACTGCCACCAGGCCACCCGAGGCAACCCGCCGAGCGTGGCAAAGGGCTGTCCCGTCACCGCCCCCACCACCGCGAGGGCAACCGTCCCCACCGCAAAGGAGACCAGGGCCGCGAGCATCGATCCGCTGTGGAGCGTGTTCCGAAGCGCGTTGTTGACCGCCGACTGCAGGGGGATCACCAGGCCGATGACAAAGGCCATGAGAAGGAACGTCAGGACCATTCTTGTCTCCTGCGATGACGTGGAGCCGATGGTACCCCGGAGGCGGGTTCCAGGTCCCGGAAACGGCCGGGCTCACCCATTGATGATCAACGAGGTATCATCGAACGGAACCCCTTGGAGCCCCCATGCGACTGCGATCCGTCCTCACCCTCCTGGTCCTGATCCCCGCCTGCCTGCAGGCCGCCGATGCCAAGAAGTACGGCCAGCCGCTCGGGCTCAAGGAGGAGGTCAAGGTCTCTGAGATCCTCGCCAACCCTGACAAGTACGCCGGGAAGAAGGTGCGCGTGAAGGGCCTGGTGACCGAAGTCTGCGAGGAGCGCGGCTGCTGGATCAAGATCGGCGCCGACAAGCAGGAAATCATGTTCAAGGTGGACGATGGCGTGATGACCTTCCCCATGGCCGCCAAAGGCAGCGCCGTGATCGCCGAAGGCACGGTGTCCAAGCGGGTGCTGACCGTCGAACAGCAGAAGGCCATGTGCGAGAAGGAGGCCAAGGCGCTCAGCAAGAAGGCCGACTACAGCAAGGTGCTTGGTCCCAAGACCATCGTGCGCATCGAAGGCCTCGGCGCCGAGATCCAATAGGCCCATCCATGACAGAGACACCTGCCCGCAGGGCCCTGCCCTGGCGCCGCTGGAATGCCGCCATCCACCGGGATATCGGCTATC
The DNA here is from genome assembly GCA_030824075.1 of Geothrix sp. Classification (GTDB taxonomy): domain Bacteria; phylum Acidobacteriota; class Holophagae; order Holophagales; family Holophagaceae; genus Geothrix. The sequence continues at coordinate 69,137 of JAVBYJ010000024.1, forward strand.
TTTCGGTCGCCCTCACCTTGGCCTACGCCCTTTCAGGCCTGGCGGTGAACCACATCGCCAGCTGGAATCCCAATTACGTGAAGGCACAGGAAACCCGCCAGATCGCCCCGATGGACCCAGCGGCGGCTCCCGAGCTCCTCGTCCGCCAGGCCCAGGAGCGACTTCGCCCCGAGGGCCGGTTCAAGAGCACCTTCCAGCCCGACGACGACACACTGCAGCTCTTCTACGACCGCGCCACCTACGCCATCGACCTGCCCACGGGCAAGGTGCTGGTGGATGCCACGCGACCCCGGCCCGTGCTCTATGCCTTGAACCAGTTGCATCTGAACGCACCCAAGCGCCTCTGGACGCTGATCGCGGATCTCTATGCCGTGGCCCTCATTGCCCTCGCCTTGTCGGGTCTCTTCATCCTCAAGGGGCCAAAGGGCATTCTCGGACGCGGCGCCTGGTTCGTGGGAGCGGGCACGGCAGTGCCCCTCCTCTACTGGGTCTGGTGGCGATACCTGGCTTGAAGGCCGCCGCCCGTCACAGCAGGTCCCAGACGGCGCGAACCTGACCCGCCGCATCGGCGGTGGCGGCCTTGAGGCGCGCCCGCTGATCCTCCGGCAGCCGGCGGGCCGCCTCCAGGGCCTGCAGTCTGAACGGGGTCGGGAGGCCGGGCCATTCGACGGTCAGGGCCCGGGTCCAGGCCTCGTCCCCAAGGGCGGCCCGCGCCGACCAGCGCCAGGAGGCACTCAGCCCAATTTCACGCAGCGCTTCCCGCGCGGCCTCCACCTGCCCGGTGCGCAGGGCCACCTCGGCGGCAGCTTCCGCGGCCTCGCGCTGGGCAAAGGGATCCGCCAGCAGCGCCAACAGGGGCCTCAGGGAATCCGCTTCCCCCACCTTCCCCAGCGCCCGCGCCAGCGCAAAGCGGGCCCCCTCAGGGACCCGCGCCAGGGCCTCCGTGAGCCAGGGGCCATCGCCACCACGGACCGCCGCCGCCAGCCCCTCCGCCGCGGATCGGCGCACCCCCACGGGGCCGGTGGCCAGGGCATCCAGGTAGGGGGCGAGCCGAACCTCGGGGCCCTCCTCGCGCCGGGGTCCCGCAACGGTGGCCAGCTCCCGGTCCAGGACGGCGAATCCTGGCAGCGGCTCCTCGCCCCAGCCCGCCGATTCGGCGCTCTCCAGCCAGATGGACAATTCCTGTCTAAAGGTCTCCATGTCCGGCAGGCGCTTGGCGGGATCCGGCTGGAGGGCCCGCATGATGAGACCCGCGAGCCGCGGAGGGAACCCCGGCCGGACGGCTGCGGGGGGCATCTGCACCTGGGCGTAGGCCTGCCCGGTGGTGAACTCGAAAAGGATCGCGCCCAAGGCGTAGACGTCGCAGCGGCCGTCCACCCGGCGCGGATCCCCATGCTGCTCGGGAGCCATGTAGCCGAGGGTGCCCACCACCATCTGGCTGCGGGTGGCGCGGGTGCGCCCCTCTTCGCCCTCCCAGAAACACACACCGAAATCCGTCAGCTTGAGGCGGCCATCGGCAGCGAAGAGCATGTTCGACGGCTTGAGGTCGCGATGCACCACGCCCGCTTCGTGGGCCACCGAGAGGGCCTCGCAAATCGGGATCATCCGGCGCACCAGCGCGGCCGGAGCCTCGCCCCGGCAGGCCTTCAGGCTTCCGCCGGGCAGAAGCTCCATCACCAGGTAGGGCCAGGCACCGCTGTGGCCGAACGAGAAGATCTCAACCAGCCCAGGATGCGACAAGCGGGTGAGCACTTCGCCCTCGCGGAGGAACCGGCGGACCAGGTCCACGTCGCGGTGCACCTCGGGGCGCAGCAGCTTCACGGCACAGAACGATTCAGGGCGAAAGCGGTCCTCGCCCCGGAAGACCAGCGCCATGCCCCCCTCGCCCAGCGGCTCCAACAGACGCACACTGCCAATCTGTGCCGGCGGCCGCAGCCCGTTCATGGGGCAGGGACGGCGCGGTTGCGCCCCCCGGCCTTGGCCCCGTAGAGTGCCGCATCAGCTCGCGCGAGCAGGGCCCCGCCATCGGTATCCACGGGCTTGAGTTCGGCCACCCCGAAGCTGCAGGTGATCCGAAGGGGCTGTCCCTCCCCCGCGTCCCCCGGGTCCAGGGACTGCTCCGCAAGGGCCAGGCGGAGATCCTCGGCGGCGGTGAGGGCCAGCTTCGCGGAGGTTTCAGGGAGCACGATGAGGAACTCATCCCCACCCAGGCGGCCCACGGGATCGGAGCCCCGGAGGCGACGCAGGAGCAGGGCCCCAAAGGTTTCCAGGACGCGGTCACCCACCCCGTGGCCGTGCGCGTCGTTGATCTGCTTGAACCAGTCCAGGTCCGCCAGGATCACAGACAGGGACCGGTGATGGCGGCTGGCCAGTTCGAAATGCGCCTCCAGCTGATGCAGCACCGTCGCCCGGTTGCTCACGCCGGTGAGGGGGTCCAGCGTGGTGCGCACGGCCATATCCTGGTGGTACCGGCGTTCCAGGGCGTCCATGTGCTTGAGCTTGAAGGCGTGGGCCCCCACCCGGATCACGTCCTCAGCCACCAGGCGCACGGGGCCGGGATCGGCTTCCGCCCGGCGGCCATTCACGAACACGCCGTTGGTGGATCCCAGATCCCTCAGTTCGACGGCGTCGAGGTCTGATGAGATTCGCAGCAGGGCATGGTGGCGGCTCACCTCAGGCTCAGGTAGGCAGAGGCTGTTCTCGGGTGCCCGCCCCAGGTCCAGTCCCTCCAGAGGGAGCGGGATGAACTCGCCCATGGGCTGGCCCACATATCGAATCAACACCCACTCGCGGGGGTCGAGCTCCTCAAGAAGTTCCACCTCTTCCGGCGCGGCGGCCGGATCCCAGGCGGGGAGATCAGGGGAGGTCGGATCGAGGGGCATCCTCGAGAGTCTAGCTGAACTTCCAGGGTCTGTTTTCAATGGGGATGCGGCCCCACCCCGCTCTGAATGCAAACCCTAGCCTTCGCAGACCCGGTCTCGTCCTCTGGCCTTGGCCCGGTAAAGGGCTGCATCCGCCCGTGCCAGCAGCTGTCCGGCATCCAGGTCCGCGGCGGTTCGTTCGGCGATACCCAGGCTGCAGGTGATGGTGAGGCCCCCGGAGGGCAGCGCCACCGGCATCGTGGCGATGGCTTTCCGCAGGCGCTCTGCGAATGGGCGGGCCCCTGCAAGGTCCGTTTCCGGAAGCACCATGATGAACTCCTCACCCCCGATGCGGCCCGCCAGATCCGCCTCGCGCAGAGTCGTCAGCAGGCGCTCACCAAAGATGCGCAGCACGAAATCACCGGCCCCGTGGCCATGGGTATCGTTCACCCGTTTGAAGTGGTCCAAGTCGCAGATCACGATCGAAAGCGGACGGTTGTAGCGCAGGCTGAGACCGAAGCGGTTCTGGAATTCAGCCAGGACGCTCCCGCGGTTGGCCAGGCCCGTGAGCGGATCCTTGGTGCTCAGATCCAACAGCGTTTCGTGGAAAGTGCGCTCCAGCGGGTCGAGAAACACGAGTTTCAGGACATGGCCACCCATCTCCAGTCGATCCCCGTCCTGCAACATCACCGGACCCAGGAGCCGGTCCCCATTGACGCGGGTGCCGTTGGTGGAGCCCAGATCCTCCACCTGGACCCGCCCCTCCTCCACATGGATTCGAGCGTGCTGGCGGCTCACCTCACCGTCGAGCAGCGCCACGCCCGAATCGGGGGCCCGGCCCACGAGCGTGTCTCCGGAAGCAAGCGGGAACACCCGGCCAAGCGCCGCTCCCGCATAGGCCACCAGCGCCCACTCCGCCGGGAGCTGGAGGGCCTCGTTTTCGGCCTTGGTGCGCACCAACGTCTGCATCTCAGGCAGGCCCGGCAAGGTTCCCTCGGTCCGGGTTAAGGGGCTGGAGGCGGTTTTCTTCGTCACGGATCCTCCACGAAACAACTCACCAGCACACCATCGTCCTTGCGGCGGGCCAGGATGAAGGGGACGCGCGCAACCTTGAGCGCCGCAGGTTCCAGGCGAACCAGGATCCGTCCTTGGCGAGGGTCATGGCGCAGATCGGCCACGCCCTTGCGCGGGAGATGGAACAACCCGAGCACTTCGAGATTGCGGACATTCTCGCCCGTGCCGCGCACCAGCTGAAGGCTGTAGCGCATCCACAGGCCCTTCGGCAGGCGCTGGATGTTCTCACCCTGGATGGGCACGGGAAGCGACAGGATGACCCCCAGGCCGGGTTCGGCGGTCACGTCGTCCAGCGCGGGATCCAGCCGCCGGACCCCGGGTGGCACCACGGGATCCCACAACCGGCGCACCGAGGGCCGGGGAGGTGGTTCCACCCGCCCAAGCACCTGGGCCTTGCGCGGCAGCGGTGGCACCGCGACGCGCGCGGCCTTGCCGGCCTCGAGCGGCGACATGCGCACCACCTCGGCCGCCACCCCCCACTGTGCCCAACCCGATTCCGCCTGAAGCTGGGCGCGGAAGGGCTGGAGGGCCCGGCCTTCAACGGCCTCCCGCAGCAGGCGCATCTCATGAAACGACGTCGCGGGCGGTTCCAGTCCAGCCCGGGGTTCGGCCTCAAGGACCGCCGCTCCATGGCCCCGGGGATGAAAGGCCTCCGGGACCACCTCCACGACGCCCAGCCCGGCGAAAGCGCGGCGCAGCGTTTCCGCCGCATCTGCCACCGCGTCCTTCACCCGTCCGAACATCAGGACTCCTTCACCACGAGGCTCTGCAGGGCCGCCGTGACCCGCTCCAGGGGCTCGGTCAGATCCATGTGGTAGCCCGCTTCCAGCAGCTTGACCACCGCCTGCTCCTGCGCCACCGCATCCACGGAGGCCGCGAACATCACGCGCATCGGTGCGGCCCCCTCCGTCAGCTGGATCAGCAGATCCCGCGGCCCGGCCCGGAAGGCGTCGCCGACCTTCGCAAGCGGCGATTCCTGGCTCTTCTGCACCGCCAACACCGGGTACTTTGCGTCCCCGGACCAGCCCCCGGCCAGTTCCGTGGCGCTGAGGATGAACAGGTCCGGCGGCGTTTTCAGCTCCTTCAGCAGGGTCTTCTGGATCACCTCTTCCTTGAGGTGAGGCTCCAGAGACTTGCCGTAGAGGATGCTCTGCAGGCGCGTCGGCGTGATGGGCTCGGTGTACCGGAAATCCAGCGGGATGCCCGAGGTGTCCGTGACCAGAAGGCCGCCGAGATAGCTCGCCCCCTCCTTGACCGCCATGAAATACGCGAGCTTGATTGGATCCGCCATTGGGACACCTCTGCCTGGAAGGCTACCTCCCCATCGGCGGAACCACCTCTTGCCTTTTGTCCCGCACCTGGTACATTGAATCTTCCACTCATTGGGGAGTGGTCTAATGGTAGGACAACGGTTTCTGGTACCGTCAGGTGAGGGTTCAAATCCTTCCTCCCCAACCATTCACAGCTTGTTTGATGGTCCCATCGTATAGCGGTTAGTACACCGCCCTCTCACGGCGGGAACAGGGGTTCGATTCCCCTTGGGACTACCAGCAAAAGCCCTTGAGAAATCAAGGGCTTTCTTGTTTTTAAGCGGTGTTCCCGAACTCGGTTTTCACGCCGGGGGGGAAATGAGGGGGAAAAGCCCGGCCCACGGGATGATGCCGCCGACTGTCGGCTTCCCCTGCTCTGGCTTCAGTCCGCCCCTCCAGGGCCATTCTGTGACTGCGCCAAGTAGTCCTCAAACTCCACGACGATGTAGCCAACGGCTTCGGCTGCGTGGGCCCCCTTGGGGGCATGAAACTGGCAGAAGAGCCACAACGCCTCCGGCTACTTCAGTGATGCAAAAAAACGCGGGCCCCCGTGGGAGGGCCCGCCACCTGCTACTTCTTGTTCTTCGGAGACTTAATCGTCTCCTTAACGGTGTGTTTCGGGTCAGTGACGGCCTTGGATGGCTTCACGAATCGACCAGAGATAGAGCTACGAACACGGGTCGCCATGGGGCAACTCCTTTTCTCGAAAAGTTGTTTGAGAAGAAGGGGCGCCCTACACTTAAAAACTCAACCCCATGCAGGGCGCCCCAAGTTGCTTTGCAAGGTGATCATCGGCCAGGAGCGCCAACTCCTGGCCGTTTCACTTGATGTCGGCCCCCTTGCGGGCCTCCCTAGGTAACTGCGTCATATTTCACCTCTTGGGCAACATGTGGAAAACGTGTCAAAGCCAATTTTACAGCACTACCAGGATTCGAGACGGGCTGTGGAGAGCCACAGGCTGGTGAGCCCCCCGCTGGCATCGCCCCCAAGCGGTGGGTGCTGGAGCAACACGGGGGCAAGGTGCATGAAGTCATTTCGAGCCCCTTCTGTCTGACGTATGTGTTCGGGACTGAATGCTGCATGAAAAAATGGGCAGTCACATCTACAGCTCTGCACGAAGTCGGGTTCGCATCCAGGCCCGGCCTGTGTTTGGATGGGGCATGCGCATGCGTTGGCTCTGGATCCTTCCCTTGGCTGTGGCCGCAGCCATCGTCTGGCTGAGCGCACAGTCGCACTATCCCGGGGGAATCCAGTTGCCGCCCCCGCTGGACAAGATGGCCCACGCCACCGTGTTCGGTGTGCTGGCCTGGGTGCTGGATCTGACCCTCCAGCGCAACCGGCCGGATCTTCCGATGTACCGGCGGCATCTGGTGGTCTTCCTGGCGGTGGCCATCTACGGCGCCACGGACGAGTGGCACCAGCGGTTCGTCCCTGGCCGCTCCTGCGAATTCGGCGACTGGCTGGCGGATGCCCTGGGCGGGGCCCTGGGCCTGCTGGCCGGAAGCCTGCCGCTGATCTTCACCCGTCACCTGGGGGCCCTCTCCTGGTGGCGCGGTACCGCCCGGCGCGTCGATCCAGCGCGAGACTTGATCCTCGTGGCGGATCCCCACTGGGGCTCGGAACTCACGGGCCTCCGGGAGGCCGCGACCCGGTTTCCCGAAGCCGACTGGCTCTTTCTCGGTGATGTGTTCGACGTGTGGGTGGGGATGCCCGGCATGGAGACCGAGGGCCAGCGCGCCTTTCTGGCCTGGGTGGACGCGCGCCGCGCAGCGGGCAGGTGGGTGGGGCTCTGGCTGGGCAACCGCGAGTACTTTCTGGACCGCCACGCCGCACATTTCGACGTCATGGGCGAAGGCATCGGCGGCGCCCTCGAAGGCGAGGCCCTGACGTGGGAGCATGGCGATCTCATCAACACGGCGGACCGCCAGTACCGCTTGTGGAACCTGGCTTCCCGTTCTGGCCCGCTGTGGCTGCTGTTCCGCCTGATGCCCGGTGGCACCGCCCGGAGGGTGTCCGCCTGGATGGAACAGAAACTCCGCACCACCAACACCGCCTACAAGCTCACCTTCCCCCGCAGCGCCTTCCGCGCCGCCGCCGAGGCCCGCCCTGGCACCACCTTCCTCACCGGCCACTTCCACACCCATGAGGTCGAGGCGAATGGCATTGCCCTGCCCTGGGCCCATGAGGGTCAGTTCATGGTGTGGCGGGGCGGGAAGGTGGCTGGACTATAGCCCGAGCAGATCCGCCACTTCCCGGCGCAGCTCGGGAATGCCCGTGCCCTTGCCGGCGCTCACCCAGGCGATATCGCTGGTGTGAAGGCCCAGATCGGCCGCCACATCCTTGCGCTGCTTGAGGGCCTTGCTGGGCTTCACCTGATCGGCCTTGGTGGCCACGATGCGGTGGGGCAGGCCCTCGCCCCGCAGCCATTCAATCATCTGGTGATCGAGCTTCGTGGGACCCACCTCGGCGTCCACCAGCACGAAAACCATGCGCAGCGTGGCGCGGCCCGTGAGGTAGCCCTCGACCATCTTCTGCCAGGTGGCCCGCTCAGCGGCGGGGCCGGTGGCGAAGCCGTAACCGGGCAGGTCGACGATCCAGCGGTCCGGCCCCGTGAGGAACACATTGATCAGCCGCGTGCGACCCGGCGTCTTCGACACCCGGGCCAGCTGCTTCTGGTTGGCCAGCGCGTTCAGCAGGGAGGACTTCCCCACGTTGCTGCGCCCCACAAAGGCCACCTCCGCATGGCAGACGCCAAGCTTCTTCGCGTCGGCCGCGGAAGTGACGAAACGGGCATCGGTGAGGGGCTGGGCCATGGGAGTCCAATCAACAGACTCCAGCCTACCGCCAATTACACCGTCACCAGGCTCGTGGGTGCGGGTTGGTCGAAGGCGATGCGGCCATGATCAAGGCCGATGACCCGCTTCTTCATGCGCTGGATGAGGCTACGGTCGTGGGTGGCCACGACAACGGTGGTGCCCTGACCGTTGATCCGCTCGAAGAGGGCCATGATCTCCTGGGCGAGGTCAGGGTCCAGGTTCCCCGTGGGCTCGTCCGCCAGCAGCACCAGGGGATCGTTCACGAGGGCCCGGGCGATGGCCACGCGCTGCTGCTCACCACCGGATAGCTGCAGCGGGTAGCTGCTCAGCTTGTGCTGGAGACCCACCATCTTGAGGGCGCGGAAGGTGCGCTGTTTCTGCTCCGCAGCGCTCACGCCCAGCACCTTCAGGACGAAGGCCACATTCTCGAAGATGGTGCGGCTGCGGATGAGTTTGAAGTCCTGGAAGACCACGCCCAGTTTGCGGCGAAGCAGTGGAATCTCCTTTTCGGACATGGAGGCCAGGCGATGCCCCGCCAGCTGGATCTCTCCGCTGCTGGGAACCTGTTCGCGGAACAGCAGCTTCAGCAGCGTGGACTTCCCCGCGCCACTGGGGCCGGTCAGGAAGACGAATTCCCCTGAATCGATGGCGAAGCTCACGTCCGCCAGGGCGGTGTGGATGCGGTCGTACTGCTTGCCGACGTGGGTGAGGGTGATCACGAATCGTTCCTTCTATCCACAGATTGCACAGATTTTCACAGATTTTGAAAAGCAGTTCTCTGTGTGAATCTGTGGACTACAGCCTTTCGACCAACATCGCCACGCCCTGTCCGCCACCGACGCAGAGGGCGGCGAGGCCGATCTTCTTGTTCTCGTCCTGGAGGAGGTGCAGCAGCGTCACCAGGATGCGGGTGCCGCTGGCGCCGATGGGGTGCCCCAACGCGATGGCGCCGCCCCGCAGGTTCACCTTGGCGGGGTCGATCTCCGGCAACTCCGCAAGCACGCCGAGGCTTTGGGCGGCGAAGGCTTCGTTGAGTTCGAACAGGTCAATATCGGCCATCTTCACCCCGGTCCTGGCCAGCAATTTCCGGATGGCAGGCACGGGTCCAAGGCCCATGGTGGCGGGATCCACGCCAGCCTGGGCAAAACCGAGGATGCGGGCGATGGGCTGGTGAGATTTGGCGGTCGATTCGGAGGCCAGCACCAGGGCCGCGGCGCCATCGTTGATGCCGCTGGCGTTGCCGGCGGTCACGGTACCGTCCTTCCGGAAGGCGGGCCGGAGCTTGGCCAGGCTTTCAGCGGAGGCATCGGCCTTGATGTACTCGTCGCGGGTGAAGGCCACATCGCCCTTCTTGCCCGCCAGGGTGACGGTGAACACTTCGCGGTCGAAGGCACCGGCGGCCTGGGCTGTGGCGGCTTTCAGTTGGCTCTGCAGGGCGAAGGCGTCCTGGGCCTCCCGGCTGATGCCGTGCTTGGCGGCGACATTCTCGGCGGTGATGCCCATGTGGGTATCGCCATGACCGCACCAGAGGCCGTCCTGGATCATGCTGTCGATGAGCTGGGTATGTCCCATGCGGGCGCCCCAGCGGGCTGCGGGCAACAGGTAGGGGGCATTCGACATGCTTTCGGTGCCGCCGGCCACCACAAGCTCGGCATCCCCCATCTGGATGGACTGGGCGCCCAGGGAAATGGCTTTCAGGCCCGATCCGCACACCTGGTTGGGGGTGTGAGCCGGGGTGGCATGGGGCAACCCCGCCATGAGGGCCGCCAGGCGGGCCACATTCTGGCCGCTGCCGGCCTGGAGCACATTGCCCATCACCACGTCGCCCACGGCGAAACCCTCGACCCCGGCCCGGGCCAATGCCTCCGTGATGGCCAGGGCACCCAGTTGCACCGCATTCAGGGGCTTGAGGCCCCCCCCGAAGGAGCCGACGGCGGTGCGGGTGGCAGACAGGATGTAGGCAGACATGGCAGGCTCCGGGGGCACCTTCCAGGGTAACCTGACTAAACGACGCGGTCTCCGGACCGTGAACCACACACCCAGGCACGCCCTGGTTCTTTCTCCCACGCATTCTGAAACACGCTCTTTGGGAGCAGTCATGACCGTTTCCAGCCGCTGGATTCCCCTGTTCTTGGTCGGGAGTGCCCTGCTGGCCCAGG
>JAVBYJ010000022.1 GCA_030824075.1 Geothrix sp.
GCTCCGCCCCCTCCAGGACATGGCGGTGGGTGGCCCCATGCGCATCCGCACCGCCCTTGTCACCGCCCGCAGCGCCCCGGCCCACGAGCGGGCCATCCGCACCCTCATGGCCTGGAACATCCAAGTGGATGAAGCCATGTTCCTCGGTGGCCTCGAAAAGGCCGACTTCCTGCGCGAGTTCGAGCCCGACTTCTTCTTCGACGACCAGACCGGCTACTGCGACACGGCTTCGCGCGTGGGACCGACGGGGCATGTCGTGAGCGGCATCAAGAACGAGGTGGGAGAGCCCGAACAAGGGCCTCGGTAGGGCTCGGAACGCTGCGCGTTCCGAGATAGGGCAACCATTTCGGTTAACAGATCGTCAATCAGCTCCAAAGGCGGGCCGCCCCGCGGCCGGCCTTTGGAGCGCGGCGCGGCGCCACGGCTAGACTGGAACGAACGGAGGAGCCATGTCCCGCAAGCTGGTGGAGTGCGTGCCAAACATCTCGGAAGGCCGGGATGCCGCGAAGATCAAGCAGGTGACGGACGCCATCGCCACGGTTCCCGGCGTCCAGGTGCTGGATGTGGATCCGGGCGCGGACACGAACCGCACGGTGATCACCTTCGTGGGCGAACCGGAGGCCGTCCTGGAAGGCGCCTTCCGCTGCATCGCCGAAGCCGCCAAGGTCATCGACATGCGCCAGCAGCACGGCGCACACCCCCGCATGGGCGCCACGGACGTGGTGCCCTTCGTGCCCGTGGAGGGCGTGAGCATGGCGGACTGTGCCGACCTGGCCCGCCTGCTGGGCGAGCGCGTGGCAGCGGAACTGGCCATCCCCGTCTACCTCTACGAAGCTGCTGCCTCGCGGCCCGAGCGCCGCAACCTGGCCGAGGTGCGCCGGGGCGAATATGAAGGCCTGGAGAAGAAGCTGAAGGACCCCGAGTGGAAACCCGACTTCGCGGCGCCCTACAACGCCCAGGCCGGCGCCACCATCATCGGCGCGCGGGAATTCCTCGTGGCCTACAACGTCACCCTGAACTCCGGCAGCAAGGACCACGCCACAGACATTGCCTTCGAGCTGCGGGAGAAGGGCCGCGTGGCCCGGCGCGGCCGCGTGAAGCCCTACTACCAGGCGGGTGAATTGATCTTCTACACAGAGGGATCCTTCCCCTGTGGCAACTGCGACTTCACCGGCACCACCTTCGAGGAAACGGTGGATCATTGCGCCGAGGCCCACGGCTACGACCTGCCGGCCCTCATGCGCATGAACGACGTCGATCCCGCGAACCCCGTGGGCCAGAAGGTCCGCCGCCGAGGCACCTTCAGCCACTGCAAGGCCATCGGCTGGTACGTGGACACCTACCACCGGGCCCAGATCAGCGTGAACCTCACGGACTACAAGCAGACGGCCCCCCACACGGTGCTGGAGGAGGCCCGCCGTCTCGCCGCCGAGCGCGGGCTTGTGGTCACGGGCAGCGAGATCGTGGGCCTGGTCCCCTTCCAGTGCCTGCTGGCCTCGGGCCGCCATTACCGGAAGGCCATGGGCAAATCCACGGGCGTGCCCACCGCGGACATCCTGCAGACCGCCGTATTCTCCATGGGCCTGGGCGATGTGGCCCCCTTCGACATCGAGAAGAAGGTGCTAGGTCTGCCCAGCCATGATGCCAAGGCCCTGGTCACCATGCCGGTCCACGCATTCACGGACGAGGTCAGCCGCGACACGCCCGCCCCCGGTGGCGGCTCCATCGCGGCCCTGGCGGGCAGCCTGGGTGCGGCTCTCGCCAGCATGGTGGCCAACCTGGCCCAGGGCGGGCCGGATGCGGAGAAGGATGCCAAGCTCATCGAATTGGCCGAGCGGGCGCAGGTGCTGAAGGACCGCCTGATGGTGGCCGTGGACGCCGATACCAACGCCTTCAACGCCTTCATGGATGCCCGGCGTCTGCCGGACAGCACGCCCGAACAAAGGGCCGCGCGGCAGGCCGCCATGCAGGCTGGCCTGAAGGTGGCCATCGACGTGCCCCTCGACACGGCGAAGGCCAGCCTCGCGGCGCTGGACTTGGCGGGTGAAGCCGCCCATCTGGGCAAGGTGGCCTCCATCACGGACGCAGCCGTGGGAGCCCAGATGGCCTATGCGGGCGTGCGCGGCGGCGTGTGGAACGTGATCATCAACCTCAAGGACATCTCCGACGCCACCTACGTGGCAGATATGCAGGTCCAATGCTCTGACCTGCTGGCGAAGGCCGGGGAGCGGCTCGCCGACGTGATCGCCTACGTGGATCAGAAGCTGCTGGATCGTCTGCTGAAGGCAAAAAAATAGGGGGCCCGCAGGCCCCCTAGCTCTGTCCCGGCCAGCCTCTACTCGTAGATGCCGGCGCCGATGACCATCCCGTTCTGCAGCTCCACCCACGAAGCCTTCTTCATCACCTTGTTGCCCTGAGCCGGGTTCAACTCCTTGTACTCGATCCAGCCGCTGCCCTTTTCCTTCACCATCTTGGTCCAGTCCTGGATCCAGGGCTTGCCATCCGGATCCTTCGCCGTCCAGCGGTTGATGCCGACCAGTTCGCGTCGCACGCCATGGGCGATCACCTTGCCTTCAAGGTCGTACACGAAGATATACAGGTCGCTGTTCTGTCCCTTGGTGAAGTGGAACTGGCCCTTGACTCCGGATACTTCCTCCAGGAATTTCTCCTTGGGGTTTTTCTTCGCGAAATCCACGGCCTGCTTCACGAAGGCCTTGGCCTGATCGCGGGTCTGGGCGACCAGCGGGAAGGCCACCAAGGTGGCCAAGGTCAGGACTGCCCATGTCATCTTGCGCATGCGTTCCTCCAAATAGGCCCCACCAAGGGGCACCCTACCTCTTGCGGACAGCGCGACCGGATTCTTGAAAATCACCCATTTCCAGCATTCTTGTGTGCCGCAATTCAACCCAGAGAAACCGGATGCCGAAGAACGGCCGTTAGGGCATGTTCCAACTTGGCAAGGAGAGGCATCCGATGAATCGCAAGGGACTGGCCCGGAAATTCTTCGTGCCCTTGGCCGCTTCCCTGGCGGTTCTGCTGGGCCTCGTCATCTGGGGCGTCAGCGCCTATCAGACCTCCCAGGCCGAGAAGGCCTTTGAGGAACACCTAACCTCCCTGGCCATTGCCTCGCGTTCCATGTTCCACGCCGACGCCGAGGAATACTGCCAAAGCCGCGGTATGACTTTCCATCGGGTCCTGACGGGGCGGTTCTCCAAGGATCCTGCTGCCCAGGCCTTCGAACGCAGCAGCATGCGTGACTTCGCCGGCAACCCAGCCCTGGAACAGCGGGTCGGCCATTTCAATGACGCCAGCGGAGATCCACGGATCTATGTGCTCAGCCCAGGCCGGTTGAAGGATGCATGCACCCAATGCCACGGGGCCTTTGGGATCGATGCCTTCAAGGATGGCAAGACCGGCGACCTGGTGGCTTCCTTCGGGGTCTCCATGTCCACCGCCGAGCTGTACCGCAATCAGCGGAATGTCCGAATCCTATCGGCCATCCTTGGGTTGGCCCTGCTCATCGCCATCAGCGCCATCGTGGCCTACCGCGTGAGGGCCTCCATCCTCTTGCCCCTGGAGCATCTGTCAGCAGTCATCAGCCAAGTGGCGACGGGGGACATGACGGTGAAGGCCCCGGTGGAAAGCCAGGATGAAATTGGTCAACTGGCCGCCACGTTCAACGGCATGGTATGCGACCTCAGCCAAGCCCTCGGAAACATGGGGCAAGCCTCCGAGCAGGTGGCTTCCGGCAGCACGGAACTGGCCGCCAGCGCAGATCAGATGAACCAGACCGTTCAGGAGACCGCCCGGGTGGGCGAGGAACTTCGCCAGGCGGGACGGGACGTGCTGATGGCCCTCCGGCAGTTGGATGCGAATGTTGAATCCATGGCCACACACGCCCGCCAGACCGGCGCCAGGACGGACGAGGCCGTGCAGGACACGGACCGCGGCGCCGAAACGGGCCGAGGTACCGCCTTGGGCATGGAGGCCATCCAGCAGGCCACCTCGCGGATCGTCGAGGCCGTGAAAGTGATCCAGGGCATCGCCCGCCAGACCAATCTGCTGTCTCTGAACGCCGCCATTGAGGCCGCCAAGGCGGGAGCCCAGGGCAAGGGGTTCGCCGTCGTCGCCGAGGAGGTCCGCATCCTGGCCGAACGCAGCGGCCAGAGCGCCAAGGAGATCGAGGAAACGATCCAGGCCATGCAGCAGGCTGTGACCGAGGGCACCTCCAGCGTGGAAGTGACCCTCCAGCATCTGGAGGCCATCCGGGACCGGATCTCCCACGTATCCGGCGGCATTCATGAGATCGGAGCCCTGAGCCAAAGTCAGGCGGGGACCAGTCAGGAGGTGGGTCAGCTGATGAACCAAACCGCTTCCCGGCTGGATCAGAACGCCACGGCCACCCACCAACTGGCAGCCACCGTGCACGAGATCGCGAAGACCTCGGACGAGCTGTCCCGGGTAGCAGAGAGCCTCAAGGAGACCGTGCGGCGGTTCAAGCTGCGATAATCCGGAACCTCCCCGGAGTCGCGGGCGGCATCGGGGATGGATCATGCGCGTGCCGAACGGGGGCTTCTGTTACCGGGAACAGATCGCTCCCGCGGAGGCTGGTCGGACGGTGCTGGCCCACCTTGCGGCTCGGTATCCCCGGGCCTCCGAAGCCGAGTGGCGCGAGCGGATTGATTCGGGTCAGGTCCGCCTTGAGGATCGACTCGCCACAAACAACGACACCCTTCTGGCCGGGCAGTGCCTCGTCTGGGAGCGGCCACCCTGGATGGAGCCCGACGTACCCCTCGCCACGGCGATCCTCTATGAGGATGAGGCGCTTCTCGCGGTCGCCAAGCCCAGCGGCCTGCCCACGCTGCCCGGAGGCGGCGAATTCCTGGAACACACGCTCCTGGCCCTGGTGCGGCGGCGGAATCCCGGGGCGAGTCCCATGCATCGCCTGGGGCGTGGCACCTCGGGCATTGTGCTCTTCGCCCCCACCGCTGGGGCGGCGGTGCCCCTTCAGGCGGCCTTCCGGGAGCAGCGAACCCGCAAGGTCTACCGGACCCTGTGCAGCGGAGACCCGGCATGGGACGCCTTCGAGATCACGGCCCCCATCGGCGAGGTCCCCTACCCGCCCCTGGGCACCCTTCACGCCGCCCTTTCCAGCGGACGCCCCTCCCTCAGCCAGGTGACCGTGCTGGAACGTCGGGAGGGAGCGTGCCTGGTGGAGGTCGAGATCCTCACAGGCCGCCCCCATCAGATCCGGATCCACCTCGCCCACGCGGGGCACCCGCTGGTGGGCGATCCACTCTACGGTCCCGGTGGCCTCCCGCTCCCGGGGACCACCGCCCTGCCTGGCGACCTGGGGTACCTGCTGCACGCCCATCGGGTGGAGTTGGAGCATCCTCGCACGGGCGCCCGCCTCTCCATCCAGTGCCATCCACCGCCCGCGCTGCGGAATTCCAAGGCGGATGGTGGACATAAATAATACCGAGGCAGTGGGATACCGATAAATCTGATGAATCAGCATCCTTCGGATTCCCTGGGGTACCTCTTGGACCCACTGAAACCCACCCATCCCTCGAAGCCGACGGAAGCCACCGTGCCGCCACAGGCTGCAGCCGGGGAAGCCCTTCCTTCGGTCCCCGACCACCTGCCACCCCCCTTGCGTGGACTGGGTGGTGCCTTGGCCCTTGGGGTGCTGATCGCCGCAGGGTTGGCTGGCCACCACTTCACGTTTTCGATCTTCTTCGGTGCCGACTTCATCTTCGGCAGCATCTTCGCCCTGTTGGCGCTGCAGATTTTTGGCATCGGACGGGGAGTCGTCGCGGCGCTCATCATCAGCAGCATCCTATGCCTCGGCTGGGGGCACCACTATGGCTTGATCATCATGACCGCGGAGGTCGCGGTGGTCGGCTGGCTCAACCGCCGCCGCCGGATCGGCTTCATTCAGGCCGATGTCCTCTACTGGCTCTTTATCGGGATGCCGCTGGTCTATGTGTCCTACCACTTCGGCATGAAGGTCCCCCAGAGCCATGCCCTGTTCCTCATGGCCAAGGCCATCGTGAACGGCCTGGTCAATATCCTGGCCGCCCGGCTGTTGTTTGCGGCCTTTGCCGTCCGATTGCGCAGGTCCCCCCTGTCGTATCGAGAAGCCGTGTACACCCTGCTGGCCATGTTCGTATTGGGCCCAACGCTGATCATGATGGCGCTTGGCAGCAGAACCCATTTCAAGGAAACAGACCGTCATACCCGGGCCACGCTGGCCCAGAGCAGCCTGCGCCTGACGGACCGGATTGAAACCTGGGTGGCGAACCGGAAATCAGCCCTTCTCTATCTGGCTGAGATGGCTGCCTCGAAATCTCCTCAGCAGATGCAGTCCTACCTGGAGCAGACCCAGAAGTCGGACATCAACTTCCTGCGGCTCGGCCTGCTGAACAGCGAGGCCACCGTCACCGCTTACTACCCCCTGCGCGACGAGCTGGGACAGGCGAATATCGGGAAGAATTTCGCGGACCGTCCCTTCATTCCAACGCTTCAGCAGACCCTCAAGCCGATGCTCTCGGAAGTGGTCCTGGGCAGGGTCGGCACGCCCAAACCCATCGTGGCGATGCTTGCCCCTGTGGTCACTCAGGGGACCTATGGAGGCTACGTCGCAGGCGTCCTGAGCCTGGATCAGATTCGAGGGCACCTCGACAAAAGCATGGATGAGGAAGCCACGTTCTACACCCTGCTGGACAAAAACAACAACGTCATCATGACCAACCGCACCGATCAGAAGGTCATGGCGCCTTTTGACCGCGGCGAAGGAACGCTCCGTCGTCCTGAGGCAGGGATTCACCAGTGGGTGCCGACCCTACCCCCTCACGCCCTGGTCACGGAACGCTGGGGAAATTCGCTCTATGTGGGGGAATCCAGGATCGGCAACCTGGCCGAATGGACGCTCATCCTGGAACAGCCCCTGGCTCCGTTCCAGAAAGCGCTCTTTGATCGCTATTCCAGAAACCTGGCGATGCTCCTCCTCCTGCTCCTCGTGTCGCTGTTGGTGGCTGAGATCGTGAGCCGAAGCATGACGCGTTCCCTCGAAGAGCTTGGGAGTCTCACCCACGATCTACCGATGAGGCTGGCCTCGGAAGGCCCCGCGGTCCATTGGCCTGACAGCGACATCCTTGAGTCCAAACACCTGATCTCCAATTTCAGGCTCATGGCGGGTTCGTTATCGGAACAATTCAACAAGGTCCGCCAGACCAATGAATCCCTCGAGCGGCGGGTGGAGGAACGGACGCGGGAACTGCAAGCGAGCGAGGAACGCTATCGGCGGGTCTCGGCGATGACTTCGGATATAGCCTATTCCTGCGTGACCAACAAAGATGGGCGCTTTTCGATCAAGTGGATGACGGGCGCGGCCCATGCCATCACCGGGTACACCATCGAGGAAATCAAGGCCCACGGCTGCTGGTGCTTCCTGGTCATCGCGGAGGATCAGGACCTCTTTGAGAAACAGGTCAACGGCCTGAGGCCGGGCACGAAGGGTTCATGCGAACTCCGCTTCCGGCACAAGGACGGCAGCCTTGTTTGGGTCGCCTCCTCGGCTGAATGCGTGGCGGAGGCCCAGGCACCAGGGGGTCCCATGCTCTATGGGGGACTCGAAGACATTACGGATCGGAAACGGGCCGAACAGGCCCTGATCGAGAGCGAACACCGCTACCGCCGCATTACGGAAGGCTTGACGGATTACCAGTACAGCGTGCGGGTCGAGCAGGGCCGCGCCATGGAGACCACCCACGGCCTGGGATGCGAGGCGGTCACGGGCTACACGGTGAAGGACTTTGCCGCGAACCCTTACCTCTGGTTTACGATGATCCCGCCGGAAGACCGCGAGGCGGCCAGACTCCGGGTGGCACAGATCCTCGAAGGACAGGAACTCGATCCGTTCAAACATCGCATCATTCGCAAGGATGGCGCCCTGCGCTGGGTCAGCGATACCAGCATCCTGAACAAGGATATGGCGGGAAGGCTCCTGTCCTACGACGGCGTCGTGGAGGACATCACCGAGCGCATGGTGGCCGAGGAAGCCCTGCGCGAAAGTGAGGCACGCTTCCGGGGACTCCTCCAAAGCGTGGATTCTGTCGCGGTCCAGAGCTATGGCCCGGATGGCACAACCCATTACTGGAATCAGGCCTCCGAGCGCCTCTACGGGTACTCGGCCGAGGAAGCCATTGGGCGCAGCCTGCTGGACCTCATTGTCCCCAAGGACATGCGGGAAGGGGTCGCGCAGGATATGCGGAGCATGTGGGAAACGGGAGTACCGATCCCTTCTTCGGAACTCTCCCTCCTGCGGAAAGACGGTTCACCCGTCATGGTCTACACCAGCCATGCCATCGTGCGCGTCCCAGGGCACGCCCCCGAGATGTTCTGCATGGATGTGGACCTCACGGACCGCAAACGGCTAGAAGCCCAGCTTCATCAGTCCCAGAAGATGGAGAGCCTCGGCATTCTGGCGGGTGGAGTGGCGCACGACATGAACAACGTGCTGGGGGCCATTCTCGGTTTGGCTTCTGTCCACCTGGACATGCTGCCCCCCGGCAGCCCTCTCCACCGCGCCTTCACGACCATCACAAAAGCCTGTACGCGTGGCGGGAATTTGATCCAGAGCCTCCTGGGCTTCGCCCGGCAGAGCCTTGCAGAAGACAAGGAACTGGACCTGAACGCGCTGGTCCGGGATGAAGTCCGGCTTTTGGAACGCACCACCCTGGCCAGGGTCCGTCTCGAAATCGACCTTGCGGCCGACCTTCGGCCCATCCGTGGCGATGCCAGTGCCCTGACCCATGTGCTGATGAACCTGTGCGTCAACGCCGTGGATGCCATGCCGGATAACGGCACCCTGACCCTCCGCACCCGCAACGTAAGTACCGACTGGATCGAAGTCCAGGTGGAGGACACCGGGAGCGGAATGCCCAAGGCGGTTCTGGAAAAAGCCCTGGATCCCTTCTTCACGACCAAGGAACAAGGCAAAGGTACGGGTCTGGGCCTGTCCATCGCCCACAGCACCGTCATGGCACACCACGGGCAGATGGAGATCCTGAGTGAGCCGGGCCGGGGAACCCTCGTCTTGCTGCGGTTCCCCACCTGCGAGGCCAGGGACTTTGCGGCCGATGCCGCCCCTTCGCCGCGGCGGGAGGCCCCCCACCTCAGCCTGAAAGTCCTCCTCGTGGACGACGATGAGCTGATCCAGAGTTCCATGCAGGCGATTCTGGAAATACTGAACCACACCGTGGCTACGGCCCGGACCGGCGAGGAGGCCTTGGCGGCGCTTGAAGCCGGGTATGAACCTGATGTGGTGATCCTGGACCTGAACATGCCGGGGCTGGGAGGCGCTGGCACCCTTCCCCGCCTCCGCGCCCTGAGGCCCAGTGTGCCAGTCCTCCTTGCCACGGGCCGAGCGGATCAGACGGCCATGAACCTCATCGAAGTGCATCCTTTCGTCACCCTGTTGTCCAAGCCCTTCGGGATGAAGGAACTCCAACAGCACCTCGAACCGCTCCGGCGGGGGTGAGGCCCTTTTCCACCTGCGTGACGGCAGACCCTAGTTGTGAACGCCAGGCGCCTCGCGACCCATGCGCTCCACGTATTCCGCGTATGAACCGCCGAACACCACGGGGCCTTCGTGTTCCTCGCCACCCAGCTCCAGCACCCGGTTTGCCAAGCCTCGAAGGAAGGATCGATCGTGCGACACAAAGAGCATGGTGCCCTCAAAGTCCTTCAGGGCGTCGATGAGCATCTCCTTGGTGGCCAGATCCAGGTGGTTCGTGGGCTCGTCCAGCACTAGAAAATTCGGCGGATCGAAGAGCATCCGCGCCATCACCAGCCGTGATTTCTCGCCGCCGGACAGCGCCCGGACCCGCTTGTCCACATCATCCCCGGAGAACTGGAAGGCGCCGAGCAGATTGCGGATGACACCCAGCCCTTCCATGGGGAAATCCTGCTGCAGCTGCTCAATGACGGTGAGGTCAGGATTGAGCAGGTCCAGGGCCTGCTGGGAGAAATAGCCGAGTCGAAGGCTGGCCCCCAGGCGTACGGTGCCCGCGTCCGGTTGGATGGCTCCGGACACCATCTTCAGCAGCGTGGACTTCCCGGCCCCGTTTTTGCCCATGACACACCAGCGTTCGCCGCGGCGGATATGGAACGAGAACTGGTCGTACAGCCTGCGGGCGCCATAGGTCTTGCACACGCCGTCCAGCATGGCCACGTCATCGCCAGAGCGACCGGGGACGCGGAAATCCCACTTCACCACACGGCGCTTCCGCGGCGGCTCGATGCGCTCGATCTTGTCTAGAGCTTTCACCCGGCTCTGCACCTGGGCGGCCTTGGCTGCATGGGCGGAGAACCGCTCGATGAAGCGCTGTTCCTTGGCCAGCTTGGCCTGCTGACGGGCGTAGGCGGCCTCCTGGTTGGCCTCCCGCTGTTCGCGCTCCTTGACGTAGAAGTCGTAGTTGCCGGAGTAGGTGACCATGTCGCCACCGTCGATCTCCAGCACCTTGGTCACCACGCGGTTCATGAAGTCGCGATCATGGCTCGTCATCAGAAGCGTGGCAGGCACGGCTTTCAGAAAATTCTCAAGCCAGAGGATGGATTCGATGTCCAGGTGGTTGGTCGGTTCATCCATGAGCAGCACATCGAAATTCCCCAGCAGCACCTTGGCCATGGAGACACGCATCTTCCATCCGCCCGATAGCGCGCCGACATCCCCATCGATCTGGTCGTCCTCGAACCCGAGGCCGTGGAGGCAGGCCCGGGCACGAGCTTCCAGCTCGTAGCCACCGAGATGCTGGTATTCCTCCTGCACATGGCCAAACCGGTCAAGGATCGATTCGAGTTCATCGCCCCGTTCCGGATCCGACAGGGCGTGCTCCAGGTCCAGAAGCTCATGGTGCAGGTCGCCCAGCCGCCCGCTGCCGGCGATGGCTTCGTCCAGCACCGGCCGGCCGGACATCTCATCCACCTCCTGGCGGAAATAGCCGAGGGTGAGCTTCTTCGGCAGCGAGACGGTGCCTTCGTCTGGCGCCTCCTCGCCCATGATCATGCGGAAAAGCGTGGACTTCCCCGCCCCGTTCGGGCCCACGAGGCCCACTTTCTCACCGGGATTGAGCTGGAAATCCGCTTCGATGAACAGGACCTGCCGGCCGTACTGCTTGCTGACATTGGAAAACGAAATCATCAGGCCTCGGCTTTCACGATGGGTGCGACCGCTTCCCCACGGGGGCCATGCATGAGCTCAACCACGGCCTGATTCAGGCGCAGGCGGGTTTCATGACGTTCATTGGCGCGGGTGATGTAGCGAGCCCGGATCTCGACCCCGTTCAAGGTCGGCACGATGTTAAGTCCTGGCGCGGTGGAGAATGCCTGCACCCGGTAGCGGGAGGTGGCGCGGTGCCACTCCTGCTCGGCCTGGCGGCCATTGGCTTCCGTCTGCTGTTCCACCAACTTCTGAACCCCGTCGATGACTGGGTAAGGATCCTGACCGGGCGGGATCATCACTCGCAGTTCATCCCACATCCACTTGCCGGAGGTGGAGAAGTTGAAGAAGTGCCCCTCGATGGCGAAGTTGTTGACGAAGGCGACGCGCCGGCCGGTGGGATGTCCCGCATCACTCCAGCTGCCCGTTTCCATGACCACCGTGCGCAAAAGGCCGATCTCCACCACCTCTCCGCCGACACCCCGGATCTCGACCCAGTCGCCCACCCGGATGCCGTTGCGGCCCATCAGGATGAACCAGCCGAAGAAGGCCACGATGAAATCCTTCATGGCGACGGTCAACCCTGCGCCTGCAAGGCCCAGGATGGTGGTCGTCTGGGCGGGTACCCCGAGGGTCATGAAGAGGATGGTGAGGCCGCACAGGACCTGGACGGCCAGCTTGATGACGGTCCTCAGCGTGCCAGTCCCCTTCTTGTCGCCGGCAGCAGCCCGGTGGAAAAGGTAATCAATGAGCAGACCGGCGAAATAGGCGATCAGGACCAGGCCCAGGATCCAGAGCAGACGGGAGAGCAGCCCGTGCAGCGCCACGTTGCGATGGCCATCCACCAGGGCCATCCAGCTGCCGTAGACCACCGACAGTTCCTGCTGATCCTGGATGCGGCGACCCATGTCGGCCAACCTTCGCTGGACATCTCCATACCGCCGAAGGTAGGAAACCGCATCCTGGGCCTGCTCGCGGCCGGGACCACCTTTTTCCGAAGCGGACTCCTTCACCAGGTTGGAGGCCCAGTATTTGGCTGCCTCGCGGTCCTCCTGCTCCTGCTTCACCCGGGCTTCGATCCTCTCGCGGAGCTTGGTTAGAACCTGGACCTTAGCCGCGGCTTCCTGGCGGGCCCGGTCCAGGCGCCTGAACTTGGTCCGCTGGGCGGTCCACTCCCCGATCCGGGCCACCAGGCTCCCTGGTTGGAACACCATGGCCGACCGCGTCGTGGCCATGGCTTGGGAGGATTCCTTATCGGCCGCCTCGTGGGCCTCCTTCAAGCGCCGAATCCGGGCCTGGGGGTCTCCGCCAATCCGCGCCAGATCATCCGAGGCGGCCTCCCATTCGTCCTGGTCCAGCGCCAATTGGGCCTTGGCGATGTCCAACTGATCCTCGAGGGCATCCTTTTGGGACTCCGGAGCCGAAGCGAGCTGTTTCGTCAGTCGGGCGAGGGTCTGCTGGGCGGCTTCGACAGCGGCTTGGGTTCTGGCCTTGATCTCGGCAAGCTCTTTGAATTCAGCGGTCTGCGGTGCCTGGGCACTCGCGGCCCGCCGCAGGGCGTCCGTGAAGGCCAGGTCCACCTCGTGATTGGCCAGCCGTTCGGCCTGACGGGCGAACTGCTGTTCCTCGAGGGTCACAGCCAGGGGCACAAGGCTCCTGGCCGTCAGCAAGGGGGTTTGATCCACCAGGCGCTCGCGGATCGGTCCCGTTCGCCGCATGCCCCGCTTGGCATCAGGAGCGCCTCCCTGGGTCTGGGCGGTGGGGACCGGCTCACGGGTCCACATCCATCCCGCGGTGGTCGCGGCCGCCAAAAGCAGCAGGACAGCTGTGGGGATCCAGGGGCGGACATTCATCTGTCCAGAGAATCATGAAAGGCGTCGGAACGCAAAAACCCCGGAAACGGGCTCCGGGGTTTTGTTCGGTCGGGTCGACGGGAAGCTCAGCCCTTCTTGGGGGTTTCCTTCTTCTTGCCGCAGTCGGGGCAGTCCTTGCAGGAGGCGACCTTGTTCTTTTCGCAGCAGGCCATGCCGCAGGCGGGCTTCTTTGTTTCAGCCTTCTTTTCCTCGGCGGCGAAGGCCACCAGAGCAAAGGAACTGACCAGGGCAAGCGCTAGAAACTTCTTCATGGAACCCTCCAGGACGATGGGACACGGTCCCACGAGAGCACCATACCCTCGGTGAATGGCTTTCCCAACACCTAAATTCCCGATCAGCTTCCGAACATGTTTTTCATCACCATGAAGGCCATGGCCGGATTGGCGGCAAGGCGGCGCTTGAGATAGTGCACCGCGTACTTCCAGTCCTCCGCGAAGGGAACGTAGAGCCGCACAATCTGGCCGCGCTTGACGATCTCCTGCTGGATCTCCGTGCGCGGAACGCCCAGGAGCATTTGAAACTCATAGGCCGTCTTCGGTACCCCGTGCTTGTCCAGATGCTCGATGCAGCGGCGAAGCAGAGGTTCGTCATGGGTGGCGATTTCCGGATAGTGCCCATGGTCCAGCAAGAGCTGGACCTGCTCGAAGAGCCTGTTCTTCATGTCCGATTTTTCCTGCAGGGCCACGTCGGCGGGCTCCCGGTAGATGCCGATGCAGATTCGGACCTTGCAGGGCTTGGCGTGCAGGGCCTTGATGTCCTCTGTGGTGCGGAAGAGCCGACTCTGCAGCACGATTCCGAAATTGTCGAACTCGTTACGGATCGCCTTGAACATCCGCAGGGTGACATCCGTGAAATGGCGGTCCTCCATATCGAGCGTGATGTGGAGGCGGTGAGGCGCCGCAGCAGCGACGATGCGACGCAGGTTGTCCTGACAGTAGGCTTCACTTTCATTGATGCCGAGTGAAGTGGGCTTGAGGCTGATGCTGGCGTAGGGGCGATCCTTGAGCGCGTCAATCATGCGGAGGTACACCTGGACCGTGGCTTCCACATCCTCTCGGCGGAAGACCTCCTCTGCCAGAAGATCCACTGTGGAGCAGAGACCCTGCTTGGCATGAAGGTCGTCGGCCTTGGCCACACCGCTCGCAATGCCCTTGCCCGCAATGTAGGGAGCGGCGAAGGTCCGGACCAGCGGGCCCGGCATGAGATCGATGATGGCGCGTTTCAAGTCCACGGTGATCCTCCCGTCATTCCTGTGTTTCCCGACCCATCCGTAGGGATTGGCGGGCCCTTTAAATATAGCTGCCCCAGCCCTCCCGGGGACGACGCACCCGCCGAGATGTGACGGGAGGCTCTATCGCAAAAAAGCCCACAGATCTGAGATCTGTGGGCTCCCTGTCTGGTGGTCCCTCCCGGACTCGAACCGGGGACCCTCTGATTAAGAGTCAGATGCTCTAACCAGCTGAGCTAAGGGACCAAGAGAAGGAGAGTCTACCAGGGACCACAAGGAACGCAAGAGTCCCTTCCCTACCCAGTCTTAGAGTGTTGGCATCTTCATGGCTTCGCGCACATCGGCCATGGTCTCCGCCGCCACGGACCGGGCCCGGGCGCTGCCCTCCCGCAGGACTTCCTGGATGTCCCCAGGCCGGGCGAGGTTGTCCTCGATCTTCTCCCGCACGGGTCCAATGCGGCAGATCATGGCCTCGGCCACCCGCTTCTTGCAGTCGAAGCATCCGATACCGGCCCGGCGGCACTCAGTGTTCACCAGTTCCAGCGTCGCATCGTCGCTGAAGAGCTTGTGGAAATCGTAGACCGGACAGATATCAGGGTTCCCAGCATCGGTCTTGCGCACGCGGGCAGGATCGGAGGCCATCTGCCGGGTGCATTTCTCCAGGATGTCGGCGCTGCTGTCTCGCAGATAGATGCAATTCCCGTAGCTTTTCGACATCTTCCGGCCATCGAGCCCCGGCACCTTGGGTGTCTTGGTGAGCACCGCCTCCGGCTCGGGGAACACCTCGCGCTGGTAGAGGAAGTTGAAGCGACGGACCACCTCGCGGGCCAGCTCCAGATGGAACAGCTGATCCTCGCCCACGGGCACTTTGTGGGCCTTGTAGATGATGATGTCGGCCGTCTGAAGCAATGGGTAGCCGAGGAACCCGTAACTGCCGAGGTCCGCCACGGCATTCTGCAGTTTCTCCTTGTAGGTGGGCACCCGCTCCAGCCAGGACAGCGGTGTCACCATGGACAGCAGCAGATGCAGTTCAGCGTGCTCCTTCACCAGGCTTTGCACGAAAATCGTGACCTGGTCCGGATCCAGACCCGCGGCGAGATAGGTCGCGGTGAGTTCCAGGGTGGCGGGCCAAATCTCTTCGACGGATTCGTACTTCGACGTCAGCGCGTGCCAATCCGCGATCATGTAGAAGGCTTCACCCTGGCCCTGCAGGCGGGTGAAGTTGTCCAGGGCGCCCACCAGGTGGCCGATGTGCTGGGATCCCGAAGGCTGGATGCCGGAAAGGACGCGGGGCTGCATGGATCAGGCTCCGAGAAAGAGGCGGGCGATGGATTCGATGCCCGAAAGGATGACGCCGAAGACCGGGCCTAGGACATAGCCGAGCAGGCCGGTAAGGGCCACCACGATCAGCGCCCCACCCATCCACGGCTGGATGCGGTCGAACTTCGGAAGCCATCGCCACGGCAGCATGCCCCGCAGGATCCCAGCGCCATCCAACGGTCCCATGGGTAGAAGGTTGAACAGCGCGAGCCCGATGTTAATGAGCACCAAGCGGCCGGTAAGGGCGAGGGCGAGGGTCATCGGTGTGCCCAGTTCCAGGGCCTGGAGGTTTTCGACCTTCCGGGCGAACAGCGCATGTTCGAACAGGCGGATTTCCAGTGCCGGTGGCGGGGCGACAATCTTGACCAGGATGATCAGGAGGGTCAGGAAAACCATCGCCAGCGCAAGGTTCGACGCCGGACCCGCCGCGGACACGATGGCAAGCCCGCCCCGCTGGGTGAAGCGGCGCGTCAGGTTGCGCGGGTCCACGGGCACCGGCTTGGCCCAGCCGATGAAGGGGAAACCAGTGGCCATGCCCAGCAAGGGGAAGACGAAGGTACCGAGCGGATCCATGTGGGCCAGCGGGTTGAGGGTCATGCGCCCCAATCGCGCCGCCGTGTCGTCTTCCAGATAGTAGGCCATCGAGGCATGGCTGGCTTCGTGCACGCTGAGGCTGAAAAGCAGGGCCACATAGCTGACGAGGATGGTGGGGATGGAAATGTTGTCGAACACCCGGACTCCGGCAATTCTCCAGTGTACAGGCTGAGGTGCCGAACCTGGAGGTATGGCATGCAGAGGCCGTGCTTGCCTTGGTTATGCTTACCTTTCCCCGCTTCGGAGCCCGGCATGTATCTCAAAGCCAACTCGCCCCATGCCGCTGCCGCGGGGAACAGCGTCATCGGATTCAATGTCATCAACGGCAAGGAGGTCGAGGGCGATTTATCCCTGATCCAGTCGAAATCCGCTGTAGATAGCCGTGATCTGGTGGGAATGTTCCCGGACAGCGGCGAAAAGGATGTCGCCCGGGCCGCCAAGGCCGCCGCCGACGCGTTCAAGGCCTGGTCCGACCTGCCCGCCTCGGTGCGCGGGGCCGTGGTCCAGCGCACGGCGGGGATCCTGGCCACCCACAAGGAAAAACTCGCCCGCATCATCACCCGGGAGGTCGGCATGACGCCTCCGGAGGCCCTGTGCGAGGTCCAGGAAACCATCGATGCCTGTGGGTTCTTCACCGCCGAGGCCCAGCACCTCCATGGCCGAACGCTCCCCTCCGGGGCGGCGACCCACCGCCGCCCGGTGGGAGTCTGCGGCATCCTCGCGACCGGCAGTTCCCCCCTGGCCGCACCAGGACGGAAGATCCTCCCGGCGATCCTCTGCGGCAACACGGTGGTCTGGAAGCCCAGCGACAACGCCCCGACCGCCGCCTACCTCCTCCTCCGGGCCCTGATGGAGGCTGGTCTTCCACCTGGGGTGGTGAACACCGTCAACGGCCGGGGGCGAGCGGGCTGCGGGAAGCATTTTCTCGCGGGGATCGACAAGGGGCACTTCCAGTCATTCAGTTTCGTGGGCTCCACGGCCCTGGGCAGGGTTGTCGGCGAAATGTGCGGCCGCAACCTGATCCTGCCCAGCATGGACTTGGTCGGGAAGGGCGCCATGGTGGTCATGCCCGATGCGGACCTCGACCGCGCGGTGGGGGATGCCCTTCGGACCGCGTTTGGTCACGCGGGACAGCGCCCCATCGGCCTCGTCAACCTCTTCCTCCACGAAGCCTGCGCGGTCGGCTTCAAGCGACAGTTCCTGGACCAATTGGCCACCCTCGAGGTGGGCAACCCCATGACAGATCCCGATGTGGCCTACGGACCCATGATCAATGCCCGCTCTGCGACGGCGTTCCGCGAGCACTGGGAGCTGGGCCGGGCCGAAGGCGCCACCCTGCTTGCCGGGGGCGAACAGTGGACGGAAGCCAACCGCACCAGCCACGTGAAGGGCCATATCGCCCACGGCATCTACATGCAGCCTTGCGTGTGGGACGGTGTGACGCCTGATATGGGACTGTTCCGGAATCAGGTGATCGGCCCCACGGTGAGCCTCTCCACCTTCAGGACCTTCGACGAGGCCATGACCTGGATCAACCTGACACCCTGTGGACCGGCCATCAGCCTCTACACCCAGGATCGCGCCTCGATCGAACGTTTCAAGCGGGAGGGCCGGGCGGACATTGCCAACATCAACACCACCGCCGAGGATCCCGAGGCCCGCCTGCCCTTCTCCGGGCACGGTACCCGCCCAGGCGGACAGCTGGCGCTCGATGGATTCACCCGATGGCAGGCTGTGAGTGATGACGCCGTGGATGCCCCGCGGTCCGAGGGAGTCGAGAACCTCACCACCCACAGCTTCATCCAGACCGATTGGGCCAGCCTCTAGGTATGCCATCGCGCTCCGGATCGCCTTCGCCGGCGCACCAGAAGTCCATCCCGGTGGTCTTGGCGGTACTCTCGGTTCCAGCCCTGGTGTCCTGGCTGTTGGTCCATCCGCTGAAGCAGGATGCCCCGCTCCAATTGCCCCTCTCCACCGCCCTGACCCTCCTCGCTTTCTGGGTTGCGGCCCTCACGTTTCTCTTCGCCCGCCGACGGCTCGAGCTCCAGACGCGCCTGAGCGAAGAGCGGGATTCCCAGCAGCGGCTGCTCAAGGCGGTCATGGATGCGGCCACGGAGGTGGCCCTCATCGCCACGGATGCTCACGGGATCATCCAGCTGTTCAATGCCGGTGCCGAACGGATGCTTGGCATCAAGGCCCAGGATGTGATCCACCGGGTATCCCCGGAGGTGTTCCACCTTCCTGAGGAGGTGGAGGCCAGGGGTCGGGAACTCAGCGAAGCGCTCGGGCGCCCGATTCATGGATTCGATGTGTTCATGGCGCTGACGAGTCGGGGCCTGGGTGACACCCGCCCCTGGACCTACCGCCATGTCGACGGCCATCTCATCCCCGTCAGCCTGGCCGTCACGGCCCTTCGCGACCGGCATGGAAGCATCTTCGGTTACCTGGGGGTGGCCCAGGACATCCAGGTCCAGCAGGCCCGGGAATCCAGCTTGAAAGCCAGTGCCCTGGAGGCCCTGGAAGCGGCCCGGCTGAAATCCATGTTCTTGGCCACCATGAGCCATGAGATCCGCACGCCCATGAACGCCATCATGGCCATGTCCCGGTACCTCCAGACCACGAACCTGGACCCGGAACAGCGCGAGATCACTGAGATCGGGTGGAAGGCGTCCCGGAACCTCCTGGACATGCTGGACCGGGTCCTGGATCTGTCCAAGGTGGAAGCGGGCCATATGACCCTTGAGGCAGCGCCTTTCTCTCCCATCGCCCTCACCCGTGACTGCGCCGAGCTCTGGCGCGCGGACGCCACCGCCAAGGGGCTCGCCTTCCTCCTGGCCCTTCCCTCCGAAGCACCCTTGATGCTCGGCGATCCGCTGCGGCTGAAACAGGTGCTCAACAACCTGCTCGGAAATGCCCTCAAATTCACGGCCCGGGGCAGCGTCACCCTGCGTCTCCAGACCCACGAGGAGGCGGAGTATGCACGGCTCACATGGGCCGTGGAGGATACGGGCATCGGCATGGCGCCCGAGGTATTGAACCGCCTATTCCGGCCCTTTACCCAGGCCGACGAAGGCATCACCCGGCAGTACGGCGGCACCGGACTTGGATTGGCCCTGAGTCATGAGCTGATGCGCCTCATGGAGGGTACGGTCCGCGTCGAGAGCCTCCCGTCCAAGGGCACCACCTTCACCGTCGAGGTTCGCCTTCCGAAGGCCTGATTAAAGCCCCAAACCACCCAGCGCGACCCCCAGGTCGCCGGATTCCTTTCCCAGTGCAAGGCGCATCAAGAATTCCGTGTTCCCCTCTCCTCCCTTGATGGGGCTGATGGTGAGGGCCTGGGGCTTCAGTTCGGTTCCCGCGAAAAAGGCCCAGGTCTCGACCAGCACGCGGCGATGGACCGCCGGATCCCGCACGATGCCCCCGGCGCCCACATCCTCCCGGCCCGCCTCGAACTGGGGCTTCACCAGCAGCACGGCCTCGGCCCCAGGGACCAGACTGGACAGCACCGGCGGAATGGCCAGACGGAGCGAGATGAAGCTCAGATCCGCCACCAGCAGATGACAACGCTCAGGGATGGAGGCCGGATTCCAGGTGCGGAGATTCACCTGCTCCATGGAAATCACCCGCGGATCACTGCGCAACTTCCAATGCAGCTGGTTGGTGCCCACGTCCACCGCATAGACCTTCACCGCGCCGCGCTGGAGCAGGCAGTCCGTGAAACCGCCGGTGCTGGCTCCCGCGTCGAAACAGATCAGTCCCGCCGGATCCAGGCCCCAGAAGTCCAGCGCCCCGGCCAGCTTCAGGCCACCCCGGCTCACGAAGGGCAGTGCATCGCCCCGCAGGCGGAGCGTCGCCGCCTCGTCCACCGCCGTGCCCGCCTTGGTGACGGGCCGATCCTCCACCAGCACCTCACCGGCGAGGATGCGCGCCTGGGCCTTGGCGCGGGTCTCGCACAGCCCGCGCTGGACGAGCAGCAGATCGAGCCGAAGCTTAGCCACGGGCGGACTTCTTCTGGCGCATGATTTCCTTGCGATAGACGTCCACATTCCGGTTGTGGTCCCGGAGGCTGGGCGCGAAATGGTGCCCGCCCAGGCCGGTGGCGACGAAGTAGAGGTCAGGCCCTGCCACCGGGGCCTTGGCGGCTTCGATGGCCCTGGGGCTGGGGATGGCAATGGGCGTGGGTGGCAGACCCGCGACAGCATAGGTATTGAACCGGTGGTACCGCCGGATGTCCGCCATGAGCGGGGCCGTGAACCGCAGGTCGCCGCTGACCCAGCGGGCGTAGAGGCTCGTGGGATCGCATTGCAGGCGCATGCCGATGTCGAGGCGCTTCTTGTACACGCCGGCCACCTTCGGCTGTTCTTCCGCCAGCTTGGTCTCCTTCTCCACCAGGCTCGCCAATACCAGCGTTTCATAGGGCGACAGCACGCCGCCTTCCAGCTTCGGCCGCACCTGCTGTCGGAAGGCCTCCACGAGCTGAAGCATGACTTCTTCGGGCTCCATGGCGTGGTGCAGCTTGTAGGTGGCCGGAGCCACCAGGCCCTCCAGGCTCTCCGCGTGCTCGAAACCGGCCGTCTTGGCCAGGCGGGGACTCTTCCAGAGGGTCCAGAAGACCTCCTCTGGCACAAACTCCTTCAGGCGCTTCTGCACCGACCAGGCGTGGGCACCTTCGGGGATGGACACGAAGGTGTAGTGGATCTCCGCCCGCCGAAGCTTACCCGCAACATCCGAAAGGCTGGCCTGGGGCGTGAAGGTGTACTCGCCGCGGATGAGCTGGAGCTTGCGGGCACGGGCCCAGAGCTTGAACAGCGACGCGGAGCGGATGACACCGTCACGCTCCAGCTGGTCCGCCATCTGGTTGATGCTGGTCCCTTTCTTCACCAGGACCGTTGCCTCCTGCTGGAGGGGCCCGTGCCCCTTCCAGGCCCACCATCCTCCCAGCACCGGCAGGACGGCCAGGATCGCGATGGCCACGAAGAGCCGGAGGGAGACAGGAGGACGCGCCATGTCTCCAGAATGCCGTGGTAGCGTGGATCCATCTACCTCTGCCCAGGATTCCAATGACCACACCCGGCTACCGCCGCCATGTTGGCCTGTTCTCGGCCACGATGCTCATTGCCGGTTCGATGATCGGTTCAGGCGTGTTTATCGTGGCCGCCGACATGGTCCGGACGGGCCGCTCGGGGGGCTTCCTGCTGGCGGCCTGGGGCCTCACGGCTGTGCTGACGCTCTTCGCGGCCCTGAGCTATGGCGAATTGGCGGGGATGTTCCCCAGGGCCGGAGGGCAGTACACCTACCTCCGAGAGATCTACGGCCCTGCCACGGGCTTCCTCTATGGCTGGACCTTCTTCGTCGTCATCGAGTGCGGCACCATCGCTGCCGTGGCCGTGGGCTTTGGCAAGTATCTCGGCACCTTCTTTCCCGCCATCACGGATACCACCTGGATCGGGCCCCACCTGGACGTGCCGCTGATGCAGGTCACCCATGCCATCAGCGTAGGCCCCTACCACCTCGGACTCACGCCCTCGCGCCTCTCAGGTATCGCGGTGGTGCTGCTCCTTAGCGCCGTGAACCTCTACGGCGTGCGGCTGGGTGCCCGCATCCAGAACCTGTTCACCGTCGCCAAAATCGGCGGGCTCGCGGCCCTGATCCTGCTGGGCCTCCTGCTGAAACCCCCGGTGGCGGCGATCCAGACCCCCTTCATTCCCCTGGACGGATCCGTCGCCCTGCCCTTCCTCACGGCCCTGCTGGTGGTGCAGACCGGCAGCATGTTCTCGGCGGACGCCTGGAACGCCATCACCTTCATCGCGGGCGAGGTGAAGGAACCCGAGCGGACGATTCCCTATTCCCTGCTCATCGGCACCACCCTGGTCTGCGGCCTCTACGTGCTGGCCAACGCCGCCTACCTGAAGGTGCTCGGCCCCACGGGCATCGCCCAGGCGCCCCAGGACCGCGTGGGCAGCGCCGCCCTCCAGGCCCTGCTGGGATCAGGAGGCGGCCTCATCATGGCGGGCAGCATCCTCATTTCCATGTTTGGTTGTCTGAACGGACTGGTGCTCTCCGGTGCCCGGGTCTACCAGCGCATGGCCGAAGATGGCCTCTTCTACCCCAGCGCGGCCTCGCTCAATGCCCATGGTGTGCCCGCCTTCGGCCTCTGGATCCAGGCCCTCTGGACCTGCCTGCTTACGCTCACGGGCACCTACGGCCAGTTGCTGGATTTCGTCATGCTGCCGACGATCCTCTTCTACGTCTTCACGGTGGGCGGTGTCTTCCTGCTGCGCTGGCGCCGCCCTGATCTGGAGCGCCCAGTGCGGGTCTGGGGCTACCCGCTGGTGCCTGCGCTCTACCTGCTGGGGGCCAGCGCCATCATCGTCGCCCTCTTCATCCACCGTCCCAGCTATTCCTGGCCCGGCCTGTTCCTGGTGGCCCTGGGCTGGCCCGTCTACCTCGCGGTGAAACCCCGCGCCGCCGCCTGATCGGCAAAGGAGTCCTCCATGCTGCATGTCGTCGTTCTGGGAGCTGGCCGCGTTGGCGGCGCCATGGCCAGGGATCTGGCTTCGACCTTCAAGGTCACGGTGGCGGATCGTTCCGAAGCCGCACTGGCTCGGATGCGTGAAGCAGGCCTCGCCACCCGATCCGCCGATCTGGCGCGCCCGGACGGCGTGAAGGCCGCCGTAGCAGATGCCGATCTGGTGGTGGGCGCCGTACCGGGCTTCATGGGATTCGCCACGGCCAAGGCCGTGCTGGAGGCGGGCAAAGCACTGGTGGACATTTCCTTCTTCGATGAGGACTGCTTCGAGCTGGACGACCTGGCGAAGCAGCAGGGCCTCACCGCCATCGTGGACTGCGGCATCGCGCCGGGCTGCCACAACATCATCCTGGGCGACCTCTCCCGCCAATGGGACCGCATCACCTCCTTCGAGTGCCTGGTGGGCGGGCTGCCCGTGATCCGCACCTGGCCCTACGAGTACAAGGCCGGCTTCAGCCCCATTGATGTCATCGAGGAATACACCCGGCCCACCCGCTATGTGAAGGACGGGAAGGTGGTGGTCTTTCCTGCCCTATCAGAACCTGAACTCCTCGACTTCCCCGGCCTGGGCACCCTGGAATCCTTCAATACCGACGGCCTCCGGAGCCTCATCAAGACATTCCCAGGGATCCCCGACATGAAGGAGAAGACCCTGCGCTATCCGGGCCACATCGAGAAGATGCGGATGTTGCGGGAGTCCGGCTTCTTCAGTAAAGAGAAGCTCCAGGTGGGAAGTGTCCAGGTCAGTCCCCTCGACCTGACCACCGCCCTGCTCTTTCCCCTGTGGTTCATGGAAGAGGGCGACGAGGACTTCACTGTCATGCGAGTCACCGTCGAAGGCGAGAAGGCTGGTCAGCGAATGCGCCAGGAGCTGAACCTCCTCGATCGCTATGACCGCGCCACGAAGACCACTTCCATGGCGCGCACCACCGGCTACACCTGCACGGCCGCAGTGCGGCTGCTGGCCAAGGGCGGCTACTCCCGCAAAGGCATCAGCCCGCCGGAATTCGTGGGCCAGGAACCTGGCGCCTGGGCCTTCATCCGCGAGGATCTCGCCAAGCGAGGCGTGGTGTTCACCGAGGGCTGAAAGCGACTAGGGCCTGTTTTCAAAGTGGGGTGTGGCCGCGCAAGGGGCGCCGCCCAAGCGAGGTCAGGAAAGCGACGAAGGCGATAGCGGCACTATCGCTGAGGAGCTTGACGCAGCATCGCGCCGGGCGTCGCCCCTTGCCGGCTCCACCCTCTGCTCGGCGGAATGCCGAGCAGGAGCAGGCCCCACCTGGGGCCTGCGATAGGGTACGGGGGACGTCGGCCAGCCGCACCCCTGGCTGCGTTGGCGACCTTGAACGATGTCCCGCATCGCCCTTCGGTCGCCGCCTGGCCATGCGCGCGGCTGGACGGCGTCGCGGCTCGCATCCACTTTGAAATCAGACCCTAGCCGTCCAGTTCCCGGTGCCGCACAGTCAGTGCTGCCACATCGCGCTTGAGCCGTTGGGCCAGCATTTCCACGAGCGCCACGGAGCGGTGCTGGCCCCCGGTGCAGCCGATGGCGAGGGTGTGGTAGGCCCGCCCCTCCTGCTGCACCAGGGGCAGGGACCAGCGCAGCCAGGACTCGGCGCGCTCCAGGAATTCCCGGAATTCATGGGACTCCAGCAGGTACTCCTGCACGGGCCAGTCCTGCCCCGTCAGGGATTTCAGAGCCTCGACATAGTAAGGATTGGGCAGGAACCGGGCGTCGAGGATCACGTCCGCATCGGCCGGGACGCCCCGCTTGAACCCGAAGCTGAGCAGGCGGACGGCCGTGTGACGCGTGGGCAACTGGGGCACCAGGGCCGCGATGCGAAGGCGGAGTTCAGACAGGCTGAGGTGGCTGGTGTCGAGAATGGTGGTGGCCAGGGCCCGGATGGGAGCCAGGAGGTCTCGTTCACGGCGGATGCCCTCCCCCGCCGTTCCAAGCAGCGCCAAGTGATGGGGGCGGCGCGTCTCGGAGTAGCGGCGAAGCAGAACCTCCTCCCCGGCCTCCACAAAGACCACCTGTACCGGGATGTTGCCCACCCGGAGGCTCTCCAGGAGCGGTCCGAATTCCTGGGCGAAGTCAGCCTGACGGCTGTCCATACCTACCACCAGCCGCTCATGGCCGGGCTGCAACTTCGACTCCAGTTCCAGAAGCGGTTCGAGCAGCCGGGGCGGCACATTGTCCAGGGCCGTGCAGCCGCTGTCCTCCAGCGCGCCAAGCACCGAGTGGCGGCCGGCGCCCGATAGTCCCGTGACGACGATGAGTTCCATGCCTCTAAAAGCTATCAGCTGTCAGGTGCCGGCTGTCAGTAAAAACATGCGGGGCCCGAAGGCCCCGCTGCTCGCCGAGAACGGGCGGTTGAATCTCAATCTTCCAGGCCGCCTGCCGTGAACCGGAGGACGCGCTGGATGCCTTCTGGGGGGTTGCCCTGCTCATCGGGGCCCAATTCGAAGGTCTCCGAGGGGCCGCGGAAGAAGTCGTCGTCCGGCACATAGGCAGGTTGGGGTTCGACGCGGTAGAGGTAGGACGTGATCTCGTCCTCATAGCCGAAACGCATCTGTTCGAAGTATTCATAGCTTTCGCGCTTGTACTCGACCAGTGGGTCCTTCTGGCCGTAGCCGCGGAATCCGATGGCCTCCTTCAGATGGTCCATGACCAGAAGGTGCCGCTTCCAGGCCGCATCAATGATTTGAAGGATGGACCAACGTTCGTAGCTGCGCATGCCGTCGCCGCCCAACCGCTCATCCTTGCCTTCGTAGTATCGCTGTACCAGGGCCGCCAAGGCTTCACTGCCCTGGGCCTGGGGCATCCGGCCGATGGCATCCACTTCCTCACCGCTGAGGGTGTAGAGCTGCTCGACACGCTCACGGAACCCCGGGAGATCCCGCTCTCCCTTGTCGGGCAGGAAATCATGGGCGAGGCCTTCTGCGATCTCCGCGGCCACGCGCAGCACGTAGTCCCTGGTGTTGCCCTTGAGGATCTCGGTGCGCAGTCCGTAGAAGAAGATGCGCTGCTTGTTCATCACATCGTCGTACTCGAGCAGGTGTTTGCGGATCTCGAAATGGTGCGTCTCCACCCGCTTCTGGCTGCGTTCGATGGCGCGGGTCACCATGCCCGCCTCAATGGGCTCGTCGTCATTCATGCCCATGGCGCCCATGAGGTTCTTGATGCGGTCTCCACCGAAGATCCGCATCAGGTCGTCCTCGAGGGACAGGTAGAAGCGGCTGGAGCCGGGATCGCCCTGGCGACCGGCGCGGCCACGCAGCTGGTTGTCGATGCGGCGGCTTTCGTGGCGCTCGGTGCCCAGGATATGCAAGCCGCCCAGGCTGACCACTTCCTCATGCTCAGCCGTGGTCTGCTCGCGCATCTGCTCGACCAGGGCAGAGAATTCGGCGGTTTCGAAGCCTTCCTCATCGTAGAGGGCGATGCCCTTCTTGATGGCCTCGAGCCGCGCCATGCCCTCAGGATTGCCACCCAGGATGATATCGGTGCCGCGACCGGCCATGTTGGTGGCGATGGTGACGGCGCCCTTGCGGCCGGCCTGCGCCACGATCTCCGCTTCCCGCTCATGGTGCTTCGCGTTCAGTACCACATGCGGAATGCGGGCCGCCTTGAGGGCATCGGCCAGGTCCTCACTGCTTTCGATGCTGGCCGTGCCCACCAGGACGGGCTGGCCCTTCGTGTGCAGGTCCCTGATCTCCTCCACGATGGCTTTTTTCTTCCCGCTGCGGGTGGAGTAGACCGTGTCGGCGAAGTCCTTGCGGACCATGGGCATGTTCGTGGGAACGATGATCACGTCAAGCTTGTAGATGGAGTGCAGTTCGGTGGCCTCGGTCTCTGCCGTGCCCGTCATGCCCGCCAGCTTGGTGTACATGCGGAAGAAGTTCTGGAAGGTCACGGTGGCGAGGGTCTGGTTTTCAGCGTTGACCTCCACACCCTCCTTGGCCTCGATGGCCTGATGCAGGCCGTTGGACCAGCGGCGACCCGGCATGAGCCGGCCCGTGAACTCATCCACGATGACCACTTCCATCCCCTTGCCGTCCTCCTTTTCACGGACCATGTAGTCCACGTCCAGGCGGTAGAGGCTATGGGCAAGGAGCGCCTGATTGAGACCGTGAAGGGTTTCGATGCTGGTCGGCTCATAGAGGTTCGCCACACCCAGCAGCTGCTCGGCGTGGTGGATGCCCTCATCCGTCAGCGTCACCTGACGATCCTTCTCGTCGATTTTGTAGTCCACTTCCTTCTTGAGCTTGGGGACAACGGCATCGATGCGGAAGTACTTGGAGGTGTCTTCTTCGCTGCTTCCCGCAATGATGAGCGGGGTGCGAGCCTCGTCGATGAGGATGCTGTCCACCTCGTCCACGATCGCGAAGTTGAATCCGCGCTGGGTGAATTCCTCCAGATCCCACTTCATGTTGTCCCGGAGGTAGTCGAAGCCCACCTCGTTATTGGTCGCGTAGGTGATATCGCAGGCATAGGCTTCACGGCGCTGCTGGTCATCCAAGCCGTGCTGAATGATGCCGATGCTGAGGCCCAGCCAGGTATAGAGGCGGCCCATCCACTCGGCATCGCGCCGGGCCAGGTAGTCGTTCACCGTGACCAGTTGAGCGCCTTTGCCCTCCAGGGCATTCAGGTACAAGGGGAGGGTGGCGGTCAGGGTCTTGCCTTCTCCCGTGCGCATCTCAGCGACATTGCCTTCGTGCAGTACGATGCCGCCCACGAGCTGCACGTCGAAGTGGCGCATCTTGAGCACGCGCTTGCTGGCTTCTCGCACGACTGCAAAAGCCTCGGGCAGGATGTCGTTCAGCGTGGCCCCATTCGCCAGTTTCTCTTTGAGATGCGGCGTCCGGGCCTTCAAGGCCTCATCGCTGAGGGCCGATATTTCAGGTTCCAGGGCATTGATGATCTGGACCTTGGCCCACAGGCGCTTGAGCTCACGATCATTCTTGGAGCCGATGAGTTTCTTGAGGATGTTGTCGAGCATGGACCCGTCCAGTCGCGTAAACCGTCGATTGTAGCGCGGCGAGTCCCCGTTTCCCAGCACTGGAGGCTGTCGCCAAGCACTCGCGGTTGCCGAAGTTACCTAACCAGGGCACACTGATTGTTTGGATTCTGGAGAAACCATGGCCTTTGAGCGCACCTTTGCCATCGTCAAGCCCGATGCCGTCAAGGACGGCCATATCGGCGAGATCTTGACCGCCATCGAGCAGAGCGGCCTGAAGCCCGTGGGTCTCAAATTGACCCGCCTCACCTCGGCCATCTGCCGGGGCTTTTACCATGAGCACGTGGGCAAGGGTTTCTACCCGGAACTGGAAGCCTTCATGACCGAAGGGCCCGTGGTCCTCATGGTGTTGGAGGGGGAGAATGCCATCCTGCGCTGGCGGGATCTGATGGGCGCCACCAACCCCGCGAATGCCGCCGAGGGCACCCTCCGCAAGCGCTTCGGTGCCAGCATCGGTCGCAACGCCACCCACGGCAGCGACAAGCCCGAGAGCGCGGCGTTTGAAGTGAGCTACTTCTTCAACGCGTTCGAACAGATGTGACGTTTCGCCGCGGTCCTCTGCGAAAAACGGCGCCCATGGGCGCCGTTTTTCGTTTGAGCGGAGAGGGGCGGGAACTCAGCCCTCCGCCACCGCCAGCAGTGCGGACTGGCAGAGCCGGCGGACACCAGGGATCAGATCGGCGCTCTGGAGTCCCTTGTCGCTGAACCACTGGCCCCCGGGCGGCGGCGGCGGAAGCATATCGTCAGGGGCCTTGGTGCGCAGGAGGTGGCTGAGGTAGAGGCGCTGCTGACCTTCGAGCCCTTCGAGCCTCAGCAGCCAGGGCGTCGGCAGGCGGCTGGTGCGCTCGTCGAACACCACGGGCAACACCGAATTGTCCACGAACCGGAAGGGCATGCCCCAGGCCGCCTCGATCTGGGCGTTGAGCAGCGAGGTCGGCAGAAAGCCCGGCGACCAGGGGATCTGGGCAGGCATGAGCAGACCACGGTGCGGGCTGTGGGGCGAGGGCACAAGCAGGACAAAGGGCGTCTGCTGGCCATGCACCAGTACGCCCTCGATGAAGGTGGTGAGGTGGACCCGGCCTTCGGCCATTAGGGCCTCCCTTCAAATTGGATGTGAGCCGCGACGCCGGCCAGCCGCGCCCATGGTAAGGCGCCGGCCGCAGGGCGATGCGGGACATCGTTCAAGGCCGGCAACGCCACCAGGGGTGCGGCTGGCCACGTCCCCCTCTCCCTATCGCAGGCCCCGCAGGGGCCTGCTCCTGCCCGGCGGAACGCCGGGCAGAGGGCGGAACCGGGCAAGGGGCGACGCCCGGCGCGATACCGCGTCGAACTCCTCGCCGATAGTGCCGCTATCGCCATCGTCGTTCTCCTTGTCTCGCTTGGGCGGCGCCCCTTGCGCGGCCGCACCCCAATTTGAAGGGAGGCCCTAACGCCCTCCCGCGGTTTCCAGTTCCTGCATGATGCGGTCCCGTGCCGCGGAGACTTCCGCCACAGCGGCCTCAGGCTTGAGCTTGACGACCTCCTTGGTGCGGCGGTCGCGCAGTTCCACCATGCCATCCTTCAGGCCCTTGGCGCCCACGGTAAGACGCAAGGGGAAACCCAGCAGGTCCGCGTCCTTGAACTTGGCGCCGGGGCTCAGGCCCTCGCGGTCATCGTGCAGCACTTCAAAACCCGCTGCCTCAAGATCCTTCTCCACCTGCGTGGCCACGCCGGCGACCTCCTCGCTGCCAGGATCGAGACACACCACCTGCACCTGGTACGGGGCAATAGGCCAGGGCCAGATGATGCCGTCCGCATCGTAGTTCTGTTCGATGGCAGCCGCCACCGTGCGGGTGATGCCGATGCCGTAGCACCCCATGACCATGGGATTTTCCTTGCCCTGCTCGTCCAGGAAGGTGCAGGACATGGACTTGGAATACTTGGTGCCGAGCTTGAAGACCTGGCCCACCTCAATGCCACGGAAGGCCTGGTAGATCCCCTTCCCACAGCGGGTGCAGACGTCGCCTTCGGCGGCCATGCGCAGGTCCGCGAAGGTGCATCCCGGCAGGTCGCGCTTCGGATCCAGGCCAAAGTGATGGTAGTCCGTGCGGTTCGCACCGCAGGTGAGGTTCACCGCCCCGTCGAGGCTGCGATCCACGATCACCTGCACGTCCTTCAGGCCCACGGGCCCCATGAAACCGGTCTTGGCACCCGTGAAAGCCTCGGCCTCTTCCAGGGGCATCAGCTCCATTTCCGCAGCCCCGACAAGGTTCTTCACCTTCACCGGATTGACCTCGTGATCGCCTCGCAGCACCGTTCCCACCAGCTTCGTGCCGCCATCGGCGAAAGTGGCGCGGTAGAGGAAGAACTTGCTGGTCTGGGCGAGAGGCATACCGTCATGCTCGGCATCCTTCATCCCTGCGGCCTGTTCGACCTGCCCGACGATGCCAGGCGTGCGGAAATGGTCCTGCTTCAGCTCGAAGGCTTTCCCGTGATCTCCGGCGGGCAGCGTCGGAGCTTCCGTCTTCTCGATGTTGGACGTGTAATCGCACCCATCGCAGCTGAGGATGGCGTCCTCCCCGCTGCCAGCCAGCACATGGAACTCGTGGGTGAAGCTGCCGCCGATGGCGCCGCTGTCGGCCTCCACGGGCCGGAACTTCACGCCCAGCCTCGAAAAGATGCGCTTGTAGGCGTTGAACATGGCCCAATACTCGCGGTCGGCGCAGGCATCGTCGGCGTGAAAGGAGTAGCCATCCTTCATGGTGAACTCGCGGCCCCGCATGAGGCCGAAGCGGGGCCGCCGCTCGTCGCGGAACTTGGTCTGAACCTGGAAGAGGTTCATGGGCAGCTGTTTGTAGCTGCGCACGTTCTTGCGGACGATATCGGTGATCACTTCCTCATGCGTGGGACCGAGGCAGAAATTGTAGAACTCGCGCTCATCGGGTTTCTCGCCCTTCGCCCGGCGCTCGGCCAGGTCGGCCTTGGCCTTGCGGTCGCAGAAGCGGAGCAGTTCGTCGCCGTAGAACTTCCAGCGCCCACTCTCCTGCCATAGGTCGGCCGGCAGCACGGCCGGCATGAGCAGCTCCTGGCAACCGTCCTTCTCCAGTTCCTCGCGGACGATCGCCTCGAACTTGCGGATGCTCCGGAAGGCCAAGGGGAGGTAGCTGTAAATACCTGCCGCCACCTTCTGGATCATGCCGGCCCGCATCATGAGCTGCTGGCTCACCACGTCGGCGTCGCGGGGCGTCTCGCGCAGGGTCTGGATCAGGAGCTTCGACTGCTTCATTGGGGCCTCGAACCTTCAAGTCTAGCCCAGGAGCGGACCTTGTCCCGTTTGGAATCAGATCACGCAGCCAGACTCTGCCTGGCTGCTGATGGGGGCTCCGGGGGACATCGCGAGCGCAGCGGGCAGGCGGTCCCCCCGGACGACGTCACTCCAACAGGCTCTGCACCAGGGCGCTGGCGGCCTTGCCGTCGATGGCGCCCCCGTGGGTGGATTGAAGCGCCTTCATCACCAGACCCATATCCTTCTTCGCGGTGGCACCGGTCTGGGCAATGGCGGCCTTCACGGCGGCCTCCAAGGCCGGTCCTTCGATCATCGCCGGGAGGTAGGGCCTCAGCAGCTCGATCTCAGCGCGCTCCTGGGCGGCCCGGTCAGCCTGTCCCACCTTTTCGAATTGGGTGATGCTGTCCTCCCGGGACTTCACCAGGCGTTTGAGAACGGCCAGAGCATCCCCTTCCGCAAGGATTCCCTGCGGACTCAACCCCTTGGCCACGGCTTCGTTCTTGTAGGCCGCCAGGGCCATCCGGATCACCTGGGTGCGGACCGCATCCCGGGCCAGCATGGACGTTTTCAGATCAGCCTGCAGGCGGGCGAGCATGGGACCTCCGAAGCGAGGCTTCATCCTGACACGGCGGACCCGGATCCCCCCAGCGCCAGAAGTCATGCTAGAGAGCGCCTTGGCCGAAATAGCTTCCAGTCACATTGCCCGGGGTCCCATGAACGTCGCCTTCATCAACCCATTCATCGAGTCCACCCTTCGCAGCCTGGAGATGATGGCCAGCATTGCGGCGGAGAAGATCGGGCTGTCGGTGAAGGAAGACCTCATCACCACCTACGACATCTCAGCCATCATCGGCATCACCGGCGACACTTCTGGATCCATCATCCTCAGTTTTCCAGCCCCCCTGGCCTGCCGCATCGCCGGCAACATGCTCATGGAGGACATCGCCGAGCTGAACCAGAACGTGGAAGACGCAATCGGTGAGATCGGCAACATCGTGGTGGGAGACGCCCGGCGTCTGCTCATCCAGGACGGCTTCAGCCTGTCCATCTCCGTACCCACCGTCGTGGTCGGCAAGGGCCACAAGATCAGCCGCAGCGGTGATGTCCCCTGCATCGCCATCCCCTTCAGGACCCAGTTCGGTGAGTT
Organism: Geothrix sp.; assembly: GCA_030824075.1. GTDB lineage: Bacteria > Acidobacteriota > Holophagae > Holophagales > Holophagaceae > Geothrix. The sequence continues at coordinate 32,197 of JAVBYJ010000022.1, forward strand.
CGAGGTGAACGTAGGGCTGAAGGAATAGCGATCGGCGGTCAGTAAATGCAGAACGGGGCGCCCAGGGCGCCCCGTTTCACTGATAGCTGACAGCTGGTGGCTGATCGCCGACGGCGAAGCCGCCTCAGGCCTTCTCGAACTTGATGACTTCCACGGGGCAGCCAGCGACGGCGGCCTCGATGCTGGCTTCGAGGGAGGTCTGAAGGTCATCGTTCAGCTCGCTCATCTCGTCGCGGTTCTCGCTATCCACGCCATCCTTGCGGACGCTGCCGTTGATATTGCAGCTGGTGTCGGTCACGTGGAACACCTCGGGGCACTCAGCCTCACAGGCATTGCACACGATGCAGCCTTCTTCGATCCAGACTTTGGTGATGGCCATGGTCGTCTCCTCGACATTCAATGGGAGCCCTGCGAAGGGCGAACCCAATCAACCTAGCATCGCCAGCGCCTCGGACCAAGCCTCGCCTCACCCTTCGGGGGCGTGGGAGACTGGACTTGTGACGGAGGTCCGCCCATGAGCCTGAAGGAGACGGGAATTCTTGCCCGGATCCGGGAATTGCTGCCCGGCGGCGATGACCTCCTGGATGATTGCGGCGCCCTGCCCTCCACACCCCCGGGCCACACGCTGCTGGTGACCACGGACCTCATGGAATCGGGGCAGCACTTCCGTCTCGACTGGCACCCGCCCGACCTGCTGGCCCGCAAGCTGCTGGCGGTGAACCTGTCTGATCTGGACGCCTCGGGCGCCCGCCCCTTCGGATACACCCTCACCCTGGCCCTGGGACCCGAGATCAGCGGCCCTTGGCTCGACACCTTCCTGGAAAGCCTCGCCGGAGCCAGCCGGGAGGCCCATGTCCAGGTTTTGGGTGGCGATACCGTCGGCCGCTCCACTGGCCTGGGCCTGGGCCTGACCGCCTTCGGCTTCGCGGCTCGCTGGCTGCGACGGGACGGCCTCCGGTCCGGCGACCGGATGTTTGTGGACCAGCCACCCGGCACCAGCTTGCGGGGGCTGCGAAAACTCCAAGCGGGACAACGCTGGGATCCGACGCGGCCCGACCCCGAGCTGGAGGCGCATCTGGCCCCCAAACCCCATCTGGGCCTGGGCCTGCGGCTGGCCGCGATACCCGAAGTCCACGCCTGCCTGGACCTGTCGGATGGCCTCAGCCGCGATCTCCGGAACCTGGCCGAGGCCTCGGGTCTGAGCATCGCCGTGGATCCCGACCTGGATGAGGAGGCGCTCCGGGGCGGCGAGGACTATGCCCGTTGCTTCGGCAGCTCTTTGCCCCAGGCCGAGTTAGAGGCCCGACTGGGCCTGCCGCTCATTCCCGTGGGCCAAGTCCTGCCCCGCGGAAATTCGCCCCTGCTCGCCTATGATGGGAGTTCGCTCCACCCCCTGCCCGACCTCAGCTTCGATCATTTCGGAACCCCATGACCCATCCGGACAAGACGCACCTCTGGGCCCGCACCAAGCGGTTTCTGGCGGATCCCGATCTGGAGCCGCACCACCTGGCCTGGAGCTTCGCCCTGGGGCTTTGCATCGCCTGGAACCCCCTGCTGGGCACCCACACAGGCCTGGTGTTGATGACCTGCGCCCTGGTAAAAAAGCTCCACCGACCCCTGACCTTCCTGGGCGCCTTCACGAACAATCCCTGGACCATGGTGCCCATCGCCACCGCTTCGGCCCTCTTCGGCAATCTGCTGCTGGGCCGCGGCCTGCGCCTGGACCTGAGTGGCGTCGACTGGAAGAGCTTCGGCTGGCAGAGCCTTTCCACCCGGGAAGGTTTCGAAGCCGCCACCGCCATGCTCAGACCCATCCTGGCCCCGTACCTGCTAGGTGGCTTCGTGCTAAGCGCCGTGGCCATTCCCGTGGGATATTTTCTGATGCTGCGCCTGGCCCACCGGCTGCGCGGCCCCAAACCAACCCCTGTCCCACCTTCCGGAGACTGACATGGACATGCGCTTTCTGATGAAACAGGCCCAGCAGATGCAGGCGAAACTGGCAGAGACCCAGGCCAACCTGCGCGTCGAAGGCACCGCGGGTGGTGAGCTGGTGAAGATCACCCTCAATGGGTCCAAGGAACTGATGGGCATCTCCATCGCCAAGGACGCCATGGATCCCGAGGACCCCTCCATGCTGGAGGACCTGCTGATGGCTGCCTTCGGCGATGCCGCCGCCAAGGCTGATGCCGCCATGAAGAAGCAGATGGGCGGCATGGGCGCAGGGCTCAACCTGCCCGGACTGGGGCTCTGATCCAGTGAAGTTGCCGCCACCCCTTGAGGCCGTGGTCGAAAGCCTCCAGAAGCTGCCGGGCGTGGGCGCCAAGTCCGCCCAGCGCATGGCCCTGCACCTGCTGAAGGAAGGCCCCGAGGCCATGGCGCATCTGGCCCACCAACTGCAGCAGGCCGCTGAAAAGGTCGGTTTCTGCGACGTCTGCGGCGCCTTCACGGACCAGCCGACCTGTCCCATCTGCCTGGATCCGCGCCGGGACCCGGCCAGCCTCGTCATCGTGGCCGAAGCCTCCAACGTGCTGAGCTTCGAGCGCAGCGGCCACTTCCGGGGCCGCTACCACGTGCTGGCCGGCCTCATCTCGCCCCTGCGCGGCGTGGGCCCCGACCAGCTGCGCATCCGCGAGCTGCTGAAGCGGCTGGAGGATCACGCCATCCAGGAAGTCATCCTGGCCACCAATCCCACAGTGGATGGCGAGGCCACCGCCAGCTGGCTGGCCCGGATGCTCGAACCCATCGGCGTCCGCACCACGCGCATTGGCCTTGGTCTGCCGATCGGCAGCGACCTCGAATATGCCGACGAACTCACCCTGGACCGGGCCATGGAAGGGCGTCGGCCCGTCGGTTAAGGCAGGCGGCTAATACTTCACGCTCACATCGCCCTTGGCCCAGGTCTGGCAGGCCAGACGCTGATCGGGATTCGCCTTCAGCGCCAGGAGGACGCGGGTTTCCGCGGCACCTTTTTCGCTGAGGTGTTCGTCCCCTTCAAGGACAGTGACGAGGCAGGTACCGCACCGGGCGTGGCCACCGCAGCGATGGGGCAACGGTACCGAGGCCTTGGTGCTGGCGGCGAGGAGCGCCGTTTCCCGGTCGCATTCGGCCGCGCCAGGGGTCTTGCCATCGAATCGAATGGTGTGCATGGATTACCCGTAAGTCATTAAAACATAAGAAATAGAAACGCACTACACGTCCACTCTATCAGGGCGCCTCCCGTCTCAGATGGCCTTTTGCGGTCGCCAGGAACCGCTGCCGCGCCAGGGCGTGATCCACGATGGGCTCGGGGTAGTCGAGGCGGGCCCGCAGGGCCTTGGGCGCCTTCCAGGGTTCCTGGATGAAGGCGGTGGGACAGTCCGCCAGTTCCGGGACCCAGCGTTTCACATAGGTGCCATCCGGATCGAACGCCAGCCCCTGGGCTACGGGATTGAAGATGCGGAACCAGGGCTGGGCGTCGCAGCCGCAGCCCGCGCTCCACTGCCACCCGGCATTGTTCTGGGCCCAGTCGCCATCCGTGAGCCGGCGCAGGTAGTGGGCCTCGCCGCGTCGGTAGTCCAGCAGCAGGTGCTTGGTGAGGAAACTGGCGGCCACCATGCGGGCCCGGTTGTGAACGAAGCCCTCGGTTTTCAGCTGCCGGGCGGCGGCGTCCACCACGGGATAACCCGTGCGACCCTCGGTCCAGGCCTGCCAGTCGGCCTCAGCCTCGCGCCAGGGGAACCCCTGGAAACCGGCCCGGAACGGATGCTCCAGCAGCTCCGGCCACTCCCACAGCAGGTGATGGGTGAACTCGCGCCAGAGCAGTTCGTTGAGGTAGCGCCGCACGGATTCACCCTGCCCGGCGGCCACTGCGGCCTGCCAGACCGTACGCACGGACAGGGTGCCGAACTTCAGATCGGCGCTGAGTCGCGACGTGCCGGGCCGGTCCATGCGGTCGCGATCCGTACCGTAGTCCGCGAGGGGTCCGTCCAGAAAGGCCTTCAGGCGGGCTCGCGCCGCCTGCTCGCCACCCGACTGAAGGGCCAGGTTCGACCGCAGGGCCAAGTCTTCCAGCGATGGAATCGGAACCGCCTCGATCACGAGGCCCTCAGGCAGCGGCGGCAGCGCGCGCGGTACGGGCAGTGCCGGTTCCAGGTCCAGCTTCGCCCCACAGGCGCGTCCGAAGGGTGTGAACACGCGGAACATGCCGCCTTGCCCGTTCCGCACCGATCCTGGGGGCAGCAGCGTTTCTCCCTCGAACAGCCGGAAGGCAATGCCTTCGCACCCCAGGCCCTCGGCCACACGGCGGTCCCGCTCACGGCCAAAGGGCTCCACCCAGCGGTGGGCCAGCACCTGGTCCGCCTTCCACTGGGCCGCCAGCCGCGGCACCACGTCCACGCTGCGCCCCGGCACCACCAGCAGGCGCGAACCCAGGTGCGCGAGATGGGTCTCCAACTCCTTCAGGGACTCCAGCAGGAACTGCAGGCGGTGGGGCAATTCCCGGGCCCGCTCCGGCGCAAAGAAGAAGGGATCCAGCACGAAAAGCGGGATCACCTCGCCCGAGGCCGCCGCCTCTGTCAGCGGCCGGTGGTCCGCCAGACGAAGGTCCTTGCCTCGGAACCACACGATGGATCGCATGAATCGAGGCTACCCCGGCAGGAGCTGGGAGCAGCCGGGATTAACCTGGACTGCGGCCTCTCAGGCTCCCTTTCGGGGCGCCTTGGCGGGCATCACAGCCTTAAGCGTTGGGCAGCGTCAGCGCTCCAGCTTAAAACCGATGCGGATCGTGACCTGAAACTCGGCCACTTTCCCATCCTGGATCCGGCCGCGCTGCTCGACGACCTCGAACCACGCCATGTGGCGAATCGACTTTCCGGCTTCTTCCACGGCGCTCTTCACGGCTTCAGCGAAGCTGATTCCCGAGGTGCCTACGATTTCGACCTTCTTGTAGATACCGGTCATGGGTAGCTCCTCGTGGGTGGTTGGGACCTCAGGATACCGGGGATCCGGACGCTCACCCGCTGGTCTCGCTGCCCAGGGCCACCTGCCATAAGCCCGTCGGATCGGGGTGCAGCAGCCATTCGGACACCACGGGCCGGCGCGTCCAGGCACCCAGCTCCAATTCCTGATCCAGCTGGCCGGGGCTCCATCCCGCGTAGCCGAGGAATAGGCGGTAGCGAGCCGTCGGGTCCCCCAGCAGGGACTCCAACAGATCCTTGCGGTGGCTCACGAAGTGGGTGAGATCCACCACCGTGTCCTCCTCCTCAGGCAGACCGCCTTGCACCAGGAGAACGCCCCTCTGGGGATCCACCGGGCCGCCCCGCCAGGCCGTGGCCTCCTCGGATCCCCGGAAATCCATCCCGCCCTCCTCGCTGACCTGGGCCAGAGGCAGAGGCAGAGAGCGGTTGAGGATCAGGCCCAGGGCGCCCTCCTCGTCGTGCTCCACAATCAACACCACACTGTGAAGGAAGTTGGGGTCCAGGAGCGCGGGGCTGGCCACCAGGAGGCAGGGGGCTTCGTACAACATGATGCCGATGATGATAGCCCAGGCGCTCAGGCTAGGCTGGAAACATGCGCACACCTCTACCCTCCCACCTCGGTGCCCTCAGCGAGGGGCTTGTCCTGCTTCGCCGCCACCCGGCCCAGGCCCTGGCCCTCGCCGTGCTGGCCATGGGGCTGGCCCAGCTCGGCCCGGCCCTGGAGCTGGCCGCAGGCGTGGGACCGAATCCCCTTTTCCAGACCATCTTCGGATTCGTCGGCCTGCTGCCATTGGAGATGTATTTCATCCCTCGTCTTCAAGCCCAACTGGATGCAGAAAGCCTCAACACCCCCTTGAACCCACTCGTGTCTTGGGGCCCTGCCTTTGACGGACGATGGCTCCCGGCCTTCCTGGCAAGGCTGGGCATCGGCCTGGTCCTCGGCCTCGGCATGATCACCGGTCTCGGTATCGCCCTCGGTCTCGGCCTACCGATTAGTATCGGGCTGATGCTCATTCTGGTACCCACCATCGTTGTCATGACGCTGATCGGCTGGGCACCCATGCGCATGCTCCTGCGGGGGGATGCCTTCCTGTCGGCCCTGAAGTGGAGCCAGGCCGCCATGGCCCGCCACTGGCCCAGAATCATCCAGGCTGTGCTGGCCATGCTGCTGGTGGTCATGGTCTACCTCGGCCTAGTCGGCTGGGTCATGAACTTCTTCATCCCTGCCACCGATCCCGAGAAGGTTCTGCCGGCGGCCCTGCGCCTGAAACACCCTGCCTTCTGGTTCTTCAATTTGACAGGTGGGCTGCTCAATCTCTGGCTCAGCTGTTCCCTGCTGGCGCTCTACCAGCGGCTGGAGGCCACCGTGACCGGGCAGGCCACCCCCACCCAGCCCTGATTTATAGGCCGATTCACCCCTGGGCGGGAATGGCTTCTTGGCCCGCCACGCGACCGATGGCGGATGTCACCCCTCGTCGTCGAAGAAACCAGGATCCTCGATTTCCACCAGATTCCCGGCCTCCAGCTCCCGGCGCTGATCGGCGCTCAGGGAAGCCTCCAGCCAACGCGGATCGGTGCGGCCGTTAAGGAAATGGGCCGAGGGCTCGGCCCCGTCGAAATCCTCGCGGCGGCGCCAGAGGTGCACCCAGCCCACATGGTTGATGCGCGCCCAGACGTTCACGTTAGCCACACCGCGCTCAGGTGCATGGGCCTCCCGCTTCGCCTTCCTTGCGGAGAATGGCCACGGCGTGGGCGAGCAGGGGCCAGGCCAGCTGGATCTGTTCCAGGGCAGCCGCAGGGCGACCGGAGAGGTTGAGGATCACGGTGCGCCCGGCGATGCCGCAGACGGCCCGGCTGGCAAAGGCCAGGGGATGACCACCCCGGGCGCGGATCAGCTCACAGATGCCCGGAGCCTCGCGCTCGATGACCCGGCGCGTGGCCTCCGGCGTCGTATCCCGCGACCCGAACCCCGTGCCCCCGCAGGTGAGCACCAGGGGCGCGCCAGCCGCCACGGTCGCCCGAAGATCCTGCTCCAGCAGATCCGGGTCATCCGGCATCAGGTCGGCAGTCACCGTCTTCACGCCCTGACCCTTCAGCCACGAGGTCAGCAACGGCGTGGACTGATCCTGGTACTCGCCCCGGGAAGCCCGGTCCGACAGGGTGATGAGGTGCACACGGTCCATCAAACAAGCTCCACATCAAGACTCGGTCAACCGGGGATGAAGGTATTCAGGGCATCACCAGATCATCATCCGCCAAGGCCTTTTCCACCTGGGCCAGGCGATGGGCGAGGTACTTCTCGCGGATGCCGGAATCACTGAGTGACAAGATCGACGTGGCCAGCAGCGCGGCATTGATGGCACCGGCCTTGCCGATCGCAAGGGTGCCGACGGGGATGCCCGCGGGCATCTGCACGGTGGAAAGCAGCGCATCCATGCCTTCCGTCGCCCAGCCCTTCATGGGCACGCCCAGCACGGGAAGATGGGTCTTGCTGGCGCAGACACCCGCCAGGTGGGCGGCGCCACCCGCCGCGGCGATGATCACCTTCATGCCCCGCCCCTCGGCGCCCTTGCAGAACTCGACCACCTTGTCGGGCGTGCGGTGGGCGCTGGCCACATGGGCCTCGAAGGGAATGCCCAGTCCCTTCAGTGTCAGGGCCGTGTGCTTCATGGTCTCCCAGTCGTTCTTGGAGCCCATCAGAATGCCCACCAGGGGAGTCGTCGTCATGGATGCCTCAGCAGATTTTGCCAGGATGAAGGAGAAAGGCCGGGTGGAAAAGCTGATTTCTTGAGATCCTCTGCCTCTCCTTCATCCTGGCCAAAAAAGTCGGTTCTCCTCAAGCATTCTCACCGCCTCGCCCAGCTCAGCGCCCAGAGCACGCCCAGCAAGGCCAGCGCATCCCGTTCCTGCGGGTCCATGCGCTCGTTGCGGCGGGTAAGTTCTTCGGGGCCCGGGCCGCGCATGACAACACGGTGGGTGTCCAGGGAGGGATCCTCCAGCAGCACCCAGTCGGGGGCCGTTCGGCCCACCACGGCCGCGCCGATGTTCGGTGTGCCTGGCTTCCACCGGATCTCCAGGGGCTCCCACTGCCCCGCGTTCATCAAGCGCCAAGGGCCCTCGGATCGCACGGCCGTGAGATCCAGCACCGCATCTCGATCCAGGAATCGCACGATGAGCCGCGTCTGGGGCGGTGCCACGGGCTCAGGCTTCCGGCAACCAAAGCCGACGAGCAGAAGCAGCGCCGCCAAAAGGAATCGCATCTGGCCCTCCCGCGATCAGGCTATTTCCGATAATACGCCCGGATCGCATTCACCACGGCCACCGCATAGCGTTCGCGGAAACCGGGGTCGCGCAGGTTGGCTGCGTCCTCCTCGTTGGTGAGGTTCGCCACCTCGATGAGCGCCTTGGTGGCACCCGTGCTGTAGCGGATGACGGCGGGGACCCACTTTCCGCCGCTGCGGTGGATGACATTGCGGATGGGACGGTTGGCGTGGACGGGGATGTGGTCCTTGTGGAGGGCCTTCAGCATGGCCTCGGAGAACTGGCGGCTGCGGGCCTCGCCCTGCAGCTTTTCCTTGCCGGTGAAGGCCACGCGGGCAGAGCGCCGGGCCTCTGCCACGCGCCCCGTCTTCGCGCCGAGGGCGAAGCTGGCGGGCACCAGGGAAGCCCCTGGAACGTAGATCATCGAGCCGCGGGCCGAGGGGTGGAGGCTGTCGGCATGGAAGCTCAGGAACAGCGTCTTCTGGGCATCGCCCTTGGCCTTTCGGAAGGCCGAGAAGAGGTCGTTGGCCAGCACCCAGCGCAGGTGGACACTCACCGCCGATGGGTTTTCACCGTCCACCGCGAAGGGCGGCGTGGTGAGGATCTCTGCGGCACGGCTGGGACTGTGGATCACCTCGCGGCTCTTGAAGCCCAGGCCCGGGTAGCGGATGGTGCTGCTCACTTGGGCGTCCGTTTCCTGTTCAAGGAGGCGGCGCACCCGCATGGCGATGTCATACACGAAGTCGGATTCCCAGATCCCATTGGCCCGGGCCCCTGGATCCACGCCGCCGTGGCCTGCGTCCAGGACGATTCGCACACCTTTGAGCTTGGGGCCGGCTTCCACCCGCACGGTGCGGCGCACTTCAGCGCGGACTTCACGCTCTTCGGCCAGTTCGGAGCTGCCTTCGGGCTGGAAGGGGTCCGCCAAAAAGGGCAGCGGAATCTTGATGAGCTGCCCCGGCTGGATGCCGCGCACATCCGTGATACTGCTGCGCATGGCGATGCGCTCTGCCAGGTCGTTCACACCCTTGGGATCCACGCGGTCGGTGTAGCGGATGACCACGCTGGAGTAGAGGGCTTCCCCCTTGCGCATTCGATAGGCGGCGTACCGGCCTTGAGCGTCCTCCTCGAAGGACAGCATCCCGCGGTAGGCCGCCACGCGGGCCTCATCGTCGAGGTTGTCCTCGGGCTGGGACCGGTCTGGCCCGGTGCCGGGTCCGCCGAGATCCGCCGAAAGCAGCCCCCTAGGGATGCGCCAGATGTCGCCTTCCCGAAGCTTTTCAGGCTGATCCGGATTCTCGGCCATAAGACGGTCGTAGTTCTGGCCGTGGCCCGTGAACAACGCGGCCATCGTCCATACGGATTCCAGTTCAGGATGGCGGACCCTATGCCGCACGTCGTCCTGACGCCACTGGTCTTCGGGGAACAGCGCCGCCAGGGCCCAGCGCTTCCCTTCCGGAGTGAGGTTTGCAAAGGGCACCCAGCCGCCGCCGTCTGCGCCTTTGGCCAGAAAGGCCCGGGGGAGGGCCTTCCCTTCAACGCTGAGGCCCTTCTTGAACTGAAACCGCAGGAGAATGGCCAGCCCCTCGGGAGTGCGGGCCTGGGCCAGGACGGGTGCAGGATCCTGCGCCGCGGGAGCGGTGAGAGCTGCCGGAAGGAGCAGGAGGCTCAGGCCTCCCACGGGGCCTCGCCCGTCGGCAGGACCTCGCCGGAGCGCCCGGCGCGGACCCAGGCGCGCATGGATTCCTGCATCCCCTCGGGATCCTCTGCGCGGGCGCGAAGGAAGAGCTTGAGGCGCCGCTCCAGGTGGCCCGCGCCTTCCTCCAGCAGGAAGATCCGATCGTGAAGCCGCTCGTGAGGCGCCTTGCCAGTACTGGGCGGCAGTTTCAGGGTGCCCATATCCAGGGTGGTGGCGTTGAGCGTGAACACCCACTCCAGGTCGCCGGACAGAATGCGCAGCTTCACTTTGGCCGGCCGCATCCCGCGACTGAGGGACTCGAAGGCCTCGCGGCTTTCCGAAGGATTGCCCTTGCGCAGGGAGATCTCCTTCACTTCGCCGCGCTCTGATACGAGCTGGATGGCGTCGTCCACGAAGCAACCGGAACCATCGCCGTCCGCGCCGCTGGCACCGCCTTCCGTCATGCTGCGCATCCAGAGCCACAGCAGGAATTCCTCGCCAAGAAAGCGGCCTTGCTCCATGAGTTCAAGAGGCTTCATCTCAGGCTTCCTCAAGTTCAAGATCCAGAGGATCCAAGGCCATGAGCGCTTCCACCGCCAGTTCGGGGCAGAGCCGCCCGGACAGCACCAGGGGCGCGAGGGGATGGATCTCACAGCCGAACGATTTGATGAAGAGGGTCGTCAGCGCGCTCTGGGCCTTGCTGGACGAGGCCGTGGTCCAGATGATGCCGCCCTTCAGATCCCAGGCCACTTCCACCACCTTGGGCGAGGGCAACACCTTGCGCAGCAGCTCCACCTTCACCTCGTCCTGCAGGGAAATGCGCGCCTCCTTGCCGATGAAGGCCAGATCCTTCTCTTTTTGCAGGCTCTGAAGCCGCAGATCCACATGGGCCTTCAACAGCGCGGGCGGAACCCGGCGGGTATCAATGCGCAACCCGAAGACGGCGAACCGCTCCTGGCTGACCCAGTTCTCGTCCGGGGGCGTGATCAGCGGGTTGCGCCAGTCACACCAGCCCATGCGCTCTTCCTCAAGTCCGTCCTGGAAGGGGCGGAATTGATCCTGCTCCAGACCCGCCTGAAGGTCCTTCCCGTCAGGTACCGGACCCAGCACCAGGAAGCGTTTGAGGGACACTGTCCCCTGAAGGATGCTCATGTGGCACCACCCCCGAAAAGCCTGCGGAACCGCCCCCAGAGCCCCTGGCCGGGGAGGTGCGTTCCGGGATGCAGCAGATCGGGGGCCTCCCCCGCCGCGGGGAGAGGCAGAGCGGGATCGTTGAGGATGAGGATGACACCGGTGATGTTGTCCCGGCCTCCGTGGGCGAGAGCCTCCTCCACCAGCAGTTCCAAGCTCCGCCGGGGGCTGAGACCCTGAACCATCACAGCCTGGATGAGCGCATCGGATACTTCGCCATGCAACCCATCAGAGCAGCAGAGCAGGCGATCACCCCTGCGCAGGACAAGGCGTGAAAGCACCACCCGCAACGGCTGGGGGGACCCGAGGGCCTGGGTGATCATGTTGCGCTGGGGATGGGTGCGAGCTTGTTCCCGCGTGAGGCTACCCTGGGCCACGAGGTCGTTCACCAGGGTCTGATCCTCGGTGATCTGGTGCAGCACTCCCTGCCTCAACAGGTAGGCCCTGGAATCACCAATCTGCGCGACATAGGCACATCCCTGCCAAATGACGGCCGCTGTCAGCGTGGAGCCCATACCCCGAGCGGTGCGGTCATCGTCGGAATAGCGCAGCACCGCGTCACTGGCCTTCTCCACGGCGGTTTCCAGCGCCTTGAGAAGCTCTGCCTCGCGGACCTTGCTGGGGGCCAGGCGACCCCAGTGGCCGAAGAGAAATAGCGATACCGCGGCCAATCCCTCGCGGCTCGCCACTTCACCAGCGGCAGCACCACCCATGCCATCCGCCACTGCCACCAGCAAACCGGGGCCTCCCACCTTCAGGGACCGCGCAGGGCCGTTGATGATGGGCTCCTCGCCGTCCAGAGCGCTCAGCAAGTAAGCGTCTTCATTGTTCTTCCGGATCTTGCCCGGATGCGTGATGGCGGCGTAATCGATGAGCATAAGGAGATGACGGCCCTGGTGGAGGGGCTGGGTTACGGTGACGTACAAGAGGCCCTTTCCGTTCATCATAGCGGGTGGAGGCTCGAATCCATGACCGAAGGGCCCGTTGAAACGGAACTTCTCCACCCGCTCACCGCAGAGGCAGGCCCAGAGGGCCTCTCTATGAGGGTGGAATGCAGGACTCCAGCGACCGGAGCCTGGCCGTGAGTGGTGCGCTGGCCATCCTGGGCCCGGGCACCCTGGGCCTGTCCACGGCCCAGTGGGCGTCGGAATGCGGGCTGGAGACCCGGCTGCTGGGACGGGATCAGGATCACGCCGAGGCTGGTTTGTGCGAGATCCACCGCCGCTGGGATCGCGCCATCGACCGGGGTCATCTCTGTGCTGAGGCGAAGGCCCTTGCCAGCGGCCAGTTGAGTGCCGCACCGTTTGGGTCCGCGGCCCTGGAAGGTGCTTCCGCCCTGCTGGAAGCCTTGCCGGAGGATCCGGACCTCAAGGCCACCGCCCTGGCCACCGCGGCCAGGTGGGCGCATCCGAACCTGCTGCTCCTCTCCGGCACCTCTGCCCTTCCCGTTTCGGATCTGGCCTCGAGGGCGGGCCTGGCGGGGCGACTGGTTGGCTTCCACCTGTTCGTGCCGGTGACCCGTATGGCCGTGGTCGAGATGGCCGTGGCGCCCGGCACACCGCAGGCTTGGGTGGATCAGGCCAGGGCGCTGGGTTTGGCCCTTCGCAAACGGGTGGTCCAGGTTCGCGATCAGCCAGGCTTCGCCGCGGCTCGCATGGCCCTGGCCCAGGGCCTGGAGGCCATGCGGCTGTTGGAAGCGGGCGTGGCCTCCGCCGAGGATCTGGACGCCCTCATGACCCTCGGCTACGGGCATCCCGTCGGGCCCATCGAGCTATCCGACCGGGTGGGGCTGGACCTGCGCCTCCGCATCGCCGAGGGACTTGTCTCCTCCGGTGAGGGCCGGTTCCTGCCTCCACCAGCACTCCGGTTGAAGGTAACGAGGGGCACCACGGGGCTCAAGACACGTCAGGGTTTCTACCGCTGGAATGCCGACGGGAGGCGGGAATGACGACCCCCATCCTCATCCTCGGTGCAGTGGCGGCGCTCTTCGTGATCTACGTCGCATATCGGATCGGCAAGGTGCTACTGCGGGTCTTCGTCGGCCTCACCGCATTGGCTCTGCTAAGCTGGGGGCTCTGGAAATTCTTCCATTCCTGATTCCCTGCCTTCCCGAGGAGCAAGCATGGCCGCCATCTCCTGCACCCACTGCGGCGCCGATCTGACCGCCCCCCAAAGCGTGCGCATCGCCGAGTATCACTTCGGCCGCATGGAGAAGGTCGCCGAGGACCCCGGCTTCAAATACCACTTCGAGCAGGCGGACAACTTCACCATCCTCTGCAACAACTGCAAGCGACTGGTCCGCACGCTGCCCATCGCCAAGTAGTTTCATTCTTTTGACACAAAGAAACGGCCCCAAACGGGGCCGTTTCTTTTGTTCAAGTCTGTAATAGCTACTGGCGTATCACCCTTGGCGTGATGAAGATCAGCAATTCGACGTTCTTTTCTGCCTTGGTATTGTTGCGGAACAGGAAGCCGATGAGAGGAATCTTGGACAGGAATGGCACCCCCGTCTGTCCCGAGGATGAGTTGGTGATGTAGACACCACCCAACACAGCGGTACCACCGTCCCTCACAAGCACCTGGGTTTCGATGGCCTTGCGGATGATCGTGGGTGTTCCATTCACGGTGCGTGTGAAATCGGCCTCAGCCTTTTCCAACTTCAAATCCATGATGATCGTGCCCTCATTGGTGACCTGGGGCGTGACATCCAGCTGAAGGTTCGCGTCGATGAAAGCCACCGTAATGGCGCCACCCGCTGCACCACCCTGCTGGGTGGGGTATGGAATTTTTTCACCACTGAGCACAGTGGCTTTCTTATTGTTCTGGGTGACAACCTTGGGTGACGAAACGATCTTTAGGGTGCCGTCTTTTTCAAGTGCCTGCAGGACTGCATTGATGCTGAACCGGTTACTGAGAAAGGACAGCCAGAGTTCGCCAGCGGGGGCGGTTATGGAAGTACTCCCATCCTTTCCGGGCGACCAAGCAACTGCGGCCAATTGACCGGAAGCTGGTCGATCGAAACCCGTGCTGCCGTTCCAGAAGGGAGCCTGGTTCCCAACCCAAGGGGTTCCGGTAGAACCAGACGTGGTGCCGCTGGTGATGGATGCGGACCCACTGTTGGCCTGGGGCCACTTCACGCCGAATTCTCGCTGCCAGTTCTTATTAGCCTCGACGATGCGAGCCTCGATCTGGACCTGTTGGATCTGGACATCCAGCGTCTGAAGTAGGTCATCAACAACGGCGATATTGCGGGGCAGATCCGTGATGATGAGGGTGTTGGTGCGGTCATCCAGGATGGCAGAACCACGCTTGGTGAGCATGTCTTTGAGAATTTTCTGGACCTCTCCCACCTTCGCGTAGGAAAGGGGGCGTGTGATGGTCTGGAGCTCGCCGGCCAGAGCCTTGGTTTCATCCAGCTTCTTGCGTTCTTCCTCTTCCTTCTGGAGTTTTTCGACTTTGGCGACTCGAAGGACACCGTTCTGGATCTCCTTGCCGAGCCCGGCGTTCTTCAGCACCACGTCCAGGACCTGGTCCCAGGGAGTGTCGGTGAACTTGAACCCGAAATTGCCTTGCACATCGGGATCCATCACCAGGTTGAGCTTGCCCGTGTCGGCAAGGATCCGGAGGAAATCCCGGATTTCAGTGTTCTGAAGGTCGATGGTGATTTTCGAGCCCGTGTACCTGGTAGCGCCCTCGCCGAGGGTCCGGCCCGACATGCGTCCCGGCTGGATCACGGGGACATGCGGCTTTTCAGCTTCGGGAACCTGCACTGCCTCCGGGCTCGCGGCTGGCAGCGCGGTGGCTGTCGCCAACCGAGGGAGCACCTGGAAGGTTCCGCTCACCGTTGGCAAGGGTGTCAGAGGGGCCTTCACGACCAGGGGAGCCGAGGCCGGGGCATCCGTGGCGGCCTGGACCGAGACAGAGGATCTCGAAGCGATCTCCATGGCAGGCGCCAGGGGGAGAGGCATCGGATGGTAGGCCTGGTCCAGACGGGCCTGCACACGGCCTTCGCCGGGCGTCAGCATGAGCTGTATGCCATCTGGGCCCGATCCAACCACGACCTGGGTCCCCGGGGCGACTTCAAGCACCAACCGAGTCACCGGCTTGGGCTCAGTGGCGAACTGGGCGACACGGGCCTTCTGGATCAGCGGATGCGCGAGCTGAGCCAAATCCTTCTTCGTCACAGCGGTGCCGCGATCGACGCCTGGCATGTCCACCACCACTCGGAGGGGACCCGACAGAACCTGCACACCAGGCTGGGCGACAAGCCCTGGGACCCGAAGAAAGACCTTGGCGCCGGTTCCGACATGTTCGAGAGCCGTCGACAACAGGGTGACCTTCCGGGGGACGGCCTCCATGGACGGCGATGCTTGGAGGGACCCCGTGTGGATCCCCGCCAAGACAACGCCCCCTGCGACCAGCAAGGAACTCAGGCGAGCATTCATCGTTTACCCTCCTCACGCTTGAACGTCTTCGTGATGGTTCGGAATGTGGAACGGTTGGTCGTATTCACTTCCCATTGATGGAAGGTCACGGCCTTGTCTGTGATGGCAGTGATCTCCCCGTCCTTGAACCGGTGCCCGATGGGCAACCATCGGACATTTCCCCGACTGTCAGAAACGATAGCGAAATTCTTGCCATCCTTCTTGATCATGCCCTTTACGGCGATGTCTTCGAGGACATCAAGGGCATCAGCAGGACGTTCATCCCTCGGCGCGGAAAACGGATCCCGTTGAATGGTGGGCTTGTAAGGGGTGATTTTGATGATGGCAACATCATCAGGTGCCGCAGGAGACGGAACGGCCGGCGGCTCTGTCGGCTTGCTCGGAGCCTGCGCAAGGAGCGCGGTTCCCGCCGCAAGCAGGGAGATGGAGAGGAGTCGTTGGATCATGGGTACCTCAATCCTCCTTGGCGCCGGCCTTGGGGGCTGGTCCGGCAGCTGGCTTCTTCACGGGTTCTGCCGGAGGAGGCTCAGGATTGTAGACGAAGGCGCTGATGGTGCATTTCACGGCAGCTGGGTAAACGCTTCGGTTGTCCGTCTTCCGAGTGAACTCAATGTTGGAGATGTTGATGATCTTGTCGTAGCCCGACACCAGAGACGCGAACTGGCCGAAGGAGTGGTACCCCACCCGGAATTCGAATTCCACCGGCTTCTCGGTGTAGTAGACGTCCTTGCGGTCGGGTTTGACAGAGAAGGACACCTGGTCGATGCCAGCATCGTCTGCGATCTTCTTGATCCGGTAGGGGATCTCACCGCTATCCGATTCCGAGGGCATGATCTTGATCAGCTCTTCGATGCGCTTGTCCTGCTTGGCCACTTCTTCCCGGAGCTTTTCGTAGCTGGCCTTCAGGAGCTTGCCCTTGTCCACCTCGGCCTGGATGGTCTTGACGTCGGCGTGGATGGCTTCAAGCTCGGTCCGCTTCCCTCCGAGAAGGAAGTAGACCAGCGCCGCCAGGACGATGCCTGCCAGCGCGCCCACACCAATCTGTTTCTGCAGTTGGGGATTCATGGCCTACCTCAGACGGCGTTCTGGAGTTCGAAGGAAATGCTGAATTCAAAGGCTCCGGTCGTCCCTCTTTTGGCTCCGGGATAGTTGATCTTCTTGAACCACCGGGTGCGGGACTGCAGGTTGCCGTAAAAAGCATTGATGGATTCAAAATTCCGGCCTTCGCCCTCAATGGTGATTGTCATGCCTTTCTGGGCGATCTTCTTGAACCACACATCATCCGGCAGGCTGTTCGCCAGTTCCTCGATGAAATGCACCGGCAGCGCCTGCTGGCGCTTGAGGGTGGTCATCACCTCTTCCTTTTTCTGGAGGGCGTCCTTCTTGTCGCGGAACTTCTTCTCCAGGGCGATGTAAGGCTCGTACTGCTTCTTGTCACGCTCGAGGTCGGCTTTCTTCTTCTCGGCCTTGGTGAATTCGCTGTTCAACCAGAGGTAGTAGACGCCTCCGAGCGCTGTGAAGAGAAGGCCTACGACCACACCGGCAATGGGCAGACTGGAACGCCCGGCGCCTTCGCCGGTATAAACCTGAACGGGCTCGGCCGAAGCCTTGTCCCCGCCCTTCTTGGCCCCGGACTGGGCCAGCGCGTCACCGAGCAGGTTGATCTTGATCATCGGTCCCCCACTTGGCGCAAGGCCAGCCCGACAACGACCGCCGCGCCGCCGCCGATTTCGCGGACGGTCACGGGATCTTCGGTTCGCCCGTCGACCTCGATGAGTTGGAAGGGATTGAACCGGTCCACGGACACGCGGAGACGGTCACCCAGCACATCCATCAGGCCATGAATCATCGCCCCGCCCCCACAAACCAGCACGCGGTCCAGGCGGTCCACCTTGAAGCTGCTCTTGAAGAAGTCCAGAGTCCGGGTGAGCTCATCCGCAAAGGCGTCGGATACCGCGTTGATCGAAGGCTGGATCTCTTCAGGTTCACGTCCCTCCGAGGCCTGATTCCGCTTCAAGCGCTCCGCCGCTTCGCGGCTGACACCCCAATCTTCCATGAGCTTCTCGGAATAGCGGCCGCTGCCCCAGGCCATGTCACGCCAGAACACCGACTTGCCTCCGACCATCATGGTGAGGTTGGTAAAAGTGGCGCCCATGTTCACCAGAGCCACCACTTCATCCCGTCCACCGCCCGAAGTATTGATTTCATATGCATTCTGGACAGCAAACACATCGACATCCACCACCTTGGGACTACATCCAGCCTGGGCGACGCAGCTGACATAGGCCTCCAGCTTGTCTTTCCGGCAGGCCACCAGGACGACGTCCATATTCCCTTCGCCAGCCCGCTCTTCGATGAGGTAGTAGTCCAGCGCGTAGGAGTCCAGCCCCTGACCGGCAGGGAAGAAGCTTTCAGCCTCCCACCGAACCGATTCCGCCAACTCGGCCTGGCTCATCAGGGGGAATGTCACTTTTTTGACCATCACCTGCTGGCCCGATACAGAGATGGCCACTTCCTTGGCTTTGATTTTCTGTTCTGTCAGGACCTGGCGAATAGCTGACGCCACAGCGTTGCTATCCATGATGTCCCCATCGACGATGGCGTCTGGAGGAAGGGCCACTTGCCCCAGCTTCTGGAGTCGGTAACGGACGTTGCTTCCCTTCCCCATCTGCTCGAGTTCGCAGACTTTTACAGAGCTGGAACCAATATCCAAGCCGACAAGACTTTTGGTTTTGCTTCCGAAAAGACCCACCGGATGCCTCACTTGGAGAAATTTAGGTAATGGAAATGGTACCGCTGGAATGGATTAGGTCAAGGTTAACTATGGCTTGCGTCAGACTTTCTCGGGTTCCCAACTGACGAGAATGACCGTGATATTGTCCTCTCCCCCATGTTCTTTTGCCGTGTAAATCAATAAATCTACTGCGCTTTGGATATCGCTTGCCTGCTCTACGATATCCCAGATTTGTTTGTCACCGATCATTCCTGACAGGCCATCGGAGCAAAGCAAGAGTCGCTCCGATTTTGAAAGCTCAAGCGATTGGACCTCCACATCCAGATCTCCCCCATTACCAAGAGCCTGGGTGATGACGTTCCTGAAGGGGTGGACCCGGGCTTCCGAGGGGGTCAGGATCCCGTTGGCCACCTGCTCTGCCACCCAGCTGTGATCCCGGGTCACCTGGCGGATGCCTTCCGGTCCCAGGATGTAGGCTCGGCTGTCCCCCACGTGTGCCAGGGTGATCTTCGGGCCGTGGAAAAGACCCGCAACCACGGTGGATCCCATGGTTTCGCGTTCAGGATTGCGCCGGATGTCCTCCGCGATGGCTTGGTCCGACATGAGCAGGGCCACCTTCAGCCGGTTCCCGTCATAACTCAAGGAAGGATCATATTCCACAGGCCAAGTGCGGTCCTTCTCAAGGGTTTCCCCCACAAACCGCGCCACGGTCTCCACCACGATCCGGCTGGCGACCTCTCCTGCGGCATGACCGCCTAGGCCATCTGCCACCACAAACAAGCCGAGTTCAGGGTCCGCCAGGAAACTGTCCTCATTTTGCTTCCGGACACAACCGACATCGGTCATTCCTGCGGCGCGAATCCCCATAGATCAACCCTTTCCCGTCAATCGGCCCCACAGGTCCTTCAGTTGATCTACAAGACCCGCGGGCGGAGCGGGGATCTTCCCCTTCTGACCGGACGCGACAGAGCCTTTCCCCCCCTTGGCGCCCTTGGGTACGGGCGTCCGAAGTTTGGGGTGGTTCGGGGAGATCTCCCGGGCCATCTGGAGATGCCGTTGGGCACGGGCCGCCATGCCCAACGTCTGGAAGTGAACGGCCAGACGAATATGGCTTTCCACATCCCGGGGCGCCAACCTCACGGCGGTCTCAAGCGCTTTCACCACCGCCCGAAGGTCACTGCCCTCCCGTTCCAGGATGGAGGCCAGCAGCGCGTGGTACCGGGGTTGTTGACCATCCAAACGGATGGCGTAGTGAATAAGCGCGCGGGCTTGGTCCACCTTTCCTTCGTCAAAGGCGGTCTTCGCCATGGCCGCCCAGTCCTCGGGGGTGCGTTCCTGCGCCGACTCGGATTCGATGGCGGCAGTGGCAGCGGCAGGCTGAGCCCTCGGCATCTGCTGCTGGAGCGTGAGCCGCTTGCCCGGATCCTTTAGCATGCTGAAGGCTTCGGCCAGCTCCCGGAATTTCGATTCCGCCTCAATTTTTTCGGCCCCGGTGTATCGGTCCGGGTGCCACCGCTTGGCGAGCCGATGGTACGCGGCCTTGATGTCCTCAGGCGAGGCATCGGGCGGGATTTCCAGCACATTGAACGGATTCATGAGGTTCCAGGAAGGGGCCGCGACCGGCACATCGAACGGGATGGAAGGACAGGGCTTGAGCAGAGGATGGTAGCCTATTTCCATCCTGAGCGCAGGCCCTGTGCTTCAGAACAGGGTTGATTCCCACCTGGAGATCCATCCGGAACGCGGCGACCCGGGGTAGAAGCGGCGTTGGCTCGATGGCACAGTAATAGGCTCTGGAGGCGCAGGCATGGCAGTGGGCAAGGCGATGGATTGGCGCGAAGGCCTCGATGCCGGCGACCTGTCCTCCGAGGTCCTGGTTCGGGCCTCCTTCGAGCGCATGAGGAGCCTGGATGGCCAGCTCCACGCGATTCTTGCCATGGATGAAGACCGGAGCCTTCGGCTGGCAAGGGAGGCGGACACCAGGCTTCGGGGCGGGGAGCGCTCCCCGATGCTCGGCCTGCCTGTGGTCCTCAAGGACAACCTCCACTGGTCGGGCCTGCAGGTCTCCTGCGGCTCCCGGATCATGAATGGATACCGGGCTCCCTATGACGCCACCGTGGTGGAACGGTTGGTCGCTGCCGGGGCGGTGCCCGTGGCCAAGGCCAACCTGGATGAGTTCGCCATGGGGTCCAGCGGCGAATACAGTGCCTTCGGACCTGCCCGCAACCCCTGGGACACGACCAGGGTTCCCGGGGGCAGCAGCAGCGGCTCCGTGGTCGCTGTATCTGCAGGTTATGCGCCCCTGGCCCTGGGCAGTGATACCGGCGGATCCGTGCGATTGCCGGCCAGTTTCTGCAATGTGACCGCCCTGCGCCCCACTTACGGCGTGCTGAGCCGGTACGGCCTGACCGCCATGGCCTCCAGCCTGGATCAGGTCGGGCCCATCGGAACCTCCGCGGCCGACATTTCCTTGGCCCTGGGCGTCATGGCTGGTCGGGATCCCATGGACAGCACTTCGGCTGACCTTCCAGGCATGGAGCGCCTGGCCCCTCTTTGCCCGAGGAACCTCAAGGGACTGCGTATCGGCCTTCCAAGGGAATACTTCGGGGAGGGGCTCGAGCCCGGTGTGCGGAGCCTCCTGGAGACGGCGCTCCAGGTGTTCACCAACCAAGGCGCCGAAATTCGGGAAGTCAGCCTTCCCCACACGCGGTACGCGATCGACACCTACTACCTGCTTTGCACCAGCGAGGTCTCGAGCAATCTCAGCCGTTTTGACGGCATTCGCTACGGGCATCGCGCGGAGGCCGGAAGCCTGCCTGAACTGATCGCCGAGACCCGAAATCAGGGGCTCGGGGCAGAAGTCAAGCGCCGCATCCTGCTGGGGGCCTTCTGTCTGTCCAAGGGCTACTACGACGCTTTCTACAGCAAAGCCCTGAAGGCCCGGACCCTCATCGCCAGGGACTTTGACACGGTCTTCAAAACGGTAGATGTCCTCGCCACACCCGTCAGCCCTGACACGGCCTTTCCGTTCGGGGCCAAGACAGACGATCCCCTGGCCATGTACCTGGCCGATGCCTTCACTGTGACCGCCCCTCTGGCCGGGATCCCCTGCCTCTCCATGCCCGCGGGATTCACCGCCGGCCTACCGGTCGGCATCCAACTCATCGGGCCGGCGTTTTCGGATGTCATGCTGCTGGAGACGGCTCACGCCTTTCAGTCGCTCACCCGCCATCACCTCGACACCCCACCCATTTCTGCATAGGAGCGAATCATGGCCTTTGACGTCGTCATGCCCCAGATGGGTGAAAGCATCGCCGAAGCTACCGTGCTGAAGTGGCACAAGCAGGTCGGGGATGCGATTGCCAAGGACGACACCCTCTACGAGATCAGCACCGACAAGGTGGATGCGGAAATTCCCGCCCCTGCCGCCGGCACCCTGATCGAGATCCTTGTGGATGTGAACATCACCGTCCCCGTGGGCACCGTGGTCGCCCGCATCGGCGATGCCTCCGAAAAACCCGCCGGCGGAGGCGCTCCCGCCATCGCGACCGGCGCCCTCCTTGTGGTGCCCGAGGCCGCGCCCATCCAGCCGATGAGCCACGAGGATGAGAATACCCTTGAGGGCCGGCTGAGGACCAAGAGCAGTCCCCTGGTCCGCGAAATGGCGAAGCAGCACGGCATCGACCTCGCCCGGGTTCAGGGCTCGGGTCAAGCCGGCCGCGTCACCAAGGAGGATCTGGAAGCCCACCTCGCCAAGGGCCCCAAGGCGCCCCCCGCTCCGTTGTCCATTGCCCCATCCCTGCCCGCGGTGCACGACCCCTCCGCGCCGACCATGGGTCTGGTGCCCGCTCTGGCGGTGCCCCCGGCCGCTGCCGCACCCATCTTCGCCCCTGGGGAGCGGGTCAAGATCGAGCCCATGAGCCGCATGCGCAAGATCATCGCAGACAACATGTTGGCCAGCCGCCGCACCTCCGCTCACGTCTACACGGTCTTTGAAATCGACATGACCCATGTGGCCCAGTTGCGGAACAAGCACAAGCAGGCCTTCGAGGCCCAGTTCGGCACCAAGCTCAGTTTCATGCCCTTCGTCATGATGGCCGCCTGCAAGGCCCTTCGCGCCTACCCCATCGCGAACACCTCGCTCGATGGAGACAACATCATCTACAAGCAGGACATCAACCTGGGCATCGCCGTAAGCCTGGACTGGGGCCTCATCGTGCCGGTGGTGAAGAACGCCGACATGATGAACCTGGGCGGCCTGGCCCGCAGTCTCAACGACCTGGCCGAACGCGCCCGCACCAAGCAACTGAAACCCGACGAGATCAGCGGTGGCACCTTCACCATCACCAATCCTGGCGTCTATGGCGACACCTTTGGCCTGCCCATCATCAATCAGCCCCAGGTGGCCATCCAGGGCGTCGGGGCCATCGTGAAGCGGCCCGTGGTCATCACCGGCCCCGATGGCACCGATTTCATCGCCATCCGCCAGATGATGTTCAGCAGCCTGGGCTTCGACCACCGGATCATCGACGGCGCCACCGGCGACCTGTTCATGGCCTTTGTCAAAAAGGAATTGGAGACCTCCACCTTCGGATTGGAGTAGGACGTAAGCGACGTCTCAATGCCCGGCGGAGAGGTCTCGCGTATCACCCCCACTTTCTGGGGGTGATACCGAGAAAAAGGAATTGGAGACCTCCACCTTCGGGTTGGAGTAGTGGCCCGTTCGCACATGAAAAGGGCGGCCCTCCGGCCGCCCTTTTCATGCAAAGGAAGAAGTCTCCCGCACCATCTCCCGGTACATGGCGAATTCGCCCTGGAAATGTAATTGGATGATGGCGGTGGGGCCGTTTCGATGCTTGGCGACAATGAGCTCCGCAGAGGGATCCGGTTCCTCGGTCGCGGAGGGCATCATCTTTCGATGGATGAAGGCCACCATGTCCGCATCCTGTTCGATGGCACCGGAATCACGAAGGTCACTGAGCTGGGGACGGCCGCCGGTCCGGTGCTCCACCTCGCGGTTCAGCTGGGAAAGGACTACCACGGGGATGCCGAAATCCTTGGCCATGAGCTTGAGTCCGCGGCTGATCTCGCCGATGCGGACCGCCTCGTTCTGCTTGGCACCACGGCTTCCCTCTGGGCTACTGAGCAGCTGCAGGTAGTCCACGATGACGAACTCCACCCTGCGGTTGCTCTGGCTGCCCTGCTTCACGATCATGTTCTGGATCTGGGGCACGGTGATCGAGGCCCGGTCGCAAATGAACAACGGCATCTGGACCAGTTCATCCCTGGCTTTCAGCACATTGTCCATGCGGCCGCTGGCTCGGCCCGACTGCAGATCCTTCATGTTCGTCTGACTCTGGGCGGCCAGCAGACGCAGGAAGACTTCCTCGTGGCTCATCTCCAGGCTGAAGAAGGCGCCGCAGTGACCTTGGCGGCCATCGCGCTCCTGGGCGGCCCTCAGTACCCAATTCAGGGCCAGCGCCGTCTTGCCGATGCCCGGCCGGGCGGCCAATACGATGAGGTTGCCGGGCTGAAACCCCTGCGTCAGTTCGTCGAAGCGGCTGAAACCTACGCGAACGCCCGGAGAGAGGCGCCCTTCCATCCGATCCGCCAGGCGATCCATGGTGTCGTCCGCGACGGCTTGGATGGTGAGCAGGCCCTTGGCCTTGGCATCTCCCTGGGCCAGGTGGAAGAGGCTCTGCGCGGTCTGGTCCACCAGGACTTCAGGCGATTCGTCCTCTTCGGCGGCTTGACGCACCAACTGGGCCCCCAGGTGTACGAGCCGTCGCAGCTTGGCCTTGCGACGGATCACGTCGGCCAGTATTTGCGGGCGTTCCACATCCTCGCCCGCCAGCAGTTCCACCAGACCCGGGTAGCCACCAACCTTGTTGAGGCTGTCGTCCTGATCCAAGGCGTCCTTCAGGGTGAGGGAGCTGACCTCGACCTGGGCCTCGATGAGGGTCTTCAGGGCCCGGAAGACCGCACGATGGGCTGGATGGACAAAGTCGTCCTCGGCCAGGGTAAACACGGCCTCGCTGGCCACAAACCCTGCCCCCGGCGCACAACAGGTGGCCAGGAAGGACCGCTCCGCGTCGATATCCTCCGGAAGCCGTTCCGGAAGCCAATCCGCCATCACATGCTCCTGCCGAGTCGCTGTACCGAAATGATCCTGCCATCAAAACCATGAGGACGACAGAAGATGCCCTACGGAAACAACGAGTAAAGGGCTGTTTGTTTCACAGGGCGGCGAACCTAGAGCCCCGGGGGCGTGTACCCGCCGCCGTTCGCATCCACAAAGATCGGGTTGGTCACGGCGATGGGATAGATGCCCTTCATGATCTTGGTCCAGGGTGTGCCGGGCAGGTATGCACCAACCGTGCTGAGCGGCACACCCGCCTCGACTACCACCCAGGCGTCGGTACCAGTCGCGGGCATGGGAACCGTCACAGTGGCCGTCCAGAGACGGAAGTCCGTCGTAGAGGCCGTAAAGCTGGCCATAGGGACCTGAATGGGCGTGGTCGAACCATTGACCACCACGCGCACCTCATCCACCGGAACCCAATCAGGACGATAGAGGGCGATGTCCAGCGTCACGCTTGCGGCGGACCCAGGAACCAGCCCCCCGGGACCCACGCCATTGATGGACACGTCGAGCAAGGGCCCCGTGGACGCCACCGCTGCGCCGCTGCGCAAGGCCGTCAACACAGGGTTCAGGGTGTTCTGATCGATGCTGGATCCCAGTTTCAGATAGGTGCGAGCCAAGCCAACCGGCGTGTCGAGACTGAACCGGGCCGAGGACAGACCCAATGCCTTGGTGAAGGCTGTTGGCGTCTGCTGTTGCAGGATCGCAAACCAATCGGCCCGGACGGCCTTGAACTCCGTGAACCAAGCGCTGGGATCAGCCGGATCGCAGCCCTCAGCCCGGATCAACTCGAGGGCATCGAAATCTCCCTGGCGCTTGCCAAGGGACAAGGGACCCGTCTGGGCCCACCAGGCGTTGACGCCCGTTCCCAGGGCCACGGTGCCGTCAAACCCACGCAGGGTGAAGAGGCCCTTGGGACCACGCGGCTGATGGATGACTGTGAAGCCACCTTCGGCCTGAGTGATGAAGTCGGCGAGGGTCCAGCCTTTGGACGGGCGGGCCCCGCCATTACGATCTGCCGTGGGGAGGGGTGTGAAGAGCGCGGTGGTGAACCCATCAGCCAGGTTGGAACTCCGGGCTCCCACCACAAAAGGGTCGTTCCCAATGGGCGCACGCTGCGCGTCGGTGACCGCCGGAATGTCGATCTCGGCCCGAAACTCAGCTCGGAGGGCCGAAGCATCTGTGTGCAGATCTTCCTCGGTGCGGGCCACCACCTGGACCCCCTCGGCCACGGCCGAACTCAGCATCTCACCAGGATTGAAGCCACCCGTGGTGGCCTGGGTCGGACCCGGGATATCAAAGCTGGTCCAGCCGGAAGGCAGGCTGGCCTGTGTCACGACGAAGTCATGGGCAATGTCCTGCTGGCCAACATAGGCCTTGACCGGCAGCGAATCCAGGTAGGAGAGTGGCCCGCGGGTCGCGTAGGCCAGGTAGTCCCCAGTGGCAAAATACATCGTTGCCATGGAAGCCTTGGCGCCAAAGGCGCCACCGAAGACCTGGTTTCCAGCAGTGTACTGGTAGGCGCCATAGTTCTCCGCGACGAGGACCTTCCCCTTGTAGACCTCGCTGTAGAGGCTCGACAGTCGACGAATGCGCTGCATATTCGGATCGGCGAGGCCCCCAAGGCCCTGGAAAGTGAGGCGAAGCGGATTCAACCCGCCCGATTCGAGCGTTCCGTACTGCCGGGCGGAGAAACCGTGAATCGTCTGCTTCTGTCGCACCACATTACCGGCCGCGTCGGTCACGTCCGCCCGCTCGGGACTCAGCGATTCCGCCACACGCCAAAGCTGGGTCTTGGAAGGCGTGATGGGCGTAGGAAGGATAGACCTGACGGCATCGAGGGCATTGGTCCCCAGATAAAGCGGGGCACTTTGTTGGATGCTGTTCCGGGCAGTCAGTCGGAATCTCTGGCTCTGGCCGGTGACCGCGTTGTGGATCACGGGAAGAAGCAGCCCCACGGGGGAACTCCCCGAGGCGATATCGGTCGGTTCCCGCCACTCCACCCGCTCAAGACGCCAGTTCTCGGGCTGATTTGCAGGGTTGGCCGGAATGCTGAGATCGAAGGGCTCCGATCCCGTGTAGGTGTACCGCTCAAACTTGAACTCGGTCTGGAGCGGCCCGCCACGGAGCGCTGTTCCAAATGAGTTGTAGGCCAGATACCCCACATCCTCACTGCGGTAACCGGCCCGGGCCATGACCATCTGGTTGAAGACCGAGGTGGTTTGAGCATACAGGGGGTCCGGCAACCCAACGACAGGCTGAATACTGGGTCCTCCCAGGAGGTAGAGGCGGCGGCGGTAGCCCATCGACTGCCCGCTAGCGAGACTGGTCACGGCGGGGCTTCCCACCACAAGGCGCCCAGGGAATCGGGGGCGGCTTTCCGTCAGGGCGTGCTGGGGATCCGATGCCACCAGCACCGAATCCACATCCAGCGGCAGGATGCCCAGCGAGGCGTGGGAATCCAGGGTATTGCCCGCCGATTCGGCACCCATGAGGGCCACCATGGGGGCGATCACGCTGCTGGTAAGCGGAGCCGTGAAGTCCGAGCCCGGGATCTCCACCCCCCAGGTGTTGAGGGGTGTGCCCGCGAACGTCGAGACAGCAGGCACCACGAACCGGAATCCACCGCCGCGCTGGGATAGGAAGTCTCCCAGGCTCCGAAGAGGAAGGACCGTCCCGGCGTTATTGGTCAGGGTGGTTTCCAGTGTGAAAAAGAATTCGCCCTTGTTCAGGGTGATCCGATGGACCACGGACACCCCGGTCACGCGGCCCTGACCGTCCGTGGCCGCCCCCAGTTTTCCCGTGGGGTCGAGGAGATAACCCCGCATCTCTAGATACACGGAATTGATGTCGTTCCCGGGGAGGTACCGGTCGAAGACCAAGGGTAGATCGGGGTCCTGGTTCGCCACCGGCCCGAGCCGCTCCACCATATCCGTAGGCATGGAAACCCGCTTGAAGCTCTGGTCGAGGGTGATGCTGCCCACGTCGAGCACAGCGCCGCCGGAAGGCGCGCCAAACTGGCCTTCCCGGTCGCCGAAGGCGGCGCCATCCACGGTCAGTTGAATGGAATCGTTGCCCAGGTAGAAATCCCCGGGGCCGGCCGTCGCCTTCAAGCCGGCGACGCGATCGCCCCCAGAGGCCGGGATTTCCTCTACGGCAACGGTGGGCCGGGCCACCCCTGTGGCGCGGAAACAGCCCATCCCGCCTGCGGCCAGAACCAGGGCCAAGGGGGCCAGGATCCGCACGGTGCGGGGGAAGGTGCTCACGGAGTGAGCGGCCAAAGGGTGAAGGCTCATGTTCATCAAGGGGTCTCGTTCAGGACGGAGGTCCATGGGGTCTGGGGCGGACGAAAGGTCTATGCTAACTCACGATGCCGATCTCCGCCTTCCTTCATCGCTGCTGGCAGCACCGGTGGCCCATCGTCCTGGTCCCGGCACTTGCCCTCCTGGGAGATTTGCTGTGGACCCTCGGAAGGTTCCCCGCCATGCACCGCCTCCAGATTTATCAGGCCGACCGGCTGCCGGCGGTGGGCGGAGCCGTCCTGGTGCTGGGGGCTGGCGTTTATGGAGATGGTGAGCCTACTGGAATCCTGGAGGGACGCCTCCGAACGGCGCTGGAGCTGTATCAAAGTGGCAAGGTTCGATGGTTCCTGGTGTCCGGGGACAACCGCCATCCCACCTATAACGAACCCCAGGCCATGCGGCGCTGGCTCGTCAAACAGGGGGTCCCACCCGCCCACATCGTCAGTGATTACGCGGGGCTCCGGACCTGGGACAGCCTCCGGCGTGCCCAGGCGGTGTTCGGCCGGCATCAGGTTGTGATCGTGACTTCGGATTTCCATCTGCCCAGGGCCCTGTATCTGGCGGATCGCATGGGCCTCGTGGCCTGGGGCGTGCCGGCGAGAACCGACGACCGGCCCGTGGCCTCGCAGGTTCGTTTCTGGACCCGTGAATACATCGCCCGGCATTTGGCCTTGTGGGATGCCTGGTTCCCACCGGACGCGCGCCTCGGTCCGAGGGAACCCACACCAGACGACTGGGCTCCCACCCCATGAAACAGGCTCAGGACAGGGTCATCCTCGCGGCCCGCAGACTGCCCCAGGGCCGCTACGGCGGCAGTCTGGCAGGGCTCGGCGCCGTCAGCCTTGGCCTGACGGCGGTGGATGGACTCCTCGAGGACCCTGCCCTGCCCCGGCCCGGAAGTTTGTTCTGGGGCATGGCCCGCAGCCATACCCAGGGCATGAACCCCGCCCGCACTCTGGCTCTGAAGGCAGGCCTGCCTCACGATACCCCCGCCTTCACGATCAACATGGCCTGCGGTTCCAGCCTCCAGGCGCTCATCCTGGCGGCCCAGCGGCTGACGGGCAGCCAGGCACCGATCCTCGTCGGCGGAAGCGAGGCCATGTCCGACACGCCTCATCTGCTGCCGGGGCTGCGCTGGGGCTTCCGCATGGGCCACCGCCAGCTTCCGGACGTCATGCATCAGGATGGCCTGCGCTGCCCTGTCACCGGCCTTCTGATGGGCGAGACCATTGAGCGGCTGGTGCGGAAACGCGGCATCACCCGGGAAGAAGCCGACGCCTGGGCGGCCGAGGGCCATCTTCGAGCGGCCGCGGCGGACTTCCGTGCGGAAATTCTGGCCCATCCGAAGCTCCATCAGGACGAGACCATCCGACCCGAGACCACGGCGGGAACCCTGGCTCGGCTCGCCCCGGTCTTCGATCCCCAAGGCCAGGTCACTTCAGGAAATGCCTCGGCCCTGTCGGATGGCGCCGCCGCTGTGCTTCTCGCGCGGCGGGACCAGGCGGGGGCTGCGGCGCCCCTGGCCCGAATCCTGGGCTGGAGCGAGGTGGGCGTGGACCCGCTGGACATGGGCGAGGCCCCCGTCCCAGCCGTGCAGCGCCTTCTCGCGGCCCATGGGATGACCGTGGGGGACATCGACCTGTGGGAATTGAACGAGGCCTTCTCGGCCCAGCTGCTCGTCTGCGAGCGACAGCTTTCGATTCCGCCGGAGCGGCTGAACGTGGCCGGAGGTGGCGTAGCACTTGGTCATCCCATCGGAGCCACGGGCGCGCGCATCGTCTGCACCCTGGTGCACCAGCTGAGACAGCGGGGTGGCGGACTGGGCGTGGCCACCCTCGGGATCGGCGGAGGGCTGGGGCTGGCTGTGCTGATCGAAACGGAAGCCTAGACAACCGCCTCGGCCAGCAGGGCCTTCAGCGCCCGATAGTCCGTCTTGCCGGTGCCCAAGGTCGGGATCTGGTCAATCTGGCGAACCACGCGGATGTTATGCAAGGAAGAGAGTCCAGCGGCGCGGATCGCCGCATTGGCCTCGTCCCGGAGGATGCCCGCCACCGAGAACAAGATCAGATCCGGATTCAAGTCCTCCAGCGAGGCTTCCACGGCGAGGAGGGGCTCTGTCTCCTCCTCGCCCTGGAAGCGCCGGGAAAGCGCTTCCTCGATGGCCGGCAGGGACACCATCTCGCCGCCCAGTTTCACGAAACGCTTGAGCCGACCAGAGAATACGAGAACGCCACGATCCTGGTAGACAAGATCCCCGGTGCGATACCAGTCGCGACCCTCGAAGGTCTCGAACGGTGATTCGACATCAGGATTGAGGTAGCCGGAGAAGATGCTGGGGCCCCGCACCAGGAGCATGCCCGGCTGCCCCGGGTCGACCCGGCGACCCGTCTCCAGGTCCACGATGGCCCACTCCACCGACAGCAGGGGCCTGCCGATGCTTCCATTTCGGGGGTCGTCCTCCCGGTTGACCGAAACCACAGGCGAGCATTCGGTGATGCCGTAGCCTTCGAGCACCGTGGTCTTTGGCCAGCGCCGGGCCAGGGTGGCGTAGACCTGTTCGGGGCACTTCTCCGCACCGGACACCACGATTCTCAGCGACTCCAGGTGCCGATCCTCCGCCACGCGCAGGATGCCCCCGAGGAAGGTCGGCGTCCCCACCAGCAGCGTGGCGTGATAGGCCTCGATGATTCGAGCCAGCATGCGGCCTTCGGTGGGATTGGGGTGATAGACGACGCGGAGCCCCACCAGCAGCGGCAGGATGGTGGTGGTGGTGAGTCCGAAGGCATGGAAGGGCGGCAGGCAGCCCATGACCCGTTCATCCTGGCGGAAGTTCAGAGCCTGGGCCGCGTCCCGGATGTTCGCCAGGATGTTCCCGTGGGTCAGCGGCACGGCCTTGGGGTGGCTTTCACTCCCGCTGGTGAACAGAACCGCCGCCGTATCGGGGGGGCGCGCCACCAAGAGGGACGTCCAGTTGAAGCGGGCCTGGAAAGCCGCGACCAGCTTCGTGGCAAGGGTGATCTTCTTGCCGGCCTCGTCGAGCAGGAGCAGACGGCTCTTCACCGCAGAAAGATCAACTCCCTGGGCGTCCAACCGGTTGACGAGGGTGGACACCGTGATGACATGTTGAACACCCACCAGATCCAGGCCATAGCCCATGCTTCGGGCTCCTGCGGTCCAGTTCACCAGCACCGGGATCTTTCCGGCGAAGAGCAGGGCCAGGTAAAGGATGCTGGCCCCCCCCGAAGCCGGCAGCATGAGGCCCACGTGGGTGCCGTCCAGAGCCTCGAAGATGGGCTTCAGAACCATGATCGCCGTGATGACATCCCGATACGTCTTCACCCCACCGGTCTGATCCGCCATCACCACGCGCCCGGGATCTCGTCGAGCCTGCTTGAGGAACACCTCGGGGATGGTGTCGCCGTCGGGCATTTCGATGGGAAGGTCGGTGCGGGTGTGGAACCAGGCATGGGGAACCGCCTTGAGTTCGCCTTGGCGCAGGGACACGGCGGCACCAGTGGCGGCCAGCAGGAGGTCGGACACGGTCTGCAGGGAGGCCGGATCGCTGCATGAGTACCCGTAGGCCCGCTGGAGCCAGAGCTCCAATTCGCGGTGGCCGAGGGCGTCCAGGTCCAGGTCCGTGACCAAGTGGTGGGTCTCCTGGATGTCGAGGTGGCCTGTGACTTCCTGCAGATGGCGTCGTACCGCATCTCGCACTTGGGGCGGCACGGCGCGGGGATTGCCTTCCACCCTTGGCCGAGGCGGCTCGGGAAGGGTTCGGGGGGCGTGATCCTTCCAGATCAGATAGGGCACGAAGGTCCGGGGTGTGGCCTCGAGGTTCAACCGGGCCTCCAGGACCCGGTTGACGGCCTGGCGCCCTTGGGCCAGCGGCAGATCGAGGATCTCCTCGAAGGCCACCTGCACCTCGCGTCTGGGCATGAGGAACAGGGCATTGGCTGCGAGGTACCCAAAGCTCTTCAGGAGTTCCACGCCAACGGAGGGACGTCGGCCAGAGGCAGCGCTGAACCGGCTGCCCCAGAGGCCCCGCAGCCGAATCACCACCACCCGGGCTCCTGGAGCCTGGCGGAGGATCGCCGCCACCGTGCTGTTATCCGACAGATCCTCGGTCTTCTGCCGGGCCAGCCGGGCCCCAGGGAAAAGGACGAGGTTGCCGCCGGAGCTCAGATGTCCGGCCAGAACGGTCAGTTCCTGGTCCAGGATCTGCCGGGCGTGGGAGCCGTGCTCAGCCGGATCGGACAGCGGCTTGGCCCCCAGAAGCCGGGCGACCCAGCGCAGGGGGGCTGAGGCGGCATGGTCACGGCCAGCCACCAGGACCGGGGCGAACCGGGTGTGCAGTTCCGCTGCCAGGAGGAAAGGGTCCACCAGGGTCGGATGCGAGGCCAGGAACAGGATTCCCGGTTTCCCCGAGGCGGGAAGGGCAGCCATGCCCTCGAATTGGATTCGGTAGCGGAGCCGCAGCAGCGGCCGACCCAGGGCTCGGATCAGGAAAGGAATCATCGTGGACAGACCTATCGTGGGAATGTGGACAAGTTCCGGATTGTAGCTGGAATCCAGGTGGAACCCTCTGGGCGTCAAACAAAACCCAAAGATGCCCGAGGTTTTGTGAGACGCCCTAAACCGCCTTGGGCACATCTGCGAAGATGGACCAGGGCCTCAGGGGGCTCTTCGAGGATTCTCATGACTGACGCTCCGCTGATCCGGCTTACCGATATCACCAAGGTCTACCAGATGGGCGACATGGAAGTGCGCGCCCTGGATGGCGTGTCCATGGAGATCCACCGCGGCGAATACGTGGCCATCATGGGCCCATCCGGATCCGGCAAGTCCACCATGATGAACGTCATCGGCTGCCTCGACACGCCCACCAACGGCACCTACGAGTTGAACGGCAAGCTGGCCTCAGCCATGACGGACGATGATCTGGCCCAAATCCGCAATGAGGAAATCGGCTTCGTCTTCCAGACGTTCAACCTCCTGGCTCGAACCACCTCGCTTCAAAACGTGGAGTTGCCCCTGATCTACGCGGGAAAGACCCCCGCTGAACGGCATCAGATGGCCCAGAAAGCCCTGGAGAACGTCGGCCTTGGCACCCGCAGCGACCATATGCCCAACCAGCTCTCCGGCGGCCAGCGGCAGCGCGTGGCCATCGCCCGGGCCCTGGTGAATGATCCCTCCATCCTCCTGGCAGACGAGCCCACGGGCGCCCTCGACTCCAAAACCAGCATCGAGATCATGGCCCTCTTCGAAGACCTTTATCAGAAGGGCAACACCATCATCCTCGTCACCCACGAGGAGGACATCGCCCGCCACGCCCACCGCATCGTGAAGCTCCGCGATGGCAAGGTCATCCATGACGAGCCGAACACACCCATCACTTCCGAAGAGCACATGGCACATCTGAGCCTCTGAGCCTGACCTCTAGTAGGCTGTTCGGATGCAGAAACTCGTCCAAGGCATCCACCACTTCCAGACCCAGATCTTCAGCTCCCATAAAGAGCTCTTTGAGCGACTGGACCAGGACCAGACTCCTGAGACCCTCTTCATCACCTGCTCCGACTCTCGCATCAGCCCGAATCTGATCACGCAGACCCAGCCAGGAGAACTGTTCATCCTGCGCAATGTCGGAAACCTCGTGCCCCCCTACGAAAGCATGGGCGGCATGGCCGCTGGCATTGAGTTCGCGGTGGCCAGCCTCCAGGTGAAGGACATCATCGTTTGCGGACATTCCAACTGCGGGGCCATGCGCGCCCTGCTGGAGCCGGAACAGCTCGGGGAGCTCCCCGCCACCAAGGCCTGGCTGGCCCATGCCCGCCCGACCGAACGGATCATGTGGGAGAGCTACGGCCACCTGGAGGGGCACGCGCTGCTCCACGCCACGGTCGAGGAGAATGTCCTGGTTCAGCTGGAGAACCTGCGCAGCCACCCTGCCGTGGCCAAGGCCATGGCGAACGGCATGCTGCACCTCCACGCCTGGGTCTACAAGATCGAGACTGGCGAAGTCTTCGCCTTCGATCCCGGGCGCGGGCAATACACATCCGTCACCGGCACGGAGGGTCTCGCCCCGCTGAACGAGGAACACCGGGCGACGGATCTGTCGATCTAGATTGAGAGCCGGTCGAGCCGTTCCGGCCGGTCGCGCCAACCTTCATCCACCTTCACGAACAGTTCCAGGCGCACGGGGCGCTGGAGGAGCTTCTTCAGCTCGCGCTGGGCGCTCTGGCGAATGTCCTTGATCATTTCTCCGCCACTGCCCAGCAGGATCTTCCGATGGCCATCCCGGTCCACCAGGATCCGGGCCGCGATGAAGACACCTTCAGGACCCAGATCCTCCGGGTAGTCCTCGTGGCCGGGTTCCAACCACTGCTCGATGAGCACAGCCACGCCGTGAGGCACTTCCTCGCGGGTCTTGCGGAGCACCTTCTCCCGGATGAACTCCGAGGCCAGGGACCGTTCGGTCTGGTCCGTGAAGACCGCCTCGTCGTAGGGCCAGCCGGGCTGGGTGGCGTCCCGCTCCAGGATCGTCCACAGAGGATCCAGGTTCAGGCCCATCTTGGCGCCGATGGGGACAATTTCCTTGAAGGGCAGCAGGTCCTTGTACGTGGCGATCTTCTCGAGCAGGCGGCCTTTGGACAACAAATCGACCTTGTTCAGCAGCAGGTAGGTCGGTCGCCCCATCTTCCGCAGGCGCTTGGCCAGGGCATGTTCCCCGGTGCCCAGGTAGTCGTCCGCGTCCACCACCCAGAGCAGCAGATCCGCCTCTTCGAGCGCCTGCTCCACATGGGCCATCATGCGTTCATTCATGGCGTGCTTCGGGAGATGGATGCCCGGCGTGTCGAGGAAGGCCAACTGCACGTCGCCCCGATCCACCACCCCCAGCACCCGGGTCCGAGTGGTCTGGGGAATTTGGCTGGTGGCCGCCAGCTTCTGGCCCAGCAGGGCATTCAGCAGGGTGGACTTGCCGGCATTGGGGAGCCCGATGATGGCAAGGGTAGCGTGGCGCCTGGTTTCACTCATGTCAGCCCCTCAGCCACGATGCACGCCCCGCTTGGCTTCGCGGATGAACTTCAGCAGGTAGGCCACTTCGGCGATCTGACCCACTTCCTTCTCGGTCTGGGCCATGGCCTCATCCCGGAGCAGTCCCGCGTGGAACAGCAGGCGATGGGCCTTCTTCAGGCCCTCGACCACCTCCACGCTGAATCCCTTGCGCTGCAGGCCGATGGTATTCACGCCGTAGCTCTTGGTGTCCCGGGCGCCGGCAGTCTTCATGAAGGGCAGCACATCCTGTGTGGCCACGGTGAAGCCGCCCATGAACGCGTGGTCGCCCACGCGGCAGAACTGGTGAACGGCCGAAAAGGCGCCGATGTTGCAGCCGCCGCCCACTTCAACATGGCCCGCCAGGGTGGCGCAGTTGGCGAAGATGTTCTTGCTGCCCACGTGGCAGTCGTGGGCGATGTGGGAACCGGTCATGAGGAAATTGTCGTCGGCCAGGGTGGTCAGCCCTCCGCCGCCCTCGGTGCCGCGATGGAGGGTGCAGCCCTCGCGAATCACGTTGCGGTGGCCCACCTGCAGGCGCGTGGGCGCGCCCTTGAATTTGAGGTCCTGGGGGCCCATGCCCAGGGTCGCGTGGGGGTAGATGTCGTTGTCCTCGCCGATCTCGGTGTGGGGGCCGATGACCACGTGACTGCGGAGGAGGGTGCGAGCACCGATGACGGCATTGCCCTCGATGAGACAAAAGGGGCCGATGACCACGCCCTCGCCCAACCGGGCCTCCGGGCTCACCACACTGCTCGGATGGATCTGCGCGCTCATTTTCCCTCTCCCTCCGCCAGGTCCATTAGCATGGACATGAATTCAGCCTCGGCGACCTTCTGGCCGTCCACGAAGGCTTCGCCCCGCATTTTGCAAATGCGGCCCTTGAACTGGATGACCTTCACTTCCATGACCAGCTGATCACCGGGCAGCACCGGCTTGCGGAACTTCACGGCGTCGATCCCCATGAAATAGATCACCTTCCGGGCGCGATCTTCATACTCCCGCATGAGCAGGCAGCCCCCGGTCTGGGCCATGGCCTCCACGATATAGACGCCCGGAAGCACGGGCCGGCTGGGAAAGTGGCCCTGAAAGACTTCCTCATTGAAGCTGACGTTCTTCAGGCCGCGGATCCATTCCCTGGGCTCGAAGTCGAGGATCCGGTCCACCAGGAGGATGGGATAACGGTGGGGCAGCAGGTCCATGATTCCCTGCAGATCAATCGTGCGCGGTTCGCGTTCGGACATGGCCACTCCAATCCTATAGCCTACAGCCTCTGGACCCCGGCCTCCAGCTTCAGGTCCGGGGCGTGGTTCGCTCGAACACCTTCGCTTCGATGAAGAGATCCAAGAGGGGGCGGTCGAGGGCCCCGTCGCGGGCCTCCTCCTCCAGGATGGATAGGCTGCGATCAAGGGGCACAGCGCCCTTGTAGGGCCGGTCCCGGGCCGTGAGGGCATCGAACACGTCCGCGATGGCCATGGCCCGGCTCTGGACGGGAATCTCGTGCGCACCCAGCTGACGGGGGTAGCCCTGGCCACTGAGCCGCTCATGATGGGCATAGGCGATGAGAGGTATGCCGGCCAAGTCTCGCGTCCAGGGGATGCGCTCCAGGAATCGGAAGGTATGGGTCACGTGGCTTTCAATTTCGAGACGCTCCGCCTCTGAAAGGCTCCCGCGGCGGATTCTCAGACTGGCCAGCTGCACGGGTTCAACGACCTCTCGCGGCTCTCCACTCCAGTGGGTGTAATGGAGGTTCTCCAAGAGACCCAACCCCTCGGCCACCTCCTGGGCCAGGACCGTCGGTTCGTTGCTCTGGCGGACCAGGTGCATGAGCCGCTCGGCCTCAAGCTTCCGATCCCGCAGCACCTGCTCCCAGTGTGATCCCTCGAACCGCTCCCCACCGCGCCAGGCCTGGGACAACAGGCCCAAAGCTTCTTCCAATTCCCGCTGGCGGAGCCGCTGCAGGATCATCTCCAGCTGGCTGGGTTCGAGCTTCTTGGCCTTCACCAGCACCTGCTCGCGGACGCCCACCTTTCCGAAATCATGGAGCAGGCTCGCGTAACGGATCTCGCGCAGCTGGCGGTCCGAGAAGAGCAAATCCCCATATGTGCCATTGGGTGTCGCATTGACAGCCTCGGCCAATCCCACGGTCAGGTCGGCCACCCGGCCCGAATGACCACTCGTGACCGGATCCCGCGCCTCGATGGCCGTCACGGAGGCGGCCACGAAGCCTTCAAACAACAGTTCGATCTCCTCCCGCAACTGGGCATTCTTCACCGCCACCGCCGCCTGCCCTGCGAGGCTCTGGGCCAGATCCTGATCTGTGGGCGAAAAGACCCCACAACGTCCGTTCTCCTCGTCCTGACGGTTGATCAGCTGGAGCACCCCCAGCACCTGGCCCTCGGTGTCCTGCATGGGTACCACAAGCATCGAGGCCGTGCGGTAACCCGCCTGGCGGTCGAAACTCTCATTGAAGTGGTAGGGAGCTTCCGAAGGGATCTCATAGACGTCAGGCAAGTTCAGTGTTTCCGAGGTAAGGGCCACGAAACCCGCCAAGGTCTGGCGGGACACCCCCATCGAAATCCGGTGGAAGGGCAGATTCACACGGGCGTTCTGGGTGTGCGCGAAGAGCAACTCCCGGCGGTCTCCCTCCCCGGTCAGGAGGTAGATGGATCCGGCCTCGGCTTTCACCAGTTCGCGGGCCTTGGTGAGGATCAGGTCCAGCAGCCGGTCAAGGTTCTGCTCCGAAACCAGAGCCCGACCCACCTCATGGAGCCGGGTCATGGACTGCCGGTCCTTCGCGCGCTCCCATCCGGCCTTCAGGAGGGCCAGGGCCGCCTCTTCGCCTGGCCAGGATGAGCAGCCCGCGAACAGGCCCTCCCCAGGAACCCCGAGAAGCACATCCGCAGGGGCCCCGTCCACGAACATGAGGGCGCTCCGCATCTCCCCGGCAACCCGGTCCAGGAGGATGTTACGGTGCTCTGGGGGGACGGCGACCGTGAAACGCAAGGCGGAATCAGGCTCCAGGAAGGCGAAGGTACCGCCAGCATATCGGAATTCCCCTTCCCGGACTGAAAGCTGGCGCGGTTCCATCGAGCGACTGGCCTGGGGCGGCAAGGGTGTCGGCCGGTCCGAGGACGGCCGCTTGCTGCTGCTAGAGGCCCCTCTCGCCCTGTTTCCAGGGGAGGTCGTCGAGGCCAACGTCATCTGGAAGGCCCGCCATGGCGAGGGCCGAGTCACCCGCTGGATCACCCGCGATCCACGACGGGCTGAGGCCGCCTGCGCGGTGGCGGAGACCTGCGGCGGCTGCGACCTCTGGGAGGCCGGCCGCCACGCCTCCGACCTCAAACGCCAGATGGCGACGGATCTGCTGCGCCGCCAGTTGGGGGAAGACGTGCCCTGGACCTGGCATCCCGCCCCGGAATCCGCCCGCCGGCACCGCATCCAGCTGCACTGGGATGGCAAGGCCCTGGGCTATTACCGACGGCACAGCCATGCCCTGGTGCCCATCTCAGCCTGTCCTGCCGCGGCCGACGCCCTTTCCAATGCCATCCCCCGGCTTCAGGAAGCGATGATCGGCCTGGCCCTGCCCTCGCGTCCAGGACGGTGGGAGCTCTCCACGGGGACACCCGCCGAAACGGTGTGGGCCAGCGATGAGCGTGGACGAACCTGGATCCTGGAACCCGATGGCTGGCACCGCAGCACCGAACCCATCCGCCACCGGCTCGGCGACGCCACGCTGTTGCACGAACCCGGCGCCTTCTTCCAGGTCAGCCCACCCTGGGCAGCGGAGGCCTTCGGTGGCCTGCTGCGGTCCTGGGATCTGAAGGGCGGCACCTTGTACGACCTCTACGGTGGCGTGGGCCTCTTCTCCGCGATGCTGGGGGACCGCTTCAGGCACCGCGTACTCGTGGAATCCGGCGAGGCGGCCGTGGCCTGGGCCCGCCGCAACCTCGAATCGGCCGGACTGCCCTCGGAGTGTCTGGCGGCGGACGTGGCGGCCTGGGTGCCCGAAGGCCTCGGCTCTGCTGAGGACGTGATCCTGCTGGATCCGCCGCGGGCGGGCCTCGATCCGGCTCTGTGTGACCGCCTCGGAACCGCCGGGGCCAACACCCTCGTCCTGGTGGGCTGCGATGGCGCGGCCTTCTGCAGGGACGTCAAGCACCTGATGGCCACCTGGAACCTCGACCAGCTCGCCGTGCTCGATCTCTTTCCATTGACCAGCCACGTGGAGTGCGTGGCCTTGATGACGAGGCGTCCGTGACCGCGCTGGGACAGCATCTGCTCGCGGAGTTCACCGGCTGCAACCCTGGCTCACTGGCCAATCTGGAGCGGGTCACTTCCGCCATGCTCCAGGCCGCCGAGGCTTCAGGCGCCACC
Organism: Geothrix sp.; assembly: GCA_030824075.1. Taxonomy (GTDB): domain Bacteria; phylum Acidobacteriota; class Holophagae; order Holophagales; family Holophagaceae; genus Geothrix. The sequence goes on from JAVBYJ010000022.1 coordinate 71,332, forward strand.
ATCGTCACCCACAGCTTCCACCACTTCAGCCCCCACGGCGTGAGCGGCGCCGTGATCATCGCGGAAAGTCATCTGGCCATCCATACCTGGCCCGAGCACGGTTTCGCGGCCGTGGACTATTTTTCCTGTGGTTCGGTGGACACGGCTTCGGCCCTGGTGGTGCTTCGAGCGGCCTTCGGGGCGGCAGCCATGGAGACGCTGAGTCTCACTCGAGGGCCCCTGGGCCGTCTGGACTGATGGGACCACCGATCCATTCCCGTCGGTGGCTCCGCCCCCTCCTGATCACCTGCGGCCTGCTCTGCCTCGTCCTCGCGGTGCTGGGCATCCTACTGCCCCTGCTGCCCACCACCCCCTTCCTGCTGCTGGCCGCCGCCTGCTTCGCCCGTTCCTCAGAGCGCCTCCATGGCTGGATGCTGAGACATCCGCGATTCGGTCCAGTGCTTGGAGATTGGGAAAGGCATGGCGCCATCCGACCCACGGCCAAGCGCGCCGCCACCGCGGCGATCCTGGCCAGCGCTGCACTCACCCTCCTGCTCACCCGCATGCCCCGGATCAGCCAGGTGGCTGTCGCGGCCACCTTGGCGGGGGTTCTTGCCTTTATCTGGACACGACCCCACGGGGAGCCGGGTTCCTGATCGCGCCTTCCAGACGGAGCAGCCGTTCCTTCATCGCCAGCCCCCCTGCATAACCGGTAAGGGTGCCGTTGGCGCCGATCACCCGGTGGCAGGGCACCAGGATGGACACGGGGTTGGCACCGTTGGCGCGGCCCACGGCCCGGCTGAGGTTCGCATCGCCGAGTTCCGCCGCGAGCTGACCGTAGCTGCGGGTTTCACCGAAGGGGATGCGCTGGAGGCCTGCCCAGACCCGCTGTTCGAAGGGACTGCCATGGAGGCGGAAGGGGACGTCGAAGGCCGTCCGGCGACCCGCGGCGTAGGCCTCCAGTTGTTCCCGGAGGCGGCACACGGCGGTCGCATCCGGGTGCATCACCGGGTCAAGGCGCGAGAGTTTCGCCTGCAGGGAGGTGCGGAATTCGTGCTCGGCAAAACCCAGGTAGATCACGGTACCGAGCGCATCGAAGGCGGCCTGGATGGGGCCGAGGGACGTGTCAATCCGGTGGATGCCACTCATGCGGGGGTTCCTTTCAAGCTGGCCCAGAGGTGGAAGGTGGCGAGGCTGCGATGGGGCGCAAAGGGGGCCATGAGTTGGAGCGTTTCGGGGCCATCCGGGCGGGAATCAAGCCCGGACCAACGCTGAAGGGCCAAGGTAAGCCCCGCATCCCCCACGGGCACACAGTCGCGGAACCCCAAGCCCCGCATCAACACGTATTGCGCGGTCCAGGGTCCGCAGCCGCGCAGGGCGAGCAGGTTCCGGACCGCCCGCGTGGCCGTGATGCCATCCTCCAGCCGCAATCGCCCGGAGGCCACTTCGGCCGCCGCGTGGAGCAGGTACTCGGCCTTGCGCCGGGAGCATCTCAGCGCCTGAAGATCCGAAACCTCCAGGGCAGCGATCCGAGATGCATCCGGATGGGCGATGAGTCCTTCCGATGCCGGGAGGCCCGCAAGGCGGATCAGATCCCGGCGAAGGGCGTAGGCAAAGGCCAGGTTCACCTGCTGGCCCAGGATGGCCCAGACCAGGGCCTCGAAGGGGTCCAGCGTGAGCAGCACCCGCAGGCCCTCCCGGCCCCGAGACAGGTCCGGATGTGCGGCCTCGAAGGCGGCCGGATCACCGTGCCATCCCAGCAGGCGCAACGCGGCATCATGGGCCTTGGCCATGGCTCTGGCTCCTGTGGCCCCGGTGAGGGATACCTCCACCGTCCTCTCACGGAACTCCAGGGTGATGACGGAAGCCTGCCCTTCACAAAGAAAGGCCTTCTGGAGGCGGACCCCCTCCACCCGCTCGGAAACGCTCTGGCCATCCCGACCGTGGAAAGTCAGCACATCCTGCACGCGCAATCCAGGGGGCATGGGCAGGGTGAATCGATCCGAACCAAGCATGGCGCGGTAGGCGCCGGGGCTCAGGCCTGTCTGCCGCCGAAAGGCCTCATGAAATCCGGAAGCACTTTCGTAGCCCGACCCGAAAACCAGGTCAGCCAGATTCGCCTGTCCTTCGGCAAGGCTGGCGCAGGCCACCTGGATGCGAACCCGCTGGAGGTAGGCCGCTGGCTGGAGCTGGACGTGGTCACGGAACAGGTCCTTCAGCTTGGTGATGCCGACGCCAACCACCTCGGCCAGAACGGCCACATCCGGAAAGGCCGCAGGGTCCGCCGCAGCCTGCGCCATGGCTGACTCCAGCCCAGCCAAGTCCGCATGCTCGCCCCGGTAGAACGCATCGGGACGGCAGCGCTTGCAGGGCCGGAGGCCCGCGGCCTTGGCCGCCGATTCATCCGGAAAGAACCGCACGTTGACGGCCAGGGGTTTCCGGGCGGGACAGGATGGGAGGCAATAGATGCCGGTGGTGAGGACGCCCGTGAGTATCCGGCCATCAAAGGACGCGTCCTTCGCCAGGATCCGTTCATAGAGGTGTTCGTCCGTCCAGCGCATGTAGTCATGCTACGGGCTCGGGTCCGAGCCGTCCTCCGCTGGACGGCGCCGGAATTTATTTACTCCCAGACGAGCGGAAGCCTCGGTTGCGGCGGTGCTTTCGGCAGCACACCTTCCAGCCGGAGCAGGAATTCCTTCATGTCCAGACCGCCGCCGTAGCCCACGAGGGAGCCGTCCGACCCGATGACCCGGTGGCAGGGGATGAGGATGGCGATCGGATTGGCACCGTTGGCCCGGGCAGCCGCGCGGATGCACTTCTCGTCCCCCAGGCGGCGCGACAGTTCCAGGTAGGAAATGGCCTGGCCGTAGGGGATCTGCTGCAGTTCCTTCCAGACCCGCCGCTGGAAGTCCGTGCCCTCTACCTCCATGGGGATATTGAAGTCCCGCAGGTTTCCGGAAAAATAAGCCTCCAGCTGCCGCTTCAGAAAGGGCAGGCTCCTGGGCACGGGGCCTTCGGGTGGGACGGGAGGTGCCCCATGGAACCGGGTCAACCGGATCAGGCGCCCTTCGGCATCAAACGCCGCGCCGAGGTCCCCCAGGGGCGTGACGAGCGGATGGAAGGCGACAGGCATACCACTAAGCATGGCAGAATCACTGTTTTTTGTTATCAGGGCTTCCGCCAGCCCAACCCAGATTCGAGATCCCGAAGGGTCTTCGGAAGGGGGCCTTCCCCGGGAAGGATCACCCGGTGGGCGGGGATCAGCAGCGCGATAGGGTTCGCCGCGCAGACCATCACCACCACATCCTCTTCGAGCCCCAGCCAGGTGGCGAGATCGGCGGACCTGCGGATCTGTCCGTAGGGGATCGTGCGCACAGCGTCCCAGACTCGGACTTGCGTGGCGGTCCCCTGTGGATCCAGCGGCACGGTAAAAGTGCGCAGCGTGCCCGCCAGGTAGGCCTCCACCTGGCGGTCCAGAAACCGCTTGGCCTCCCGCTGTTCTTTCGGCGGCAGGGGGCTGGTCTTGCGCGGATCCAGACCTTCCAGCATCAGTTCCAGCAACCGACCACGGCCATCAAAGGCCGCCCGCATGGGCCCCATTGGGGTGTTCAGTTCATAGTGCCAGACGACCATGAAGTCATGATGGCAGGCGCGAAGGGCCTGTCCAATCATTCGAGAGCCCGATGATGGCCGGTAGACTGGTGCCATGGCCGCCACACCCTTCCGCCTGTCCATCATCGACTACCTCAACGCTGCGCCCCTCAACCAGGGATTCAAGCACGGGTTGGGCTGGGAGCACTTTCATCTGAAGTTCCACTACCCATCGGCGTGCGCCGACCGACTCAAGGCTGGTGAGGTCGACGCAGGCATCGTCAGTTCCATTGAGTATCTGAGGATCCCCGGGCTCCGCATCGTGCCCGGCTTGTGTATCGCATCGCCAAAGCGGGTGCGCAGCGTGGTGATCCTCTCCAAGGTGCCACCAGAGCAGATCCGCAGCCTGGCCCTGGACACGTCCAGTCGCACCAGCGTGGTGCTAGCCCAGTTGCTGCTGCGGGAACGCTACGGGGTAAGCCCGTCCGCTGCGGACATGGGGCCCGACCTTCCTTCCATGCTCGAAACCAACGACGCCGCCCTGATGATCGGCGACGCGGCCATGCGGGCGCCGCGCCAAGGGCTTTTTGTGCTGGATCTCGCGGAGGAGTGGCATGCCTGGACCGGCCTGCCCTTTGTCTTCGCCCTCTGGCTCGTCCGTCAGGATGCTCCGGATCTGCCCGTTCCAGGTGGTGTGGCACCCTTCTTCCACAAGAGCCTGGAGATCGGTCTGGCCCAGCTGCCCACCATCGTGGAAGAGGCCCGGCGCACCATCGGGTGGACCAAAATCGAGCTGCACGAATACCTCACGGAAAACATCAGCTACACCCTGGGCGAGGCCGAACGGGAAAGCCTGGCCCTCTTCTTTGAAAAGGCCGTTCGCCATGGCTTCGCGCCCGAAGAGAAGCCGCTCCACTTCCTTTGACTTTCCGATCCGCCGGCCCTCTGACACCCTGAACCTTTACCTGGATGCCGCCATGACCGATCTCTCCGCCCTCTTCCATACCCACATCGCTGAACGCCAGCGAACCACGGTCGAGGCTTTGGCCCAGACCGGGTTCGACGCGCTGGTGATCTCCAGCGGCAAGGTCTATACGCACTTCGCCGACGATCAGGATGCACCCTTCCATCCCACGCCCCACTTCGCCCATTGGTGCCCCATGGGGGGCCCACACCATGTGCTGGTGGTGCGTCCAGGCCAACGTCCCAGACTGATCCGCTTCGCCCCCGAGGACTTCTGGTACGAGCAGTCACCCCTGGGGGATCCTTTTTGGGCCTCCGCTTTTGAGATTGAAGAAGCGGGCAACGTCGAGGATGTCTGGAAGCGGCTGGGCACCCTGAGCCGCGCCGCCTACATCGGCAACGAAACGGATCGGGCTGGAATCGCAGGACTCGAGGTGAATCCTGCCCTGCTGACCGCCCACCTGGACTGGAACCGCACCACCAAGTCCGCCTACGAGGTGCAGAGCATCGAGGAGGCCACTGTCATCGCGGCCCGGGGCCACCACGCCGCCCGGGCGGCCTTCCTGGCCGGGGCCAGCGAACTGGAGATTCATCACGCCTACGTGCAGGCCGCCGGCATCGTGGATCACGAGATGCCCTACGGCAGCATCGTGGCCCTCAACGAGAAGGGCGCGATTCTCCACTACGAGGGAAAGCGCGGCTTGAAGCATGGCTCCGTCCTGCTCATCGATGCCGGCGCCCAGGTGCGGGGTTACGCCGCCGACATCACCCGAACCCTGGCGGCGCCCCACTGTAACAGCCGCTTTGCGGCCCTCATCAAAGGCATGGAAACGATCGAGCTGCAGCTTTGCGACCTGGTGAAGCCCGAGTTGCCCTACGGCGATCTCCATCATCAGGGGCACCTCCTCATCGCCGAACTTCTCAAGGAGAACGGCATCCTTCATGCGACTCCCGAAGAGGCCGTGGAAAAGGGCCTGAGCCGCCCCTTTTTCCCCCATGGCTTGGGACATCATCTGGGCATCCAGGTACACGACGTGGCCGGCAAGCAGGGATCGCC
>JAVBYJ010000011.1 GCA_030824075.1 Geothrix sp.
CCTGGGAGGGGCGGAAACGGGTTCAGGGAGCAGGACGCGATGGGACGTCCGCAGGTTCGGTGGCACGCGGGGCAGGTGCGGGGGGCTCGTGCCAGATCCGGGTGCGAAGCTCGCGCGCGGCCTTCGCCAGATCCAGCCAGGCTTGGTCGATGCGCTGCGCGACGCGGGACCAGAAGGTGGACCAACGGCTATCCTGGCGGTGAAGCAGGCGGCGGGGGGCCGAGGTCCGGGTCCGGATGGTCCAGGTCGACTGATGGGCGGCGGTCCTGGCCAGGACGGCCCGCGATTCGGTTCGGACCAGGGTGACGAGGGTGGAGCCGAGGGCGTGCTGGGTGCCGGGCAGCGGCACCTGCGTGAGGAAGAGCCCGGCTGCCGTGGCGAGGTAGGCTGCCTCCAGGGCTGCCCGGGGACGCCCCATGAGCCGCACCCATCCCGCGAGAAACCGATCCTGGGGCGGGGCCGGGAAGGGGGGGGCCGAACGGGTCCGCCTCAGCACGGAGGCTGTGAATTCGGCCCCGGGCTCCAGCTGCGCGAAGGCCGGCAGGACCTGGCGGATGGTCTCGAGGCGGGAAACGAGCCCCCGGCAATCCGGGCAGTGCCCCAGGTGCCGACGTGCCAGGTCCCGGTCATCCGTGGGCAGCGTCCCCTCGGCGAGATCACAGGCCAGCACCCGCAGGCGGCCGCAGGCAGGCCCGCTGGTTCTCGCCAGGATCGAGGCGGTGAGATCAGGCATAGAGGCGGGCAGGCGGCTCATGGGCAGGCCCCCCGCGCCAGGAGTTTCTCGGCCAATTCCAGCCGGGCCCGGTTGGACCGGGACTTCGCGGTACCGAGGGGGATGCCCAGGAGGGTGGCGATCTCATCGAGCGCCAGACCCTGGATGTCCTTCAGGAGGATCATCTCCCGATTCAGGTCGGTCAGTTCCCGCAGGGCCTGATGCACCAGGGCCTTCCGGGCCTGGTCATGGAACTGCTGTTCAGGGTCTGCTTCCGGGGCCTGCAGATGGCCCATCTCCTCCACGGGAATGTCCCAGAGGGGGGGCCGGGCCTTGCGCCGGCGGAACAGGTCCATGCAGAGATTCCGGGTGATGCAGAGCATCCAGGGCACCAGCCCTGATTCACCGGGCAGGCTGTGGCGGTTCCGGTAGATCTGCACGAAGGCTTCCTGGGCCAGTTCACGGGCATCCTCCGCATGGCCTAGGTAGTGGTAGGCAAGTCCGAAGAGGCGGCCCTGATATTGGCGGACGAAGGCTTCCCAGGCGAGTTCGTCGCCCGCCCTCACCCGCTGCAGCAGCGCCTCTGGTTCCATGTCTGAATCCTGGCCTCCCCCGAGATGAACGCAAGGTGATCCGAAAGGTTCGGTGGAGCAGGTCCGGCCTGGTCCCCCGCCGCCCCGTGATAACCTGCCCGGTTCCAGGGAACCCCATGCAGCCCATCCAGCTTTCCGTGTTTTCAGAAACCGCCCGCCTCAAGCAGGTGGTGGTCCACAACCCGGGTCCCGAGGTGGACCTGATGGTGCCGGGGATGATGGAGAAGCTGCTCTTCGACGACATCCTCTATGGGGACCTCGCCCGCCGCGAGCACGCCCAGTTCCGCGCCGTGCTCGGCAAGGTGGCCGACGAGGTCCTGGATGTGCAGGATCTCTTCATCGAGGCCCTGCAGAACGAAGGGGTGAAGCTGGCTTTCATCGAGGACCTGCGCCGTCTGGTGGACCTGCCGGACGACACCTGCAACCTCCTGCGCGACATGGCCCCGGCAGAGGCCGCCCGCAGCGTCATCGGCGGGGTGCCCTGGGACGACATGCCGGGCCACACGCCCTGGGAGAAAGAGTTTGACTACCGCCTGCAGCCCATTCCGAACCTGCTGTTCATGCGGGATCCGGCCTCGGTCATCGGCGATGGCTACAGCGTGAACTCCATGGCGACCTGGGCCCGGGAGCGGGAGCCCCTGATCCTCAGCTACGTCTTCCGCCATCACCCGCGGTTGAAGCATCACACCGACCATGACAAGTGGTTCGATCAGGTGACGCCGCTGGTGCGCGGGGAGATCAAGGCGCCCGTGAGCCTGGAGGGCGGGGACATCCTGGTGCTCAGCCACAAGGTGCTGGCGGTGGGCTGCAGCGAGCGCACCCAGGCCGATGCCATCCACCTGCTGGCCGAAAGCCTGCGGGCCCACCGGGCCGAGGACGAAGGCAGCTTCGATCATCTGCTCATGGTGCTCATGCCCAACAAGCGGAGCGCCATGCACCTGGACACGATCTTTACCCGCACCAGCGAGGATGAATGCCTGGTCTACCCGCCCTACTTCCTGGAGGGCAGCCGTGAGCTGCTCAATGTGACCAGCATCGACCTGCGCCACGGCGAACTGCGCATGAGCACCCACCCCAGCCTGCTGAAATCACTGAAGGCCGTCGGCATCGAGCTGAATCCCATCTTCTGCGGCGGGAAGGATCCCATCCTCCAGCAGCGGGAACAATGGACCGACGGCGCCAATGCCTTCTGTCTCGCCCCCGGCGTCATCACCAGTTATGGCCGCAACATTGCCACCGGCGAGGCCCTCGACAGGGCCGGCTATCGGGTGCTGACGGCGAAGACCGTGCTGACGGAGGCGAACCTGAACCTTCTGGACGGGAACAAATACCTCGTCCAGATCGAGGCCAGCGAACTGAGCCGGGCCCGCGGCGGTCCGCGCTGCATGACCATGCCCCTGTCGCGAGATGGGCAATGAATGCCTTTTGGAAGCGCCGGAATTTGATCCGATCTGTTGCAACAGCTCATCAAAGGAAGACCTGACCGGTTGCTGCTAGAATGGACCAGTGCGCGCCTCGGGTTCCGAGGCGCACCTCTTTTTTGGACGGACTTCGCGCCTTGCCAATGGCTAAACGCACCCCAGACACCCCCCCCACGCTCCGGCACCGGCTGGAGTACGGGGTCTTCCGGCTGCTGGATGGGCTGATCGGCCGCCTGCCCTGGGCCACTGTCCAGGCTCTGGGCGAGGCCGCAGGCATGGCGTTCTACCTGGTGGATGCCCGGCATCGCCGGATCGTGCGGGAGAACATCCGGCTGACGGATCTGGAGCTTTCGGACCCGGAGATCCGGGCCCTGTCCCGCACCTGTTTCCGCCATTTCGGGGCCCTGTTCGTCGGGCTCCTGCGCCTGCGCCGGGCCACCCCTGAGGAACTGGATCGCTGGATCCGGGTGGAAGGCCAGGAACACTTCGACGCCGTGCAGGCGAAAGGTACGGGCTTCATCCAACTCACAGGCCACTACGGCAACTGGGAAGCCGTCGCGCTGGCGCAGAGCCGGCTGGGGAAGAGCCTGGCGGTCATCGGCCGGGAACTGGACAACCCCCTGCTTGAGCCGATCTCCCTGGCCTTCCGCACCCGATTTGGCAATCGGGTGATCTTCAAGGACGGAGCCGTGCGCGGCGCCATCAAGGCGGCCAAGGCCGGAATGGGCATTGGCTTCCTTCTGGATCAGGATGGCCTGGGGATGGGCATCTTCGTCAGGTTCCTGGGGCAGTGGGCTTCCACTTTCTCCACGGCTGGAATGCTGGCGGCCCGGTACCGGCTTCCCGTCCTGCCGGTCTTCAGCTGGCCCAACGAGGATGGCACCATCACCGTGCGTTTCGAGCCGGCCTTCGACTGTCCCCATACGGGCGATCTGGAGCGGGATACCTGGACGGCCACCCAGCTTATGACCTCCTGCCTTGAAGCCCAGGTTCGCCGGGACCCCCGTTGGTGGTTCTGGATGCACCGGCGCTTCAAAACCCGGCCCGGGGAGCCGGGGAGTCCTGACCTTCCCCCGGAGGTTTGGGTAGAATCAATCCAACCTCTCCACAACTGACCGGGCCCCTCGGCCCGCCTTTTTTTGACCCTCCTTTTCCCGGAAACCCCATGCCCAAGCACGTGCTCGTGAAGCTCGAGAAAGAACTCAAGGAGATCAAGCAGGCCCTCCTGGTGGATATCCCCCTGGAGATCGCCCGGGCGGCCGGCCAGGGCGACCTCTCCGAAAATGCCGAGTACGAGCAGGCCCTGGTCAAGCGCGACATGTTCCAGAACAAGATGGTGACGCTCGAAAAGCGCATCGCCGAGGTGGCCAGCCTGGACATCAGCCGGTTGCCTAAGTCCCGTGCAGCCTATGGTTCCAAAGTCACGATCCTGGACCTGGACTCCGATGAGGAGTTCACCTACACGCTGGTGCTCCCGGAGGAACTGGATGGCCATCCCCAGCATCTCAGTATCAGCTCTCCCATCGGCATGGCGCTGGTGGGCCAGGAAGAGGGCAATGAAGTGCGCGTCCAGATCCCCGCGGGTGTCCGGCGCTTCGAGGTCCTGGAACTGAAGACCATTCACGATGTAGCCTAAGACCGGCCCCAGGAGGGGAGAGTGAAGAGTGAATAAGTACAAGCGCGACCAGAAATGCTCATTCTGCGGCAAGGAGCCCCACGAGGTGGAGCAGCTCCTGGCAGGGCCCGAGGCCTTCATCTGCAACGAGTGCCTGGAGGCGGGGCAATTGCAGCTGCGGATGAGCCGCCAGGGCAAGCCCCTCGGCAAGCATGAGGCCCGTCTCAGCCGACCCAAGGAGATCAAGTCCTTCCTGGACGACTATGTCATCGGTCAGGAGGCCGCCAAGAAGCGCCTGAGCGTGGCGGTCTACAACCACTACAAGCGCATCCTCACACCCCGCAAGGCCCTGGGCGGCACCGATGTCGAGCTGTCCAAGAGCAACATCCTGCTGCTGGGCCCCACGGGCACGGGCAAGACCCTGCTGGCCCAGACCCTGGCCCGGTTCCTGGACGTGCCTCTGGCCATGGCGGATGCCACCACGCTGACGGAAGCCGGCTATGTGGGCGAGGATGTGGAGAACATCCTCACCAAGCTGCTGCAGGCTGCCAACTATGACGTGGAGCGGGCCCAGCGCGGCATCGTCTTCATCGACGAGATCGACAAGGTGGGCCGCAAGAGTGAGAACCCCAGCATCACCCGCGATGTGAGCGGCGAGGGCGTGCAGCAGGCCCTGCTGAAGCTGGTGGAGGGCACGGTGGCCAATGTGCCGCCCCAGGGCGGCCGCAAGCATCCGCACCAGGAATTCATCCAGCTGGACACCAGCAACATCCTGTTCATCTGCGGCGGCGCCTTCGTGGGCATTGAGGACATCATCAAGCAGCGCATCCGCGCCAAGGCCGTGGGTTTCGGCTCCACGCCCTCGTCCAAGGAGGACAAGGAGAACCTGCTGAGCCTGGTGGAGCCCGAGGACATCATCAAGTTCGGCCTCATCCCAGAGCTGGTGGGCCGCCTGCCTGTGGTGGCAGGTCTTTCGCCCCTGGACCGGGAGGCCCTGGTGGCCATCCTCACCCAGCCGAAGAACGCCATCACCAAGCAGTTCGTGAAGCTGCTCGACATGGACGACGTGGACCTGAGCTTCGAGGAAGGTGCCATCGACGCCATCGCCGAGCAGGCCCTCACGCGCAAGCTGGGCGCTCGCGGCCTTCGCAGCCTGGTGGAGCAGATCCTGCTGGAGCCCATGTACGAACTGCCCTCGGACAAGCGCACCTCCCGCGAATCCCTCCGCATCACGCGCCAGAAGGTCGTGGAGGCATTGGGCCTTCCCTCCCATCCCATCTCAGCCGCGGGCTGAATCGAGGCATCCTTGGCCGTCCCCAAGACCCTCACCCTGCCAGCCATTCCCATTCGGGACATGGTGCTGTTCCCTGGGACGCGCGTTCCCTTTGTGGTGGGGCGATCGGCCTCGGTGCGCACGCTGCAGCTGGCCATCAAGGCGGGTGACCATCTCCTGATGCTCACGCAAAAGGACGCCAAGGTGGAGACGCCGGGCCAGGATGATCTCTACGACATCGGCACCCTGGCCCTGGTGGAATCGGTCATCGCCCTTCCCAAGGACTACTACAAGGTGGGCGTGAAGGGCGTGGGCCGCGTGACCCTGCGCCGCTACGACGATTCGGGCGAGGTCATCCAGGCCGAGGCCTACCTGCTGCCGGAACCCTCGCAGCAGGCCGGCGTGCCCCTCCAGCCCTTCCACCAGGCCGTGGAAGCCTTCCTGGGGCGCAATTCCGATGCCTCGCGGCTGTTGAGCATGGATCAGATCCGCGAGCTGCCCTTGGGGAAGGCCATCGATACCGTGGCAGGCCTGGTGCCCGCCGAGGTGAAGCAGAAGCAGGAGATCCTCGAGCAGTTGGAGATCGGCCCCCGACGCGAGGCGCTCATGCACCTGCTGGAGCTGGACGCCGCCCGCTCCGAAGTGGATCGCACCCTGGACGAAAAGACCCGCCAGCGGCTCGATCAGGACCACAAGCACTACGTGCTCAGCGAGAAGATGCGTGTCATCCAGAAGGAACTGGGCAAAAAGGAAGAGAAGGACGAATCCACGCGCCTGAAGGACCAGATCGAGGCCGCCGGCATGAGCGCGGAGGCCAAGGCCAAGGCCGTGGAGGAACTGGAACGCCTGGAGGCCATGCCGCCTCAGAGCGCCGAAGCCACCGTCAGCCGCACGTACCTGGACTGGTTGCTGGCCCTGCCCTGGAAGGCCCTGGCCGAGGAACGCCTGGATCTGATGGAGGCGGAGCGGGTGCTGGATGAAGACCATTCCGGCCTCGACAAGATCAAGGCCCGCATCCTCGAGCATCTGGCCGTCATGGCGAGGTTGCAGAGTGATCCGGCGGGGACCGGCGAGGGCGATGACCACGCGCCGCTCCGAGGCCCCATCCTCTGCCTGGTGGGCCCGCCTGGCGTCGGCAAGACCTCGCTGGCCCGGAGCATCGCCCGCGCCCTGAACCGGCCCTTCGTGCGGCTCTCTCTGGGCGGTGTGCGGGACGAGGCTGAGATCCGCGGCCACCGCCGCACCTACATCGGCTCCATGCCCGGCCGCATCATTTCGCTGATGAAGAAGGCCAAAGTCCGCAATCCCCTCATGCTGCTCGACGAGATTGACAAGATGGCCTCGGACTTCCGTGGCGACCCGAGCAGCGCCCTGCTGGAGGTGCTGGATCCCGAGCAGAACACGGCGTTCCAGGACCACTACCTCGATGTGGGCTTCGACCTCAGCCAGGTGCTCTTCTTGGCCACGGCCAACGTTCGCCATCAGATTCCCGAGCCCCTGGAGGACCGCCTTGAGGTGCTGGAGCTGAGTGGCTACACCACCAAGGAAAAACTGGCCATCGCGGAGAAGCACCTGATCCCCCGCGCCCTCGAGGGCCACGGGATGAGAAATCTGGGGATCCGCTTCGAGCCGGCTGCCCTGGAGAAGCTCGTGCAGTCTTACACCCGCGAGGCCGGCGTGCGCCAGATGGAGCGTGAGATCGCCAACATCCTCCGCAAGCTGGCGCGGCATACGCTGCAGCCCGAAAGGGGGGAGATCTTTGATCCCATCATCACCGTCGATCGGGTGCCGAAGCTGCTGGGGCCGGAGAAGATCCTGGAGACCCGCGCCGAGGACACGGCCCCGCCGGGGATGGTGAACGGGCTGGCCTGGACGCCCACCGGGGGCGATCTGCTCACCATCGAGGCCGCTGTGCTTCCCGGCAAGGGCCTCCTGAAGCTCACAGGCAAATTGGGCGAGGTCATGCAGGAAAGCGCCAACCTCGCGCTCAGCTACGTCCGTGCCCGAGCCGAGCGGCTGGGCCTGAAGCGCGACTTCCTTGACACGGTGGATCTGCACGTCCACGTGCCCGAGGGCGGGATTCCCAAGGATGGTCCCAGCGCCGGCATCACGCTGGCCACGGCGCTGATCTCCGTGCTGACGGGCATCCCAGCCCGGGCCGACATGGCTATGACCGGTGAATTGACGCTGCGGGGCCGGATCCTGCCCATCGGCGGGCTGAAAGAAAAACTCCTCGCGGCGCATCGCCAGGGCCGCAAGGCCGTGTTGATTCCCAGTGAAAACGCCCGCCACCTCGAAGAGGTCCCCGCCGAGGTTCGCGAGCAGCTCAGCATCCACCTCGTCAGCCACATGGACGAGGTCATTCAGCTGGCCCTCACCCGGATGCCCGAGCCCCTGGGGCCGGAGGGGCCGGAGGGCCCTGGGGCATCGGCGCCCGAGGCGGCCACTCCTCCCGCCAGCCCGGGCCCCGCGCGGGAGAACCCGGCCACGCAGTAGCGGGAGGGGTGTGGGCTGCAAGCCGCCCGGACAGGTGTCCATCGCCCTTCGTTCACTCAGGGCGGCGCAGCCGTCCTGAGCTGAGCCGTACCCTCGTTCCTGCTACCCTGACCCCATGCGCTTTCTCTCCAGCCACGTCATCCACTTCGTTGTCATGGGCATGGGCATTGCCTTGGTACTGGGACTGCTGTTCCCGACGACGCGTCCGGAGCGGACGCGGGCCTCGATCCTGAAACATGCGGCCGGGCTCATTGGCATCGGGCTGGCCCTGGCCTGGCTGATGTACCTGCTGCCCCGGCATCCCGTCCGATTCTAGGGGGGCGGATGGTGGAAAAGGTCCTGGAGCTCTGGGCCGCGTTGAAAGCGGGATGGGAGCGGACCTGGCAGGTGGCCCTGGACCTGTGGCATGACCTTGCCCGGGCGGTGCCACCCCTGGGGCGGGCCGGGGCCTTCACCTTCGAAGTGCTGGGCAAGTACCAGAAGGACGACTGCCTGAGCTACGCCGCGGGCCTCAGTTTCTGGCTCATCGTCAGCCTGGTGCCGCTGTCCACCCTGCTCTTCAAGTTGCTGGGCGCCGTGCTGGGAAGCCGCGCCTATGGTCCGGCCGCGCTGAAGACCCTTCAGGAGATCGTGCCCTACCTCCCCGGCGATTTCGTGAAGGACGCGGTGGTCAACAGCCAGAAAATCGGCGGCATGGGCCTCTCCTGGATCGTGCTGCTCTTCGGCAGCTACTGGGGCATCAGCCAGCTGGACACCAGCCTCGCCCACGTCTTCGGGCTGCGCATCAAGAAACACCGCCAGACGCGGAAGAACCACCTGCTGCGCCAAGTGGCCTTCCTGGTGGGTGGGCTGCTGACGACGGTGATCTTCCTGGCCCTTGTCATCGGGGGTGCCCTCCGCCGGTACCTGCCCTTCAAGCAGACGGATTTCCTGCCCTACCTGGGGCCCCTGCTGGGCCTGGTGGTGATGACCGTGGTGCTGCAGCACCTGCCCCGCCTGCACGTGAAGTTCCGCCACGCCTTCCTTGGCGCAGGCATTGCCACGGCCCTATGGTGGGTGGCGAAGTGGGGTTTTGGCGTCTACCTGCGGCACACCATGACCTGGGGCATCATGTACGGCTCGCTGCTGGGCATCGTGGCCGGGCTGACCTTCCTCTACTACAGCTGCGCCATCCTGCTGCTTGGCGCCGAAATCACCGCCGCCTTCTACCGCCACGAAACCGGCGGAACCACCGTGCCCCCATGGCTGAGATTGAAGGCCGGAGAGCCCGCAAGACCGAGTTGAAGCAAGAAGGATGAGCCACAGATGAACATGGATAAACGCAGATCTCTATCCGTGTTTATCTGTGTTCATCCGTGGTTCAAATTGCTTTTCTACCGAGTGAAACCGCCAAGTTTCACTCGTCGTCCCGGCCACGCACACTTGCCGGAATGGCAAACCCATCGGCTTTGTATTCGTTGATCTTGTTGCGCACGGTGCGCAGGGCGATGTCGAGCTGCTCAGCGCAGTGGGTGCGGTTGCCCTTGAGGGCGCTCAGGGTCGAGAGCAGCCAGAAGCGTTCGAGTTCGGGCAGGCTCAGGCCCAGGGGCAGCACCACGGGAGTACCCAGGGGCACCCCGACCAGGGGTTTCCGATGGTCGGCCACCACGGCGCCCTCGGGCGCGGCGGCCGCTTCCCGCCGGACGACGGGCGCGGTGGGGGGTGTCCAGGCCTCGATGACGAGGCTTTCCGGCGGATCCTCGGGCAGCCCCTCGAAGGCGTCCGCGGGCAGCAGCCAGCGCAGATCCTTCTGGCTGAGCCGCCGGCTCTGGTTCAGCACGACACAGCGCTGGATGACGTTCTCCAGTTCGCGGATGTTGCCGGCCCAGGGGTGGCGCGTCAGGGCGGCGAGGAAGCTGGGCACCAGCTCGGGCACGGGACGATCGTTTTCGCGGGCGTAGCGCTCGGTGAAGTGGGAGGCCAGCAGGCTCAGATCACCTGGCCGGTCGCGGAGGGGCGGCAGGTCCAGGGGAATGACGTTCAACCGGTAGTAGAGATCCTCGCGGAAGCGCCCGGCTTTCACCTCGGTTTGAAGGTCGCGGTTGGTCAGCGCGATGAGGCGGACGTCCACGGGGATCGGCCGGGTGCCGCCCAGGCGGTCCACGGTGCGCTCCTGCAGCACGCGCAGCAGCTTGCCCTGGAGGCCCAGCGGCAGTTCGCCGACCTCGTCCAGCACGAGGGTGCCGCCATCGGCCTGTTCGAAGCGGCCCAGCTTCATGCCGGTGGCGCCGGTGAAGGCGCCTTTCTCATAGCCGAACAGCTCGGATTCGAGCAGGTTTTCGGGGATGGCGGCGCAATTGATGGCCACGAAGGCGTTGTTTCGACGGGGGCTGGAGCCGTGGATGAGCTTGGCCAGCAACTCCTTGCCCGTGCCGCTTTCGGCCTGGATGAGGATGGTGGCGCGGCTGTCGGCGGCGCGGCGGGCCAGGGCCAGGGTTTCGCCCAGGACCGGATCCTGGGTGAGGATCACCGGTGCTTCGGAAGGCTCCTGGGCCTTGAGGTGCCCCTCCGATTTCAGGGCCTTGTTCAGGGCGGCGGTGAGTTCCTCGGGGCTGAAGGGCTTGGACAGGAAATCGAAGGCGCCAAGGCGCATGGCCTCCCGGGCGGATTCCAGACTCCCAAAGGCAGTGATGAGCAGCACCGGCAGGGTGGGATCCACGGCCTTGAGGCGGGCGGTCAGCTGCAGGCCGTCCATGCCAGGCATGCGCAGATCCGTGACCACGGCGTCATAGGCGCCGGGCCGCACCATGCGCAGCGCCTCTTCGCCGCCCCGAGCCTGTTCCGCGAAGAATCCCGAGCGCTTGAGGCTCATGGCCATGCCATCCCGCATTCCGGGATCGTCGTCCACCACCAGCACCCGAAGGGGAGTCGCCATAGTTCAGCATCCATGGGCCAGTGCGGCCGCTTCCTGTGTTATCGGGCCTCAGGATCCGGACTGGAGTTTTGTGCGGGCTGCCGTTTCCGCACCCGAAGCGGCAGATCGCCAGCGGCGGGTTCGCCCCGCACCGGATCCCCGTGCCTGCGGATGAGCAGGTAGAGCTGGCGGCGGCTCACCCCGAGGCGCTGCGAAGCCTCCACCCGGTTGCCATAGGCGCGCCGCAGGGCCCGGTGGAGGAGGAAACGTTCCAACGCGTGCAGGTTGGTCGCCAGGTCTTCGGCCTCAAGGCGCAGCGGGCCTCCGGTTTCGGGTTCCGGCGCCTGGCCGAAGAGTTTCCACCGCAGCACGCGGTTGCGCAGCTCTCGCAGGTTGCCCGGGCAGGGCAGGGCGGCTAGGGCGGAGGGCAGGGTGGTCTCGAGACCCTCTTCGGCGGCCATCGCGCTGAGAATCGCTGGGATGCAGGCGGGGTCTTCCTCAAGGCCGGGCAGGCGCAGTACGAGGCCGTCCAGCGATCCAGGCGGGGCGGTCCTGGCGGCCACCAGGCCGTGGGGATGGGAGGTGAGCCAGGTCAGGGCTTCCTCCTCCGCCGCCACCTCCGCCCAAGGGACACCCCGTCGCGCAGCGAGCTCCGCGGTCACGGTCGAGACTCCGGAACCGGCGGGGCCGAAGATCCACAGGGCCTCGGGCCGAGCCAGCAGCTCGTTCAGGTGGGCGCCCCACTGGGCGTAGCCCGGGAGGAGGGCCAGGGGGATCATGGCGGCGCTACTTCCCCGGGATCACGTGGAAGAGCACGGCAAACACATGGCAGGCGCTGCCGGCCACCACGAAGAGGTGCCACAGGGCGTGGTGGAAGGGCAGTTTCTCCAGGCTGTAGACGGCGGCGCCCACGCTGTAGAAGACCCCTCCCCCGAAGAGCCACAGGAGGCCGTGGGGGGACAGGATCTGTCCGATGGGCACGCCAGCGGCGAGGCCCGCCAAGAGGGGGATGGCGATGATCCAGCCCATGAGCAGGTAGATGACCGTGGAGATCCAGCCCATGCGTTTCACGAACGTGGGATTCAGGCCCGGTTTTCCGGGCAGGGTATGCAGGTGGTCCAGCGGGGCGGGGCGGAACGCCTCGTGGGCGAGGCGACCGTAGAAGATGCCCTTGAACGTGATGCCGAGCACGGCCAGACCCCAGGCCAGGCCGAACAGGGTCCACCCCCAGCCGGGGTGCGTCCGGCTCAGGGTGGAGAGGCAGAAGGGCGTGTAGGTCCCGGCGATGAGCAGGAAGATGGCCGAGTGATCGAAGACCTTGAAGACGATCTTCACCCGGGGGCCGCGGAAGGCGTGGTACAGCGTGGACATGAGGTAGAGCAGGATGAGGGTGGAACCGAAAATGGCCGCACCCACCACATCCCGCGCCGTGCCGCGCTGGGCCGCAAAGACGACCATGAGGACCAGGCCCGCGATGGACAGGGCCACCCCCAGACCGTGTGTGAGGCTGTTCGCCAGTTCCTCGCGGGGCGTCTGGGGGGTGGATCCGTGGATGGAAGCCAGGCGGGACATGGCACCAAGGATGACAGATTCGAGGGCCTACTTCAGGTGCCTGTCGAACCAGTGAATCATTTCCCACAGGGTGTGTTCGATGGATTCGCGGGCGATGTAGCCGTGGCTTTCCAGGGGCAGGGTGACGTAGCGGACGGTTTGGCCATTGCCCTTGAGGGCCATGTAGAGACGCTCGCTCTGGATGGGGAAGGTGCCCGAGTTGTTGTCCGCCTCGCCGTGGATGAGCAGGATCGGCGCGTTGAATTGATTCGCGGCCATGAAGGGCGACACCTTGAGGTACATATCCGGGGCCTCCCAGAGCGTGCGGCGCTCGCTTTGGAAACCGAAGGGCGTCAGGGTGCGGTTGTAGGCGCCGCTGCGGGCGATGCCGGCCTTGAACAGCTTTGAATGGGCCAGCAGGTTCGCCGTCATGAACGCGCCGTAGCTGTGGCCGCCCACTCCCACGCGCTTCGGGTCGATGACGCCCAGGTCGTCGGCCTTGTCGATGGCGGCCTTGGCGCTGGCCACCACCTGATCGAGGAAGGTGTCGTTCACGGTTTTCGGATCGCCCACCACGGGCATGGTCGTGTTGTCGAGCACCACGTAGCCCGACAGCAGGAAGAACAGATGTGACATCCCGCCGAGGGTGGTGAAGCGGCTCGTGGAGCCGCTCACCTGACCGGCCGTGGCGGCATCCGTGAATTCCATCGGGTAGGCCCAGACCACGGCGGGGCGGCGCTCACCGGCCTTGTAGTCCGGGGGCAGGTACAGCGTGAAGCTGAGGGCCACGCCATCGGGGCGCGTGTACTTCACCAGCTTCTTCTGGATCTTTCTCAGCTCGGGCAAAGGATCGGCGAAGGCCGTGAGGGCCTTGGTGGTGGTGCCGTGCAGGACATAATTTGGCGCCTCGCTGGGGCTTTCCCGGCGGGTGATGAAGCGGCCATCCGGCAGCATCGTCACAGGTGATTCATAGATGCCTTCGTCACAGCGGAAGCGGCGTTCGGTTTTAAGTGTCGCGGGATCGAAGCGGTCCAGGAAAGGGCGATCCCCGCTCGGGGTCGCGCCACTGCCCACCAGGAACAGGGCACCATCCGACTGCCGGAGGGCCGTGTGGCCGTTGGGAAGGAGCCTCGATTGGAAGGTGCCGGGATCGCGATAGCGGTCGTTGCTGTTCAGGTCGAAGGCGAGGCGCGCCTCGGCGGGTTTAGAGGGATCCACCAGCCAGGTGCGGATCCAGCGGCGGTCCCGCTCGTACTCGCGCACCACGGCCAGATCGCCGCGCTCGCCCCACTCGAGCCCCATCAGGCGGGCCTTGAGCCGGATCACTTCGGAGGGAGCTGACGTGAAGGGAGCCGCCTGCATCAGGACGCGGTCACGGAAGTCAGCCTTCTGCTTGGGATCGCCGCCATCCAGGGCCTCGACCCACGCCAGGGTCGCGGGCTCGGTGGGGCGCCAATGAAGGCGCCTGGGGCCCGTGCGCACGCCTTCGAGGGGAATGCCCTCGGCCAGCGGCAGGTTGGCGGCGGTGTGGACGAGGGCACCGGTGCGATCCCAGACTTCCTCGCGCACCGGGAATTGCGAGGCGGGCACCAGGTAGGAGAAGGGCCGCTGAAGGCGGGCCACCAGGAACAGCCGACCATCCGGCGAGGGGTTCACCATGGCGTAGAGGCCCGGCTTGCCCAGGGCCTTCAGGGTTCCGGTGCCCGGTTCCACGCGCACCAGCTGGGACTGGCCCAGGAATTCGAAGCGGGTCTCATCGGAGGCATTCTGGAGCAGGTCCTGGTAGGTGGGGGCCGGGGCGGCCTTGCCCTCGTTCTCCTGGATGCGGGGACCGGTGGGGACGTCCGGCGCTTTGGGCGCCGGACCCTGGTGCGTGGGCAGGCTCTTGCAGAGCAGTCCGCCGTCTGGCATCCAGGTGAGGGGGCTGCCCAGGATGGCGTTGAGCCTCAGGTTCGGGATCCGGCGGAGCTTCCCCGTGGCCACCTCGCCGAGCCACACCTCGGTGGCGTCGGCCGTGGCGCCGGTCATCACGAAGCGGGTGCCATCCGGCGACCAGCGCGGTTGGCCGAGAATCACACCCGCAGGCAGGGTGATGGGTGCGGTGGGGCCACCCTCCACGCGCTGAAGGGCCAGGCTTTTCAACCGCGGCGGCGCATGGGGGCCCCGGGTGCGGGGATTGAAACGCAGACCCGCCAACCGCGCCATGGGTTGGGCCAAATCCCGAATGGCGGGCTGCCGGTCGAATTCCGCCAGCAGAAAGCGGTCCCCCTTGGGACTCGCGATGAGGGAGGGCGTGCCGGGGGCATCCAGAACGGCCTGGATGGCCTTTGGGGCCTTCTGGTAGGGCGTGGGCTGGGCCACCAGCACCAAGCTTTGGGCAAGGCACAGGAAGGGCGCGAAGGGTCGCAGCATGGGCGGGCTCCGGAGGGTGCTTGGAGGTTACCACGCGATGCGAGGCATGAGCCCTAGATGAGTACGGATCAACCTCAGGACACCCGAAACCGCGCGTGGCTGCCACCGGGCCCCGGGGTGACTTCGAGGCGGGCCGGGATGCGGGCCTTCACTTCTTCGAGGTGGCTGATGAGGCCCACCAGGCGGCCGCCCTGGTTGAGATCCTCCAGGGTGCGCAGGGCCAGATCCAGGGCCTCGGGGTCGAGGCTGCCGAAGCCTTCGTCGATGAAGACGGTATCGAGGCGGATGCCACCGGCATGCCGCTGCACCACGTCGGACAGCCCCAGGGCGAGGGCCAGGCTGGCCTGGAAGCCCTCGCCGCCCGACAGCGAACTCACCGCCCGGGCCCGGCCCGTGTGGGTGTCGGTGATCTCCAGCTGCAGGCCACCGGCCTTGCGCTGATCCGTGCTCAGGGCGGTCCGCCGGAGGGCATAGCGCTGCTTGCTCATGCGGAGCAGGCGATGGGAGGCGGACACCAGCACCTCGTCGAGGATGGCGCCCTGGACGTGGCGCTCAAAGGAGACCCGGTCGCCATCGTCGCCGCGGGCCACCCGGGCGAGGTTGGCAACGGCCCGGTAGCGGCGATCCTGGTCGCTGGAGGTTCCCGTTAGGCGGCGGAGTTCGGTTTCGAGATGGTCGAGGGCCGCGCGCTCGGATTGGGCCCGCCCCAGGGCCTCGGCGGCCTGGGCGAAGCGCGCCTGGGCCGTGTCCCGGTCGGCCTGGAGGGCGGCCAGATCGGGCGCGGAAAGGCCGTCGGCCACCTGCTCGGCCTGGGCGAAGCGCCGGGTGGCCGCGGTCAAGTCGGCGGCGTACCGGTCGAGGCTGTCCGCGAGGGACTGCATTTCCTCAGGCGTTCGGCGGGCCCGGTCGAAATCCGTGCGGTCATGGAAATGGGCCGCCACCAGGGCCGCCTCGAAGGTTTCGCTGAGCCCCCAGGACTCGGTGCGGGTGGCCTCGAGCTGCTTCTGGTGGGCCCTGAGGGTGGCCTGGGCATCCATGGCGGCGGCCCGCGCGGGTTCCCGGGCGGCCCTGGCCGAGGCCAGCTGGGCTTCGGAAGCCTCCAGCGCCTGCTCGGCCTCGCGCCGCTGGGTGGAGAGGGCGCCGGGCACGCGCAATTCCTGCAGCAGATCCTCCTCGAGCATCTGCATGCGGGCCTTGGCTCCGGCCTCCTGGATCTGCAGTTCGTTCAGGCGCTGGTGGGTCTCGGAGAGCTTGCCCTCCGCCTGATTCCGCGTTTCCTCCGCCAGCAGCATCTGCCGTTCGATGGACAAAAGGTTGGCGGAGGCCGAACGGCTCCGGTCCAGCTCTTCACGGTGGCGCGACTCGAGGATGACCAGGGTCTCCAGACTCACTTCGGCATGCTCGCCCAGGGCTTCGATGAGATCCAGCCGTCGGCTGTGGGCGGTCTCCAGGGCCGCGCTGCGAGAGGCGGTGGCATCCTGGGCCCGCGCCAGGACGGTTTCCGCGTCCTCCTGCTGCTCCATCGCCACGCGGATGTCCTGCTCATCGGGGAGATCCACGGTGGGTTGCGCAGGGTGGGGGTGCGTGCCACTGCCACAGACGGGGCAGGGTTCGCCGCGCTGGAGGTCCCGGGCCAGGCGGGCGGCGTGCGCCGCCAGACGGCGCTCCTGAATGGCCCGGTAGCGCTCCCGGGCGCTCTGGACGGCCTTGTGGGCGCCGACTTGGGCTTCCTGGGCGGTTTCCAGAGCCGCCTGCGCCCGGGCCAGTTCTTCGAGGGAGCGTTCCAGCTCCTCGCGTTGGTCGCGGCGCTTCCGCACGAGGTAGAGCAGGCCTTCGCGGCCGGCCTCCTGGGCGGCTTCGGTGCGGGCTTCTTGAAGGGTGGCTCGCGCTTTCGAGAGCTCCTGCTTGGCGGTCTCGAGCCGCCGCTTCTGGGCCTCGGCCAGGTCGCCAAAGCGCCCCCGCCCCAGGGCGGCCTCGCGGGCCTCCCGGCGGGCGGTTTCAAGAGCCTCCAGCTTGGGTTCCAGCTCCCGCAGCCGCGCGATGGAGCGACGCAGCTCTTCCCGGCGCACCTCGTGCTGCTCGGCGTCGGCCACCGCCGCTTCCGCCTGGGCCAAGGCGACCTCCGCGGCCTGAACCACCGCGGTAAGGGTGACCTCTTCGGCCTCCTGGCTGCGAACGCGCTCCAGGACTGTCTCCAGCTGTTCGGCGGCAGGCAGTACGGAACCGCAGCGCCGGGCCCGGTCCAACTCGGTGCGGCGAGCCTCCATGAGGCGGGACTGGGCCTGGATGCGATCCAGATCCGTGCGGGCGGCCGCGCATTCCGTGAGCCGTTCCACCGTCCGAGTGCCCTCCATCCAGGCGGCGGAGGCCCGGTCGAGGTCCTGGCTGGCCCGGGTCTGATCCTCCTGGAGGCTTTCCGCCTGGTCCGAAGCCTGCTGGAGCAGGGTCGGCAGCGTCTCGGCCGTGACCACCCCGGCCTGGGCCAGACGGTGCTTGATCTCTAACTGGGTGGCGCGCATGGCCTCCCTGAGGGCCTTTTCCTCCTCGGTCAGGGCCGCGGCGAACTGTGCGTAGCGAGCGGTCTGGAAGAGGGTCTGCAGGATGGCCTGGCGTTCCGTGGAACCGGCCAGCATGAACTCCTGGAACCGGCCTTGGGGCAGGAGCACCACCTGTCGGAACTGGTCCGCCTTGAAGCCCAGCAGCTCGGCCACCTTCGGATCCACCTGGGTGGGCTTCTCGGTGGCGAGGGGAACCTCCTGCCCGTCCTTCAGCTCCCAGAGATGGGCGGTGTAGGGCTGACGCTTGGTGCCACCGCCGCGCTGTTTGGGGACCTGCTGTTCGGGCGAGCGGGCCACCCGGTAGTGGCGTTCCCCCAGGGCAAAGTCGAAGACCACGCGGGTCGCCGTCTCCGCCGCCGCGAAATGGCTGCGAAGGTCGCGGGTCTCGCGCTGGCCGCCGCTGGTTTCGCCGTAGAGGGCGTAGCTGATGCCATCGAGGAGGCTCGTCTTGCCGGCGCCCGTGGGCCCATGGATGAGAAAGAAGGACTGGTCCTTCAGATCAGAGAAGTCCAGTTCCTGGCGGGCGGCATAGGGACCGAAGGCGTCAAGGGTGAGGCGCAGGGGTTTCACGAGGGAACCTCGCCTTCGAGGATCCGCCGGGAAACGTCCAGGAAGAGGGCCGTTTCCTCCGCGTCCATGGGCCGGCCCTGAACCTCCTGGAAGAAGGACCGGAACAGCTGGTTGGGATCCAGATCCCGTGGACGGACGTCTTCGATGCTCCCATCCGGCGCGGGCGCTGCCGCCGCGGGCTGGATGCCGAGGATGTTGGGGTAGATCTGCCGCAGACGAGCCATGGCATCCAGCACGGGGCCGTCATCGAGGAGGTCAAGAAAGAGGTAGTCCTCGGAGGGGCCGAGCGGGGCCTTCATCAGGTCCTCGAAGTGTCCCCGCAGGCGCCGCAGGTCCCGCCGCGGGGTGAGGGCGAGGGGTTCGGTGCGGGCGGGGCCTTTGGCCGGAAGCTCTACGAGGGTGAGCGCCTTCACGTGCCCGGCCTCGGAGGTGCTGTATTTGAGCAGGCTGCCGGCGTACCGCACATGGGGATGACCCGCCTCCTGGGGGCGGTGGAGGTGGCCGAGGGCCGCATAGTCGCAGGCTTCGAACAGAGAGGCGTCCACTTCGCCGGTGCCGCCGACGGACAACCCCAGCTCTGAATCCGAGGCCAGCCCTCCCGCGACGAAGGCATGGGCCACGGCCACGAACCGGTGCCCGGCCGGATGGTGGCGGCGGGCCCGCTCCAGCTGGGCGGCCAGGACATCCTGGTGGGTCCGGAGACCGTCCTCTCCCAGGGCGTAGCGGGCCATGGCAGGATCGGCATAGGGCAGCAGGTGGAAGGCGGCATGTCCGATCACCACCGGCTCCGGATCGGGATCGAGCGGGCCCGCCATATGCAGACCCTGGGACCCTAGGAAATCGGAGGCGAAGCCCAGCCGCTCGGGGCTGTCATGGTTGCCTGCGATGATGAGCACCGGCACACCGCAGCCGCGCACCAGGCGGTGCAGGGTCTCATCCAGCAGCGCCACGGCCTCCTTGGGGGGCACGGCCCGGTCGTAGAGGTCCCCTGCGATCACCAGGGCTTCGGCCCGGGTGTCCCGGACCATGGCGACCACCTGATCCAGGACGTGGGCCTGATCGTCCAGGAGGCTCGCGTTGCAGAGGGTTTTGCCCAGGTGCCAGTCGGAGGTATGGAGGAAGCGCATGAGGATCCGCGTGGGCCCAAGGGGCAGTCGCGAGTATGGCATCCCGGGTGCGGGTCCAACCATCGTCGGGACCGATGGTGCGGTTCTTCTCAAGTCTGCGCCACGGGTCTGCCGATGAACAGGAGTCCGACTTCGGTCGGCTCACTCCACCAGCTGTCCCAGTCCCTAGAGGGCCCATGTTCAACCGTGGCAAGTCTCATGAAAAAAACCGCGCCTCCGCCGCCCTGGCCGCCTCCCGTTTGGGGGAAGGCACTCACTGGCAGGGGGAGCTCCACGCGGGTCCCGAGGGCCTATGCATCGAAGGCAGCGTAGAGGGTACGGTCCTGAGTGAAGGTCAGGTGGTGATCGCCCCCACTGGCCTGGTCAAAGGCACCATCCACGCCAGGCACCTCACGGTGAGGGGCCGGGTGGAAGGCATCCTCAAGGTGGCTGAATGCCTGGAAATCCTTGGCACGGGTTGGGTCGAAGGCGAGGTCGAGCTGGCCACCCTGGTGGTCGATGAGGGGGGAACCCTGCAGGGTACCTGCGTCCATCGGCTGGTGGCTCGCGAGAAGGAGCCCCTGCCCCTGGTGCCCCGCAAAGAGGAGCGCGCGCTGGACCGGCACGCCCCATCGGCCAGCGGGACGCACGGCCAAGTTCCTGACTACATTCCCGCGGTGCGGGGCTTCGATCGCAACCGTTACTAAGAGCGCTTGGCGCCGGTCATGTTGGCCGAGTCGAGGTTGACCTCGTCGAGCTTGGCTTCGCGAAGGTCCGCGCCACCCAGATTCGCCCCGCTGAGCTTGGCGCGCGTGAGGTCGGCCCTTCCCAGATTGGCCCCGCTGAGGTTGGCCCAGACCATGTTCGCGCCATTGAGGTTGGCGGCGCTGAGATCGGCGCCATCCAGGCTGGCGTCGATCAGGTTGGTATGGCGGAGGTCCGCACCCGCCAGGTTCACGCCCGAAAGGTTGGCGCCCGAGAGGTTCGCGCCGTCCAGATAGGCATCCTGGAGGATGGTTTCCCGCAGATCGGCGCCACAGAGGTTCGCGCCGTCCAGATTGGCCTGGCGGAGATCCGTATCCTTGAGGGAGGTCTGACGGAGATCCACGCCCCGCAGGTCGGCCCACACCAGGCTGGCACCCGTCAGATCCGCGTTCACCAGGTTGGCTTCGTTCAGGTTGGCCTGGTAGAGGTTCGCCCCACTGAGGTTGGCTCGGCTCAGGTTGGAATTGCTGAGGTTCGTGCGGTACTCCCCCCGGGATTCCGTGGGGAGGGAGGCCAGATTCGCCTCGCGCAGGTTGGCGCCTTCCAGGTTGCAGGCGAAGAAGTTGCTGCCGCTGAAATCGGAATTGCGCAGGTCGGCGCTGGCCAGGTCGCTGCCGCTCAAATCTGCGCCGAGGGCCTGGGCACCCCGGAGGATGGCCCCCTTGAGCCGGGCACCGGTGAGGTTGGCGCCGTTGAGGATCGAGTGATTCAGATCCATGCCTTCGAGTGCGAAGCCACTGAGGTCCACTCCGGACAGATTGGCGCCCGTCAGCACGGCGCGATCGAGGGTGGCGCCCCTCAGGTTCGCGGCGAAGAGGTTGGCGTCGTGAAGGTTCGCGCTAAGGATGCTGCCCGCCAGGTCCGCGCCGGAGAGATCCGCCCCGGAGAGGTCCGCGCCGCAGAGGTTGGCCGTGCGCAGGTCGTCGCCGCTCAGCTTGGCCCCACGGAGATTCGCGCCACCGAGGTGGGTTTCATTCAGCTTGGAGCCGCTGAACAGGGCGCCAGCGAGGTTCGCGCCATCCAGGTTGGTCTGGGTCAGATCCGCCTTGGAAAGGTCGGCGCCCTTCATGTTCTTGCGGGAGAGGTCAACGCTGCTGAGGTTCGCGCCCACCAGCAGGGTGCCGGCCAGTACCGCGCCGTCCAGCTGGGCCCCGGTGAGGCTTGCCCCTGTGAGGTTGGCGCTGGAGAGGTTCGCGCCTTCAAGGTTGATGTCACGGAGATCGGCGCCGGTGAGATCTGCGCCCCGCAGGTCCGTGTTGCCGAGCACAGCGCCGCCCAGCTGAACGGCGCTGAGGTTCGCACCAGCTAGCACCGCGCTGCTGAGGTTGCAGCCACTGAGATCGGACGCTTTGAGATTGGCTTCGCGGAGGTCTGCGCCCTCCAGGTTGGCCTGACGGAGCACGGCCTCGGCGAGATCCGCGCGGCTGAGGTTCGTGCGGCCCAGGTCCATGCCCCGCAGGTTGGTGCCATGCAGGTTGGCCCCACTGAGGTTGGCGCCTTTGAACTTGGGCACATCATCCTTTTCATACTTCAGGATGTCGAGATGGCGAAGATCGGCCCCCGAGAGGTTGGCGCCGCTGAGGTTGGTGCCCTTCAGGTTGGCCCGGCTCAGGTTCGCACCTTCGAGGTTGGCCTCCGTGAGGCTGGCCCAATGAAGGTCGGCATCCGCGAGGTTGCTGCCCCCCAGGTTGGCCAGGTTCAGGTTGGCTCCGCCCAGGGTGGCCCCCTGGAGGCTTGCACCTGCGAGGTTCGCCTTGGCGAGGTTGGCACCCACCAGGTTGGCCTGTCCCAGGTTTGCGCCCTCAAGGTTGGCGCCTTCCAGCACGACCTGCCGCAGATCCGCGCCGCTGAGGTTGGCCCCGCGCAGATCCTTGCCACTCAGATCCAGTCCCGTCAGGGTGACGCCATTGAGGAGGGCGCCCGCGAGATTCGCTCCGGTCAGATTGGGCACGGTGGCGGGCTCGTACTGCTGGATATCGAAAAAGGTGAGATCCGCCTTGGAGAGATCGGCCCCCGAGAGGTTGGCGCCCGCCAGCCGTGCGCGGCTGAGGTTGGCACCCTCGAGGTTGGCCTCGTTCAGGTTGGCTAAGCGCAGATCGGCCCCGGCCAAGTCCGCGCCGCGCAGCTGCGTTTCATTGAGCACGGCGCCTGCGAGGTTGGCCTCCGCAAGGTTGGCCCCGGAGAAGTCGAATCCCCGTAGGTCAAGGCCACTCAGGTCGGCTCGCTGGAAGTTCTTCCCCGACTTGAGGATGAAGACGACTTCCTTCCGGGTAAGTTCGCTCATGGAGCTTCCTTTGCGGGTTTGTTCTGCATTCGATTGATCCCGAGTTTATCCAGCGCTGCGCGTGCGCAGCAACAGGATTTCGCCCGCCTGGACCGGGTGGACCCTCAGCGGAATCCCGCTTCCCGCAAGCCTTTGAGTGCAAGGATGCGATCGGGTGTGAAAAAACACCCATGAGGTCGAAAACGGCAGGGCCCCCTCGCGGGGGCCCTGCCGATGCTGCGGGAAGGGGACTACTCCCGTTCCGCCTTGTTGAAGGCGTCGGCCAGGGTGGCCTTTTTGAACTCGGGCTGACGGGCCTTGGCGGCATCGAGGTCGCCACGTTCCTGGTCCTGCTCCAGCTGTTTCACGGAGAGGCCAATGCGGCGCTCGGTGGGGTCGAGCTTCACGATCTTCATGGTGAGGTCCTGGCCAGCGGTGAACTCCTTCTGGATGTCCTCCACCCGCTTGCGGCTCAGTTCGGAGACATGCACCAGGCCTTCGATGCCATCGCCGAGGTCGACGAAAGCACCAAAATCCGTCAGGCGGGCGATCTTGCCGGTGATGACGGCGCCCACATTGTTGTTCTCGAAGAAGATCTCCCAGACATTGGGCTCCATCTGCTTCACGCCGAGACTCATGCGCTGGGCCAGGGGGTCCAGGTTGAGAACCTTGGCGGTGACTTCATCGCCCTTCTTCACGATCTCGCCGGGGTGCTTGATCTTCTTGGTCCAGCTGAAGTCGGACACATGAATCAAGCCGTCGATGCCCTCTTCCAGCTCGATGAAAGCACCGAATTCCGTGATGTTGCGCACGATGCCCGTCACGATCATGCCGGGCTGGTACTTCTCGGCAATGGCCATCCAGGGGTTGGGGGTGATCTGCTTCATGCCGAGGCTGATGCGGCGATTCTCGGAATCCACCTGCAGGATCAGAGCGTCCACCTGGTCGCCCAGGTTGACCATGCCCTTGGCGGACTTGACCTTCTTGGTCCAGCTCATCTCGGACACATGCACCAGACCCTCGATGCCGGGCTCCAGTTCCACGAATGCACCGTAATCAGTGATCGACACGACCTTGCCCTTGACCGAAGCCTGGATGGGGTAGCGCTCCTCGACGGAAAGCCAGGGATCCGGGAACTTCTGCTTGTAGCCGAGGCTGACGCGCTCGGTGTCCTTGTCGTACTTGAGCACGGCCACTTCGACCTTGTCGCCCACCTGGAACATCTCGCTGGGGTGGTTGAGCCGGCCCCAGGACATGTCGGTGATGTGCAACAGGCCATCCACACCGCCGAGGTCGACGAAGGCGCCGTATTCGGTGATGTTCTTGATGGCGCCCTCGACCAGCTTGCCTTCTTCGAGGCCCGCCAGGGTCTCTTCCTTCAGGCTCGCGTTGATGGTCTCGAGGAACAGCTTGCGGGACAGCACGATGTTGCCCCGGCGGCGGTTGACCTTGATCACCTTCATGTCGAAGGATTTGCCGAGATAGGGGTCCAGGTTGCGGACGGGCTTCATGTCCACCTGGGATCCGGGCAGGAACGCGCGGATACCGATGTCCACAGCCAGGCCACCCTTGACCTTCTCGAGCACGGTCCCGTGCACGGTCATGTTGGAGCGGAAGGCCTTTTCGACCTCGTCCCAGATCTTCATTTTCTCGGCGCGCTCGCGGCTGAGGCGCACGTTGCCGTTGGCGTCCTCGAGCATTTCGAGCAGCACTTCGACCACGTCGCCCACCTGCACACCCTGCGTGCCATCGGGGTTGTTGAACTCGTCCAGGATGACCGTGCCGGAGCCCTTGTAGCCGATGTCGATGATGACATCCTTGCCACGGATCTCCACGACGACGCCCCGCACGACTTCTTCCTCGCGCAGGCCCCGGGTCTCACCCTGCAGGGCGGCCATGAACTCCTGGCCTTCTGGGCTGTCGTCTTCGACATACCCCGCGTCGAGCACGGTGATACGGCCCATTTGCTTGGAGCCTAGGCCCTTGATGATGGTTTCTAACTTGGACATGAAGTCCACCTCGTTTGGTTGCGCCCACGCTCTGGTGGTGCGCTGGAATCCCGGCACACGAAGTCCGGCAGAACGCACAGGTTATCCCAGAACCCCCGGAGTTGCCAGGAAATGTCGGGGAAGAATCGCCCCACAATGGCGTCATGAGCACGAAGCAGGAGCGGAGGGCCACTTTGGCGAAGCCGAAGCCCGCAGGGTGCGGCACAGGAGGTGCCGCATGAACACGAAGCAGGAGCAGAAGGCCACTTTGGCGAAGTCGACCATCCTGCCGGAGCAGCGCGTAGGCGGGATAGGGCCGCATCGGCGCAGCCGATGGCGGGGCCACGGGCCCGAGGGCGCAGCCCGAGCCAGGCCCGCAGGGTGCGGCACAGGGAGGCTCCGACGCCGCGAGCGCAGCGAGTGGGAGCGCGCCTTGCGCGCATCCGGCGGAGGTGCCGCATGTGCCTGATCGCGTTCCATTGGCAGCCAGATAGCCCCGTTCCCCTGATCATCGCGGCGAACCGAGACGAGTTCTATGAGCGTCCGACGGCACCCATGGCCTGGTGGGCGGGAAAATGCCTTCTGGCGGGACGGGATCTGCGGGCAGGAGGAACTTGGATGGGGGTGACTCCGGACGGTCGCGTGGCGGCCATCACGAATTTCCGGGATCCGACGCAGTCGAAGCCTGACAGGGCTTCGAGGGGGCAGATCCCCGTCCGGTTCCTGGAAGGGGCGGACTCCGGCGCAGCTTTCCTGAAGGACCTGCAGCGTGAAAGCACCCGCTACAACCCCTTCAACCTGCTCTTGTTCGATGGTGCGGACCTGCTGGGCTACGAAAGCCACCGGGATCGGATGCTCCTCTTCACCCCCGGGACCCATGCGGTCTCCAACGGGGATTTCGATGAACCCTGGCCCAAGGTTGAACGCGTGAAAGCAGGTCTGGCATCCAGGTGGGACGACGATGAGGCCCTGCTGGCTTTGCTCAGGGATGCACAGCCCTGTGAAGACGCCCGCCTGCCCCAGACCGGGGTTCCGATCGAATGGGAGCGGGCGCTGTCGCCAGCCTTCGTGCGCACTCCCGCCTACGGCACCCGAGCCTCGACGATTCTTCGCCTGGGGCAGGGGAAAGTGTCCATCCTCGAACAGCGGTTCTCGCGGGAAGGCCCGGAAGGGCGGAGTGCCTTCCAGTTCCAGAGACCCTGAAGGGAACCACCGACCGGGAGCACCGCGGCTTTCGACTTTTCCGCTACTTGGCGGTGAACTTGAACTTCCCCTGGTGGCACTCGAGGCACTTCACCACCGGCGGCTGGTGCTGCCTGTGACACTCGACACAGGCGATCTCCCCGAGGTGGGAGTCGTGGGGGTTCGCGGGCAGGTGCCGGGTCACTTCCTTCATGGCGGGATAGTCCCCATGGCAGGTCATGCACGAATCGGAGGTGGCCTTTTTGGTCGGCTTCTCCTCGTGGTGGCAGTTGAAGCAGTGGACACCCGCCTTCGCGTGGAAGGCAGGAATTTTGTAGGGTGTGGACGCCTGGGGAAAGGCCGGAACCGACCCCAGGAATAGACCGAAGAGGATGGCGAGGGGGCGGGTGGGTGTCATGGCGGATCCCTTGGAATCTTGGCGGCGCCCTGGGGTGGACGTTCCTAGACTGAGATCACTACGATCTCAGGATCCACTTCCTTCTGCAGCATGCCTTCGATGGCAACCAAGGTGCCGGTGAGACTGGCCGGGCAGCTGCCGCAGGCGCCCACATACCGGATCATGACCTGCTTCTCGTGGCGGCCCACCAGTTCGAGGCCGCCCCCGTCCGCGGCCAAGGCCGGCAGGATGCCGCTTTCCAGCACCATGCGGATATCGCGAAGTAGAGGGTCGTTCTCATCCTCGATCTTGCTGAACATCCGCGGCGCCGCGTCGGTTCCCGGCGCCTGACCACCTGCGCCCGCGGCTGCACGGATGGGCGCGGCCAGCAGGGGCAGCATCTCGGGCCAGCCCTTGTCGTCGGTCTTGGTGACGGTCAGAAACTTGTCCTGCATGAAGACGGACGTCACGTTCCCCACGGCGAACAGGTTCTTGGCCAAGTCGTCATGCTCGGCGGTCTCTGCGTTGGGGAAAGATTTCGGGAAGCCCACGGCCACGGATTCCTTCAACACGAACTTCACCGCGTTGGGGTTGGGCGTGTATTCGATTTCGGCGATTTTGGGCATTTTCAAAGGCCTTTTTTGTCCACAGATTCCACAGATTCACACAGATCTTCTTGAATCTGTGAAATCTGTGAAATCTGTGGATGGATTTTCATTCTGTGGACGCCTCGGCCTCGCCTTTCAGCGCGGCGTGGAGGGTGGCCCAGGGGAGGACGGCGCACTTCACGCGGCTGGGCAGGTCCTTGACGCCGCTGAAGAGCGTGAGCTTTCCCAGCAGAGGCGTCTGGGTGCCGGGCTCCAACTCCCCGCGCACCATGCCGCGGAACTGTTCGGCCATGGCCTCGGCCTCGGCCACTGGCTTCCCCTTGACGGCCCCGGTCATGAGGCTGGCGCTGGCCACATCAATGGCGCAGCCGCTGCCCTGGAATTTGATGTCCTGCACCAGGCCGTTTTCGATGATGAGGGTGAGATCGAGTTCATCGCCGCAAAGCGGGTTGTGGCCCTCGGCGTGGTGGGTGCAGGCCTCCAGCTTCCCGAAGTTCCGGGGCTTCTTGTTGTGCTCCAGGATCACCTGCTGGTACAGCTCACGGGGGTCGCTCATTGTTTTATTCCCAAAGCCAAACGGAAGGATTTACCACGAAGACAGGAAGACCACGAAAAGTGATTCTGTCTTTTCTTCGTGGTCCTCCTGTCTTCGTGGTTATTTTTTTCATTTGAATAGCTCGATTGCTTTCTCAACTGCGGAAACCAGGAAGTCCACTTCTTCGCGGGTGTTGAAGTAGGCGAAGGAAGCCCGGGTGGTGGCGGGGACCTTGAGGCGCGTCATGATGGGCTGGGCGCAGTGGTGGCCGGCGCGCACCACGATGCCCTCGCCGTCCAGCAGGCTGCCCATGTCGTGGGGATGGATGCCCTCCACCACGAAGGAGATGACGCTGGCCTTCTCTTTGGCGCTGCCAAGAATGCGCAAGCCTGGGATGCGGGACAGGCGCTCCGTGGCATAGAGCAGCAGGTCGTGCTCGTGGGCCGCGATGCGGTCGATGCCCAGGGCCGATACATAGTCGATGGCCGCCCCCAGACCGATGGCCGCCGCAATGGGTGGCGTGCCGGCCTCGAACTTGCCTGGAGCGGGCAGGTAGGTCGTCTTCTCCCAGGTCACGGAGCGGATCATGCTGCCGCCGCCGTGCCAGGGGGGCATGGCCTCCAGGTGGGCCAGCTTGCCGTAGAGGACGCCGATGCCTGTTGGCCCGGAGAGTTTGTGGCCGCTGAATGCGTAGAAGTCCGCATCCAAGTCCTTCACGTCCACCTGGAGGTGGGGCACGGCCTGGGCGCCATCCACCAGCACGGGGACGCCCTTGGCGTGGGCCATCGCGATGATCTCCTTCACGGGGTTCACTGTGCCGAGGACGTTGCTGATATGCACCACACCCACGATTTTCGTGCGGTCGGTGATGAGTTCGTCGAGCGATGCCAGGATCAGCTCGCCGGTGTCAGTCATGGGGATGACCTTGATGGTGGCGCCCTTCTCCTGGGCCAGCATCTGCCAGGGCACGATGTTGGCGTGGTGCTCCATGGCGGACAGGAGGATCTCGTCACCCTCCTTCACCACCATGCGACCGAAGGTCTGGGCCACGAGATTGATGGACTCGGTGGTGCCGCGGGTCCAGACGATCTCCCGGATGGATCCAGCACCGATGAAGCGGCGCACCTTCTCCCGGGCGGCTTCGTAGAAATCCGTGGCTTCCTGGCTGAGGGTGCTCACGCCGCGGTGGACGTTGGTGTGCTCGTCACGCTCATACTTGACCATGCGTTCAATGACTTGAAGGGGCATCTGGCCGCTCACGGCGCTGTCGAGGTAGATCACGGGCTTGCCACGCAGTACACGGGAAAGCAGGGCGAAGTCCTTGCGGATGGCGGCGATGTCCAGTGGCGGCAGGGTGGTGGTCATGACAGGCGCGATGGCAGGGCTTTGCCCTGGCATCGTGCGGGGTGTCCCGGGGGGGACGTCGCGAGTGGTAGCGAGCAGGCGGTCCCCCTCGGTCATGATAAATCCCCCAGCGAATCGGCCTGCGTTCGGGCCATGACGAGATGGCGCAAGGTCCGCCGCAGGCTGGCCACGGGGATGTGGGTGAGCACGTCTGCGGCAAAGCCGTAGGTAAGCAGATTCCGCGCATCGTCTGCGTTCAGGCCGCGGCTCTGCAGGTAGAATAGTTCTTCCGGATCCAGGGCACCAACGGTGGCGCCGTGGCTGCATTTCACATCGTCGGCGTCGATTTCAAGCTGGGGTTTGGTATCCACCCGGGCCGATTCCGAAAGCAACAGGTTGCGGCTCTGCTGCTTCGCGTCGGTGCCCTGGGCGTACGGAGCCACGCGGATCTGGCCGTTGAAGATGGCGCGCGCCCTTCCATCCACGATGCACTTGTGGAGCTGATGGCTGGTTCCATGAGGTTCGGCATGCAGGATGAAACTGTGGGTGTCAGCTACCTGGTGTCCATCCAGCAGGGCCAGTCCGTCCAGGGTGGTCCCGGCGCCCTCGGCCAGGCGAACCCAAGGCTGCTGCCGGGAGAGCCGCGCTCCGAACGTGAGGGTGCGGGAATGATACTGACCACCCTTGGCGACCTCGGCCTTCAGGGTTCCGAGGTGAAAGGCCTCCGGATCCTCGCGCTGAACCCGCTCGTGGTGCAGGATGGCGCCCTCGGCCACACGGATTTCGACCACGGGGCAGCTCAGGTAGGCGCCTTCTCCGTGGTGTTCCTCCACCAATTCCAGTTCAGCGCCGCGCTCCAGCACGATGAGCACCCGGGGGAAGACGACGGTGGGAGCCTCCGCTTTCGTGATGAACAGCAGGTGCAGGGGCAGGGCCACCTTCAGGTTCTTGGGCACCAGGATCACGGCACCGTCCACGAACCGCGCGGTATTCAGTTCCTCGAACAGGTCTCGCGCTGCACCCTCTCCCACGGTCCCGAGCGCATGGCAGGCCTCGCTGGCGGTGGACATGGGGAAGAAGCGGACACCGGCGGGGACCGCCGAGGAACAGCTGGCATGTGGGGCGTGGTGCCCGTTCACGAAAACCTGGCGCGTGCCCACCATCTCGGGCAGCAGGTAGCTGCTGATATCCACCGCGGCTTTCAGCGCAGGCCCGGAGCTGAGCTCGGCCAGGGCTTTCAGGTCTGTGTACTTCCAGTCTTCGTCGCTGGTGGTGGGCAGCTCGCGCCCCGCCAGGCGCCGCTCAGCGGCTTCGCGCAGCGAAGCCCACTCAGCGGGCCGCGGCCTGCTGAGCAGGTCGCCCAGCAGGTTGGAACCAACAACAGCCGAGGTCATCGAGCCCCTCCGGCGGCGGCCTCTTCCAATACCCAGTCGTAGCCGCGATCTTCAAGCTCAAGGGCCAGTTCCTTCCCGGCGCTTTTGAGGATGCGGCCCCCTGAGAGCACATGCACGAACTGAGGCTGGATGGTCTCCAGAATGCGGGGGAAGTGGGTGATGATGAGCAGGGCACGGTCGGGCTGCTGGAGGTTGTTCACGGCCTCACCCAGCACCCGCAGGGCGTCGATGTCGAGGCCGCTGTCCAGCTCGTCCAGGATGGCCAGCTTGGGTTCCAGCACGGCCATCTGAAGGATCTCGTTGCGCTTCTTCTCGCCGCCGGAGAAGCCCTCGTTGAGGCTGCGGTCCAGGAATTCCTCCTTCATGGCCACGAGTTTGATCTTTTCGTGGATGAAATCGTCGAACTCCAGGGGATCGAGTTCCTCGCGGCCCTCGGCTTCGGCCTTCTTGTTGTAAGCCAGGCGCAGGAAGGAGGCGTTGCTGACGCCAGGCACTTCGATCGGGTGCTGGAAGCCCATGAAGATACCCGCCCGGGCCCGGGCATCGGGTTCCAGGTCGAAGAGGTTCTTCCCTTCGAACAGGACTTCGCCACCGGTGACCTCATAGGAAGGATGGCCTGCCAGGACCTTGCCAAGGGTGGACTTGCCGGAGCCGTTGGGCCCCATGATCGCGTGGATCTCACCGGCCTTGATCTCCAGGTTGATCCCCTTCAGCACCGGAGTGCCGTTGATCGAGGCGGTGAGGTTCTTGATCGAAAGCATGAAAGAGCTCCTATCCACAGATTTCACAGATTCCACAGAAAGAATTGGGGGATTCCATGGGATTTCATCTGTGAAATCTGTGGAATCTGTGGACTCAAGCATTTCATCCGACACTCCCCTCGAGTTTGAGGGAGAGCAGCTTGGTGGCTTCGACGGCGAACTCCATGGGGAGTTCGCGGAAGACGTCCTTGCAGAAGCCGTTGATGATCATGCTGATGGCTTCCTCGGTGGGGATGCCGCGCTGCTGGAAGTAGAAGAGCTGCTCCTCGCCGATCTTGCTGGTGGTGGCTTCGTGCTCCACCTTGGCGCTGCGGTTCTGCACCTCGATGTAGGGGAAGGTGCTGGCGCTGCAGGTCTGGCCGATGAGCATGGAATCACACTGGCTGAAATTGCGGGCGCCTTCGGCCTTGGGCATGACCTTGACCAGGCCGCGGTAGCTGTTGGAGCTGTCCCCGGCACTGATACCCTTGCTGATGATGGTGCTTTTCGTGTTGCGGCCGATGTGGATCATCTTGGTGCCGGTGTCGGCCTGTTGCTTGTGGTTGGTGAGAGCGACGCTGTAGAACTCGCCGACACTGTCATCGCCCAGCAGGATGCAGCTGGGGTACTTCCAGGTGATGGCGCTGCCGGTCTCCACCTGGGTCCAGCTGATGTGCGAAGCCTTGCCCTTGCAGAGGCCGCGTTTGGTCACGAAGTTGAAGATGCCGCCCACGCCGTTCTTGTCGCCTGCGTACCAGTTCTGCACGGTGCTGTACTTGATGGAGGCGTGATCCAGGGCCACCAGTTCCACCACCGCCGCGTGCAGCTGGTTGGTGTCGAACTGGGGGGCGGTGCAGCCTTCCAGGTAGCTCACGCTGGCGCCCTCTTCGGCCACGATGAGGGTGCGTTCAAACTGTCCTGAATCCTTGTTGTTGATGCGGAAGTAGGTGCTCAGGTCCATGGGGCAGGTCACGCCCTTGGGGATGAACACGAAACTGCCGTCCGTGAACACGGCGCTGTTGAGGGCCGCGTAGAAGTTGTCGGTGGCGGGGACCACGCTGCCGAGGTACTTCTTGATCAGCTCGGGGTGTTCCCTCACGGCCTCGCTGAAGCTGCAGAAGATGATGCCGACCGTGGCGAGCTTCTCTTTGTAGGTGGTGGTCACGCTGACGGAATCAAACACCACGTCCACGGCCACGCCCGCGAGGGTCGCCTGCTCGTTGATGGGCACGCCGAGTTTCTCGAAGGTGCGCAACAGCTCGGGATCCACCTCGTCCATGGAGGCGTACTTGGGGATCTTGGCCTTGGGGGCGCTGTAGTAGACGATCTTCTGGAAGTCGGGCCTGGGGTAATCCACCTTGGCCCATTCGGGCTCGGTCATGGTCAGCCAATGACGGTAGGCCTTGAGGCGGAATTCCAGCAGCCAGTCGGGTTCCCCCTTCTTGGCCGAGATGAAGCGGATCACGTCCTCGTTCAGTCCAGGCGCGACGCTATCCGCCTCGATGTCCGTCACGAAGCCGTACTTGTATTCCTGGCTGGTGACCACATTGAAGGTGGTGCTCATCCATGCCTCCCGAGTCTTCCATTCTGGAATCTCGACCAAAATTGTCAACTTAATAGACTGTGGCCTGGATCACGAGGTTCAGGGCTGGGGGCCCTCGTCCAATTCCTTCATGAGGACGCGAATCTGGCTCTTCACGCCCTTGGCCTGGGTGTCGTTCAGATCGCCGGCTTCGGCGTCCAGGCCGGCCCTGAGCAGGGCTTTCGCCTCTTCACGGGCACCCAGGCCCGCCAGGGCCGAGCCAAGCTGGAAGTGGTTGATGAGGGTGGGTTCCTTCTCGAGCAGGGGGTCCAGCAGGTCGAGCACGTCCTGGTGGTGCTTGAGGGCGAGCAGGTACTGGCCCAGCAGGGTCCGGGCGCGGGGCTCCAGGCCGGGCAGGGGGTGGGCGTGGAGGCGGCGCACCTCCGTGAGGTCCTGCTCCGTGATGTTGCCGTTCATCAGGCGGTAGGCGAGGCGCATGAGGGCCGCCTCCCAGGCCCCCGTGCTTTTGGGGTGGCGGGTGAGAAAGGTGTCGAGGGCCCGGGTGATCTCGGGCTCCCGCTTCTGCTCCATCAGGTGTTCGAGGACAAGGCGCAGGGCCAGAAAGCAAAGCCGGGGATGCCGGTCGGAGCAGGCGAATTCGAGGGCGGCCTTGAGCTGTCGTTCAGGATCCTTCAGGAAGGCCAGGCGGAGGTCGAGCCACTCCGAGCGTTGGCTCCGGCCCTTGCGCCGGACCCGCCTGAGGAGTACCTCGGCGCCTTCGGATTGGCCTTCGTCCAGCAGGGCCTCGACCTCATCCAGCATGATCTGGGTGCCGGTCTTGCCGTCCCGGGCCTCCCGCAGCTGGGGGTGGTTCTCGGCATCCAGCATGAGCAGCAGATGGGGGTCCCCGGGATTCTGCATGAGCAGTTCCTGGAGGATGGCGAAGGCCTTGGGCCGCTCATCCTGCAGGAGGTAGGCCTCGGCCAGGGCCTCCCGCACATGGAGATCGCCCGGCAGATAGACACTGGCGTCCTTGAGCACAGCCACGGCCAGGGCGCTTTCCCCCCGGGCCAGGAGCACCTGGCCCAGCAGCAGCAGGGTTTCGCCGTCCTTGCGCCGGGCCACGGCCTCCTGGGCCGCTTCCAGGGCGCCCTGCAGGTCATCCTGATCCAGGAGCAGCTCGGCCAGCATCATGCGGGGCTCGGGATCCTCGGGGCGCAGGTCCGCCGCCTGGTGCAGGGCCTCGATGGCCTGATCCGCCTGCTCGGGCAGTTCCTGGAGCAGCTTGGCCAGCAGCATCCAGCCTTCAAAATGGCGGGGACTCAGGCCCACGGCCTTGCGGGCCAGGGATTCGGCCTCCTCGAAGTTCTGGGCGGCTTCGTGGAGCGACGCGGCGGTAAAGATGAGCTCGTAGTTCTTGGGGTCCAGTGGCACGGCCTGGCCCAGACGCTGGGCCGCGCCCAGCAGATCGGCGGATTCCAGCAGGGCCGTGGTCTCCAGGAGGGCCCGCTTGAGCTGGGACATGGATTTGGGGCGGGCGATGGGCAGGATGCGGGCCCGGTAGCGGGTGAAGAGCTCCCGGGCGCTGATCAGGTGCAGGTTCTCCTCCACCAGCTGTTCCCAGCGCTCCGAAAAGGCATGGGCATCCAGCTGGCGCTTGTGCTCCATCTCCTGCACCAGGGCCATGAGGCCATTGCGGAGCATCACCTCGCTGCGCTCCAGCTTGCCCAGCTGATCCGACACGGTTTCCAGGTAGGTCTCCACCCGGCGCACGGTCTCCTCGAGGCCCGTGATGCGCTCCAGCAGGTGCTCTTCCAGATCCTCGCCGCCGTCGGTATCTTCCGGCTCGTCCTCCCAGGTCTGGTCCCCCGCCAGGATGAGCAGTCGCGTGCCGCACTTTAGGCAGGTTTCCCGGTCGCCGGGATTCCAGGAAAGGCAGTTCTGGCAATAGGAGCCGGGCAGATCGTTGGCCATGTTTCCAGAATAGAGGCTAAGGTGGCTCCTGGTCTCTGAAGGTTTTATCCTGGGACCGTCAGGAAGCCCCCATGAGCGACGACCAGGACCGGAAGGACAGGCGGCAGGAGGCCATGGAGTGGGTGGGCAAGGCCTATCAGCTCCAGATGAAGGGCGAGACCCAGAAGGCCATTGCCCTCTACACCAGGTCCATTGAGATCCATCCGACGGCGGAGGCCTACACCTTCCGGGGCTGGACGCGCTCCTTCGAACATGACTATGCCTCGGCCATCGAGGACTGCCACCGCGCCATTGACCTGGATCCCGAGTTTGGAAACCCCTACAACGATATCGGTGCCTATTATCTGGAACAGAACGAGCCCGATGAGGCGATTCCCTGGCTTCGGATGGCGCTCAAGGCCAAGCGGTACGAAAGCTACTGCTTCCCCCACTTCAATCTGGGCCGCGTCTTCGAAGCCAAGGGCCAGCTGGAGAAGGCCCTGGAACACTTCCGTCACGCCCTGGAAGAAAATCCCCGCTACGCCCTGGCCGCCAAGGCCGTGGAGCGGGTGAAG
Source organism: Geothrix sp. (assembly GCA_030824075.1). Lineage (GTDB taxonomy): Bacteria > Acidobacteriota > Holophagae > Holophagales > Holophagaceae > Geothrix. The sequence goes on from JAVBYJ010000011.1 coordinate 34,467, forward strand.
GGCAAGCTCACCGTGCGCAATCCGGAGAAAATCAGCTAGCTGGCGGCCCTCCGGGGGGGCGCCAATCGGGGCGGTGGCGGCGGTGGTGGCGCCGAGGCGACTTGGCACCAGACCAGATCGCAGTAGAAGAGCGCTTTGCGGAACCGTTCCAGCACCGCGAGCTTCGCGTGGGTGCGCAGGGCGGTCATGGGGCCGTCCGCAGTGGGGGACGCAGCCTCCTCCCGGATGAGCACCCGCAGGGCCACCGCGTTGAGGTGCTCCGAGAGGGCATCCCAGCGGGCCGATAGGTCCGGGAGCAGCAGGTCGGTTACAGCCAGGCGATTCTGGGAGCCCAGTTCCTCCTTGGTGGGCACCGTGCTGGCGGCGGCGCGTTCCTCGGGCCGCAGGGGGGCGGCGCCGAGCCGCTCGGGCGAGAAGGTGTCATCCTCATCCGGCGATCGGTAGCTCGCCTCCGACCGGCTGACCGTGATCAGCTGCCGGGCGGGCGCCTTGAGCACCTTCATGGCCTTCGCCTTGGCCTCCTTGAATTCCTGTGAGCTGGGCTCCTGGGACCTGGGGGCATCCTGCTGCCGCCGGGCCACGCCTCCCTCCAACAGGACGGCCTGCCAAGCCTTCCAGGTGTCGAGGTAGGCCCGTTCGAGGCGGGCGTATTCGGGGTCGTCGATGACCCCCACCAGCGCAACCCCCTCGTCGACCAGCTCTGGCGGTACCGAAAGATTCGCAGCCAGGACCGCTCTGGCCTCCGGCCTTCCATACATCGCCAGCAGGCTGAGGTCCAAATCCTCCAGGGCCGTTCTGATCTGCGAATGGATCTCCTTGAAGCGAGCCCGACCCAGGTTTCCGTCCCGAGGAAGCGGCGGAAGGGTGATGGAACGGTCCTCGACCTTCACCACGGTCCCGGAGGGCCTGGTTTTTTGAGGAGGCGGCGGATCCTGCAGGAGCAGGAGTGCAAGGGGCCAAAAAATCATGGTGTGCCTCTGTGGTGCATGGCGCTGTCCATCTGTGTCATCTGATTTTTCTGTTTTTTGAGCCAAAAAATAGAGCTAAGTTCGCCAATCATCTAAAATTATTTTTCAATTTAAACCATGGGGAAGCAATCGCCGACTCGGGGACTTTGAGGCTCCAGGCACTGGTGGAAATCCTCGTTGATAAAGCAGGGAACCGTCAGGCAAGTCCTTCAAACGTCCAGGATCATAATCCATAATCTCTTTTTTTACTTTTGCTTGAAACGCAAATGCTGCAAGTTCTGTTTTCTTGATAAATCTAAGTTGATGGGGGTGACGGGTCTCCCGCACATCTCCGGTCGTGGCAGTCTCCATGGCCAGAAATAAGGCCGTGGCGATCCAGGGTTCCAGGGCATCCCCACAGCGTCGCCAGGGCAGCACAGGCACCTGAATGTCAATTTGGTATTCATCATCAGCGGTAATGATAAGAAGTCTTCCGTAAGTCACGTCCAGGCCGGGGACCAAACGGTACCGGGCCTTGCGCTCCGCCTTGGCGAGGTGTCGAACGACTTGTTGAAGGCTTGGAGAATGGGCCAAAGTCCACCGATAGACATCCAAAAGAAGGGGATCCGACCCAGGAAGGAGGGGTAGCTCTGCCATGGAATAGACTTCTGCCGGCGGTGGTGTCTGAAAAGAAATGAGCATGATGGAAAGCCTCTGATTTCCACGAGTTTATCGGTGTTGGCTGCGAGACTCTCCAAGATAAATCGGGTCGAGCATGAACGCCGGGGTTCCAGGAATACGGTCGTGCCCAAACTGTGCTGAACTGGAATGGGAGACCGCATGAAATTCACCATCGCCCACAGCCCAGACTCCGACGACGCGTACATGATGGCCCCCCTGGCCCTGGGGTGGCTGGATCCGGAAGGCTTCGACATCTCCTTTGTCCGTAAGGACATCGAGACCCTGAATGCCGAGGCCGTGGAAGGTCGCTACGATGTCACGGCCATCAGCTTCGGGGCCTATCCCGAACTGAAGGATCGCTACGACCTGCTGACGGCGGGCTCGAGCATCCAGGAGGGCACGGGCCCGCTGGTGGTGAGCCGCACGCCCATGGATGCGGCGGCCTTGAAGGGGCTGACCATCGTCATCCCGGGCCACCGTACCAGCGCCTACCTGTCCATGCGGAAGTGGTGCGCAGAGCATGGCTTCGAGCCTGCCGTCGCCTTGCTGCCCTTCGATCAGATCCTGCCTGCGGTGGTCGATGGCCGCTTCCAGGCCGGTCTGCTCATCCACGAAAGCCAACTCCTTTACCGCGAGGCTGGCCTGCGCCTGGTGGTGGATCTGGGGGCTTGGTGGAAGCACGCCTACGACCTGCCCCTGCCCATGGGCGGCAATGCCATCCGGAAGGACCTGCCCGCAGATGTGAAGCTGCGCTTCGCCGGGCTGATGCGCCGGAGCGTGGAGATGGCCCGTGCCCGCCACTGGGAGAGCGTGGACTACAGTCAGTCCTTCGGCCGCGGCATGGATCGCGACATGATCGGCCGCTATGTGAACGCCTGGGTGAACGATTTCACCGTGGATCCAGGCCCCCGTGGGCGCGAGGCTGTGACGAGGCTGCTGGGGCTCGAACCCGTGTGGATCCAGGGATAGCCCGGGGCACCTAGCACGAAACGGCGGACGGCCGTAGCCTTGGGTCCCTCTACGGATCTCCCGTGCCCATGCATCAGGTCAGCAGCCGCGTCGAGGCCTCGCCGGAGACGGTCTGGGCCGTGCTCCTGGACAAGATGGTGCATCCCCAGCGCTACATCGCGGATGCCCTGGATGTGGAGATTCTGGAGCGGGGCCCGAAGCAGGTGGTCCGGAAACTGGTGCTGCCGGGTGGTGTGGCCTTCCGGGAGCGCATTACCGCCGATCCCCGGGCACGGACGATCACCTTCACCCTGCTGGACCACCCTGTCTACGAGGGGACGGTGCTGAACCGGCTCCAGGTGGGGTTGGATGGCGCTGTGGCGCTGGCCTTCGAACTTGACTGGAAGGCCCGCCCGGGATGCGTGGATGAACGGGATCCGGAGGAGCCCCTGGCCCTCATCCGCAGTTCGGTGATGCAGACCAAGCGGATCGCCGAGGCTTTGGAGCAGGGCTCGTAAAGCTACTCTCTGGCCGCTTCCAGGCGGATCGCCACCCGCGTCCGCCGCCCCGCCCGCAGGATGTCGAGGTCCAGGGTGCTGCCCATGGGCAGGGCCTCGACGGTATCCAGGAGGGTGTCCCAGTCCTCGATGGGCCGACCGTTCACGGCCTGGATGAGATCGCCCGCGAGAACGCGGCGACCCTCGGCACTCACGCCTTGCAGACCGGCCCTGGCAGCGGCTCCGCCACGGAAGACCTTCCCCACCATCACGCCTTGCTGGGGACCGAAGGCCCGCTCCACCAAGCGCGGGGCCACCGGTTCAAAACCCAGGTCCGGGCGCTCCAGCTTGCCCCGGGTGATGAGCTGAGGCACCACGCGATTGACCGTGTCCACGGGCACGGCAAAGCCGATGCCCGCACTGGCGCCGCTGGGGCTCTGGATGGCGGTGTTCACTCCGATGAGGCGACCGGCACTGTCCAACAGGGGGCCACCGCTGTTGCCGGGATTGATGGCGGCATCGGTCTGGATGACGCCTGCGATGCGGCGGCGGGTGACGCTCTGGATCTCTCGGCCCAGGGCGGAGACCACGCCCGTGGTGAGGGTCTGGTCGAGGCCGAAGGGATTGCCGATGGCCAGCACCGCCTGACCCACCTGCAGGTCCGCGCTGGTGCCGAGGGGAATGGGCCTCAATTGGGGCGGCGTTTTGGCCAACAGCAGCACGGCCAGATCCTTGTCCGGGGCCCCGCCCACGTAGGCCGCCTCGTGGCGGCTGCCATCCGCGAGGGTGATGTAGGCCCGCGCGGCTCCCTGGATCACGTGGAAGTTGGTGACCACGTGGCCCTGGTCATCCCAGATGAAGCCCGTGCCGGATCCGGCCGGGACCTCCACCACATCCATGCCGAAGAAATCCCGGCTGCGCTCTTCTGTGGTGGTGATGTAGACCACGCTGGGAGCGGCCTCCTTGAAGCGCCGGATCGAGACCTGTTCCCATTCGGGAAGGGGTCCGCGGGATTCCACGGGCCGGGGTCGCACCACGCTCGGTGTGAGGGCGTGGCCGCACCACCCCGCGAGGACGCCGGCTGAAATGAGCCCAAACATGAGGATGGGCTTACGCATGGGAACCCTCCGGAGCACCGAGTGTACCCCGGAGATTCGACCCTTTGGAGGCCCCGTGGGCCTACAACTTGAAGCCGCCCACCACCGATCGCAACCCCTCGGCCACGCGGGCCAATTCCTCGGAGGTTTTGGCGATCTCGTGGACGGTGGAGGCCAGCTCATGGGTCGCGGAGGCGTTCTGGGCGAGCCTCCCGGTGGTCTGGGACATCATGTCCGCCACCTGCTGGCCGGTGTCCGCCTGCTGGCGGGAGAGTCCGCCGATGTCCGAGATGCTGTGGGCCATGCCCCCGATGCGCTCGCGGATGGCCTCCAGGCTGGCGAGGGTGGTGTCCACGCTGTGAACGCCACCGGAGACAACCTCCAGCGTGCGTTGGATGAGGGCCTCGATTTCCTGGGCGGCGGTGCGAGACCGCTCTGCGAGCTTGCGGACCTCTTCCGCCACCACGGCGAAGCCCTTGCCCTGCTGGCCGGCCTTGGCGGCTTCGATGGCGGCGTTCAGAGACAGGAGGTTGGTCTGGCGGGCGATGTCCTGGATCACCGTCACGGCCTTCACGATCTGGCCCGTGACCTCCTGGATATCGGACATCCCTTGGGCTGTTCCCTGGCCCGCTTCGGCGCTCCGGTCTGTTTCCCGTACGACATCCTGACTGCGGGTTTCGGCCTCCTGCGTGCGCGTGGCGACCAAGGCGGCGTTGGTGCCAAGCCCCCGCATGGATTCGGAGACCTGCTCCCCGGCGCTCTTGAGGTCCTCGCTGACCTTGGCGATCTCAGCCACAGCCTGGGCCATCTGGTCGGCAGAGGCGGCCAATTCCGTGCTGCCTGAGGCCACCCGCTGAGCGAATTCCGACACATCCTGCACCGTCTTCCGCATCCCGCCGTTGTAGTCATTGAAGGCCTGGGCGGCTTCTCCGACCTCGTCCTGGCCGGAAATGGGGATCTGTCTCGAGAGGTCGCTGTTCCGGAGTCCAGCCACGAGCTGGTGGAGCGGGCGGACCATCCGGCGGGCCAAGGCCCGGGCCAGAAAGAAGACGATCGCGGACACGGCGAGGATCCCCGCGAGCATCACGAGGGCGATGGTCCGGACCTGACGGTCGACATCATCCACGTAGATGCCGGTGCCCACGGACCAACCCCAGGGGGCGAAGGTGCGGATATAGCCCACCTTGGGAAAGAGGCCCCGCTCCCCGGGCTTGGTGAATTCGTACTCCAGGAAACCGCCCTCCGGGGCCTTCGCCACCTGTTCCAGGTCACGGAAGAGCTTCGCGAGTGCCGGATCGCCCAGGTCATCGGTGGGCTTCCCCGCCCATTCCTGGCGCACACCATGACCCACGATGCGCGGTCCAGATGCTTGGATCCAGAGATAGTTGGTCGTGTCGTACCGCAGGGTTTCGAGGATCTCCTTCCCTCGGGCCTGGGCCGTTTCGAGGCTGCGTTTCCCGGCCTGCACCTGGGCTTCCTGCTCCTGTAGCAGGGTAAGGGCCGTCTCGACCACTTGCCGGACCCCGCCTTTCTTGGCGGTCAGGACCGCCTGGTGGAGGGTGGGCAGCACGTAGAAACCGAAGAACAGCAGGAAGAGCCCCACGGGCAGCAGGCTGAGGGCGAGCACCTTGCTGGACAGGGAACGGAATTGGAACCGTTTTGGAACGGTCATGGCGGCCTCCTGGTTGTCGGGATCTTGACCGTCTCAATCGACACCGGAGAGATGGAAGATAACTTCTTTTAAATGGACATCTAGGGTGGTTTAACCCAAATGCGAATCCAGAGGACTTGACATGTGACTCGCGAATACTAAGATTTTATTCGGATTTTGATTCATACGTTGCAGCCTGTTGGGATGCTGCGGATGAATGGAATCCCATCTTTCATGGAGGACCGCATGACCATCCTTCGCACCCGCTCCCCCCAGACCGTCCCGGCGACGGCCGCGACCCTGGAGCCGTTCCGCCTCATGCGCGATTTCCTGCGCTGGGATCCGCTCCGGGACTACGACCTCGGGGCACCCACCATCGCCTTCATGCCGAGCTTCGACGTGAAGGAAAGCCCGGACGCCTACCAGTTCAGGGCCGATCTGCCAGGCATCCTTGAGGCGGACCTGGAGATCAGCCTTGAAGGCAGCCGCTTGACCGTGGCCGGTAAGCGCGAGGAGGAGGCCCTGAACGACGGTGAGCGCATCCATCTTTCGGAGCGCAGCCATGGCCGCTTCAGCCGCACCTTCACCCTTCCCGAGGATGTGGAAGGAGAGAAGGTGGTGGCCGAACTTCGCAACGGCGTCCTGACCTTGATGGTCCCCAAGCGCCCCGAGGTGAGGCCCCGCAAGATCAACGTCAGCCTTGGTTGATGCCGTTCGGGGGTTCCCCACCAAAAGCCCCGGAGCTCCGGGGCTTTTTTGTGGTCAGTGGTAGAAGAAAGTCGGGGGATCGAAGGTGCCAGGGGTGATGGCGCTGTTGAAGCGCACCACGATGTCGCCGTCGGCGAGGACCAGATCCGCGCGGCCGTCGCCGTCCATGTCGCTGAGGGCCACGCCCATGGGCCCCCAGGCGCCGGTGTAATTCACAGCGGGCAGCAGGGCGCCGGCCGTGGTGGCGTTCTGGATAAAGACGGAGGTGGCGCCGGGATAGCCCGGAAGGCCGGCGCAGGCCACGGCCACATCCGGGCGGCCATCGCCATTCAGATCACCCACGGCCAGGGCGGCGGCGCGGTAGTCGGTCGTGTGGTGGACCGGGGCGGCGAAGGTGCCGGGGGTCCCCTGGATCAGCACGCTCAGGCCCTGGGTGCCTGGGCTGAGGGCTGCACCGTAGTTGGCCGTGAGCAGGTCCAGCTTGCCGTCACCATCCAGATCCGCCGCCTTGATGGCTACGGGTTGGACGCCTGTGGGGTAGTCCGTGGGGAGGGCGAAGACACCCGCCCCGGTCTGAAGCAGCACCGACACCGTGTTGGCGGTGGTGGCCACGGCGAGATCGGCGAAACCGTTGCCATCGAGGTCCGCCACGGTCACGGCCTGGGGGTCACCGCCCACGGCGTAGGTCACCGGGGGGTTGAAGGTGCTGGTGGTGGTCTGGGTGAAGACCAGCACGCTGTTGGCACCGCTGGCGGCTGCCACGATGTCCATCCTGCCATCCCCATTGAGATCGCCCACGGCCACGTCAAGAGGCACACGGCCGGAGGTGGCCAGGGCGAGCGCCGGCTGGAAGTAGCCAGGCCGGGCCGGATCGGCGAGGCGCACGGAGATGGTCTGGTCACCGGCGTTGGCCACCACCAGATCCGGTCGGCCATCACCATTCACATCCGTGGCCACGAGGTTGGCCGGACCGGTCCCCACACCGAAGCGGGTGGGCATGACGAAGGCACCGGCAGTGCTCTGCAGGCGCGTGGACACATAACCCTGGGTGGGGGTCCCTCCAAGATCCGTGGACACCATGCCGAGGATGTCGGGAAGGCCATTGGCATCGATATCCGCCACGGCGATGGCGTTCACCAGATAGCTCGAGGAGGGACCGTAGTGGGTATCTGAACCTGAGCAGCCGAGCAGGGTGAGGATTCCGAGCGGACCCAGGAAAAGGCGGACGCGTGGATGCATGGGGACTCCTTGAACCTGTGACAACAAGGGTGAGAGATCAGATGGGGCCCCGCAAGGGTGCAGGTTTTGGACCCCAGGGGATGGACCCGGGTTGAAGCATCAGACCTCTTCGACAGTCACGTTCCAGGTGACCAGTTCGCGTGGGAGGAGGGCTGGCCAGTAGGCCACGATCTCCTGGGCCTTGGGGCGCCCTCCGGCAAAGCCGGTGACGCCGGCGGGACCGGCCGTCACCAGGGGCGCGATCTCCCGGCCGAAGCGCTCGACTTTCTTCCGGTCGGGATCCTTCACACTGAGGCGCAGCACGATTTCAGCGGGGTCCACCGGGGCGGGGGCGATGCCGGCATGGACCGTGCTGGCCCCCAGGAATTCAGCATCGGTATGCTCGTATTCGAATCCTGCGGCCTTGAGACGCTTCCATACGATGTCGGCACAGAGCTGGGCTTTTTCCAGGGCCCGGGGACCGCAAAGGGTCAGTTGGCCCGTGGCCTTGTAGCCCCTGAGGTAGGCGCCACTCACCTTGAGGAAGGGGGTGCGGGGCTTGCCCGTGATGCCGGAGACGCGCACCCGGTCGGGGCCGGCCTGGTCCAGATGGATGCTGGTGAATTCCGCCACCACATCCGGGGTGATGTAGTTTTCGGGATCGCCCATTTCGTAGACCAGCTGCTCGCTGACCGTGTCCACGGTGACCATGCCGCCGGTGCCTGCGTGCTTGGTGATGACGAAGGTGCCGTCTTCGGAGCACTCGGCGATGGGATAGCCCACCTTCCAGAGGTCAGGCACCTCCCACCAGCGGCTGAAGTTGCCGCCGGTGCTCTGGGCGCCGCATTCGAGGATGTGGCCGGCCACGGTGCCCGCGGCGAGGCGGTTCCAGTCATCAGCGGCCCACTTGAACTCGTGGATCAGCGGCGCCAGGGTGAGGCCCGGGTCCGTGCAGCGGCCCGTCAGCACGATGTCGGCGCCGGTGTCGAGGGCCTCCACCATGGCTTGGGTCTGGAGGTAGACGTTGGCGCTGAGAATCTCCCGGGGCATGTCGAAGAGGCCTTCGCCGGTGTCCATGTTCGCCAGTTTCAGGCCCTTTGACTGGAATTCCTGAAGGCGCGGGAGGACATCGTCACCCGTTACCGTGGCGATCTTCAGGCCGGTGACGCCGAGCTTCTTCGCCACCGCCAGAACGGCGGCGCGGCAGGCCTCGGGGTTCACGCCGCCCGCGTTCGCCACCACGCGGATGCCCTTGGCCTTGAGCTGGGGCAGCACGCGCTTCATGAGGTCGACGAAGTCCGTGGCATAGCCCAGGTTCGGATCCTTTCGCCGCTGCTTCTGCATGATGGAAAGTGTCACTTCCGCGAGGTAATCCAGCGTCAGGTAGTCGATGCCACCGGCCTCCACCAGGTGCACCGGAGCGTCGATGCTGTCCCCCCAGAAACCCTGGCCATTGGCGATGCGGACGAGCTTGGACATGAAGACTCCGGGGGGAACCTCCAGTCTAGCCCGACGTTCCCCCTACTCGTAGCGGAGGGCCTCGATGGGACGGGGCCCCATCCACAAGGCGAAGCCGAGTGGGAGGACGCCCTGGGAGGGCGTCCGATCAGGGGGTTGTCGGCGGAGCCGCGGGATCCAGAGGCGCACCGCTACTCGTAGCGGAGCGCCTCGATGGGATCCAGCTTGCTGGCCTTGGCGGCGGGGTAGAGGCCGAAAATGAGGCCGATGGCGGCAGGGACGGCGAAGGCGCTGGTGATGGCCCAGAGGGGGACCGAGCCCATGGTGCCGAGCAGGGCCTTGCCGAGGGCCGCGCCCAGGATGAAGCCCAGGCCCACGCCGATGGCGCCGCCCAGGATGCAAAGGAAGGCCGCCTCGATGAGGAACTGCAGCATGATGTCGCGACGCTTGGCGCCCACGGCCTTGCGGATGCCGATCTCCCGGGTACGCTCGGTGACGCTCACCAGCATGATGTTCATGATGCCGATGCCCCCCACCAGCAGGGCGATGGAGACCATGCCCCCGGCCACGGCGGTGATGGTGCCGGTGATGCCGCTGATGATGCCGGTGATCTGCTTGGGGCTGAACACCTTGAAACCGCTGAGTTCCTTCCCGCGCAGGCCCTTGATGCGGCGCAGGGCATCCTCCACCAGGGCGGCGCCGTCGTCGGCGGTGAGGCGGGGATCGATGCGGGCCTGGAAGAACAGCTGGCGGCGCTGCGTCTCGGAGAGCTGTGCGAGTCCGGTGCTGAGGGGAATGAGGATGTTCTGGTCGGGGTCGTTGCCCAGTTGGGCCCCTTGCTCCTCCAGCACGCCGATCACCTCAAGGCTGAGGGTGGGCGTGGTGATGATGCGACCGAGGGGGTTGTCCTTCATGCCGAGCTTTTCGATGACCCGAGGGCCGATGATGGCCACCTTGTTGCCCAGGCGCAGATCCGAGGGCACGAAATTGCGGCCCGACGCCAGGTTGATGCTGTTCAACTCCAGGTAGCTCTCGTCCGTCATGATGAGGTTGGCGTTGGCGCTGCGGCCATCCGCCTTCACTTCTGCACCATTGAAGAAGATGGGCGTCACCTGGGTGATCTGGGGCACCGCATGGGCCAGGGCGCGCATGTTCTCCAGGGTGAGGTCCTTGTTCTTGATCTTGGTGAGCTCGGCGAAGGGCATGTCACCCGGCATGACGGGTCGGATGAAAATCGTTTGGCTGCCGGCCCGCTCCACCTGTTTAAGGACGCTGGTCTGGAGACCCTGCACCAGGCTCACCACCACGATCACGGCCGCCACGCCGATGATGATGCCGAGGGTGGTGAGGGCCGAGCGCAGCTTGTTGGCCTTGAGGGCGCGGACGGCTGCGGAAAGGGGTTCGCGGATGTCCATTATTTCTTCGTGTCCTTGGCTTTCACCAGGTCGCTGTCGGACCGCTTGCGCAGGGTCACAGGGGCCCGGTCCTTCAAGTCCTTCAGTTTTCGTATGGGGCCGGTGAGCACCTTGTCGCCCTCAGACAGCCCTTCCTTCACTTCGAAGAACTGCGTGTTGGCGATGCCCACCTGCACGGTTCTCTCCTCGGCCTTGCCGCCCTTGAAGAGCATCACGATGTTGCGGGTGGCGGGGGCCAGAAGCCCCTGTTTCTGGGCCTCCTCGAGACTGCCTTCCCGCTCCAGCACGGCCTGCAGCGGCACGCGGAGGACGCCCTTGGCCTCGTGGGTGAGGATGACGGCCCGGGCGCTCATGCCCGGGCGCAGGTTGTCCAGGTCCGTCCGCTGGCCCGAGAGCAGGACCTTCACCTTGTAGAGGTTGGCATCGGTGCCCGTCTTCTCGGTACCCGTGGCCACCTCGATGACCGAACCCTGGAAGACCTTCCCGGGCAGCGATTCCACCATCACCTGGGCGGTCTGCCCCACCTTGGTGCGGACCACTTCGCTTTCATTGACCTTGATCTCCGCCTGCATCTCGCTCATGTCGGAAATGATCATGAGGGTCGCGCCCGGCAGGTTGCTCATGCCCGGGATGGCGGTCTCGCCCTTCTCGGCCTTCAGGCTGGTGACCCGGCCCGTGATGGGAGCGCGGAGCGTGGCCTTGGAGAGACCGTCCCGCATGGCCCTCAGGTTAGCCTCGCTCTGGGCCACATTGGCCCTGGCGGCGCTGTAGGACAGCACAGCGCTTTCCTTGAGGAGCTTCTGTTGCCGGAAGTCCTCGTCGGACATCAGGCCCTGCTGACGGAGGGACTCGTAGCGGGGGAAGCTGTCCACGCTGCGCCGCATGGTGGCCTCCAGGCGCGAGGCGTCCTGGCGGACGGCGTCGAGGGCGCCCTGGGCCTGGGCCATGGCCTGCCTGAGGCGCTCCTGGTCGATGGTGACGAGCAGGTCACCGACCTTCACATCCTGGCCATCCTTCACGTGGATGGCCTTGATCTCGCCCGCCACCGAGGTGCCGATGTTGATCTGGGTTTTGGCGCGAACCTCGCCGCTGGCGCTGATGGTTTCACGGATATCGCCCTTGGTCAGGGCGTCCCAGGAATAGGCGCTGTCTTCATCCTTGGACCCGCCAAAGGCGATGCCAAGGATGAGGAGCACCACGAGTGCGGCCGCGCCGCCAATAAAGAGTTTGGTCTTCCGGGCTGCCATCTACTTTGCTCCGAGCAGGCGGAACCCGATGCCAAGGGCCATGGGCAGGAGGACGCAGAGCAGGGCGCCAACGGTCTTCATGCGCACCAGGTGGCGCAGGGCCAGGTAGGTCAGCACGGCCTCCGCGAGGTAGAAGAGATCCATGGTGTAGAAAAAGGCCTGGAGCTTGAGGCTTTCCACATGCAGGAAGTAGCCCAGCGAGGTTGGTGCGATCTTGTCCGGCGTAAGGCCGCCGATGGGCTTCACCAGGCAGATGACCACCAACAGGAGCAGGTGCGGGAGCTTCACGAGGCTCGGCACCACGGCGGCGCTGAGGGCCTGGGGATAGCTGGGGGCTTCAGCTTCCGGCAGGGCCTTCCCGATGAGCCAGTAAAAGAGGGCCACCAGGGCCATGGCTGCGGCAGTGCCAAAGACGGCGCCAAGGAGGCCGATGGGCAGAATGAACTTCTTCTGCATCTCGATGATCGTGTCTATCTGCGAGGACTGGATCTGGGGATTGCGCTCCAGCATGGGCCTCATCATCTCGTCCACATCCACCTTCAGGCCCCAGATCACCGTGATGAGGAGGGCACCGGCGATGAGCAGGCCCAGGGCCCACCCCCAGCTGGGGGCCTTGTTCAAGCGCTGGAAGAGCTCGATGGGGTTGGTGAACACCCCCACGATCTGATCCATCAAGCTGGGCGTCTGGACTTTCGAGGGTTCCGGCTGGTCGCCATACAGGGAGGTGGGCTGGTCGCTCATGGGGGCTCCAATGCATTCACGATAAAGGGGTGCGAGGGCTATTGTTGCAGCCTGCCGCCCAGCGGTGGGAATCCGCCGCTGGGCGGCGGGGGGGCTCCGGGGGATGGACCCTGACAGTTCGTCAAGGAAACATTGAGAAACCTGACAACCGTGACGATCGGGCTTAGAGTTTAGAATTCAAACCCGCACCGACCCACACCACCCGTTCCGGAGGTCCCATGGCCACCCTCGCCGCCAAGTCCGAAGCCCTGATCGCGCAGGAGAACCAGTTCGGCGCCCACAACTACCATCCCCTCGACGTGGTGTGCACCAAGGGCGAGGGGGTCTTCCTCACCGACGTGGACGGCAAGCAGTACATGGATTTCCTGGCCGCCTACTCCGCCGTGAACCAGGGCCACAACCATCCGAAGATCGGCGAGGCGATGATCGCGCAGATCAAGACGCTCGCGCTGACCAGCCGGGCCTTCCGCAACGACCAGTTCCCCCCGCTGCTGGAGAAGCTCTGCAAGCTCACAGGCTTCGAGAAGGCCCTGCTCATGAATAGCGGAGCCGAGGCCGTGGAGACGGCGCTGAAGGCCATGCGCAAGTGGGGCTACGACAAGAAGGGCATCGAATACGGCAAGGCCGAGATCATCGTGGCTGACGGTAACTTCCACGGCCGCACCACCACCATCGTGGGCTTCAGCACCGATCCCGACAGCACCAGCAAGTTCGGCCCCTTCACCCCCGGCTTCGTGATCGTGCCCTACGGCGACCTTGAGGCCGTCAAGAAAGCCATCAACCCGAACACCTGCGCCATCTTCATGGAGCCCATCCAGGGCGAGGGCGGCGTGGTCATCCCGCCCAAGGGCTTCCTGAAGGGCCTGCGCGACCTCGCCGACCAGAACAACTGCCTGCTGGTGCTGGACGAAATCCAGTCCGGTCTGGGCCGCACCGGCAAGCTCTTCGCCTTCGAGCATGAGGGCATCCGCCCCGACGGCATCACCATCGGCAAGGCCCTCAGCGGCGGCTACTACCCGGTCAGCGCCTTCCTGGCCAACGATGCGGTCATGGATGTCTTCACCCCGGGCATCCACGGATCTACGTATGGTGGGAACCCGCTGGCTTGCGCCGTGGCCAGCGCCGCGTTGGATGTGCTGGTGGACGAGCAGCTCGTGGCGAAGACCGCCGAACTGGGTCAGCACTTCAAGCAGCGCCTTCAGACGATGAAGACCGACAAGGTGCAGGAAATCCGCTGCATCGGCCTCTGGGCCGGCGTACAGCTCAAGCCCGAGGCCGGTGGCGCCCGCCAATACTGCTACGCCCTCAAGGATCGCGGCATGCTCTGCAAGGACACGCACGTGGATACCATCCGCCTGGCTCCGCCTCTTGTCATCACGAAGGAGCAGCTCGATTGGGCCGTGGATCAGCTGGAAGCCGTGCTGCAGGGCTGAAAGGCCGCAGAAGTCACAGACTCATTACCCCACGCAGGCGGGACATGGTGTGAAAATAGAAGAAATTAGCGGGAATTTCATAATCCGCGAGGATCTTCATGTTGAAAACGCTCATGACCTGCCTGCTGGCCCTGCCTCCCCTGGTGGCCGCGCCACCCCTGGAACCAGCGGGTATCCGCGTCTCCGGTGCCATTCCCGTCTTTCAGGCAGATCCGGCTCCACCGTCCTGGCTGCGCCTGGAATCGCATGTCCTTGCGGACCCCGACTGCCGTCATTACGGGTACGAGGTCTACGCGGGGGAGACCCAGTGGCTGGTGCGGTACGTGATGTTCCCAGAGGATCGGGAGGAGTTCCGCGAGATCGAACAGGTCTTTCTCTATCCGAAGGAAAAGGGAAAGGCGAAGGTCGAGTCGATCGTTCCTGGTGACCTGCAGATCGAGCCCCAGGCGGCCCGCTGGAAGGGGCGGATCTTCCGGCTGGTGGACCGGCGGGACCTGATCCGGGAGTGATCCTGCGTGGCGGGTTCTTCCTGTTTCCTGGACACTGACCCGAGGAGGTGACTGTGAATCCAGGTTTGGTCGAGTCCATCCATCTCGCTGCCAGCGCCGAGGCCGCCATGCGCGGAGTGGCCCAGGCCGTGGCGCTCGCCGGCTCGGGCCTGGAAGGCGACCGCTACGCGACGCACACGGGCAGCTTTTCCGCCAAACCCAAACCGGGCCGCCAGATCACGCTCATCGAAGCCGAGGCCATCGAGGCGCTGGAGCGGGAACTGGGCCTGGCGCTGACTCCCGGAGAAACGCGCCGCAACCTCGTCACCCGCGGCATCGCGCTGAACCATCTGGTGGGCCGCGAATTCACCGTGGGTGACGTGCGGCTGCGTGGCCACGAGCTCTGCGAGCCCTGCGCGGAGCTGGCCCGCATGACCGGCAAGCCTCAGATCCTGCCCGGCCTGATCCACCGGGGTGGACTGCGCGCGGAAATCCTGGTGGGCGGGCTCATCCGGGTGGGGGACGCCGTCCGGTTCTGACCGCCGGGGATCCTGCCGGGCGCCCGAGGCGGGCGGGCCCTCGACCGTTTCTGCTGAACCCCTGCCTCAGTTCTCTTGTTTCCAGGTGGCCAGGTCGGTTTCCAGGGGACCTGTCACGGCGGCAGGGGCCTTCTGGGTCTGCGCCAGATGGAGGGCCTTCTCCATGAGGGCCATGGCCTCGAGCCTTTGGCCAGCCTCGAAGTGGAGCCGGGCCTTCACGGCCAGGTTGGTGGGGTTCACCTTCAGCGTCAGCGATTGATTCACCCAGTCGAAAGCCTGGCGCAGAGGCACCGTCTTTTGGAGGCCGTATTCCGCGGCCTCGCAATAGACCTTCCAGTCCCGGGGGCGCTGTGCGAACAGCTTCTTCATGCGCGCGGTGGTGATCGCCTCCACATCCACCTCCACGAGAAAGCTCACCTTCACCTTCTCCCAGAAAAGCTGGACATAGGCCGTGGACTCACTGTTCGGATCAAGCACATACGTGAGCCAATTGGTATTGGCGTTGGCCCGTGGCCGCACGTCAAAGCGCAGGGCGTCCAGTCGCGGGTCGTATTCATAGGCGCCCCACTGCTTGGCCCGCTTGTTCAGGATCACGGTCCAGATGTCGGGTCTGGGGATCATGAAGAGGGAATAGGTTCCGGCCTTTACTTCCTGGTCTTGGATCTTGACGTCATCGCTGAAGCGGATGGTCGTGGACTCGTTGGCGCCGGCCCGCCAGACCTGGTGGTAGGGCACGAGCGACCCCCAGATGGGGCGACCCCGCATGGCGGGACGGTGGTAGTTGATGCTGATGACGGTGGTGCCGATGGTTTGCTGGACGCTGGCCCAGGGGCTGCGTTGGGGAAAATGTGCGTCG
Source organism: Geothrix sp. (assembly GCA_030824075.1). Lineage (GTDB taxonomy): Bacteria > Acidobacteriota > Holophagae > Holophagales > Holophagaceae > Geothrix. The sequence continues at coordinate 50,391 of JAVBYJ010000011.1, forward strand.
AAAGGTCCCGCATTGACGGAAGCGGCCGGTCCGGAGGCGAAGGCCGGGCTGGTCAGGATCGCCAGGAACAGGGCGAGCACGGGCGGAGTGACGCGCATCAGGACTCCAGGGTTTTTCCGATGATAACGGAAGGGCCGGACCAAGGATCCGGGACGAATCGCGCCCCATGGCTGGCCTTCATCCCGGGTTGAGGTGGCCGGGTTTCCCCGACTTGAACCGGGCCAGAAGGAAACCCGCTCCGCCCGCGATGACGAAGGTGGAGAACCACACCGCCCGCGGCCCGGCCTTGGCGTAGGCCAGCACGCCCAGCCACGGGCCCAGGGCCAGGGCGGCGGCGAAGCTGAGCGAAAGCAGGCCCATGTACTCGCCCCGGCGGTCCGGCGGCGCCAGGGTGGCCACGGCGTCGCTCATGGCGGGGAAGAGGATCATTTCGCCGAGGGTCCAGATGAGGGTGGTGAGGATCAGCGTGGTGTGCCCAGTGGCCCAGGCCGTGAGGCCGAAACCCAAGGCGACGCAGAGGGAGCCGAGCAGGAGCAGCCTCCCATGGGACCAGTGGGCCATGGCGAGGTTCATGGTCACCTCGAACACCACGATCAACAGCGTGTTCACGGTGAAGAGGATGCCGAAGAAGCGGCTGCCCAGGCCCAGATCGCGCACCACCCACAGGGGAAGCGTGCCTTCGATCTGGAAGAAGACCATCAACACCGGGATGAAGGGCAGCAGGAGGAGCAGCAGGCGCTTGTCGCGCCAGGGGCTCTGTCCAGGTGCGTGATCGTGGGGCAGGCTGGGCGCGGGCGGTGTCTTCAGCACCAGGGTCAACATCGCCGCGCCGGCCAGCGTGCTGAGTCCGTCGGTCCAGAACACCCAGCCATAACTGTAGTGGGCAATGAGCCCGCCCAGGGCCGGCCCCACGGCCATGCCCAGGTTCACGGCCAGGCGATGCAGGGCGAAGACGGCCTTGCGCTGCTCCGGTGCCGCGAGGCCCGTGAGCAGGGCCATGGCGCTGGGCCAGAAGGCCTGGGTGAGGCCAGCCCACAGGAAGATCAAGGCAAAGAGCAGAGGCTTCGTCGTGGCGAGCGGCAGCACCAGCAGCAGGACACCCGAGGACCAGAGGCTGGCCTTCAGCACGCGGACGTGGCCCAGCCGGTCCGCCAGCCGGCCCGAAAAGGGACCTGCGGCCAGGGCCCCCGCCCCGTAGACCATCATTCCGTAGCCAGCCTCTCCCGGGGTCCAGCGGCGCCCTTCGGTGAGGTACAGCACCAGGAAAGGCAGGGCCATGGTGCCCAGGCGGTTGATCAGCGTGGTGGCGCAGACCAGCCAGACTTCGCGGGGAAGGCCGCGGAGGCCCTTCCATGGGTTCATGACAGACCCTGCGCGAGTGTGCTCATCTCCCGGCCGCTTCGGCACCACTCGCTCCAACTGCCGACGTAGAGCGCGGCGCCAGACAGTCCCGCCACTTCCAGGGCCAGGAGTGTGTGACAGGCGGTCACCCCGCTGCCGCAATGGACGGTGAGGCGCTCAGGGGGCGTGCCATCCAGCAGGGCCTGGTACTGGGCGCGCAGGGCCTCCGGCGACTTGAAGCGCCCATCGGCGCGCAGGTTGTCATTCCAGGCCAGATTCCGGGATCCGGGAATGTGGCCGGCCACGGGGTCGAGGTGCTCGACCTCACCCCGCCAGCGTTCCGCGGCACGCACATCCAGCAGCTTCTGGGACGGATCGCGGCGCAGGGCTTCCACGGTGTCCGCCTGGGCCATGGGGAGGAGCCATCGGTCAGCGGGGTAGATCCCCTCGGACGTCCCGGAAGGCTGCTCGACCGAGAGAGAGAAGCCTGCTTCCAGCGCAGCTGTCAGGCCGCCATCGAGCACGGACACCCGCCTGTGACCCAGGGCCCGCAGCATCCACCAAAGCCGCGCCGCTGCGTTGCCGCCACCGCTGGCGTCGTAGACCACGACGGGGGTGTCCGGACCGATCCCCCAGCTCCCCACCTGTGCCGCGAACCGCGCCACGGAGGGCAGGGGGTGCCGTCCGCCCCGGGCGGGATCATGCTCTGGCTCAGAGGCTGTGCTGAGATGGCAGTCCAGTTCCGCGTGCCGGGCTCCGGGAAGGTGGCCAGCCGCGTAGTCTGCGGCCTTTGGGCGGGTATCCAGGAGGCGGATCGAAGATAGCCGGGCGTGGAGATCGGAAGCGGAGATCAGAGACATCCAGCCAGTATGAAGCGGCCGGCTCAGGCAGTACCCTGAAGACTGCTCATAGACCTCAGGCAATGCCTCCATTGCCCGAGGAACCCGGAGGTCCCATGTCCGACACGTATGTTCCCGAATCCCGCTGGCGCATGGTTGCCGCGGCTCTGCTGGTCGGAGGCGGCCTGCTGCTGGGCGGGGTGGTGCTGTTCCGTGGCATGTTCGGGGGGGCCTCTGGCTCCGATGGGGCGGCCAGCGGCACGGATGTGAGCCGCGTGGCCTTCCTGGATGCGGAGGGGAACCGGCGCACCCTGGCGGACTTCAAGGGCAAGGTGGTGCTGGTGGATGTGTGGGCCACCTGGTGCCCGCCCTGCCGGAAGTCGCTGCCGGAGGTGGCGGAGTTGCAGAAGGGGGGTGGCGACCGCTACGCGGTGCTGCCCATTTCCGTGGACCGCGGCGGCTGGGGCGACGTGAAACCCTTCCTGGCGCAGAATCCGCAACTCAGCCTCACGGCCTTCGTGCCGGATGGGGCCAAGGGCTTGGACGCCTTCGGCGAGATCAGCGGCATTCCGACGACGCTCATCATCGACCGGGAAGGCAAGCTGGTGAAGCGCTGGTCCGGCTACGGCGAGGGCATGGCCAAGCGGGCCCTGGATGAGGCCCTGAAGGCGCGGTGATCACCTGGCTCGAGCGCCGGTTGGGCCTCTGGGCCGAGGGCGGCACGCAATGAGTCAACTTCCTGGGCTGGGGATCCGATGACATCCCAGGGGGAGCCATGTCCCGTGTCCTGTTGAGTCTGGTGGTCATGCTCGCCTTGACGGGGTGCCGGGAGGACCCTCGCCGCATCGAGAATGAAAACCTCGGCATCGCCGTCACCTTTCCCGGGCCCCCGAAGCTGCACCGGCATACGGATCCCGGCCCCTTTGGCGAGGTGGAGTGGTTCGATCTGGCCATGAGTCCGGCGGGCCGTCTGGACGAGACCTTTAGCGTCGCGGTGGGCAACCTGCCGCCCGGAGACAAGGGTGGAACCACGCCCCGGGAGATCCTGACCACCTTCCAGAACTCTCTTGGCTACCGTTTCGGCGCGATTCGGCGGACGGACCTGCCCGCCGAAAAGGGGCCGGGTTTCCGCTACAAGGTGAAGGGCCCCACGGGGGGGAGCATCGAAGGCATCGTGGTGGTCCGCCGAGGCCGCCTGCATCACGCCCAGGCCATCGTGCGGAAGGAAGGGGACCGGCGCACCGCCGCCTTCCTTGATGATTTCGAGGTCAGGACACGCTAGGGCCTGGGCGAGTCGGGGCCAGCCCCAGGGTGGCTTCGACGGCGGCGATCAGGTGGTCCGCCGCCGCATCCCGGGTCAGATTCATATGCGCTCCGGGGACGGCGGCGCCGATGCCCAGGAAAGGCAGGCCCGCGGCGCGTGCCGCGGCGAGATCGTGAGGCCGGTCGCCCACATAGAGGTGGGGACCGGGGCAGCCGCGGAGGGCCGATTTCAACAGGTCCGTCCGGTCGTGGCGGGGCAGCGAGCCCAGTCGGGGGATGGTCGCATCGATGCCCAGAACGTCGGCCTTGAAGGCCAGCAGCTCCGGTGCGTTGCCGGAGACAAGCCAGACGCGGTGGGTCGCTGCCAGGCGATGCATGCCCTCCAGCACGCCCCGAAAGCCCACGGCCTCCTGCCCCCCGGGAGCGAAGGCCGCCCGGAACCGGGCCACGCAGGCGGTTCCATAGGCGGCATAGGCGGCCTCGTCCAGGCTGCGGCCGAACCGCATCCGGTGCAGCTCATCCACGATCTCCCAGTCCGTGGAGCCGCCGCAGCGCTCCAGCTCCTCCACGGTGGGGGTTGCTCCCCAAAGCCCGCCGAGGGCCTCGCGCAGCAGCACGAAGCCGGAGCTGAAGTGCCCCAGGGTCCCATCGAGGTCGAAGCAGATCGGCATCAAAGCACTCCGTATCTGGCCCAGGATCGCATGGGATGGCATCCTCGAAGGGAAGGTGGTTCCTCGTGCGTCGCTTGATGATTCTGTCCCTCTTGGTTCTTTCACTGCCGGTCAAGGCCCAGGAGGGGCTGCGCTATCGGATGCAGCTGTGGATGCGCGGCGAGTCGCAGTCCATGGAGGTGCGGTTCAGGCTCCAGTCGACGGCTGGAACCCGGAGCCACAACAAGGTGCAGAAACCGCGCATGGGCGGCTGGCGTCTGGAGGCAGACCGCACTCAGGGCACCCCCTATGCCCAGGCGATGCTGCTGGGCCGCGCCGAACGGCTGCTCTACCTGGCCGGCCCCGCGCCGCAAACCAGGCCCGAACCCATTCTCCTGCGCTTCGGCAGTCGCAGCCTGCCGGTGTGGAGCCTTGAAATCCCCAAGGGGATCCACGCCTCCACGGTGCTGGTGGAGATCGGTCCCAAACTGCTCGCGCTCTGCGATTTCAGCGCCCGGTTCGAACAAGGGGACATCGCCCGCCTGGAACTGCACCTGGAGGGCCTGGACAGCACGGTGGGGCTGGCCCCCGCCGAGGCCGGCACGACCCTTCTCAGCACCCTTCAGGCCTGGGCAAGCGAGGCGCAGAGCGAGGCCGCCTCGGGAATCACAGTCCGGTAGCGCTACAACACCGTCACGGTCGTGGTCTTCTTCGTCTGAGTGGAGGCCCCGAACCCGGCGTTGCGGTCCTCAGTGGTGGCGCGGGTCACGACCAGGCGGTGACCCACCCTGGCGAAGTGGCGCTCCTGGGTGTTGCCCCCTTCGAAGCTGATGAACATGCGACTGCCCTTGAAGGCGACGCTGCTGGAGAAGGCCAAGGGAAGGCCGTCGGAACCGATCCATACTTTGGCGTCCACCTTCAGTTCCTTGAGGTATTTTCGCTGACTCTCGGGGATCCTGGGCGTGATCTTCAGGACGAGAAGCTTCGCTGGGCGGCCCTGCCAGGGCTCGGTCCTCTCCTCCTGGACCTGGGCCTGGGCGAGGTCCCGCAGCAGGGCCTCCGCATGATTCAGGGACTCTGCGGTGTCCAGGGGATCAATATTCCGAAGGGCCATGCGAGTGGGGGCGGTCCGCTCGGGCTCCCGCTCCTGGGCCACCAGTTCCTTCACGGCCTGCTGCAGGAGCGGACGGGCCCAGGTGACCTTGAGGCCCTGGCCGTTCTCTTCGATCTGCGCGGATACGTGGCCCTGGCTGATGACGGGTTTCTTGTCGTCCATGGTCTGGCGCCAGAAGCTGTGCTCCAGCATGGCCTTGACGGGCTCACCGCCCGGGAGCTTCTGCAGGGCGGTCCTCAGGTCATCGAGGCCATTGGCGGAAAGGGGCAGGATCAAGGAAAGGGCCAAAAGGGCTGGGCGCAAGGTGGCTCCGGAAAAGGGGTTGCGGGCGGGGCTCCCGCGCCAGGCCTCAGGAAGATCAATGGGGTTAGATGTATGAAGGTTCCAAGGCCAGGGGAGGCATGGGACCTCTACGGGATGGGCCCGGAAGGGCTTATTCTGGTGGATCGGGGGAAACATGCCGTTCCGGGACGAATGCGGGGTTTTCGGGATCTGCCATCAGGCGGAGGCCTCGCGTCAGACCTACCTGGGTCTCTACGCCCTCCAGCACCGGGGCCAGGAGGCCGCCGGCATCTGTTCCGGTGACGAGAAGGGTCTTCATTTGCACAAGGCCCAGGGCTATGTGGCCGACGTGTTCTCCGAGGCGGTCCTGGACGCCCTGCCAGGCGACGCGGCCATCGGCCACACGCGCTACTCCACCACCGGTGGCAATGTGGCCTCCGCCGCCCATCCCTTTCTCATCCACGGCCGCTTTGGCCAGGTGGCCCTCTGCCACAACGGGAACCTCACCAACACCGAGGAACTGCGGGCCCGGCTCATCGCGGACGGCCACACCTTCACCAGCCCTTCCGACAGCGAGGTCCTGCTGGCCCTCATCAACCGGGCCCAGGCCGACACGCTTGAAGATGCCGTGGTCGCGGCCCTTCGCGAAGCGAAGGGCGCCTATTCGTTGCTCATCCTCACGGAAGATGCCCTCATCGCGGCCCGGGATCCCCGCGGCTTCCGGCCCCTGGCCATGGGGCAGATGAATGGCACCACCGTGTTCAGCTCCGAAACCTGTGCCTTTGACCTGGTGGGCGCCCACTATGAGCGGGATGTGGAACCGGGCGAGATGATGGTAGTGCCCCGCCGAGGCGGAGAGGCAACGTCCCGCTTCCCCCTCCCCAAGGTGCAGCCGAAACCCTGCGTCTTCGAGCACATCTATTTCGCTCGGCCGGACTCCCTGGTCTATGGCCAAAGCGTGATGATGGCCCGCCGCGAGATGGGGCGCCGCCTGGCCTTGCGCCATCCCGTGGAGGCGGATCTCATCGTCCCCGTGCCCGACAGCGGCGTGAGCGCCGCCCTGGGCTATTCCGAACAGTCCGGCATCCCCTTCGACTTCGGCATCATCCGCAACCACTACGTGGGCCGGACCTTCATCGAACCCAAGCAGAACATCCGCAGCTTCGGCGTGAAGGTGAAGCTGAACCCGGTGCGCCACCTGCTCGCGGGCAAGCGGGTGGTGTTGGTGGACGACAGCATCGTGCGCGGCACCACCAGCAAGAAGATCGTGCAGATGGTGCGGGAGGCGGGCGCCAAAGAGGTGCATCTGCGCATCGCCTGTCCTCCCACCACCCACTCCTGCTTCTACGGCATCGATACCCCCAAACGGCAGCACCTCATCGCGTCCTATATGTCCCTGGGCGAGATCACGGAATTCGTCGAGGCAGACACCCTCGGCTATCTGGATCTGAAGGATCTGGAGGGCTGCATGGGCGACGATGGCCAGGGCTTCTGCTACGCCTGCTTCACGGGGGACTATCCCGTGGCTCCCGGAGCATGAGTTCCGGGGCCGCAGGCCCGCCCCAGGCCCGTTTCGAGGATGGCCTTCGCTTTCTAGCGGCCGCTCTGGCCCTGGATGCGGACCATCGGAACAGCGCCGCCATCGTGACGGCCGCCTGTGATGCCATCCAGTGTTTCCTGGTGACCTTCGAAGTCGCCGCTCAACGTCACCTGCCGGATCCCGAGAATGAGACCGCCCGCCTGCGGGGCCAGCTCGAGGCGCTGCTCACGCCCCGGCAGTCCTCGGAGGAGGCCACCCGCCATGCCCTTGACGCGGCTCGCCTGGCCCGGGATCAGGCCGCGCGGCTGCTGCCGAGGCTGAACGGCTAGAATCCCACCCGCCCCAGGGGGACATTGCGCGGCACAGGATTGCCGCCGAACCGGTCCACGGGAAGGGTGGCCGAGGCCAGGCTCGAGGCGGGGGCGATCGCGCCCTGATGACCGAAGAACCGCTGAAGGTCCATCCGGAACCAGACCAGGAATTCCTGGAAGGCCACCTGGCGCCGCTCTTCCCGGGTGAGTTCGCCCACCACCTCCACCACGGCGGAGGCTGACTCCGCGGGCATCCGGAAGGTCTTCCAGGGCATGGAGCCTCCTTCGGTATCCGCGAGGATCCGCGCGAGGAACGCTCGGTCCAGGCCAGGTTGCGGGGCCTCCCCTGACAGGAGTCCGGTCGCGAGGCAGAGGCAGAGCAGGGCGCGCATGGCCTTGAAATGATCTCACCCGTGCCGAGGTTCCCAACCCCAGCCGACCGCCGCCAAGTGATAGTTTGGACCTATGCCCTTCGCGATCCTGGGACCCACGGCCTCCGGCAAATCCGCCGTGGCCGTGGCCGTGGCCCGCCGCATCGGGGGCACCGTGGTCAATGGGGACCCCTATCAGGCCATCCAGGGTCTGGCCATCGGCACGGGGCAACCCGACGAGGGCGAGCAGGGCGGCGTGCCTCATGTGGGTTACGGCGTCTTCCCCCTCTCGGCCCGGCCCAATCCCGCGGCCTTCGGCGCCCAGGTCCGGACCTGGATTGCAGCCAGCCGCGAGCCGGTTCTGGTGACGGGGTCGGGCCTCTACCTTCGCGGCATCTGGGATCAGCTCAGTGATCTGCCGGAAGTGGATCCAACCCTGGTGAATCGGGTGCGGGGTTGGGGCTGCGGTCTTGGAATGCCTGCCCTCCACCGCTATCTGGCTGCGGTGGATCCGGTCCGGGCTGCGGCGCTTCATCCCAACGACAGCGCCCGGGTGCAGCGGGCCCTGGCGCTGCACTTGGCCACGGGCCGGGCGCCCTCGGGGATGCTCTCTGGGCCAGAAACGGGGATTCCCTCGGATTGGCAGGTGCTGGTGGTCACGCCCGGTCGTGAACGCCGCCGGGACCGCGTGACGGCGCGGGTGGCCGGACAGGTGCGGGCTGGGTGGCCGGAGGAGGTGGCCCGGCTGGTGGCCTCCGGTCATGGAGAGGATCTGGCTCAGCTTCGGCCCCTGGGCTACGCCGCCTGGATGGCGGGTGGGGATCCCGGCGTCGTTCAGGGGGCCGTGACGCAGGAGACCCAGGCCTACGCCAAGCGCCAGGCCACCTGGTTCCGGAACCAGTTGCCGGGGGCGCCGGTGTGGGATCCCGATGTCGAACGACTGGAGGCGGCCTTCGTGCGCCTGGGGCTGTCATGACGCCGATCGCCTGGTACGAAGGCCGGACGTCGCTGGACGTGCGGCGCGGTGCGGACTGGGCCTGGATCGGCCTGCGCTCCGGTGACGGCCTGAACCGGCTCCACAGTGATCTGCTGATGGCTCTGGACCGGCTGTTCATCGACCTGCGCTGGTCCGGTGTCCGCCGGGTGGCGCTCAGCGGCAGCGGGTGGATGGCCGGACGGGGGCACCACTTCTCTGCAGGGGCCGATCTCCATGAAGTCGGCGCGCTGGACGCCGTGTCGGCGGAGCCCTTCGCCCGGCGCGGTCAGCGCGTGATGACTCACCTGCTCTGGCCCGGTTGGCGCAGCCTCACGCTGATTTCAGGGGTGGCCATGGGCGGCGGATGCGATTTGGCCTTGCACGGCCAGGAACGCTGGGCCGTGGCGGCGGACGCTGCGGGCAAGGGGGGGCTGCGCCTGGCTCATCCTGCGGCGAAACACGGCATCCTCACCGGTTTTGGCGGCACGGTGCGCCTGCCGGAACTTCTCGGGAGGGAAGGGGCGGATCGCCTCTTCCGGGCTTTCGAGGCCTGGGACGAAGACGCCGCCTTGGCCACGGGCGCGGTCCACCGGAAGGTGCTCCCGGAAGCGGTCGCGACCGCGGTGGGAGCCTGGCTTCAGCAGGATGGTCCGAGCCTCTAACAGCTGCCAAGGGCAACGCTGACTCGAACCCGAGGGGAATGACTTTTCGGCACCACGAACGGCGTGGAAATCGGCCTTGGTTTTCTTGGCGCCCTGGTGGTGATCCTTGATGGTTTGGGCGAACTCGTATCAGCGATGTCCAAATGCCGCGAAAGCGGGAATGGCCATGATGAGCAGCGGCAACAGGCAGCAGCAGACCAGGAACAGCGGGGTCAGGGCAGCGCAGACGCCGCGCCACGTGTCGGTCTTGTGCATGCGGGCGAGCCCCATGCCCATGACCACCATGCCAGCGAGGTGGACCAGGATACCCAGGTAGGGGATGAGGCTTCCGATCTGGATGAAGGAGGAAGCGTAGGCGTAGGCTCGAATGGTCTGGTTGGTGCCCGCCCCGGGCTTGAGGCCGCCCCACATCCAGAGGAAGAAGTGGCTGAAGGCGCCGCCGATGACCATGCCCAGGAAGGCAAAGAGGGGCATGAGCAGCAGGATCGCTCCGAAGATCAGCGGCATGATGGCGGCCGCGGCCCGGCCATCGCCCTTTCCGGACTGCTCGAGGGCCGCGAACATGATGCCCATGCCCACGAGGAAGAAGAGCGCAGCGGTGATGAGGAAGACGGGGATCGACAGCAGCAGCAGGAAGCGCCAGGGCGCGCCAAAGCCCTCGGTGACGGGCACCCGGTCAAAGAGTTCCATGGGGTTGCTGAACACCAGCCGGAACATGCCGCCCACGCGGGACCAGAACGTCGGGAAGGCTTCCGGATCCTCGAAGGGCACGGGGCGGAGGTCCGGTGCGAACGTGGGTGGCAGCTCGGTGAAGGGCGGGGGCATGGGCGGGTGAGTGCCCGGCGGCTCGCTCAGCTGGATGGCTGGTGGAAGCGCCTCATTGGGGCCGGTGATCTCGCTCATGCTCTGCTCCGCGAGGGCTAAATTATCACGCTTCGCGGAAGTCCTTCGGTCGCAGGCCCAGCTTTTCGAGACGGGAGAGCAGCGTGGAAGGCGCCAGGTCGGCCAGGGCCGCGGCGCCCTCAGCGCCAGCGATCTTGCCGCGGGTGTGGCGGAGCAGGCGCTCGAGGTACGCGCGCTCCTGGGCCTCCCAGGTGAGGGGCCGACCGGTTTTCTCACCCCGGGCAGGCAGAGCGCCCGGCGGGAGACGAAGCTCCCGGCCCGCCGAGAGGATGGCCGCCCGTTCGAGCACGTTGTGCAGTTCACGGACATTGCCCGGCCAGGCGTAGGCTTCCAGCTGGTCGCGCAAGGACTCAGGCAAGTGGATGGGAGGGCGGCGGTTTTCCCGGGCGAAGCGGTCGAGAAAGCCCTCGGCCAAGGCCGCGATGTCGTCAGGCCGCTCCCGCAGCGGCGGCAGGTGAATGGGGAACACGCTCAGGCGGTAGAAGAGATCCTCCCGGAAACGGCCTTCGGCCACGGCCAGGCCGAGGTCCGCGTGGGTGGCGGCGACCAGCCGCACGTCCACCTTGCGGGATTTCTCGCTACCGAGCGGATCGATTTCTTTCTCCTGGATGGCGCGCAGCAGTTTGGGCTGAAGGTCCAGGGGCAGGTCGCCGATCTCGTCGAGGAACAGGGTGCCGCCGTCCGCCAGTTCGAAGCGGCCCTTCCGGGCGGAGGCCGCGCCGCTGAAGGCGCCCTTCACATGGCCGAAGAGTTCGGATTCGATCAGCGTCGCGGGCAGGGCGCTGCAGTTCACCTTGATGAAGGGTTTCTCACGGCGGGGCGAGAGGTGGTGCAGGGTCTGCGCCACCTTCTCCTTGCCGGTGCCGGTCTCGCCGGTGATGAGCACGGTGGCAGTGGTGGAAGCCACCTGGCGCAGCTGGTCGAGGATGCTGCGCATGGCGGGACTTTCGGCGCGCAGGGGCTCCTGCAGCACATCCCGGCGCTGGACCTCGCGGAAGTAGCTGACTTCTTCCGCCAGGTTGCGTTCCCGCTCGGCGAGCCGCACCAGATGCTCGGCCTGCTTGAGGCCCAGGGCCAGCAGCGAGGCGAAGACGCCCACGTGGTGCAGCACGCTTTCCGGGTATTGGCGGCACACCATGGCATCGAGGGTCATGAGGCCGAAGGTCTCGCCCTGACTGCGGAGCGGCGCCACCAGACAGCTGTGGCCGTGGGGCATCTCGAGGAGACCGTGGAAGGTGTCCTCGCCCGGATCGTCCTCTTCAAAGGTGGCGGGCTTGGAGCGCGGTTTCAGGGCGTTCTGGAGGCGCAGGTTGCCGCGCACCGGGATGAGGGCCTCCGACAGCTGGGATGTCGCCAAGGGCCCCACGGCATGGGCCACCCGGAGACCATCGCCTTCGCGCAGCAGCACGGTGGCGAGGTCGTAGGGCACGAGTTGGCCCAGGCGCTCGAAGGCGTGAGCGACCATGCGCTGGGGATCCTCGCCGAGGGTGAGCAGGGCGCCGGCCTCTTCCACCAGGCGGGCTCCCGTCAGGGCGGCGTCGAGATCCGGGATGGGCACGGGGCACCTCCGGGTTGATTCTCGGCATTTCGAGAGCGAGGTCAAGCGATCCTATGGAATAAGCGCTTCCTTCATTCGAAAGGTATACTTGCGGATTCTATTTCGAAGGATGCGCTTGTCCGCCGACGCCACCCATTTCGGTTCGTACCGCCTGCTCTCCCGCCTGGGAGAGGGGGCCATGGGCGAGGTGTGGCGGGCGCTCGACCTGCGGCTCGAGCGCGAGGTGGCGCTCAAAATCCTGAAGGATGCCGACGACCTGCGCCGCAAGGCGCTCATCGGCGAGGCCAAGCTGGCCTGTCAGCTGAACCACCCGAACATCGCCCACATCTATGACGCCGGTGATGTGGATGGCACGCCCTATATCGCGATGGAACTGGTGGAGGGGCGCACCCTGCGGGCTCTGGTGGGCCGGCCCCTGGAGGCCGACGCCCTCCAGGATCTGGCCCGGCAGGCGGCCTCGGCCTTGTCCCACGCGCATCAGAAGGGCATCGTTCACCGCGACATTAAGCCGGAGAACCTGCTGCTGACAGATGAGGGTCTGTTGAAGATCCTCGACTTCGGCATCGCCCGCCGGGGCGCCGAGGATCTCGCGCTCGGCCCGACCTCCCATCACATGACCCTGGTGGAACGGACGGCACCGGGCTACAGCCAGGGAACCCCTGCCTACATGTCTCCCGAGCAGGCCAATGGCCAGGCGCTCACCGGCCAGTCGGACCAGTTCAGTCTGGGCGTGGTGCTCTATGAGCTGGCCACGGCCGTGCATCCGTTCCTTCGGGCCAGCCTGGTGGAGACCCTCTACGCCGTGACCCGGGACGAACCCCGGCCATTGTCGGAGGCCCGGCCAGACCTTCCCCGCACCCTTCAGGACGCCATCCATCGCCTCATGGCGAAAGCGGCCAAGGACCGGTTCCCGAATCTCCAGGCGCTCGCCGCGGGCCTGGCCGAGAACGTCACCACGGCGACGGTCCCCCACCTCGGCCATCCGGTGGCCTTGCTTCGCAACCCCCGTCGCCGTTGGCTGCTGGCTTCCACTGGCGCTGTCGTGGCCCTGGGGGCCGCCCTCGGACTCTGGGCGACGCGTCGCACGGACGATACGGGCCTGGGTCAGGCCCGCCGGGCTTCGCACGAGGACTTCACCAAGGGGCGCCGGGTGGTGGCCATCCTGCCCCTGGAGCAGATGCAGCCGGATGCAGAGCACGCCTGGCTGAGCAACAGCTTTGCCGATGCCATGGCCTTTGGGCTGGTGCGGCGGGAGGACATGGCGGTGGTGGACCGGCTCCGCGTGGTGGAGGCCATGCACCAGCTGGGTGACATTCCTGGCCAGGCGCCGAAGGCCATCGGCGAATTGGGCCGGCAGCTCAAGGCGGAACTGATGGTCTTGGGCAGCTATCAGGTCGTGGGCGGTCAGCTGCGCATGGTGGTCCGCGTGCTGGACGCGGTCCGCGGCGCCACGCTGCACCAGTTCCAGCTGGACCGGTCCGTGGCAGATCTCCTTAAACTGGAGGACGAGCTCCAGCAGCGGCTGCCCCAAGAGATGGGACTCGGAAGCGATCCCGGCGCCCTGCGGTCCCAGGCCAAGCTGCCGAGGACCCGCGAACTCTACACCAAGGCCCTGCAGGTCATCACGGACGGCAACCAGGATTCCGTTCGGCTGGCCAGCACGTTGCTGGCATCCGCCATCGAAATGGAGCCCGACTACGCCCCGGCCCGCGCCGAGTTCGCGTGGACCCTGGCGGAACTTGGTGCCACGACGGCGCTCGGGCAGGGCCGGTACGACGAGGCCCAGGCTCTGTTGCGCCAGGGGAAGGCCGCTGCGGAAAAGGCGATTTCGCTGGATCCCAGCGCTTCCCAGGCCTACCGTGCGCTGGCTTCCATTCTCCTCAGAATGGGTGACCTGGAGGGCTCCAGCCGCGCGGCGCTCCAGGCCGTGCGCCTCGATCCGGCGGATCACAAGGCCTACGATGTGCTCGCGGATGTCTTCGCGGGGCTGGAGGGCGAAGACAACCACCAGGCGGCCCGTCGCTACTTCGAGAAGTCCCTCGCGCTCTTCCCGGAAGGATGGCAGGCCCATCACCGTTTCGGCGTGCTCCTTCAGAACGAGGGGGAACTGCCCGCGGCGCTCCAGCATGCCGACCGCGCTCTGGCCCTGCGCCCCGCTGCGGAGTACGCCTATGTCACGGCTGCGGATGCCCTGCTGTGGATGGGGCGCAGCCAGGAAGCGGAAGCCCGCCTGCGGGCCGGGCTCCGAGAGATTCCCGGTTCCAACGTGCTCCGCAGCCTCATGGCCTACACAGCCTGGGATCGAAACGACCGGACTGCAGCGGAAAGCTACCTCAGGGAACTCGAAGGGGTATGGCCGCCCGACCACTCGAACACCGTTCTGCTGGCGGGCGTGAAGGAGGCCGTGGCTGGGGATGGCGCGGGTGCCCGGGCCCGTTTTGAAGCGTTCCGCCAGCGAATCGCGGGCACGGACCTGGCTCTGAAAAAGCACAACGAACGCCGGGTGCTGTCGGTGAATCTCTATTTCATGGCCCGCATGATGGGGCGGCTCGGGGATCGTGGGGCCGCTCAAGCCATGGTGGAGTTGGCGGATCGGCTCCATTCGGGGAAGCTTCGCGTGGCGAAGCAGGATCCGGCCTTCCGTTAGCGGGCGCGGGCCTCAGTCACCAGGGCCTCGATGCGGCTCCGGACTTCCTTCATGAGGGATTCGCGATCCGCGAAATCGGAGGGATGGACTGGTTCGCCCACCAGGAGGGTGTACTGGCTCGGCCGGATGCGCAGGCTGCCGGAGGGCAGCGACTGGAACCCGCCCACAGTGGCCATGGGAACGATGGGCACACCCGCGTCCATGGCCAAGGCGAAGCCGCCCTTTTTGAAGGGCAGCATCTGGCCGGTGGGGCTGCGGGTGCCTTCAGGGAAGATCACAACGTTCTTGCCACCGCGGATCTGCCTGGCGGCATCTTGGATGCTCCGGATGGCCCGTTCCCGGTCGCCACGGTCAATGAAGATCACCCCCGCGGCCCAGGCGGCCCAGCCGATGAAGGGCGTGTACTTCAGCTCCTTCTTGCCGATGTAGACGGCGGGCAGGGGCAGGGCGGCCACCAGAATGGGCGGATCCAGCTGGCTTTCGTGGTTCGACATGAAGATCACGGGCTGGCGGCCATCGCGGATGGCCTCCGGCATCCGCTCCCAGCCGTGCAGGGCGAAGGGGATGTGGCAGAACCAGGCCATGCCGCGTGCGAACATGGGGCCGACGGCGAAGAAGGCCCGTCTCCGGCCGAGGAATGGGATGGCCAGGAGGATGCCCAGAACCGTGAGAACCACCGTCGCCAGCGCCCAGACCACCATCACCGCCGCGCCGAATCCCGTATCCCTCCAATTGGCCACGCCGCCTCCTCATGTCAACTAAGCTAGCAGTTGTGGAGGTTACCCGTGGGCATCACCGAACAGATCCTGGCCGATCACAAAGCGCGCAAAGGGGCGGATGGCATCACCTGGTTCCAGGCCGAGGACATGAAACGCCTGGGCCTTTCCGATGGCCTGTTCACCATCATGCAGACCGTCCAGCACACGCTACGCCTCCGGAAGGCCCGGCAGGTGGTGGAAAGCCATGGCTGCACGGACCGCTGGAGCGTGGAGGACGCGCACTAAAAGTTCTCTTCGGGGCGCTCAGCCCTGGATGGCGGCCTCTAGCATCCGGGCCCGGGGGTGGAGAATCTGGTTCTCCAGGTAGATGTGCAGGTGGAGGTCCTCCTCCATAGCCTTCAGTCCGTCGTAGAGGGCCCGGAAGGTGGCGCAGCCGTCGGCGGGAACCTGGTACCCACCGGTGGTGGCCCGCAGGCGGACGAGCAGGCCGCCCACGGCCTCATGCTCGGATTCCATGACCCGGATGGGGCTCTGGACGCTGGCGAAACAGGCGGTGGCGGGCTGGCCAGCCTCCAGCTGCTTGATGAAGGGGAAGAGGATCTGCTCTTCCTTCAGGAGGTGGGGCATCAGGTCGCTGGCGAGGGCCTGGAACAGGTCGAAGACGTCGTCCAGTTCGGGGTGGTTCTCGCCGTGGGCGCCGAGCACCTTTTCGAGCAGGGTGTCCAGGCGGGGCAATTCTCTGCGCAGGTAGGCGTGGTGGGTGACCTCGATGTGGGTGGTGAGGTCGGCCAGGGAGGCGTTCATCCAGGCCCCGGGTGCGGGGGCCTCGGCTGCGGGAGCCTCAAGGCTGGCAAGGCCCGCCAGGATGTCCTGGGGTGCGCGACCGGCCACCTCGCAGGCTTCCCGCAGGGTGCGGTGGCCGCCGCAGCAGTAGTCCACGCCCTGGGCCTCCAGGTAGCGCATGGCCTGGGGCCAGGCCAGCACGAGGTCGCCCACCTTGGTGTCGAGATCTGGGGTCATGGCGTCTCCGGAGGGAACAGGTCCCGAACCCAAGATCGCCCCTGGCAGGCGTGAAGGGGGTCACAATTCATACTAAAAAGGTCTGATTATCTCGTGATACGAATCGATTCGTTTATTTATTGTATTAATTGAATTTAATCTACTGTGATTGACTTGGAGACGTTCTTCGGAGCGTCCGGATGGACCCCGTGGTCGGATACGGCCAACCGGTCGAGGTACTCCATCTTCAGGACGGACATGCGGAAGGCCAGGCGCTGCAGGGTCACGGCGGCGGTGAACACGAAGAGGTTGGGATCTCCGCTGAAGGGCACCTCCAGGTATTTCGACCAGTAGCGGTCGTGGCCGGTAGGCGTCCCGGCCACGGCGAGGGCCAATTCCGGCTGTTTCTCCGCGATGAGCAGGATGTCGGCGCCGCGGATCTTGTGGGTGTGGATCTGGCTGATTGTGATGCGGATGTCCCGGTCCTCGTTGGGGCAGACGAAGAGCAGGGGGTAGTTGGAGAAGCGGGTCTCCACCAGTTCGGGCCAGGCCTTCAGGGATTCGATCCCCCCGGCGAAGGGGCGGCCATCCCGGCGCTGCTCGTAGACCTCCAGCAGCCCCGCCAGGTCCTGGATGGAAAACAGGGTGTTCTTCCCGAGGATGGTGTTGGGACCATGCTTGAACTCGGCGGCGTCGTAACCCTCGGCGTGGTTGAGCACCACTTCGCGGATCTTGAGGGCACCCTCCCGGGCCAGGCCGATGAGGCCGGTGCCGAGGATGTGCAGCGAGGGCTCGAGGTAGAGCCGCTCGGCGGCCTCTTCCACGTCCCCTTCGCCCAGGCGGAGGGTTTCCGCGATGAGAGCCTTCGCCCGTTCCAGGTTCGCGGCGATCTTGCGCTCGGTGAGCGAGAAGGAGGCTGCCAACACGTAGAGGATGGCCACCTGGTTGAGGAAGCTCTTGGTGGCGGCCACGGCGATCTCGGGCCCGCAGAGGATGGGCAGGTAGAACTCGGACAGCTCTTGGGGGATGCGGCTGTTCTCGTTGTTCACGAGGGCGATGCGCCGCAGGCCGGGCACCCGGGTCCGCACATCCTGGAAGATGTCCACCAGGTCCTTCGTCTCGCCGGACTGGGTGATGCCGAGGAGCAGGTCCCTCGGCTGGAGGGTGTTCAGATACATGGATCGGAACATCCCCGGATTGCAGGGGAAGACCGCCACACCCGCGAGGTTGTTGAAGAAGGTGGCCGCCACCAGGGCGGCGTGGTACGAGGTTCCGGAGGCCACCAGGAAGACGCGGCCGCCCTCCTTCTGGGTTTCCCGGATGGCCTGCACCAGTTCCATGAGGTGGCGGGTGACCCGACGGCGCTTCTTCCACACAAAGAGCAGATCGAAGAGGGCCAGGGCCTCAAGCGCCCGCGGATCGAGGCGCCCCAGATCCGCGAGCATCTGGCGCTCATCGGAGGTGGGTTGCCCCCGATGGGCCCGCAGGACATCTGCGTGCGCCTTCACCCGGGTGGCCAATTCCCGGTGGACGGGGTCATCAAGGACCGCCTTGAACGCCAAGGCTAGGGCCGCCTCATCGGCCGCCTCGTAGAGGGTCAGCACCTTGTCCACGAGGGCCTTGCAAAGATCCTTGCGGTCTTCGAAGGCCGCGAACAGACCTTCGGTCTCCGGAGCGCGGAAGTAGTAGCGAAGCACCTCATCGAGGTTGTCCGGCGCCGACGCGATCTCCTGGTCCATGAAGTAGTGGAAGGGCGGGCGCAGTCCTGTATCGCGCACATTGAGCTTGGAGCGCTTGGTGCGGGGAATCGAGAAGGAGAGGTCCCGGCCCAGGGTGAAGATCAGGTACTCCCGTTCGGTGAACCAGATCCCCTCGCCCTCGGACAATGGGATGAGCAGGCGCGTCTTGGAGAGCACCGAGGTCAGGTCGCTGGAGACCACCACGAATTCACCCTGGGCATCGGTGCCGATGCCCGCGTAGAGGGAGGATCCCGATTTCACGGCCACCACACCGGGGACGCGGGGATCGGCAAAGGCAGCGGCATACGAGCCATCGGCCCGGGTGTCCGCCGTGCGGGCGGCGTCGATCAAGAGGAAGACCCCATCGGGAATCGCGTTCTTGAGCCCGGCGGTGGCATAGGCGCTCCGACTGGCGGTCAATACGGGGCTCGGATCTGCCAGGTTGGCCGCGTAGGCGTCCTCGGTCAGGTGCGTGATCATTTCGCCGTCGTTGTCGGAAACCACGGCATGGCCCTGGGTCGTCAGGGCGGGTTTCAGCGCATCGGTATTCGAGATGTTGCCATTGTGGGCGCCCACCATCTCCACCTTGCAGCGCACGTGGTGGGGCTGGCTGTTCGCGTCCGTCACGGCGCCGTAGGTGGCCCAGCGCACCTGGCCGATGAAGCGCTGCCCGGCCTGCTGGTCGATGCCCAGTTCGGGCACCACGCGGCTCGGGGCGCCGACCTTCTTCAACAATTTGATCGTGCCGTCAGCACCGATGAAGGCGGCACCCGTGGAGTCGTAGCCGCGGTATTCAAGCCGCTTCAGCAATTCGCCAGCTTCCCGCCCCATGGCGGAGGCTTCTGATCCATAGCAAAGCGACACGATTCCGCACACAGCCTGACCTCCCGGGCCATCCAAAGGGCGGATGTCCTCTTTCATCTTGAGATAGGAATGTCGTTTATGGAACCGGATCCATTCCGCCATCCGTCAGCGGTGAGCAGCGGATCAGGCGCCAGGTGGTCAGCAGCCCGCCCCGGAGCGTGCCGTAATGCTGGATGCAGCCCAGGCCGTAGTGGCTGCAGGTGGGCGTGAACTTGCACTGCGTGGGCAAGTGACTCGACAGGGTGGCCTGGTAGACCCGGATCAGGCCACGGCAAGCCCAGGCGGTGGGCTGGAACCGCACCGGCAGAAAGGCCTCCAGCACCAGGAAAAGCCCGATGGCCGTGAGCGGGTGGGTCAGCAGCCAGTCCACCGGCCTAGGCTTTCGCCGCATCTGCCTCGGCCTTGACCTTGCGCGCTTCCTCCAGGAAGGCGGGGACGAGATCCTCTTCCTTCACCTTCCGGATGAGTTCGCCCTTGCGGTAGATGAGGCCCTCGCCCGCGCCACCGGCCACGCCGAGATCGGCATCCTTGGCCTCGCCGGGCCCGTTCACCACGCAGCCCATCACGGCGTACGTGATGTTCTCGTGGTTGATCAGCTTCAGGCCTTCCTCGATCTCGTTGGCCACGCGGTTGAGGTCGATCTGCACCCGGCCGCAGCTGGGGCAGCTCACCATGCGGAAACCGCCGGAGCGCAGGGCCAGGGAGCGCAGCATCTCGTGGCCCACGCGGCATTCGTCTTCGCCTTCGCCCGTGAGGGAGACGCGGATGGTGTCGCCCAGGCCCTCGGCCAGGAGGATGCCCATGCCCACGCTGGAGCGGATGGTGCCGCCGAAGGGGGTGCCGGCCTCGGTGATGCCGAGGTGGAAGGGGTAGTCCACCTGCTTCGCCAGCAGACGGTAGGCCTGCACGGTGCGGACCACGTCGCTGGCCTTGAGGCTGATCTTGATATCGCGGAAACCCTCGCGTTCCAGCACCTCGATGTGGCGCAGGGCGCTTTCCACCATGGCCTCGGGCGTGGCTGTGCCGAACTGGTCCAACAAATCCTTTTCAAGGCTGCCGCCGTTCACACCAATGCGGATGGGGATGCCCTTGGATCCAGCCTTGTCCACCACGGCCTTCACGCGTTCCTGGCCGCCGATGTTGCCCGGATTGATGCGCAGGCAAGCGGCCCCACCATCCGCGGCTACCAGGGCCAGGCGGTAGTCGAAGTGGATATCGGCGACCACGGGGATGGGGCTGCGGGCCGTGATCTCGTGAAAGACTTCACCGGCCTTCTTGGTGGGCACGCTCACCCGCACGATTTCACACCCGGCGTTCGCGTAGTCGTAGATCTGCTGAACCGTGGCATCCACGTCCCGGGTGTCCGTCTTCGTCATGCTCTGGACAGAAATGGGTGCGTCCCCACCCACCGGCACTTTGCCCACCAGGATCTGGCGGGTCTTCCGGCGGGGGGCGAGGGGCTGAAGTTCCGGGTCGGGCATGGGGCCTCAGTCAAAGATTCCAGTGTATCCGTGTCAGGACCGGGGAGGCTCTGAGCTGGCTCCCGTTCGGCTGCTCTGGGCCAGGTCGAGGATCTGGCCGTCGGCGTAGGGCTTGGTCACATAGGTGTGAAGGTTCTGGATCTGATGGAGGATCAGTCCGGTCTGACCGAGGAAGGACCGCAGCTGCTGGATCTGCTCGGGAGAAGCTGGCGCATCCTGCTTGGCGAGCTGGTCCGCGAGGATCTGGGCGGAAGCCAGCGGCTGCGCCAGTTCATGGGCGGCACCCCCGGCGATTTCGATGAGTGACTTCTGCCGTTCCAGGGCTGACACGGCCTCGTTCTGGCGGGACAGGCGAACCATCACGCGCAGCTTGGCCAGGAGCTCCGGAAAGGAATAGGGCTTGGTCAGATAGTCCAAGCCCCCGGCCTCAAGGCCCTGGGTCACCCAGTCCTCGCCCACACGCATGGCACTCAGGAAGATGAGGGGCGTGCGGGTGTTCAGACCGCTCTGGCGGATTCGGCCGCAGGCCTCAATGCCATCCATCTCTGGCAGGCTCACATCCATCAGGATGCCCTCAAAGGTTTCCTGATGGCAGCGTTCCAGGGCTTCTCTGGCGGAATCCACGCAGGTGAGCAGGAAGGGATGCCGCTTGAGCTCGAGGCTGAGAACGCGAAGGTTGTCCCGCTGGTCATCCACCACCAGGATCCGGCCGGGGGCATGGGTGGAGGGGAGGAACGCGGGCGACATTCAGGCAGTGTACGCGGAAGCGCGGCTCCGGGGAGCCGCGCTTGGAAGGGGGAGATCAGGAGCCCTACCGCTTGAGGTTCAGCGTTTCCTGCAGCAGTTCGTCGGTGGTGGTGACGATGCGGGAGTTCGCCTGGTAGCCGCGCTGGCTGAGGATCAGCTTGGTGAACTCGCCCGCCACATCCACGTTGGAGAGTTCGAGGTTGGAGCCAAGCACGCCGCCCCGGCCGCCCTGGTTCGCCAGGCCGATGGTGGGCGATCCCGAGGCCAGGCTCTGACCCCAGTGGTTGTTGCCGGTCTGCACCAGGCCGTTCATGTTGTTGAACGTGGAGAGGGCCACCTGGGCGAGCTGGATGACCTGGCCGTTGGTGAAGGTGCCGCTGATGACGCCGTTCTGGTCCACGGTGAGATCCCGCAGGGACCCGGCCCCGTAGCCATCCTGGAAGCTGCTGCTGGTGCTGCTGGGGGCGCTGAACTGGGTGACGTTGGCGCTGCTGTCGGGGTTCACCAGGTTGACATTGATCGAGCTGGCGGCGGCGCCATTGCCCCAGGTGATGGCGAGGAGCGGATTGGCCGCAGCCGTGGCGCCGAGCCCGTTGATGTCCTGCAGCGCTCCGGAGGACGAGAAGGTCAGCGTGCCCGTGGCCGCGCCGGCGATGGTGGCGCCCGTGGGGCCGGTGACCGCGTAGTCCCAGGCGTTGGTGCCGGTCTTGGTGTAGGTCACGATGAGGGTCTGGGTGTTCCCCTGGCTGTCGTACACCTGGATGGGTGTGGTCAAGGTCGAGGTTACGCCGGTGGTGGCGGACGCATTCAGGTTGACCCCCGTGCGGACATTCTGGGTGGCGAAGGCACTGGCGGTGGTGCCCGCATCAATGCGGATCGGCGCCAGAGAGGCGGAGGTGTTCACCAGGCCGGTCGTGGTGTCCCTGTTCCAGCCCATGACGGAGGAGCCATCGCTGGCGACCAGGTATCCCCCGTTGTTGCGGGTGAAATTGCCGGCCCGGCTGAACACTTGGCGGGAATCCGTGGTCTGCAGGGTAAAGAACCCGTTGCCCTGAATGGCCATGTCGAGGGCGTTGCCGGTGCCTTGGAAGGAGGACTGGGAGAAGTCCTGGCTCACGCTGTTGGTCTGCACGCCCAGGCCGAACTGGATGGGGTTGCCGTTGCCCTGGGTGGAGACACCGCCCACGCTCGTGCTGAAGATGTCCCGGAAGGTCATGGCCGAACCCTTGAAGCCGACCGTGTTGATATTCGACAGATTGTTGCCGATCACGTTCAGCGCGTTGGCGTTGGTGGACAGGCCCGAGAGGCCGGAGTAGAAGGCGGAATAGAGGCTCATGGGTTCTCCTTGGAGCTGGGTTCAGGTTCAGGCGGTGATTTCGAGGACATCGGCGAGGGAGAACACATTGCCTCCGGAAGCCAGGTAGATACCCCCATCCTTGAAGGTCACGGCGTCCACTTTCATGGTCAGGCTGGTCCGGAACGTTACGGGCTTGCCGTCATCGCCAGTGGCAGTGACCTCCACTTTGTAGGCGCCGTCCGGTACGGGGTTCCCGTTGGCGTCCCGGCCATCCCAGGTCAGAGCGGTGAGGCCGCGGGCCAGGTGGCCCTGGGGCAGGGTGGAGAGGATATTCCCGTTGGCATCCTTGACGGTGACGGTCACGTTCGCGGCCGCGCTCAGCTCGAGGTTCATGGTGGCCAAGCCGGACTTGAGGTTGAAGCCGGAACCGTCCACCTTCACGTTTCTGCCCACCAGGGAGGCCGTCTGGGCCTGGAATAGACCGGAGGTCTGGGCCTGGAGGCCCGTCAGCAAGGTATTGGTCTGCTGGGCCTGTTCCAGGCTAGAGAAGCTCGTCAACTGCTGGACCATCTGGTTCGGATCCTGGCCGGCTCCGGTCGGATCCTGGTTCTGGAGCTGGGCCACGAGCAGCTTGAGGAAGCCGTCCTTGTCGAGGGAGTTCTTGGCCGTCGCCGTTTGCGTGGCGGTGGCAGTGGCGGCGGTGGTCGTGTTGATCATGCCGGTTTCCATAGGGGCCTCCAGGGATGGGAGAACAGGAATTGTGCCGATCAGGCGTAGAGCTCGACGTGGTGGGCATTCAGGATGGAGGCGACCGGGACGGAGGGTGCTTCTTGCCTGGCCGGGGTGGCGTCCAGAGTGGGTCGTTCAAAGAAAGCGGAGGTGGAGGGGGCCTCCTGGAAGGGACGCTGGCCCTGCTGAAGATCGAAACTGCCCAGTTGGAGCCCCTGCTCCTTCAAGGAGAGCTCCAGATGGGGTCGCCCTTCCTGGATGGTCTGGACCGAGGCCGATTCCGTGATCCACAGACGGGCGTGCACTTCGCCGCCTTCGACCTTGAGATGAATCGTGACCTGACCCAGGGACTCGGGATGGAGCTGAAGGTGCGCCTCCTGCGCACCTCCCTTCAGCATCCACCGAAGGCCTCCCTCCACCTGGACCACGGGTGGGGTGGGGAGGGGCACCGCCACGTGCGGCGCCGCTTCGGGGATGGCTGTCGGCAGGATCGTGGGGGCCTGCCGGAGGGTTGTGATGGCCCCGAGCATCGATCCTTCCTGCGGG
>JAVBYJ010000005.1 GCA_030824075.1 Geothrix sp.
AGGCGGGCGGTGTAGGGGTGGCGGGGTGCGGACAGCAGCCGGGTGGCAGGACCGGCCTCCAGGGGCTCGCCCCCGTACAACACCAGCAGGCGGTCGCACACAAGGGAGGCCACGGCCAGATCGTGGGTGATCCACAGAAAACCCAGGCCGCGCTCCTGCTGAAGCTCCAGCACCAGGTCCAGGAACGCTTTCTGCACCACCGGATCCAGGGCCGTGGTGGGCTCGTCCAGGACCAGCAGCTCGGGATCGCAGGACAGGGCCATGGCCAGACACACGCGCTGACGCTGGCCGCCGCTGACCTGGTGGGGGAAGCGCTCCAGGAAGGCGTGCCCGGGGGGCAGGCGCAGACGCTCCAGTAGCGGGGCCAACCGGGTCAGGGCCGCGCGGCTGGATTCCTGCCGATGGATGCCCGGCAGCAGGGCCAGGTGCTCACCCAAAGTGAGCAGGGGATTCAGGGCATGGAGGGGATCCTGGGGCACCCAGGCCAGCTGGGCCCCGCGGATGCGGTCGCGTCCCGGGCCGGGGTGGTCCAGGCGGCTGCCGAAGGCGGTGAGGGCGCCCCCCGACTGAACCACGCCCGGGGGCAGCACACCGAATAGGGCCTGGGCCAGCAGGCTCTTGCCCGAACCGCTTTCCCCCACCAGTCCAAGGCGATCCCCAGGGGCGAGGAACAGGTTCAGGGGGCCTAGCAGGCGAACGCCGTCCGCCCGCTGAAGGACCAGTGCATCGATGATCAGGGACATGGGGACAGCTTGGCATGGAAGTCATGGACGTCAAATGAGTTCCAAGGCCACTCCGAATAGGCCTTGACGCCTTCCGGAGCGGTCCTACCCTTGGTCCACCCGATCACCCCGCGGAACCAGAATCGGTTCCGCCATGGCATGGAGGAGTCATGGATTTCTTGCGCCCAGAACTTCAGGAGCGCCTGATGAAAGAGCATTTTGAATTCCGCAAGCTCATGGAAGAACACAAGGCCGCCGACTCGCGCCTGGGTGATCTCCAGAAGAAGCCCAGCCTCTCCGCCAAGGAATCTCTCGAAGAGGTGGAGCTGAAGAAAACCAAGCTGCGCGCAAAGGAACGGATCTACCACATCGTGCAGGAGGCCTCAAGGCACGCCGAACAGTAGGCCACCCGCACTTGCAGGAGAAGCCCCGGGAATCGGCCCGGGGCTTCGTTTTTTTATTAATAATTCTTAACGATTTCCAGGCCCTTTTGAGTGGTAAGAAAGGTCGGTCACTTCATCGAGTCGAGATGGCCAGACCTGGGAGCTACCGTGCCAGATGGGTTTCAGGAGCGGAGACAGCAGCGGCACTTCCGGATCCTCTACACGCCCATGGATCGCTTTCTGAAGCGGTTCATCCTGCGAGAGGAGGGTGGTTCTCCTGCGCCATCGGACATCCATCCGGTTCAAGTTCCGGCTCCCGCGCTGAGCCGCGAGCAAACCATCCCTTGGAGGTGCGGAGTCCCCCGGCTGGACGAGCAGAACGAGGCTTTCTTCAAGGCCATTCGGCAGTACCAGGCCGCCCTCAAGTCGGGCGCTGGGCCCGGTGCCATGGAGGAGGCGCTGGCCTTCCTGGAGGGACATGCGGAAGAACACCTCGCCTTGGAAGAGGCTTACCTGGAATACATTCACTTTCCGGGTCTGGTGGAGCACCGGCAGGGGCACCGGGCCTTCCAGCACCAGATCCATGCGTTCCGTAGCCGGATGGCGGCCGGTGACCCCAGCGCTGGGTTGGAACTATCCCAGCTTCTGTATGCCTGGATGAGGGAGCATGTCCTCAGGGCGGACACCGCCTGGAGTGGGTATGCCAAGTCGAGTCGTCGCGGCTGATCCAGGCCCGCGTCCAGGCTGAATCAAGTGGACAGGAGCGTGGGCCTGTAGGGTTCGCCCACCCAGTAGATCAGCTCCAGCATCTCATCCACGTCCCACAGCAGCACCTCCGCGCGGGCGCCGGGATGCAGGTGGCCCAGGTCGCCGTGATGCAGGCTGCGGGCGGCATGGAGGGTCATGGCCGTGAAGGCCTCTTCAAAGGTCATGCGCAGCTGCAGGCAGCCCAGGCGCAAGATGGTAAGCGGATCCAGGCAGGGGCAGGAACCGGGATTGAAGTCCGTGGCCAGGGCCACGCGACACCCGGTCTCGATCATTTTCCGGGCGGGGGCCCAATCACGCATCCCGAGGAAGAGCGTGGTCCCCGGCAGCAGCACGGGCGTGACATCAGCTGCCGCCATGGCCTTCATGCCCGCCTCACTGCAGAACATCAGATGGTCCGCGCTGGCGGCGCCCAGTTCCGCCGCCAGTTCGGCGCCCCCGGTCCAGGTGAGTTCGTCGGCGTGGACCCTGGGGGTGAGCCCCAGACGCTTCCCGGCCTCGAAGATGCGCCGACCCTGGTCGGCGCTGAAGACCCCAGTTTCCACGAACACGTCGCAGAACCGCGCCACGCCGGGGTGGCGGCGCACCAGCTCCGGCAGCCATTCCTCGGCCACCGCGCGGGCGTTGGTCTCGGCATCGCCGCCGAATTCAGGCGCCAGATCATGAGCGGGCAGGAGCGTCACATCGAGGCTCCAGCCTTTTCGCTTCAGTTCCGCGTAGGCGGCGGTGAGGCGGGATTCCGCTTCCAGTTCGAGGCCGTAGCCGGTTTTGCATTCGAGATGGACAACGCCGCGTTCACGGAAGGCCCTCAGACGGGTTTCCCCGGAGGCCACCAGCTCTTCGATGCTGGCGTTCCGAGTGGCGCGGACGGTCTCACGGATGCCGCCACCTTCCGATGCGATCTGCTGATAGCTGACGCCATGCAAGCGCCGGTTGAACTCGCCTGAACGGTTACCGCCAAACAGCAGGTGCGTGTGGGGATCCACGAAACCCGGCGTGGCCCAGGCACCGCCCCCGTCCACCTTGGGCGCTTCCGACCAGGCGACCGGCAAGTCGGCGGCCCGGCCCACCCAGGCCACCCGGTCCCCCTCCAGAGCCAGGGCCGCGTCTGGAATGCGGTCCACCACCCAGGTTCGGGCCGGGTCGGGGGTCAGCAGACCCCGGAGGTTCACGAGCACACGACGGTCCAACATGGGTTCAGTTTGCCAGGGATGTAAAAAAACACGCGGGGGTCCGTCGCAGAGCGGGCGGAGCTTGATAGCATCGCTCGACACCGGAGGTTCCAGTGCGGGGCAGGGGGATTGGGATGCGACACATCGCGCAGGGATGGTGCGTGCTTGCCCTGGCTTGCGCGGCCCTGCCAGCCGGGGCCCAAAGCGGGGCTCAAGGCGGGGCACAGGTTCCAGTCTGGGCGCAGGAGAAGGTCCGGCAGTGGACGATCTATCGCAACGACGCCCGAGGCCAGCGCATCTGGAAAGCCATCCCCTTTCCGCAGATGACGGCTCAAGAGCAGAAGGAGCTCCTGCAATCGAAGGCCAGCCCCCAATCCGATGCCGGAACCCGGCGGGCGGCGCTGATGGTCCTGGCCTCCTGGCCCCTGGATCAATGGGCCAAGGAAACGGTGGCCGCGGGGACGCCGGAAGCGGCCCAATTCGCCTACCGCCTGGGGTACCGAGAGGCGGGGCGGGATCCTTACGCCTACCTCGGTTCCGCCGATCGCGTGGACCGTCCCTGGACCCACGGCCTCGGCCTGCATCTGGACAAGGGCGGCTGGCGTTTCCAGTGGATCCCGAGCCCTGCCTTGTTCACGCAGTCCGGCCAGGCGACCCTTCCGAAGGGCCTGGAATTGGCCGCTCAGCCTGGGGTGCTCATCCACCTGAAGCAGTTGCGGCCCGGACTTGAAAAACTGGCGGCGCTGGCCGGGGGCACTGGATCCATTCCGAATGGCTCCAACAGCGGCATCGTGTCCGCCCTGGCCCAGGGCAGCCGCGCGGGCTTTGTCGTGCGGCATCTGGAGCCCTGGCTGAAACAGGCCTCTCCGGCTCTGGAACCCCTGGCGAACCGCGAGGCCTGGGTGTTGCACTACGGCACGGACCGCGAGGGTGGTCGTCCCCTTCAAGGCACCCTGGTGTTAGTTCCCGGCGATCTGCCGACCCGCACGCAGCTGATGATGGCACTGCTCAAGCTGAACCCCCTGAGCGCGGGGGCACGTTCCCGGGTGGTGAAATGGACGGCCTTTGGCGCATCCACGGATGTGCAGCAACTGCGCGGGTCCGGAGGGGTCTTCCACCTGATCCAGAGGGCCGAGGGCACCTGGATCAGCGACCGCGAGGCGCCCCTTCGCGCCCTGTTGTTTCCGGGTCCGGATCCCAGCCTGAGTGAACGTCACGAATGGGCCCGGGTGGCTCTCTCGGCCATGACACCTGAGACAGACCTGTCCTTCTGGGTCGTGCCCCGCATCGGCGCGGACGCGGCCTTCGAGAATCAGGCGCTCCGCCGCCGTCTGGCCAGCGTCCAGCAGGGCATCTGGCCCAATCCCTTCGTGGCCAAGGCCGCGCCGCGCACAGGAGCGCTGACTGTGGCCCTCGGCGCCGGCCCCACCGAGAAGCTGGTCGGAGCCATCCTTCGCGTGGACGACGACCGTGATTTTCAATTGCCACAATTGCCCGAGTTCAGCAACGGCGGCCAGACGCTCAGCCCGACGCAGATGAAGGGCTACCAGGGGGCCCTGGCCAAGGCCCAGGAGCGCCAGCGTCAACGGACGGCCCTGCGTCAGGATGCGGCGACATTGCAGGGTTGCCTGGACCTCCGTGGGGCAGCGCTGTTCTGGAACGGATGGGTGAGCGCGCCACCACTGAGCCCTGCTGAAAAGGCGTCGCTGACGGAACTGGCGCGGTTGCGTCGGGAGGATCCTTGGCGGGCCATGCAGGCCCAGCGCGAGGGCAAGATCGCGGCCTTCGGCGGTTTCGGCGAACCTGGCATGACGCCTAGCCTGGCCTTGGCCTTGCCGGTGCAGGGCGCCAAGCGCATCCAGGTGGAGAACCTCCTGAAGAAGGTGCTGCCGCGGCTCTTCAAGGGCCAGAACCAGAAGCAGGCCTTTGGGGCTTCGGAGCTGCACCGCGTGATGACGGCCCAGGCGTTCCGCCCCAGCTGGACCCTGGTGGCCGACACGCTGGTGCTGGGCACCGACGAGGCCGCTGTGAAGGCGGTGTCCGCCGGCCTCCAGGGCCAGGCGCCGACCCTGGCCGACAGCGACTCCAAGGCCTGGGCGCGCATGGAAATCGATGGCGCCCGCGCCTCGAAGGAACTGGAGAACCTGCTGCTGGCGTACCTTCGCAGCCGCTCCGGCAGCGGCTGGTGGATCGGCGACACCACCAGCCAGGATGAGGCTGCGGCGGAACTGGCCTTCAGCCTCGGACCCTTCCTGGGGGCCGTGAAGAGCCTCGGTCCCATGCGCCTGGAGTGGAATTGGACGGCCGGTGGCCTGGAGGGACGACCGCGATGAAGCCGGTTCCGATCCTGGGGGCAGTTGCGGTGGTGATGGCAGGGGCCTTCCTGGCCTTGGCACCCATGCGCCACCGCGTGGCCGTGGAGTCTGATCCTGCCAATCCGGTCCACCGCATCCGCGTGGAGAGCCGCAGCCTGCTGGGGCTGAACCGCCCCGGATGGAACGTGGCCGTGGCCGGTATCCCGGCCTGGGGGAGCGCCGCAGACGGGTTCTTCCTGACGGTCCTTCGACCCGCAGAAGTCCTGGTCACGGCCTGGCCAGGATTCAGACAGTCATTGTCCATGATCCCTTCCATGGCCAGGGCGAACGTTTCGCTGCGCGAGGAAGGGGACCGCGAGGCCTTCCGAACCTGGTTTGTCGCCCTGCTGGAGCAGCAACTGGAAGCGCCCAGCCCCGCTTGGGAGCCCGCCCAGCGCGACTGCGCGGGCCTGTTGCGGTTCGCCTTCCGTGAAGCCCTGGCCGCCCACACGGCTGTCTGGCGCGAGCGGGTGGCCTTTGCGGTCGGGCCGCCGGGGCAGGATCCCTCACCTGCCTTCGCCCAGGCCTGGCGGGCGGGTTTCCCCACGCCCGAAGGCCTCCGGCCCTTCGCCAAAGGCGCCTATCTGCGCCGCCTCGCGTGTGTGCCTCTGGGCCGGGACCTTCAGCTGGCGCGGCCGGGCGATCTGATCTTCTTCGCCCGGGGTGGTGCGCGCTCCCAGCCGGATCATGCCATGGCCTTCGTACGGCCCGACGTGGACGGCGCATCCATGCTGCTCTACCACACGGGCCCCGAGGGCAGCGGTGCCACCCGCCAGCCTGGGGAGATTCGCCGGGCTCGGCTCGATGACCTGCTGCACCATCCGGATCCCGACTTCCGTCCCCTGCCTGAGAACCCCGCCTTCCTGGGCCTTTACCGCTGGCGTTTGCTGGCGGGTGAAGCCTTCGAGCCTTCCCTTCCAAGGTCCTGATATGCGCTGGTTCCGCCCCATCCTCACCCTGTTGCTGCCCGCGTTCCTGCTGCTGCCCACCACGGGCACGGCCCAGAAACGGGCCGCCGAAGCCCCCTGGCGCGAAGGTGGCTGGACCGGCGCCTTCGCCACCCTGCGGCCGACCCTGCCGGGGAAACCAGGACAGCTGGAAGCCGCGGGCCCCATCCCTGCCGAGGCCCGCATCCGCATCTACCGGGTGGAGGATCCGGACGCCTTCCTGAAAAAAGGGCTGCTGGACCGCGGCACGGCTGCTGCCGAGGGCGGGCGTGGCGCGCAGGATCCGCTCGACGTGCTGCGGGAGGCGGTGCTTTGGGGTGGGCGGCGTGCCTTCGTTACCGTCCACCGGACGGCCACCCAGGGGCTGCGGGATACCGCCAAGCAGGCCGATCGTCTGACCTCGGCGAAGACGGCTCCGGCGCAGGTGAGGGAAGGCTCCGCGCTTCCCCTCGAAGGGCAGCCCGGCATCACCTTCATCACCGAGTTCGTACCCAAGGTGAATGAGAACATCGCCGGGAGGAAGGGGCATGAGGACGATGAATCCGGCGAGGATGGCTTCCTCAGCCGCGTGGAGCTGCCCGCCCAGGCAGCGGGTCTCTACCTGGTGGAGGTGCTGCGGGGCAGCGAGGCGGCCTACGTACCCTGGCTGGTTACGGACCTGGCGCTGCTCTCCGAGCAGGATGGCTCGCGGATCCGCCTCCAGGCCGTGGACGGCCATGATGGCGCGCCGAAGGCCGGGGCCTCGGGCCAGATCATAGAGGGAACGAAATTCCAGTCCCTGGCCTTCGACGGCACCGGCCGGGCCGAAGCCCCCGTCACGCCCGGGGTGCGCCGGATGGTGCTGGCCCGCAGCGGCGCCAGCCTTGCCATCCTTGCCAGCGAAGGGCAGAGCACCGCCAGTGTGAGGCAGCGCCTGTATGCCTTCACGGAGCGGCCGCTCTATCGGCCCGGCCAGGAGGTCTTCGTCAAGGCCATCCTGCGGCGGGTGGACGAGGGCGAAAACCGTGTGGTCAGTGGCGCCCAGACCCTCGCCTTCACGGTGCTGGATCCCGAAGACACCAAGGTCACGGAGGGCCAGGCCAAGCTGCTGAATACCGAGACCGGCACTTATGCCGCGCAATTCAACCTGCCGGGCGCCGGGCGCCTGGGTCTCTACCGCATTGTCTTTGAGGGCCCCCAGGGACCCGGCCAGGCCGAATTCAAGGTCGAGCAGTTCGTGAAGCCTGCTTTCGAGGTGAAGGTCACTGCCGAAAAAACCAAGGTGGGCCTGGGCGACACGTTGGCTTTCCACGCGAATGCCCGCTACTTCTACGGCGCGGCGGTACGCGGTGCCAAGGCGGACTGGTTCCTCTACAAGGTGGTGCCGCCCAAGATCCGCTGGATCTGGGACGACGAGGAGGCCGGTCCTGCGCCGGAGTTGATGGAAAGCGGCCAGCTGGAACTCGATGACGAGGGCATGGCCGAGCTGCCCAGCTTCAAGGCCGAGAGCGATGGCCTCTGGCGCATGGTGGTGAAAGTGGCCGATGCCTCCGGGCAACGCAACAGCGGCCAGGCCCAGGTGCGCGCCGCCGCGGGCGACCTGGTACTGATGATCGCCGCGGACCGCCAGGTGGCTCTGCCCGGCAAGCCCTTCCAGGTGACGGCCCGGGCGCTGGATCTGGATGGCAAGGAGGTGCCGGGCGTGGCCATCGCCCTGCGCGCTGCCCGCATCGTGGCGCAGAAGGACAGCGCCTACTGGTGGTCGCGGCCCAATGCGCTGAAGCCCGGCGAAACCGTGGCTTCTGCCCAGGGCCCCCAAGCCATGCTGAGCATTCCAGAGGGCGGCGCCTTCCTGCTGGTGGCCGAGGCGAAGGATGCCAAGGGCCGCCCCGTGGTGGCCCAGCGGCAGATCACCGTGGCCTCCGAAGGCACGCCCCTGCCTGCGGTGCCCGATCTCCGCGCCGCCGCGGACAAGCCCGAATACCAACCCGGCGATACGGCGCGCGTCCTTGTGCAGCTGCCCCGGCCCAAGCTCACCCTGCACTGGGCCCTGGAGCATGAAAGCCTCGGCCAGCGGCAGAGCCGTGCCGTGGCGGGAACCACCGCCCTGGTGGACATTCCCGTCACCGCCGCCATGCAGCCCAACGTCTGGGCCGTGTTCGAGATCGTGGTCGAGGGCCGCCGCCAGCTGGTGGAGGTTCCGATCCGCGTCCCGAAGCGCGACCGCCGCCTGCAGGTGGCCGTCACCACGGACAGGGAACGCTACCAGCCCGGCCAACCCATGAAGGTCTCCGTGGAAGTGAAGGACGCCTCGGGGCGGCCCTCCGCTGCCGACCTCAGCGTGGGTGTCGTGGACGAGGCCATCTACGCGCTGAGCCAGGAACTGCACCCGGATCCAGTGCGTTTCTTCCATCCCACGCGTCGCCACGGCGTGTTGCGCTCGGGATCGACGGACTGGAGCTTCCATGATCTGTTGCGTCGCCAGCGGCCCGTGTGGACGCTCAAGCAGACCAGGCGCGGCGACTTCAAGGCCGATGACGACGACAAGGTGCGCCAGAACTTCAAGGACACGGCCCACTGGACGCCCTTCGTGGCCACAGGTCGCGATGGCAAGGCCAGCGTGGACTTGGTGCTGCCGGACAACCTCACGGCCTGGCGGGCCACGGCCACAGCCATCACCGCCGACACCAAGGTCGGCGTCGGCCGCAGTTCCAAGCCGGCCTCCAAGCCCCTCCAGGTGGCGCTCACATTGCCCCGCACCCTCAGTCTTGGTGAAGAGGCCCGTGCCATTGCGTTGGTGCGCAACCTCTCGGGCCAGCCCCTGCAGGGGAGGATCCGCCTTGAGGTGCAGAATGGCCGGTTCACGGGCACCCCCGAGGCCACCTTCAGCCTCCAGGATCAGGGCGAGTACCGTCTCTCTCTGCCGTTGTTCTCGGACAAGACGGGGCCGCTCATCGTCACGGCCCGCGTCGAGGGCGGTGGTCTGAAGGATGCCGAGCGCCAGCGCATCACTGTGCTGGACCAGCTGGTGCCGGCTTCGATATCCGGTTCCATCCTGCTCGACGGTGGCCCCCAGACCTTCACCCTGCCCGTGCCTCCGGCCGCCAAGGGCGACGCAGCCCTGGTCCTCACGCCCGTGGGCAACCTGGAGCACCTCGTTGCACCCTCGCTGCCCTACCTCATCGGTTATCCCTATGGCTGCGTGGAACAGACCCTGTCGAGCTTCGTGCCCAATCTGCTGGTGGCCGAGCTCGTGAAGCAGGGCGCCATGCCCGGTCTGGATTGGAAGAAACTCACGGATCTGGATCGCAACATCCGCGACGGCGTCTTCAAGGTCTATGCCTACCAGCTGCCCAACGGCGGCTGGGGTTGGTATGCGCCGGGGGATTTCGGTCTGGATGCCAATCCCCACACCACGGGCTACGCCATCCAGAGTTTCGCCACCATGAAGCGATTGGGCTACGCGGTGGACGAGGGTGTCTACCGGCGCGGCCGCATGGCTGCCCTGAATCTCTTCCAGCAGCTGGCGCGGCAGGCGGATCAGGATGCCGGGACCAAGGCCAAGGGCCGCAGCGCCGATCCCCAGGCGGATGCCGCCTACCTGCTGCTCTCCCTCGCCCTGACCGGTGAACCCATCGCGGGTCTGGTGGACAGTTCTGCCGACAAAGTGCTGAGCGGAAAATGGAGTGGCCCGCACGTTCACGCCATGACGGCCCTGGCTGCGGCCGAATCGAGACACCCCAAGGCCGCCACCCTGGCCGAGCGTCTGGAGCAGAGGGCGGTGGTGAAGGGCGGTCTGGCCCGCTGGGAGGGCCGCCGGGAGGATTGGTGGAGCTACGCCTCAGGTGATGTGGTGCCGACGGTGATGGCGCTGAAGGCGCTTTGCCTCGCGCGTCCTCAGTCGCCATTGATCCCTCAGGGCGAAACCTTCCTGGCCTCCGAGTACCGCGGCTACGGCTGGTATTCCACCTGGAGCACGTCGCAGATCGTCGACCTGCTGCCCTACCTCTTGAGGACTCGCAAGCTGGACTGGAGCCCGCTGGCCATCCAGGCCGCGGTGCAGGGGGGACCCTCCTTCGCGTTCAAAGAGCGCCCCGAGGCCCGCCGCTGGAACGCCCGTGAACCGCGGGCAGGCAGCTTCGCCATGGCCGAGCCGAAGGCGGTGACTGTTACTGCCAGTGGCAAGGGCCTGCTGGTATGGACCTATGCCTACCAGGTGCCAGGCAGCGCTGCCGGCGCGCCGAAAGGCGAGGCCTCCTCGGCCCTGCGGATGACCGTGACCCGGAATCTCTGGCGCCTCAAAACACCCCAGGAAACGGGAAATGCCCGCCAAGGCTGGATCCGCCAGCCCTGGACGGGACTGATGAAAGCCGGAGAAGAGGCCTGGATGCAGGTGTCCTTCCGCACGGACCGCGATGCGGACTACGTGATGCTGGAAGTCCCCATACCTGGCGGCCTCAACCCCACGGTGAAACTGGAGGGCTTCGTGCTAGAGGGCAAGGCCTTCACGGAGGAGGGTTCCTCGGACACCTGGACGAAACCCCGCATCGAGGTCCATTCGGACAAGGTGACGTTCCTCTTCCCTCGCACCTGGAGCTGGAACACACACACCGTGCGAATCCTCCTGCGCGCGGGCATGGCGGGCAACTATCGCATCCGGCCCGCGAAACTGAGCCTCATGTCGAATGAAGGGCAGTGGGTCACCTGCGACGGTGCGGAGCTGAAGGTCCAGGATGGAGGCGCGCGATGAGGCGGTTCAGGGTTCTGCCCCTGCTTCTGATGGGGTTCCTCCTGGGCGCCCAGCAGGTCCGTGCGCCCAGGGCCCCGGCGATCTACGCGCCCGACCTTAAGCAGTGGCGCCTGGAGCTGTCCCCGGCCCTGGGTGGCTGGTCCAGTGACCGCGCCGTGAACCTGCGGCTCAAGCTGGTGGATCCCAGGGATCCGAATCCCCCCAAGGATGAGCCGGGACCCCGGTACCGCGACGACGATGAGGATGGGGGCGACTACGATCCAGGCGCCGAGGACACCCGCACCGCCGAACAGCTGAAACAGGCTCGGTTGGAGCGGGAGGCCGAGGTTGCGCGGAATGCCTGGCGCCAGCGCGTCCTGAAGGTCTGGTTCAACGGCTCGACCCTGACCTGGTCCACGCGCGTCGGCACCACGTTGAACACGGAGCTCACCGCCCAGAATGGGGAGAACCGCCTGGAGATCCTTGAACCGGATTCAGGCCTGAGGGTGGTGCGCAGCTGGTGGGTGTCCACGGCGCGGACACGCCTGCGGGTCGTATCCCTTCAGGCTGGCGATACCTACACCAGCGGCAGCCTCCAGGTGCTGGAACCCGATGGCGCGCTGGCGGAAGGCGGACGTCGCACGCCTTCCGGCGGCATGTTGCGCTGGTCTGGCGAGTACACCCACGACACGCCACCGCCAGGGATCTACACCCTGAAGTGGACGGGTGGATGGCGAGGCGGCAAGCCCGCCCGCCTCAAAGTGGAGGCCGTGCTGGACGGCGGCACCGACCAGGAACGTCGCTGGACCTGGGAACGCCTCATCCTTCCGGGCGCAGGGCCCGTCACTTTCGGGACCTTCGATGTCGAACCTTAGACTGACCCTTGGGTTCGCCCTCGCGCTGGGGATGCTGGCCGCCCAGCCCGCGCCCGCGACGATGCAGGCGCCGGCTTTGCGGCCCGGTGAGGGCTTCGCCATCACCCTGGGGGATGGGGAAGTGCGCGCCTACGGCGAGGCCGGGAAGGAGGCCCCCATGGGCAGCCTCGCCAAGCTGGTGTGGATGCGTCTGGAAGGGGCCGAATGGTCCGGCCGGGGGGTGCGGTACACGTGCAAGGGCACAGCGGGCACCTTCACCTGCTGGAACCGCGAGGGCCATGGCCGCGTGGATGTGGGCAAGGCCCTCCGGGAGAGCTGCAACCTGGCCTTCCTGGCCTGGATCCAGGACGCCCAGACGCACTGGCGGAAGGATTATGGCGAGGCGGCCGCCCGCGCCCGCATGGAAGACGTGTTCGCACCATTCCTCGGCCGACGCCTGCCTCAGGGGGAAACCCTGCCGCCCCTGACCCCCGCCTGGGTAGGCGATGGCGATCTGCTGCGCACCAGCCCCGAAGCCTTCCTGCGTTGGCTCATGGAACCGGACAAGGCCGAAGTGGTGACCTTCGGAAAGCGGTTCCTCGCCAGTTTCTGGGTCGAGGTGCAGGATCTTTTCGGCAAGGAGGGCTGGTGGTTCAAGACGGGCACCGCACCCGTGCCCGGCGACCCCACGGCCACCAGCGCCTGGGTGGCGGGTGGCCGCGGATCCGCGTTGGTGGTGCTGCACCTTCCCCGGGGGCGCGGCAAGCAGGAAGGAATGACCCGCATTCGAGAGATCCTGGGGTTGAAGGATTGATGATCCTGCTCGCTGTGGCACCGGCGCCGCCCTTCTCCCCCCCGATCCTGGAGGGGGACGCTGGGGCTCAGGGCGTGCTTGAGGAAGCCCTGCGAGTGGCCTTCGCCATGACAACGGCGTACGGACCTTGGCCAGTGGGGCCCTGGCGGGTGCGGATCCACGTCGATGCCCTCGCCTTCGAGCGGGCCACGGGGGCTCCGACGGGGCGCAGCGGCCAGTGGGTGGGCGATACGCTCCATCTGCGGCCCTGGGAGCAGCTGCGGCGCCGGGACCTGGGCACCATCCTCCGGCATGAACTGACCCATCGGCGGTTCTCTGAGAAAGGGCTTCGTCGCTGGACCGAGGAGGCCCGCTGCCTCTGGTCCGAATCCCGCCGGAGGCCCCCGAAGGCGTGGCCTGCCGATCCTGTCGCCGCGCTGCAGGGTCGGCTCGACCGGGCCCTGGCGGGCGGAACCACCCGCGAACAGGCCTGGGCCTATCGGTGGCTTCGGGCCTGGCTCAGGGAGGAACCCCTTCCCGAGCCGCCCAGAGGGCAGCCACCACTGCCGGAGGTCTGGACGAAGGAGGCGATGGCCTTGGCGGGAACGGTCACCGTGGTCTGGCCCGCGGAGCGGCTCCAGGGCCCGCTGACAGTGAATGGACAGCGCTTGTCGCATCGGGCCGGAAGGACCTGGCGTTTCCATGGGCAGGTTCGCTTTCCGGATGATTTCCCGGTGCGGGAGCTTCGGGGCACCGTGAGGGTCCGGGCTGAAACCCGGGGCTGGCGCCTCGCCTGGACGACTTCCAGAGCCGCTTGGATCGCTGCGGCGGCCGAGGGGGAGTCGGGAGCCGACGCCCCTTTCGAGGCCCGCCGGGCCCTGGCATCGGTCCTTGAACGCTGGCTCGAGGGCCATCCGCGGCAGCATCCGGGCGGTGACCTCTGTCCGCTGACCCACTGCGCCGTGGTGCGAGGATCGGCCTCAGCGGACACAGCCCGCGCCGCAGCCACGGCCCCCGGGCTGGACCTCGATCCCCGTTGGGCCTTCTTTACCGGTTCAGCCGGGGGACGGTCCCTCAGCCCGCGGGAGGTCTGGGGTGCCGGGCCTTCGGATACCGGTGCTGTCAGTGCGGTTCAGGGCGATCGTTGGCGGGTCTGGGAACGCACCCTCAGCGCTGCCCAGGTCGCCGCCTTGAAGCGGGACGTAAAGCCGGGCCTGAAACCGGGGCAGCTCGGGATGAAGCTGGGGCAGTCCGGGCCCTACGCGATGGAAGCGCTGCGCCTGGCCGCAGGGCGCCGCTTCGGGTGGACCCTCTGGCCCAGCAATGCCTGCGAAGGGGACCTGCAACCGGAGGGTTCCCTGCGCCTGAAGGGGCGCGGCTGGGGCCACAACACCGGTCTCTGCCTGGCCACAGCCCGGTTCCGCGCCGCGAAGGGCGCCACCGCCGAACAGATCCTGGCCGAGGCCTTCCCGCTTTCATGGCGGACCCTATGACCTGGTGGGTGTACCTCCTGCGCTGTGGCGATGGCACGCTCTATTGCGGCATCGCCCTCGACGTGGAGGCGCGGTTGAAGCTGCACCAAGAAGGCAAGGGCGCCAAATACACCCGGGGGCGGGGGCCGCTGGAACTGGTCCATCGCGAACCTGGCGCCACCAAGGCCGAGGCGCTCCGGCGGGAGCGGGAGATCAAGCGGATGGCTCGACCAGCCAAGCTCAGGCTGTGCGGCCTTTGAGCATTTCTTCAAGCAATCCGGCCACGGCCCGCTTGGGTTCCTCGGCCTTGAACACGGCGTTGCCTGCCACCAGGCAGTCGGCGCCGGCACGGATGAGATCCGCGGCGTTCTTCATGCCCACGCCACCATCCACCTGAATGAAGAAGGGCACGCCCCGTTCGGTGCGCAGGGTGTCCAGGCGCTTCACCTTGTCGAGGACCCGGGGGATGAAGCTCTGGCCGCCGAAACCGGGGTTTACGCTCATGAGCAGCACGAAGTCGAAGTCGCCCACCAGGTCCATCAGGGTTTCGACGGGGGTACCCGGATTCAGCACCACGCCGGCCTTGCCGCCCGCCTGGCGAATGGCCGCCAGGGTGCGGTGCAGGTGTGGGTCGGCCTCCTGGTGGATGCTCACCCAGTCGGCGCCCGCCTTCACGAACTCCGCGGCATAGCGCAGGGGCTCCACGATCATCAGATGGCAGTCCAGAGGCAGGGTCGTGGCCTTGCGCAGGCTCTCCACCACGGGCAGGCCGATGGTGATGTTCGGCACGAAGCGGCCATCCATGACGTCCACATGCACCACCTGGGCACCGGCGGATTCGATCATCCGCAGATCTTCACCCAGTCGGCTGAAGTCGGCGGAGAGCAGGGATGGCGCGAGCAGGGGGGAGGCGGGTCGGAGGCTCAATGAGTGGCTCATGGGCATCAGTGTGCCAGGGGCACTTCCACCCCGTTCACCCACAACCGCCCAGGCTTCACTTTCCGGAGCGCCTCGGGGGTGATCTCGCCGAGGGGGACTTGTACCCACAGCAAGTCGGCCATGGCGCCCTTTTGGATCACGCCTAGGTCCTTGGCGCGACCCAGCGCCGCGGCGTTCCCGCCGGTGTAGGCCCGGACGGCCTCGAGGCGGGTGAGGCGCTGGGCGGGCAGGAAGCCGCCGGGCGGATTCCCTTCAGGATCCTGTCGTGTTTCGGCGGCGGCGAGGGCGATGAAGGGGTTGGCCTCCTCCACGGGCGCATCGCTGCCGAAGGCGAGCAGGGCTCCGCCCTCGGCGAAGCTGCGCCAGGGGAAGGCCTCATTCAGGCGTTCGGGCCCCAGGCGGGCAGGGGTCCAGCTGTGGTCCGAGGTGCAGTGGACGGGCTGCACGCTGGCCACGACGCCCAGCTTCCCGAAGCGGGCGGCATCCTCGGCGGTGACGATCTGGGCGTGCTCGATGCGTGGTGGCAGGGCGCCTCGCCCCCGCTTCATGGCCTGGACCAGCAGGTCGAGTGCCGCCCGGTTGGCGGCGTCCCCGATGGCGTGGATGGCGGGCTGGTAGCCGGCCCGCATGGTGATGGAAGCGTCGAGAGCGACTTTGGCGGGATCCGTGACCCACAGGCCCGACGTGCCGGGCTCGTCCGAGTAGGGCGCCAGCAGGCGCGCGCCGCGGCTCCCCAGCGCGCCGTCCAGGTAGAACTTCACGCCCTGCACCTGGAAGAAGGCCACCTTTTTGGGGCGACCCTGCTTCAGCTCTCGCAGCATGAGGTCGTGGTCGTGGGCCAGGTAGGCGAAGACGCGGATGGGCAGGGTCCTTGCGGCGGCCATCCGGCGGTAGGCGGCGAGTTCCCGGGCCTCCACACCCATGTCGGCGACCGATGTGAAGCCTTCGGCCCGAAGGGAGGCGAGACCGGCCTTGAGCTGGGTTTCCAATTCGGCATCGGTGGGCTGGGGGATGTGCTTCGCGACGAGGTCCACGGCGGCGTCGAGCAGGATGCCGTTGGGCCGGCCATAGGCGTCCTTGAGGATGCGTCCGCCTTCGGGATCCGGCGTATCGGGGCCAATGCCCGCCACGGCGAGGGCAGCGGTATTCACCCAGGCGGCGTGGCCATCCACCCGCTGCAGAAAGGCGGGGCGCGACCCGGTGAAGGCGTCCAGATCCAGAGCGCGGGGGAAGGCCTTGGTGGGCCAGCGGTTCTGGTCCCAGCCCCGGCCAAGCAGCCAACCCTCGGGATGAGCCGTGGTCCAGGATCGAAGGCGACCCAGGGTTTCCTGCAGGCTATGGAGGCCCACCAGATCGACTTTTTGGCTGAGTGCCCCCAGGCCGCCCACATGGGCGTGGCCTTCGATCAGGCCCGGCAGCAGGGTGCCGCCTGGAAGATCCACCCGCTGTGCCTTGGGGTGGGTCCTGGCGAGTGTCTCGATCGGACCCACGGCCAGGATTTTCCCCTTCCGGATGGCGAGGGCCTGTCCACGTTGCGGTCCCTGGGATGACCAGAGATCGGCACCGGTGATGAGCTGTACCACGGGAGGCGGAGGTGGCAGGGGCATGGGCGTCTCACGGAAGGGAACGGCCAGTGTAGCGTCAGCCCCGGTTCGGGCGATAAGGTGGATCCCATCGGAGGCCCTATGTATCAGAAGGATTTCCTGGATCAGGTGCGAACGCAGCTTGCGGTCAAGGAGGATCCTTCCAAGCTGCGGGAGCGGACCTTCGAGACCAGTTCGGGCATCCCGCTGAAGAACAGCTACACCCCTGCAGATCTGGCGGACCATGATCCCCTGCGGGACCTCGGCGCCCCGGGGAAGTTCCCCTTCACCAGACACGTACAGCCCACGGGATACCGGGGGCGGTTCTGGACCATGCGCCAGTACGCCGGCTTTGCCACAGCGGAAGAGAGCAATGCCCGCTACCGCTACCTGCTGGAGCAGGGCACCACGGGGCTTTCGGTGGCCTTCGACCTGCCGACGCAGATCGGCATGGATCCGGATCATCCGATGGCGTTGGGCGAGGTCGGCAAGGTGGGCGTGAGCATCAGCTCCATCCACGATGTGCGCACCTTGTTCCGGGACATCCCCCTGGACAAGGTCAGCACCAGCATGACCATCAATGCGCCCGCCGCAGTGCTGCTGGCGATGTACCTGGCCGTGGCGGAAGAGCAGGGCGTGCCCTGGGAGCAGGTGAGCGGCACCATCCAGAACGACCTGCTCAAGGAGTACATGGCCCGCGGCACCTACATCTTCCCGCCGCGCCAGAGTTTGCGCCTCATCACCGACATCTTCGCGTTCTGTGCGAACCAGGTGCCGAACTGGAACACCATCTCCATCTCGGGTTACCACATCCGGGAGGCGGGTTGCACCGCGGCCCAGGAGATCGCCTTCACCCTGGGGGATGGCATCGCCTACGTGCAGGCGGCCCTGGACGCGGGTCTGAAGCTGGAGGCCTTCGCCCCGCGACTCAGTTTCTTCTTCAATGCCCACAACCAGTTCTTCGAGGAGGTCGCCAAGTTCCGTGCCGCCCGGCGCCTCTGGGCCCGAATCATGAAGGAACGATTCAAGACGACCGATGCAAAAAGCCAGATGTTGCGTTTCCACACACAGACGGCGGGAAGTACCCTCACGGCCCAGCAACCTGACAACAACATCGTGCGCACCACCGTGCAGGCCATGGCCGCCGTCTGCGGCGGCACCCAGAGCCTGCACACCAACAGCCGCGACGAGGCCCTGGCCCTGCCCACCGAGGTGAGCGCCCGTATCGCCCTGAGAACCCAGCAGATACTCGCCTACGAATCCCGCGTGGCGGATGTGGTGGATCCCTTTGCGGGAAGTTATTTCATTGAATCCCTCACGGATGAATTGGAGGCCCGCGCGGCGGCGCTGCTCGCCAGGGTGGACGACCTGGGCGGCATGGTCAGCGCCATCGAGAAAGGTTTCCCCCAGCGGGAGATCCAGAACGCGGCCTACGCCTATCAGAAGGCCGTAGAGAAGGGTGAGCAGGTCGTGGTGGGGGTGAACCGGTTCACCGTGAGCGGCGAGCTGAAGCCGGACCTGCTGCGGGTGGATGAATCCCTGGGCGCGGCACGCCGGAGCCAGATCGCGGCGGTCCGGGCCGCCCGGAACCAGGCCCTCGTGGACGGGTGCCTCACCGACCTCCGCACGGCGGCGGCTGGTACGGAAAACCTGATGCCGCTTATCTTGAAGGCCGTCAAAGCCGAGGCGACCGTGGGAGAAATTTGCGATGTCCTGCGCGCTGTGTTCGGGGAATACCAGGAGCGGCTGGTCGTCTAATATTCAAAAAACCTGAATGTCTTGTAAGACGAGAAATTCCAGGTACCCTTGTTGCATTGCTGTGACTCACCCCGTCCCCCGACGCGGGACACCATCCCAGGAGGCACCATGCGCATTGCCACCCTCATCGCCGCTGCGGCGCTGATTCTCGCCGTTCCCGCCCAGGCCAAGATGCCTTGGGTCAAGAAGTCCCAGGAACTGGGTTTCGCTGAAGTCAAAGACTGCAAGGCCTGCCATGTGGGCGCCGCCAAGAAGGGCGGAGACCTGTCCGAGCGCGGCAAGTTCCTGATGGACGCCAAGGCCAAGAAGAAGGCTGCCGAGGTCGACCTCAACTGGCTGAAGGAATACAAGGGCAAGTAACCTCATCAATCGGTTTGACACAGACGCCGGGCGGATTCATCCGCCCGGCGTCTGTCTGTACAGCCCCGAAGGGATGACGACTCTGCGGGGCCATGCCATGCTGGGCGCCTCTTCATCCCGAACCGGAGGTCCTGTGATCCGAACACTGTCGGCCATTCTGATCCTGGCCCTTGCGGGCCTCCCGGCCCAGGCCAAGCTGCCCTTCGTGAAGAAGGCCCAGAGCATGGGCTTCACCGAGATCAAGACCTGCCAGGCCTGTCATGCGGCGGCCAAGCCCGCCAAGGACGGACCCATGACTGAGCGCGGCCAGTTCCTGAAGGCCCAGAAGGCGGCGAGGAAGGCGGATCAGGTGGATCTGGCCTGGCTGAAGGAATACAAGGGAAAATAGGCA
This sequence comes from Geothrix sp., assembly GCA_030824075.1. Lineage (GTDB taxonomy): Bacteria > Acidobacteriota > Holophagae > Holophagales > Holophagaceae > Geothrix. The sequence goes on from JAVBYJ010000005.1 coordinate 19,202, forward strand.
AGGGCGCCCGTTCCGAAGGGTCGTGATCCAGATCACCAGCACCTCACACGTCCCTGGAATCTCAGGCAAAGTATTAGAGGACTGGTGAGGTAGTTATGCGTCTCCTTTTAGCTGGATTGCTTTCTGTCGTGCTTGCCGCGGCCCCGCCGAGCGCGAAGGATTGCACCTCGTGCCATGAAGTGGACCTGGTGGTGTTCGAGGCTTCCAAGCACGGGAGCATGGGCTGCCTAGGATGTCACAGCAGCATCACGAGGCTGCCTCACGCCGACAAGCCCGCGCCCGTCAACTGCGCGGCCTGCCATGAAGACCAGGTCAAGGCCTACTCGAAGAGTGTCCATGGCCTCGCCAAGCAGAACGGGATGCCGGACTCGGCCACCTGCAAGTCCTGCCATGGACCGGCGCACCAGATCCTGCCCGGCAGCCACGCCGCCTCCCCGGTGAACAGCAAGAACCTCGCGGACACCTGTGGCGCCTGCCACTCCAATCCCGACTTCCTCGCCAAGCATAAGATCCCCTTCGCCAAGCCGGTGGAGGCCTACCGCCTGAGCGTGCACGGCCGCGAGGTGGCCAAGGGGAATTCCGCCGCGCCGTCCTGCTCCAGCTGCCACGGCAGCCATGACATTCTGGCCTCACGGGACCCCAAGGCTCGGGTGAATCGCGCCAACGTCGCCGAGACCTGCGGGATTTGCCATAACGAGGTCCAGGCGGTCTACGCCGACAGTGTGCACGGCTTGGCCGTCAAGCGGGGCTCCAACGACTCGCCCACCTGCACGGGGTGCCACGGTGAGCACAACATCCTGGCCCCCAAGGAAGCAGGCTCCTTGGTGAACCCAGCCCGCGTCTCCACCGTGACTTGTGGACGCTGCCACGGGGATGAGCGCCTCAATTCACGGTACAGCTTCGGCGACAAGGTGCCGGCCTTCCAGGACAGCTTCCACGGCCTCGCCATCCGCGGCGGCCAGAAGACGGCCGCCAACTGCGCCTCCTGCCACGGCGTGCACAACATCCTGCGGTCGGAGGACATCCGCTCCACCGTCAATCCCGTCAACCTCCAGAAGACTTGCGGACAATGCCATCCCGGCCTGGGGGACAAGATCACCCGAGGCAAGGTGCATGTGCGCACCGCCGGCGGGGCCGAGCACATCTCGGTGAAGTGGATCCGCTGGGCGTACTACGCGCTCATCCCCATGACCATCGGTTTCATGCTGTTCCACAACGGCCTGGACTACCTGGCGAAGCTTCGCCGGCACAAGCCCCACCATGGCACCGGCGAGCAGGTGCCCCGCATGAACAAGCTGTTCCGCATCACCCACGGCATGGTGATGGTCAGCTTCATCCTCCTGGTCATCACTGGGTTCGCACTGAAGTTCCCCGAGGCCGGTTGGGTGAAGGCCATCGGCCTGCATGGGGCCGGGGCTTTCCGCGCAATCCTGCATCGCATCGCAGCGGTGATCATCTCCGCCGCGACCGTCTTCCACCTCATCCATCTAGCCCTGGTCAAGCGCGATCGCGTCATCGTCTTCGAACTGCTGCCAGGCTGGCAGGACGCCAAGGACATCCTCAACACGATCCTCTATAACCTGGGCCTGACAGACAAGCGCCCCACCTTCGGGATGTTCAGCTACGCCGAAAAGATGGAGTACTGGGCCTTCATGTGGGGAACCGTCGTGATGGCCGTGACCGGCATCCTGCTCTGGGCCCAGAACTGGAGCCTGCGTCACTTCCCCACCTGGGTCCTGGATGCGGCCACGGCGGCCCACTGGTACGAGGCCATCCTCGCCACCCTCTCCATCCTTGTCTGGCACTGGTACCTGGTGATCTTCGATCCTGATGTCTACCCCATGGATCTGGCCTGGCTGACCGGCAAGGCGTCGGCCGATCACATGCGCGAAACCCGGCCCGAGTACTATCTGAAGACCATTGAGAAAACCGGGATTGATCCAGACAACCACTGATTGTTCCATTCAGCTCGGCCCCTCTATACTTGATCCATTCCCCAGGAACACCCCATGATCCGACCCGTAGCCGCCATCGAGGTTCGCGCTAGCGCTAAGCGCCATCGTGCATACCTCCTCGCCTTTCTTGCCTGCATCTTCCTTGCTGCGACGCCGCTCCATGCTGCGCCTGCGAAGCAGGTGGTGAAGGAGAGTTGTCTCGAGTGCCACGGCGACAAGGATGCTGCCAAGGAAGGTCCGAACGGCACCAGTGTGTCCCTCTTCGTCGACGCGGACCGCTTCGGCAAGGCGGTTCACGGCTCGCTTTCCTGCAAGAGCTGCCACGCGGCCATCCACAAGGACCATCCGGGCGATGGCAACCCCCCGCCCAAAGTGAATTGCGGCAGCTGCCACACAGAGGAAGACAAGGTCTACCAGGGCAGCATCCACGGCATGAGCAAGGCCATGGGTGCTTCGGCGGCCGCCAATTGCACGGACTGCCATGGGAACCACTACATCGTTCCCACCAAGCAGACCGATTCGCCGGTCTACAAGATGAACCTTCCCAGGACCTGTGCGAAATGCCACGCCAACAAGAACATCACCGATGAATACAAGATGAAGTTCCCGAGCGTGGGCTCCCAGTACCAGGAGAGCATCCACGGGATGGCGCTGCTCCAGAAGGGGCTCATCGTGGCTCCCAGCTGCAACGACTGCCACGGCGTGCACGACATCAAGCGGAGTGTGGACCGCAGCTCTCCGATCAACCATGCCAATGTCGCCAAGACCTGCGGCAAGTGCCACGTTACGGTCGAGGAGATCTACAACAAAAGCGTCCACGGTCAGCTGCTCGCCAAGGGCGATTCCCGTGGGCCCGTGTGCATCCAGTGCCATACGGCCCACCAGATCGAAACGCCCGTCAGCGGGCACTTCAAAGCCAACAGCGACCTGGTGTGCGGCAAGTGTCACGCCGATCGGCTCGAACACTACCGCGACACCTATCACGGCAAGGCCATGGCCCTTGGGAAGGCGAATACCGCAAGTTCCGTGGCCGCCTGCTACGACTGCCATGGCCATCACGACGTTCTGCGAACGGCGGACCCTGCTTCCCGCCTGTCACCCGCAAACATCGTCAATACCTGCCGCCAATGCCATCCCAACGCCTCGGCCAGCTTCGCCAAGTACGCACCCCATGCGAACCCCATGGATCGCAAGAACTACCCTGTTCTTCACTATGTCTTCCTGGTCATGACCACACTGCTGGTCTGCACCTTCGCGTTGTTCGGTGCGCACACCCTCCTGTGGCTGTTCCGTTCGGTCTGGCTCTACCGTCATGACTCCAAGCAGTTCCGTGAAGCCAAGGCGAAAATCGAGAAGGACGAGGAGCAGTACACCCGCTTCCAGCCCTTTGAACGCTTCCTGCACGTTTTGGTGGTTACCAGCTTCCTCCTGCTTGTGCTTACTGGCATGCCCTTGAAGTTCTATTATTCCGACTGGGCCAAGGCCATCTTCAGTTTCATGGGCGGCGCGGAAGTGGCTCGGACCCTGCACCACTTCGGTGCGGTCATCACCTTCGTCTACTTCACCCTGCACGTGACCGACACCCTGGCCAACTTCTGGAAGCACCGCGGCTTCCTGCGTGACCCCGAGACCGGGAAATACCGGCTGGCCCGCCTCTGGACGGCCATGTCTCATCCCGATTCCATGATTCCCACCAAACAGGATCTGCAGGATCTGGTGGAACACAACAAGTGGTTCTTCGGGAAGGGCGCTCGACCGCAGTTCGACCGCTGGACCTACTGGGAGAAGTTCGACTATCTGGCCGTGTTCTGGGGCGTGTTCGCCATCGGCCTCTCGGGCCTGATCATGTGGTTCCCCGTCTTCTTCAGCCGTTTCATGCCGGGTTGGATGATCAACGTGGCGCTCATCATTCACTCGGACGAGGCCCTGCTGGCGGCGGGATTCATCTTCACCGTCCACTTCTTCAACACGCATTTCCGGTTGGAGAAGTTCCCCATGGATACCGTGATCTTCTCTGGCCGCATCGCCAAATCGGAGATGATCCACGAGCGCAAGCGGTGGTATGACCGCCTGCTGGCCGAAGGCCGCCTGGAAGACTTCCGCGTCAAGGATGAATGGGAAGCCTGGAAGGGCATCGCCAAGACCTTCGGCTACATGTTCTTCGGCCTGGGCGTGGTGCTGCTCTTCCTCATGATCTATGCCATGGTGTCGCGCCTCGCCCATTGATCGGTGCTGACCAAAAGAAGGGTGCCGGCCTCGCCGGCACCCTTCTTTTTTGAGGCGAATGACACCCGGGATCGAAAAAACGAAGGCGAACAAGGAAGCCGATCCGCGCTGAGAACATGACTCTGTGTCATCTAAAAGCATGAAAATGATTTAGTTGGAATTTGAGTCCCTGTGATCGTGGTCACTGACCCTCATTCGATCACCCCTCACACTCCCTATGGAATGCCGCTTGCACACCACCCCTGACTCGACCCTGAACTCGAGTCCCCCACCCTAAGAGGAGCTACCATGCGCCGCATCACCCTGCTCACCGCCGCCCTCGCCCTGGTCGTGGCACCCGCCGCCAGCGCCAAGATGCCCATGGTCAAGAAGGCCAAGGACCTCGGCATCACCCAGATCGAGAACTGCAAGTCCTGCCACGCCGACAAGAACACCAAGGACAGCCTGAACGACGCCGGCAAGTGGATGATGGCCCAGAAGGCCGCCAAGAAGGCCACCGAGTGCGATGTGGCCTGGATGAAGGAATACTACGCCAAGAAGAAGTAGTTTCTTTGCGTCACAAAAAGGGCGGTGCCGGAAACGGCACCGCCCTTTTTGTGGGGTGAGCTACAGGCCAAGCAGGGAGCGGGCTTCGGCTTCCAGGCGATCCAGCAGCGCCGCGTCAGTGCGGCTCTGAAGGTAGACCTTCAGCTTGGGTTCGGTGCCGCTGGGACGGAACGCGGCGAAGGCGCCGCTCTTCAGGCGGAACTTCAAGGCATTGCTGCGGGGGATGGGCAGGGCGGCTGCCGTTTGGTCGGGCCGGTCGAGGATGGTTTCGGTGCGACCCTCGCCATGCCAGAGGCCCGTCTGGAAGTCTTCCCAGCTGACGACCCTCTCTCCGCCAAAGGAGGCGAGGCCGGCGGCGCGAATGCGGCCCATGGCCTCGGCGAAGCGCTTGGCGCCACCGGGCCGGGGGTCCTCCAGGTTCACCAGGCGGTTGTAGAAGGTGCCAACCCTGGCCATCAAGGCGTCCACGGCCTCATAGAGATTCTGGCCTTTCGCCTTGTAGTGCCCTGCCATTTCCGCCACCACAAGGGCCGCCGTGACGCCGTCCTTGTCCCGCAGGCTGGGGGGAATCAGCATCCCGTAGCTCTCTTCGGCACTGAAGGCATAGGCTTCCCCCAGTGCGTCGAGGCGATCCATGCACACCGCGATGTTCTTGAAGCCGGTGAGGGTCCAGACGACGGGCAGTCCATAATGCCGGGCCACCTCGGCCATGAAATCGGAGGTGACGACAGTGCTCACCACGGCGCCCTTCCGTCCCTTTTGGGAGCAGAGGTAGTCGAGGGTGAGGGCCGCGAGATCGTTGCCGGACATGAGCTCCCAGGTCCCGTTGCGTTTGGCGACGACGCCGATGCGATCCGCATCGGGATCGTTGGCCAGGATGACCTCTGCATCCATGGCTTCGGCCTCCTTGAGGGGCGCCGCGTAGGCCGCCAGTTCCTCGGGGTTGGGCCGGGGCGCCGTGGGGAAGGTGCCGTCCTGGATGCCCTGGCTGGGGCTGACCGCAAGGGGAATGCCAGCCAGTTTGAACAGGGCCGGTACGAAGGCGATGCCGGTGCCGTGGAAGGGCGTGTAGAGAATCCGGGCGGGGGTGAATGGTTTGGGGTTCTGGAGAAGGTCCTGGCCGAGGGCGAGGTAGGCGTCCTCCACGGCGACGGGAATGGGGCTGATGCGACCCGCCGGGGCGACCGGAGGCTCCGGCACCATGGGCAGCGAGGCCATGTGTGCCTCGATCTCGGCATCCCAGGGCTCCACCACCTGTCCGCCGAGGTCGTTGTAGGCCTTGTAGCCGTTGTACTCCTTCGGATTGTGGCTGGCGGTGATGATCACTCCGCAGGCGGAGCCCAGGGCCTTCATGGCGAAGCAGAGAAAGGGCGTGGGCAGGGGGCGCGTGCCGATGAATACCTGATAGCCCGCGGCCGCAAGAACGGCGGCGCTCTCAGCGGCGAAGACATCGGAATTGAGGCGGGTGTCATAGCCCACCACGGCAATCTTTTTTTCGGGCGCGTGGCGCGTGGCGACGGCTGCCAGGGCCAGTGTGGTCCGCCGCACATTCGGCTGGTTCATGCGTCGCAAACCGGCGGCCATGAAGCCGCGAAGACCGCCAGTGCCGAAGGCGAGGGGCTCGAAGAACCGGTCCTCGAGTTCCGCCGCAGCCTTGGCGTCACCGCCCTCGGCAGCCTTGACGAGAGGTTCCAGTTCCGAACGGAGGTCGGGTTCGAGATGGGGGAAGGAGAGGTACTGCTTGGCGGCATTCATGGACATGGGGACCTCGCAGAAACGATGCTACGGGAAATGGAACGCGTGGGTGGTCACGCGCCGCCCAGGGCGATGTCCTCCAGAAGGAGGCTCAGGCCAGCGCTGCTGCCATACCAGCGGAGGTCGCTGCCCACGGCCACGATGCGGGTGAGGAAGTCCCGCAGATTGCCGGCAAAAGTGATCTGATCCACGGGCTCTGCCAGGATTCCGTCGCGGATGCGAAGGCCACTGGCACCGACGCTGAGGTCGCCGCTGACGGGGTCCACCGTATGCAGGCCCATGATCTCGGTGATGAGCACGCCGTTCCCGGCCATGCGAAAGAGGGCTTCCGGTGCGGTATCCCCTGCCACCGGAAACAGGTTGAAGGTGGTGGCTCCCGGTTGGCTGCCGAAACCGCGTCCAGCACTGGCGGTGGGGGTCAGGCCCATCTCGGCGGCGGTCTTGAGGGTGTGCAGATAGGTCTTGAGTACGCCGCCCTCGATCAGCACATTCCGGCGTGTGGGCAGGCCTTCGGCGTCCCAGGGTTCGGTACCGAGGGCCGGGCGGCCTGGGGCCTCGGTGAGGCGGCCATCATCCACCAGCGTGAGCAGGGGCGAGGCGATGCGCTCTCCCAGCTTTCCCGCGAAGAGGCTGCGCTGCTTGAGCACGGATTCGGCATCCAGCATGCCCGCGACGATGCCCAGCAGATCCACCGCCACCTCCGGGTGAAGGACCACGGAGTATCTCCCGGCCGGCAGCCGTTGAGGGTTCAGTTTCCGCTCACCCTTGAGTGCGGCCTCGGCACCGATGGCGGCGAGGTCGAGCCCTGGGCGCCGCGAGACATCCCAATGCCACGCTGCCTGGCGCTCCTCCCCATCCGCCACCGCCAGTTCGATGGAAGCCGAGCAGCTCGACCAGAGATCCGCGGCCCGCACGCCCTTCTGGGTGAGCAACAGGCTGGCACCGGAGCCGTCGCTCCAGGCAGATTCCCGGACGGCAGCAACCTTGGTGGAAGCCCGCCGAGCCTGAGCTTCCAGGTCGAGGGCCCAGGTGATGCGCTGCTCGGGTGTGATGGCTTCGACCGTGCCATCGAAGCGGCTGGGAAGGTCATCGATGCCGGAGGGGTCGGCTTGCCGGAGCCAGGGATCCTCATCCCCGAGGGCGCTGAGTTCCCAGGCCTGGGTGAAGAGGTCGCGGAAATCCGGTGCGGCGAGATCCGTGGTGGTCGCGAGTCCTGTGCGGGAGCCCTTGTCTCCGCCGCGGATGACGCGGACCCCGAGCCCTCCGCGCTTGCTGGTCGTGAGGTCCTCGAGCGCTCCGTTCTGAACCTTGGCCTTGCGGGAACGGGATACGGAGATGAAGATTTCGGCCCCGTCCGCGCCCAACTTCAACGCGTGCTGGATGCCGTCCTGAAGGCGGGCTTCGAGGGCTTCGGGGATGAAGGATGAGAAGGGCGTCATGGTCAGATCACACTCGGGAGGGGTTCGGCGGTGCCGCCGACGACGAGGGCAGGGCAAAGAATGGTGGGGAGAGCGTCGCTGACGGGCACGCCCTGGCCATCCTTGCCGCAGGTGCCGATATCGAAGTGATGAAGGTCGCTGCCGATGCGGGTGAGGTCCCTCAATACCTCGGGGCCGCAGCCACTGAGGGTGGCGTTCTTCACCGGGTATTGGGGCACGCCCTTCTCCACCCAGTAGCCCTCGGTCACCTGGAACACGAAATTGCCGGTGACCGTGTCCACCTGCCCGCCGCCCATGCGCTTCACGAGCAGGCCCCGGTCGAGATCCCGGAGGATGGCCTCCGGGGCCTCGCTGCCGGCCGCCAGAAAGGTGTTGCGCATTCGGGGAATGGGCAGGTGACGGTAGCTTTCCCGGCGACCATTTCCGGTGGGTTCCGTGCCCATCTTCCGCGAGGTCTTCCGTGATTGCAGGTAGGCCTTCAGCACGCCGTTCTCGATGAGCACCACCCGGCTCGCGGGATGGCCCTCGTCATCAATGGCTTGGCTGCCCCGCTTATGGGGCAGGGTGCCGTCGTCGATGATCGTGACGCCGTCGGCGGCGACCTTCTGCCCCAGCTTGCCGGAGAAGGCGCTCATGCCAGCCAGGGCGAGGTCCGCCTCGAGGCCGTGACCGCAGGCCTCATGGATCATGGTGCCGCCGGCGCTGCTGCTCAACACCACCGGGAACGTCCCGGCTGGGGCGGGCTGGGCATCGAGGGCCTGTATGGCGAGGCGGACGGCCTCATGCACCGTTTCCCTCACCGCTGCTTCCGTGAACAGCTCGAAACCGCGGGTTTCGCCCAGGGCCTGGTAGCCAGTCTGCAATTGCGCGCCGTCCCCAGCCGTGGCGTTCACCCGCAGCACCACCTGGGTGCGGTGGTCCTCGGTGATCCGGCTGGTCCAGGCGCCATTGACCTGTTCCGCTGCGGCGATCCAGACCCGCTGGGTGCTGTCGCCATAACCCACGGACACCTGCTTCAGGGCGCCGGGGCGAAGGGATTCCGCGTGGTCCCGGGCGAGGGTCTCGGTGCGCCGGACCAGGGCGACCTTGTCCGCCAGGCTGATCTGACCGGGATCCTGGGCCACCGGGCTGGGCGTGGGGAAGGTCCGGGCTTCCAGCGATGGAATGGCGGCAGGCGAGCCCTGTCCCGGAGCTGCCAGGGTGCGGGCGGAGGCCATCAGCTCGTCGAAGGCGGGGGCGATGAGATCGGCAAAGCGGGTCGTATCCCCATCCATCAGGCGCAGGCTGGCACCGAAGGTTTCCGAGGCGAGCACATCTTCCATCCGGCCGTCGTCCATGCCCAGGGCATGCGCCCGTCGGCGTTCCACAAACACTTCGCCGTAGTCGCCACCCCGGCTGAGGAGGGCGTCGAGGACATCACGGAACTGTTCAGGGCTGAATGGAGCGGGCATGGGCGGTCTCCAGCTGCGCGCGCGGCGGACCCTCCAGTCTGCCAGAAGGGCCGATTCCGCTCCCGCGAGGATTCCAGACAGATCCCTCCCGTCGTTGGGGATCACCAGATCCGCATGCAGGGCCCGTTCGGAGGCCGAGGCCTGGGCGTGCAACCGTGAAAGGGCCGCGTCCCGGGACAGCCCGTCGCGGGCCATCAGGCGCTTCACGCGCAGGTCCTCCGGTGCGTCCACGGTCCAGAAGGCATCGAAATGATGGGCTTTCCCCCGTTCCACCCAAAGCGCCGCATCCAGCACCGCGCCGCGCGTGTTGATCGGAAGGTTCCGCAGACGGGTTTCCAGCAGGGCTTCGATGCGGGGATGGAGGATCGCGTTGAGCCGGGTCCGCGCGGCCCCATCCGAGAACACGTGGGAGGCCACCCATGCGCGATCCAGAGTTCCGTCAGCCCGGAGGCAGGCTGGGCCGAAGGTGGCGATCACGTCGCTCAGTCCCTCACTGCCCGGTGCCACCACCTCTCGGGCCAATGCGTCCGCATCGATCAGGGACCAGCCCATGGAGGCGAGCAGGGTCGCCACGTGGCTCTTCCCAGCCGCGATGCCACCGCTGAGGCCTAGAAGAGGGAAGAGAGCAGCGTGCACGGATCGGACCTCGTTGGAAAGGGTGCCTGCGGACCAGACGGCATGGAACCATGTTCGGGCCTGATCTGGACAGGACAGGGCCTACCTTAGGTCAGCCTGCCCTGTTCAATCCTACCTGGCCCCTCTACACTGAACCGTTGGACTTCCCGCCTCGAGGTTTCATGAAAGACAACGCTCCCGAACAGGCCATGGACCTGTCCCAGCTGGAAAAGCCGGTGCTTGAGCTGGAAGCCCAGATCCGGGCGATGGAGATGGACCCTTCGCAGTCCAAGGAGCGGGAGAAGCTGCAGAAGAAGCTCGACAAGCTGAAGGCCGACCTGTTCACCAACCTGTCGGACTGGCAGCGGGCCCAGCTGGCGCGGCACCCCAAGCGGCCCTACACGCTGGACTACCTGGAACGCATTTGCGAGCGCTTCGAGGAGCTGCATGGCGACCGCCGCTTCGGCGATGATGCGGCCATCGTGGCCGGGATGGGCTGGATCGAGGGCAATCCCGTCATGATCATCGGCCAGCAGAAGGGCCGCGACACCAAGCAGAAGATCCTGCGCAATTTCGGCATGCCCAAGCCTGAGGGCTACCGCAAGGCCCTGCGCCTCATGAAGCTGGCCGAGAAGTTCCAGCGGCCCATCCTATGCCTTATCGACACGCCGGGAGCCTATCCAGGCGTGGATGCCGAAGAGCGCGGTCAGGCCGAGGCCATCGCCCGGAACCTGCTGGAGATGGCCAAACTCGAGGTGCCGGTGGTGGCCGTGGTGATCGGCGAAGGTGGCAGCGGCGGGGCCCTGGCTCTGGGGGTGGCCGACCGCGTCCTGATGATGGAGAACGCCATCTATTCCGTGATCTCGCCCGAGGGGTGTGCGTCCATCCTGTGGAAGGACGCGAGCCAGGCCCCTAAAGCGGCTGCGGCGCTCAAGCTCACGGCCCCCCACCTGCTGGAGCTGGGCGTCATCGACGGCATCGTGAAGGAGCCCCTGGGTGGGGCCCACTCGGACTTTGACGCGGCGGCCACGGCCCTGAAGGAGGCCATCGTGGAGGCCTTCTCCGAGCTCTCTGAGCTCTCCGCGGAGCAACTCGTCGAGGAGCGGTACCAGAAGTTCGCCCACATGGGCAGCGTGGGCTGAGATGGAACCGAAGGCTTGGCGCATCCGTCGGGAGAGCCCGGCGGGGTTGGCGCCCTGGAAGGGCATGGCCGGGGCCTGGGACCTGGACCCCCGCCTAACGCGGCTGGCCTGGATGCGGGGCGTGGATCAACCCGAGTCACTGGCCTGGCGACTGGATCCAGCCTGGACGCGCACCACGGATCCCCACCTGCTTCCGGGTGTGGATGGGGCCGTGGCCCGCATCCGCAAGGCCATCGAGGCCCAAGAGCGCATCGTGATCTACGGCGACTACGACGTCGACGGCGTCACCGCCACGGCCCTGATGGTGCGGGCCTTGGAGAAGCTCGGCGCCAATGTGTCCTTCTTCATTCCCAACCGGTTCTCGGATGGCTACGGTCTGCATCTGGACTGCATCCAGGAGCTGAAAGCGACCCGCGATCCGGGCCTGATCGTGTCCGTGGACTGCGGCGTTCGCAGCGTGGATGAAGTGAAGGCCAGCACTGATCTTGGTCTGGACTGGGTGATCACGGACCACCACGCCCTGGGCCCGGATCTGCCGCCCGCCTGCGCCGTGGTGCATCCCCATCTGGAGGGCTATTCGAACCGCTTTCTGGCCGGCGTGGGCGTGGCCTTCAAGCTGGCCCAGGCCCTCCTCGGTGCCGTGCCCCACCCCTCGGGAGCCGATGCGGGTTTCCTCGACGGCCTTCTCAAGCTCGTGGCCATTGGCACCGTGGCGGACATGATGCCGCTGGTTGACGAGAACGCGCTCCTGGTGCGCCGGGGACTGGATTCCCTCGCGGGTAAGAACGGCCCCGGTTTGGCAGCCCTGCTGCGGGCCGCGAAGAAGGAAGGCTCCCTGGGCGCCCAGGACATCGCCTTCGGCCTGGCCCCACGCCTCAACGCCGTGGGCCGGATGGGCGGCGCGGAGGATGCTGTCCGCCTGTTGCTCACCCGGGATGTGGCCGAGGCGGAGTCTCTGATGGTGCGGGTGGAAGCCCTCAACCAGGAGCGTCGGACCATCCAGCAGGACCTGGCGGCCCGCCTGCCGAGGCCAGATGGCGGGGCCTTCGACCTGGTGATGGATCCCTCGTCCCACAAGGGCGTCATCGGCATCGTGGCAGGCCACCGCATGCGCACCAGCGGCCGTCCCTCGGGTGTATGCACGGTGATCGACGGAGTGGCCCACTGCAGCCTGAGGGCGCCGGAGGGCTACGATCTGGGCGAGTTGCTGGCCCTGGCCCAGCCATTCATCCTGGGCGGCGGCGGGCACCGTGCCGCAGCCGGGCTCAGCTTCGAGGCCTCCCGTCTCGCCTTTGTTCGCCAGGCGTTCCAGCGCGGTGCGGAGGCCCAATGCCTTGGCCGCGAAGCCTCGCCCCTGCTGCTGGACGGTGGCCCGGGCGACCTGCCGGAGGACGCGGACCTGGCCCGACTGGAGCCCTTCGGGCAGGGGTTTGCGCCGCCCTTGGCGCGGTTGGAGGGCAGCGTCGCCTCCTCGGCCGTATTCGGAGCGGACCACTGGAAGCTGCGGCTGACAGGCCTTTCCGATCCCCTCACCTGGTTCTCCAACCACGACCGTCCCGCGCAGCCTCGCGCCGGGGACCGCCTCTGTGTGGCCGCCGCGCCCCAGGGCAGCGCCCGCTGGGGCCGGTCCTGGCTCGTGGACGCCGTACTGGCAGAGGTGGTCCCGTGAGGGTGGCCGCTCTGCTTCAGAAGCTACCACCTGCGCGCGATCCGCTCTGGCGGAGGCTGGGTTGGGTCCTGGTGGCGGGAACCCTTGGATTGACGCTGCGCTTCACGATGAACGGAAGCGAAGGCATGCCGAGCCGGACGGCGGGGGGAGATCCGCTTTTTGGGGAAGGCAACCGAGGCAGCGTGGGGACCCTCACCGAGCAGTTGGGACCCAATCGCATGGTGCTGTCCTACAAGACCATCGAAGGCTCGGAAGAGGATCTGCGCCTGGAGCATGTGACTGGGCGCCTGGATGAGGAGGCCGGGCAGTGGCGCCTGCTTTCCCCCAAGGCCCGGCGCCAGTCCGGGGTCTGGACCCTGCAGGGCCCGATGGATCTGGGAGTGGCGAAGCCCGGGACCAAGATCCTGCTGGGCAAGGGACGCATTGAGGGGGAAGTTCCTGCCATCCGCTGGACCGCCGGGGAATGGGAGGGCCTGGCTCCCCTGCGCTGGGAGGCCATGGAGGGATCCTCCCGGGGCGTGTGGGATCTGCCCGCGGGTTGGCGACGTGAAGCCGACGGGCGCCTGCGTGTGGAACGAGGTCCCGTGCGCTGGAAGGCTCCGACGGACGGCACTGCGCCCACCACGCTTCAGTCCATGGAGGCAGAGCGCCTCTGGGCCACACCTGGTTTTCTGACGGGGCATCTGGAGGGTGTGAAGGCCCGCCTCGTCGAGGGCTCCCTCCAGGCTTCAGTGGCCGACCTGTCGCCGGACACCATCACCTGGCCGGGACCGCTGACCTTCGAGCGGACGGACGGATGGCACGGCGAGGCCCAGGGTGGGGTGGCCCCAAGACCGCTGCCCGGCGAGCGTTTCCAGGAGGTGGAGTTCCGGAAATTCCGAGCCCGCAGGACCTTAGCTCTGGGAGAGGAACAACTCTCCACGGACGGGGCCCGGTGGACGCCGGCGGGCTTGCGCCTCGAAGGCAGCGTGGTGTGGGATCAACCCCTGGATGGCCAGCGCCTCACCCTGAAGGCGCCCCGAGTGCTCATGCGGGAGGCCCCGGGCCGGGACCTGCCCGAATCCCTGGCCGTGGGCCATGCCGTGGCAGAGGGTCAGGCTCTGTTGACATGGGGTCGGCGCACCCTGTCGTCCCCACGCATCCAAGTGGAACGAGCCACCCGGCGCTGGAAACTCCAGAGTCCCGTTCTGGGTCGTGGGGAGGATGGCACCTTCACGGGAGGTGCGGGTCACGGGGATCCGCACGCCTGGACCATCGAGGGCCCGGTGCAGGTGAACCTGTTCTCTGGGGGCAGCCTGCGGGGTGCCAGGCTGGTCTGGGAAGAGGCCCTTTGGACCCTCACAGGCCGCCCGGCCGCCTGGAGCCGCCTACGGGAGCGGCTCTCCGGCCCGCGCATCGTGCGGAAGGGGGAGGTGGTGAGTTTCCCCGAGGGGCTGAGCGGCACCTTGGCCGCCGCCGATGGAGACCTGTTTCTGCGGGCTGAGCGAGGCCAAAGCGAGACCCAGAAGATCACCCTGAGCGGAGGGGTGGAATGCCAGGGCCAGGGCTGGCGGCTGGCGGCGGATACCGTGACCGTCACGGTGGGGACGGATCGTACGGTGAAACTCATCCAGGCCCAAGGGGCAGTTAGCCTTCGGGGCCGCCTTGGGGAGGGCCAGGGGGAAGCGCTGGAATTGGAGCCCGGACCCCAGACGGTCAAGTGGCAGGGTCGTGTGCGCGGCAAGGGTGCCGGCCCCGGCTGGTGAGGCAACGGCCTTTTTCGGGCATGATGGGGGAAACCCTCGTATTAGGAGGCAACATGCCCCGATTCCGTTCTCTTTCGCCCTTGGCGCTGCTCTTGGCCGCCGCACCGGTCCTGGCGGCTCCTCCCGTGAAGGCCAAGGCCGCGGAGGTTCAGGCCTCCCCCCTGGGCGCGCTGCCTTTCCGGAACCTCGGCCCTGCGGTCACCTCCGGACGGGTGGGGGACATCGCCGTCGACGCCCGGAAACCGGACACCTGGTACGTCGCGGCGGCCTCGGGGGGCGTCTGGAAGACCGTGAACGGCGGCACCACCTGGACGCCCATCTTCGATAAGGAGGCCTCCTTTTCGATCGGCTGCGTCACGATCGATCCCCGCGACGCCAACACGGTCTGGGTGGGCACCGGCGAGAACAACTCCCAGCGGTCCGTGGCCTACGGTGATGGCGTCTACCGCAGCCTGGATGGCGGGAAGCACTGGGAGAACATGGGCCTGAAGGCCAGCGAGCACATCGCCAAGATCCTAGTGGATCCGCGGAACAGCCAGGTCGTGTTCGCGGCCTCGCAGGGTCCCCTCTGGAAGGAGGGCGGCGATCGGGGCCTGTACAAGTCGGTGGACGGTGGAAAGACCTGGAAGCCTGTGCTCACCGTGGATGTTCATACGGGCGTCACGGACGTGCTCATGGATCCCCGCAATCCCGACGTGCTGTATGCGGCCACGTATCAGCGCCGCCGGCATGTGTGGGGCATGGTGAACGGCGGCCCCGGAAGCGGGATCCACAAGAGCACGGATGGGGGCCAGACCTGGACCCGGCTGAAAGAGGGCCTGCCCAAAGAGGATATGGGTCGCATCGGTCTGGCCATCTCCGAGGGAGAGCCGGACACGGTCTATGCCACCGTCGAGGCGGCGAACAAGGCGGGCGGTTTCTTCCGCAGCCTGGACGGCGGCCAGACCTGGGAGCGCCGCAACGAACAGGTGTCGGGCAGCGCGCAGTACTACCAGGAGCTGTTCTGCGATCCCAAGGACCCCCGGCGCGTCTATTCCCTGGATACCTGGATGCAGGTCACCGAGGATGGCGGCAAAACCTGGCGCCGCGTAGGGGAGACGTTCAAGCACGTAGACAACCATGCGCTCTGGATCGATCCGGCCAACACTGACCACCTCATTTCGGGTTGCGACGGAGGGGTCTACGAAAGCCGGGACCGTGGCGCCACCTGGGAGTTCAAGGCCAATCTGCCGATCATCCAGTACTACCGTGTGGCCGTGGACAACGCGCATCCCTTCTACACGGTATACGGCGGCACCCAGGACAACTTTTCCATGGGCGGCCCCAGCCGCACCCGAAACCTGCACGGATCCACGAATTTCGACTGGTTCGTGACCCAGGGTGGCGACGGCTTCTACACCCAGGTGGATCCCGGCGATCCCAATACGGTGTATTCGGAAAGCCAGTACGGGGGCCTGGCCCGCTTCGACCGGCGCACGGGCGAGCGGGTGGAAATCCAGCCTCAGCCGGCCCCTGGCGAGGAGCCCTACCGCTGGAACTGGGACGCGCCGATGATGCTCAGCCCCCACAACGGCAAGCGGCTCTACTTCGCCGCGCAGAAGCTCTTCCGGAGCGACGACCGTGGCGACAGCTGGACTGCGGTGAGCCCGGACCTCACCCGCAAGATCGACCGCAGCCGCCTGAAGATCATGGACAAGGTCTGGAGTGTGGATGCCGTGGCCCGCAACACTTCCACCAGTTTCTTCGGGAACATTGTCGCCTTTAACGAGAGCCCCAAAGCCGAAGGCCTGCTCTATGTCGGCACCGACGACGGCCTCATCCAGGTCAGCGACGATGGCGGCAAGGCTTGGCGCAAGCTGGACCGCTTCCCAGGCGTGCCCGACCTGACCTACGTTTCCTGCCTTGCCGCCAGTCCCCACCAGGCGGGCACGGTGTACGCCGCCTTTGACAACCACAAAAGCGGAGACTTCCGACCCTACCTGTTGCGTTCCCGGGACCGCGGGCGGACCTGGGAGTCTCTCGCCGCGGGCCTGCCCGAGCGGGGCAGCGTCTACACGGTGCGCGAAGATCCTGCCAAGGAAGGGTTGCTCTACTGCGGCACGGAATTCGGCCTCTTCTTCAGCCTGGACGCCGGAAAGTCCTGGTCCCGGTTCAGCGAATTGCCCACCATCGCCGTGAAGGATCTGGTCATCCAGGCCCGCGAAGGCGATCTGGTGATCGCGACTTTCGGCCGCGGGTTCTACATCCTGGATGACCTCACGCCGCTGCGTGAAGCCCGGGCTGAGCTGCTGGATCAGGAAGCTCATCTCTTTGGTGTGCGTCCCGCGCTCGCCTACGTGCCGGCCGTGCCCTTTGGCGGGCCCGGGAAGTCCTTCCAGGGTGATTCGCTCTTTCTGTCACCCAACCCTCCCTTCGGGGCCGTGTTCACCTATCACATCAAGGTGGAACCGCAGACGCTGAAGAAGCAGCGGCAGGCGAAGGAGAAGGAGGTCATCAAGGCGGGTCAGGATCCGGTCATTCCGTCCTGGGACGCTCTGCGCGCCGAGGATCGTGAGCTGGCCCCGGTCGCGGTGCTGACCATCAGCGCGGCCGATGGACAGGTGGTGCGACGCATCATGGGCAAGGCCGGGAAGGGTCTCCACCGCCTGGCCTGGGATCTCCGATTCCAGAACCCCGCTCCGATCCGAGTCAAGGTCGCGGGTGAGCGCGATCCCTGGGATTACGGCGCCCACGGAGCGCTGGCGGCGCCGGGCCGCTATCAGGCCAGCCTGGCCTTCCAGGTGGACGGGGTGATGAGGCCCGTGGCAGGGCCGGTCCCCTTCGATGTGAAACCGCTCGACGCCGACCGCCTCACCCCCACCCAGTGGACCGAGTTCAGCGCCTTCTGCACCCGCATGGGTGAGGCGCAGCGCACGGCCATGGGCGCCTCCGAGCGCGTGACGGAGGCGCAGAACCGGCTCGATCATGTGCGGAAGGCACTCCTGGAGACTCCGGCGGCGGATGCGGCGCTGCTGCCGCGGGCCCGGGCGCTTCATGGCGACCTGAAGGACCTGCGTGGCCTCCTCAGCGGAGACTCCACCATCGCCGCTCGTCAGGAGCCCACTGCTCCAGGCATCCTGGGCCGCATCGGGGATGTCACGGGCAGCGTCTGGGGCACCACCCAGCTGCCCACCGCCTCCCAGCGGCAGAACCTGGCCTGGGCGGAGGAAGGCTTGAGGGCCGTGAAGGAAAAGCTGGCTTCCGCCCTGGCTGGTATCAAGGGTCTGGAGGACGCTCTGGAGGTGGCTAAGGCCCCTTACACGCCCGGGCGAGCCGCACTGTAGAACGCTCTTTTGCCGCGCGCCTGATGTGGCGCGCGGCACTTGCGCAATCGGACAGGCAGTATGTTCTGATAGAACCATGACAGAGCCCACCCGCTGCCTTGAGGCTGTGAACCTCCAGAAACGATATGGCGACCGCACGGTCGTCCGGGACGTGAGCCTTTGTGTGGGCATGGGTGAAGTGGTGGGCCTCCTGGGGCCCAACGGCGCAGGCAAGACCACGACCTTCTACATGGTGGTGGGCGTGGAGGCCCCGGACCGGGGGCTCATCCGCTGGCTGGATCAGGACGTGACAGCCCTGCCGATGCACCGCCGGGCGCGACTGGGCATCGGCTACCTGGCCCAGGAATCCAGCGTATTCCGGGGCCTAACCGTGTGGGAGAACCTCATGGCCCTGGGGGAGTTGCAGCCCATCCCCAAGGCGCAGCAGCAGGAACGCTGCGAGCGTCTCCTGGCGGATTTCCACTTGGAAAAGGTGCGCGACACGCTGGGCATGAGCCTATCAGGTGGTGAGCGGCGGCGCTGCGAACTGGCCCGGGCCCTGGTGACCGAACCGCGCATCATGCTGCTGGACGAGCCCTTCGCCGGCGTGGATCCCAAGTCCGTGCTGGAGATCCAAGGTCTCATCGCCGACCTCAAGGCGCGAGGCATCGGTGTGCTTATCACCGACCACAATGTCCGGGAGACCTTGCAGATCGCCGATCGGGCCTATATCTTGGCGGACGGGATGATCATGAAACACGGCTTGCCCAGTGAAATCGCAGAGGACCCGGATATCCGCCGGGTTTACCTGGGCGACCGGTTCAGGTTGGATTGATGGCAGCCGGCCCGTTCCTCTCCCAACGCCTCGCCCAGAGCCAGACCCTGGCGCTTACGCCCGCCATGCAGCTCAAGCTCAAGCTGTGGCAGATGAATCTGCAGGAACTGTCGCAGACCATCGAGCGTGAGCTCGAAGACAATCCCTTGCTCGAACTGGCGGAGGATGCCGACGAGGTGCCAACCCTTGAGGCCATCGAGGAGGGCCGCGATTCCGATGTCACAGAGGGATCCGCCGATCAGATGGCGGATGGCACAGACCCCTCCGAAGGGGTGGACACCGTCGATTTGGGGCCCATGCTTGATGCGGCGGGGGAAATGAATCCCGACGGCGATCTTGAAAAATTCACCGAGGAAGGCGTGGCCCAGGTTCAGGAGACCGAGCTGGGCGCCGAGAACAGCTGGGATCAAGATCTTCCCCGCACCAGCAACCTTCCCGAGGAAGACCGGCTCTCCTGGGAAGACCGCCTCAGCGCCTTCGAATCGCTGCAGGACCACCTGGTGGGACAGCTCTACGAAACCCTGGAGAACGAGGATCCTCGGGCCGCCCTGGTGGAACGGCTCATCGATCGGATGGACCCCAAGGGCTTCCTGCGCATGGACCCCGATCAGCCGTCCTTAGAAGTCACGCGTGCCTCGCTGGCGGCGGACCTTGGCGTGTCTGAAGAGGCGCTGTGTGCGGCCGTGGATGTGCTCCAGGAGTTCGATCCCTCGGGGGTGGGCTGCTTCACCGTGAAGGAATGCCTGCTGTTGCAGCTCCGCCATGCAGGGGCAGAGCCCGATGACCTGGCGGTGCGCATCATCCAGGATCACTCAGAGCTGTTGTCCCAGCGCGACAGCGCCAAGCTGCGCCGGGCGTTGGGTTGCTCCGATGAGGAACTCTGCCTGGCCATGGAACAGCTCAAGCACCTCAACCCTTCGCCGGGGCGTGCCTTCGATCCCGAGGGTGAGCGGGTGGTGAAACCCGACGTGGTGGTGCTCAAGGGCGAGGATGGCAACTGGAAGGTGTACCTCAACGATGAAGGTCTGCCGCGCCTGCGCGTGAACGGCGACTATCAGCGGTTCATGGCCTCCAGCGAAGCCAAGTCTGACAAGGACTTCATCCGTGAGCGATTCCGCAGCGCCCGGGATTTCATCCGGGGCGTGGAGGACCGCAACCGCACCGTGCTTCGTGTTTCGGCGCAGATCGTGGACCTGCAGAAGGAATTCATCGAACATGGAATCGAACGTCTGCGGCCGATGGTGCTGCGCGACGTCGCCGAGGCGACGGGATTCCACGAGAGCACGATCAGCCGGGTGGTGAAAGCGAAGACCATCCACACGCCTCAGGGTCTCTATGATTTGAATTATTTCTTCTCGGCGCGTCCCAAGGATTCCGACGTGTCCGCCACCGTGGTAAAGCACAGGATCAAGGCCTTCGTGCAGGCCGAGGACCCCGCCAAGCCTCTATCCGACGAGGCCATTGCAGGGCTGCTTGAGCGGGATGGCATCAAGGTCGCCCGCCGCACGGTGAACAAGTACCGGGAGGAGTTGAAGATTCCCCCCGCCTCCCAGCGCCGGCGCCGATAACAGGGCCGGAACCACCCATCCGGGCCACCCGGCCCCTTTCAGGAGTACCCCATGAAGGTCAACTACACCGGCCGCCACATGGAGCTCACCGAGCCCCTGAAGCAGTTCACGAAAGAGCGGCTGGACAAGATGGCCACCTACCTGGACGACATCATCGATGTCCATGTGATTCTGAGCGTGGAGAAGCACCGCCATGCGGCCGAAATCACGCTGAAGACCCGCGCAAGCGCCTTCGTGGCCTCCTCCACCACGGATGACATGTACGCGAGCATCACCCAGGCCGTGGACAAGCTGGAGGTTCAGGCTCACAAGCAGCAGGGCAAGCGCAACACTCACCCGCACGAAAGCGCCAAGGCTGGGGCGACGGAAGAGTAGTCATTCAGTCATTTCCAGGGCAACGGCGGCTTTCGGGCCGCCTTTGCTTTGGATGAGGGAGGTCCGGGATCAGCCCCATCCACGCTATCCTTGATCGTCCGGAGTCCACCATGCCTGATCCCACGCATCTCTACGCCCCCAAGACCTCCACCGAGCCCACCCAGGTTTGCGAAAAGTGCCGTAGCCCATACACCCTGGACCATTTCCAGCATGGCGTGGAAGGCCAGGAATGTGTGTGCCGCCGCTGTCTCCAGGTGATGGGGTACAAGGTCTAGGCATGACGACGACCCTCGCCACACCGGAGGCGATCCTGGACGGCGTCCTCCAAGGGCATCGGATATCTGCTTCCGAAGGCCTGCTGCTCCTGGAGCAGGCGGAACTGCCGGATCTCGCCGTGGCCGCTACCGCGGTCCGGGATCGTCACAACGACCCCAGCCGCGTGAGCTACGTCATCGATCGCAACGTCAATTACACGGATATCTGCAACGTCTACTGCACCTTTTGCGCCTTCTATCACAAGCCTGGTGATAGCCGCGGCTACGTGCTCACCAAGGAGCAGCTCAAACAGAAGGCCGACGAGACGAAAGCCATCGGTGGGACAGGCTTCCTTCTGCAGGGTGGCGTGAATCCTGACCTGCCCTGGGGCTACTACCTGGACCTGGTGCGTTTTCTCCGTGAGGACCTGGGCATTTGGGTCCACGGCTTCTCGCCGGTGGAGATCCAGATGATGGCGAAGCTGAGTGGCCAAACGCTGGGCAAGACCATCGCGGATCTGCGCGAGGCGGGCCTCGGATCCATCCCCGGCGGGGGCGCGGAAATCCTGGTGGATCGCATCCGCAAGAAGATCGCCCCCTTGAAGGGCGGCCGGGAGAAGTGGCTCGAAGTCATGGAAGCCGCTCACGAGGAGGGTGTGAAGACCACAGGTACCATGATGTTCGGCATCACGGAGACTCTGGCCGAGCGCATCGAGCACTTCGAGGTCCTGCGCGATCAGCAGGACCGGGCCCAGGCTCGGGCCAACGGCGGCGGTTACACGGCCTTTGCCGCCTGGCCCTTCCAGAGCGGCCACACGCCCTGGGAAGGCAAGGTGCCCAAGCCCACAGATGTCGAGTACCTCCGCACCATTGCCGTCGCGCGCATCTTCCTCGACAACTTCGCGCACATCCAGAGCTCTTGGGTCACCATGGGCCGAAAGACCGGCCAGCTGGCCCTGCACTACGGTTGCGACGACATGGGCAGCCTCATGCTGGAAGAGAACGTCGTCAGTGCTGCGGGCACCTGCTACAGCGTGAACAAGGACGAGATGACGCGCATGATCCGCGCCGCCGGGTATGAACCCTGGCAGCGGGACAACATCTACGGCGAAGTGACTGGCTGATTCACGATCAGGCCCTGTCGGCGGCCTCGGGACCTGCCACCTCATCAAGGTCCCGCACGTCCAGCTCGGTCACCCCGTCGGGCCCGACGGCGTGCATGGGTTTGAACCGCGTGCCCCAATGCACTTCCTCGGCGGTGTAGGACGTCCGGGCATAGATGGTCTGCGAGAAGGTGTCATCGAAGGCCTTGATGAGCACGATGAACTCCGCCTTGGCCCGGCGCAGATCCGCTTCGGTCATGCCTAGCAGGGGGCTCGTCTCGTCGATGGGATGCACCACCGTCCAGCTGGAGGGGAACAGGTGGATCTTCGAGCGCTCCAAGGGCAGCAGCATGAAGCGGCGGGTGTTGGACGCCAGATCCTGGAACGAGAGGCTCACCGTGGCCTCTACCTCGATGAGCTGGTTGCTGCGCATGTTCACGAGGCGGAACATGAACCCCTCGATCTGCTGGTAGGGCGCCACCACGGCCCGGCTGCTGAAGCGCAGGCAGGCCTGGGGCCTGGAGAAGCGCCCGTACAGCAGGCCGGTGGCCAAGGCGAAGCTGAGGAGCCCCAGCAGGGATTCCAGGGCCGCGGCGGCGCTGGCGAGAGGGCCCTTGGGGCTGATGTGGCCGTAGCCCACGGTGGTGAGGGTCTGGGCACTGAAGAAGAAGGCGTCTAGCAGCCGGTCCTGGAGCGATCCACCGCCGGCCCGGACGAAGTGGTCCATGCCGATGCCCAGGTAGAGCAGGGCGAAGAGGGCATTGGTGCCGAGGAAGGCCAGGAACAGCAAGCTCAGGAAGGGCACCCAGCCCATGGTGATGAGGTGGTGGTAGAACTCGTAGGGGCGGAAGCGGGGCAGGCCCACGCGGCGCACATTGAAGGTGCCGTCCTTGTTGACCCCCCGGTTGGGGCCAGCCTGGAGGCCCAGGCCGAGGTCGTCGTTGAGGGGCGTTCTGGGCGATCGAGGGGCCATGGCGTCCTGCTGTCTATTCAGCGTGCAATGCGGCGATGAGGGATTCTGCCAGAGGGCGGATCCTTCCAGGCTCACTGAGGTAGGCGCCACGGGCGGCGATGAGGCGGGCGGAGGACCGGCCCAGCACGACGGTCTCCACCAGACCGTGGGCCTTGAGGGTACTGCCGGTCTGCACCAAGTCCACAATGGCATCCGCCAGGCCCAGCAAGGGCGCGAGTTCCGCGCTGCTGCTGAGGGGCACCAGCTCGGCGGTGAGGCCTTCCCGGGTGAGCCAGGCTTCGGTGGCCTTGGGAAACTTGGTGGCCAGACGCAGGTGGGACTTGGCGCGGAGGGAGTCCAGCGTAACTCCGGTCAGGGCGCAAAGGGACAGACGGCAGGCACCGAAGCCCAGATCCGCCAACTCCAGCAGATCCATGTCCATTTCGTCAAGGGTGTCGGAGCCCACGATGCCCAGCGACGCCACGCCCGCCGCCACGTAGCGGGGCAGGTCTGCGCCCTTGAGCAGCAGCGCCGCCACCCCCGGCGTGGCGGTGGGGATGCGCAGCACGCGGGACTTCAGAGCTTCGGCGTCCAATGCCAGGGGCGTGCCGACGAGCTTCGGCACCAGGTCGTCGCCGAGGCGCCCCTTGGGGAAGGCGATGAGAAGGGTCTGCTTCATAGGGGCTGCTCGAAAAGGTCAGGGCGGGTTTCGGCCAGGTCGAGGAGGCGCGACAGGCGCACACAGAACCCCGCTGCCTGCCAGGGACGACCGAGGCCCGGGAAGAGCTGATCGTAGCGGCCGCCCGCAGCCAGCTCCTGCTGGGCGCCGGGGGCCCAGAGGCGCAGGGTGGGGCCTGTATAGAACCCGAGGCCCGCCACATCGGCGAGGTCCACGCGCAGGTCCAGGTTGGGCGGCAGGATGGGCAGCAGCGCCTTCAGGGTCCGGTCCATGTGATCCCGTTCGTCCTTCAGCAGCTCCGCGTAGGGGCTCGCCGAGAGGGCATCCAGGGTGCTGGGGCCATCGAGTTCCGACAGCAATGCCTCGGCGTGGGCCGCCAGTCGCTGGGCGGAGGGATGGCCGTCCAGGGCCTCCCGCACCCGGTGCGGTGCGCGCCTTGAAAGGGCCGCCACCACGGCGTTCGCAAGCTCTCCGAACAGGCCTTCTGCTTCGAGGGGACGGCGCACCAGGGCCGCGTTGCCCAGGTGGAGGATGGCACTCTTCAGGCCGATGGTGCCAGGAATGGCCATGAGCAGCCTAGCCAGCTCCACGTCGGCCTCGGTGGAGGACTCTCCCTCCGGCTGGATGCGCTCACAACCCACCTCGAAGCGCTCCACCGCCTCCCAGGGTTGCACGGGGCGGCGGAACACGGCGCCCGCATAGGCCACGCGGGGCGGTGGCAAGGGAAACCTTCGGGCCAATAGGCCAGCCAGAGCCACCGTGAAATCCCAGCGCAGGGCGACCAGATCGTCGCCGTCAAAAAAACGCAAAGCGCCGTCGGGCACGGCTTCGCGCAGGACCAGCGAGGGATGCAGTTCACGGTAGCCGTGGGTTTCGAGAAGCCCCATGAGGGCGTCCTCCCAGCGGCGGAGCCTCGAGGCGGCCCCGAAGAGCAGGTCAGGAAAATGGGGCGTGCGGACAGGCATCAGACAGGCCCTCCCGAGCGATCCGCGTGCCGATGATGGAGTACCTCCACCACGTCGAGCAGGCTCGCGCCCCGCTCGAGCAGCAGCAGCTCCAGATGGAAGAGCAGATCGGCGGCTTCGCCCACGAAGGCTTCCCGGTCGTCGTTCTTGGCCGCGATGACGACTTCGCCCGCTTCCTCCACGACCTTCTTCGCGATGCGGTCCACCCCCTGGGCGAAAAGCCTCTGGGTATAGCTGCCTGCAGGATCCGCGGTGGTCTGGCGGGCGCGCAGCAGGGTCTCCAACTGGCCCAGCCACGGCAGGGTGGCAGGCCAGGGAGTCGCGGCAAGCTTGTCCTCAGGGACAGGGTCGAAGCAGCTTTCGGTGCCGCGATGGCAGCTGGGACCTTCCGGATCGGCCAGGATAAGCAAGGTGTCGGCGTCGCAGTCCGGGCGGATCTGGATAAGCTTCAACCGGTTTCCGCTGCTTTCGCCCTTCACCCACAGCGCCTGGCGGGAGCGGCTCCAGAAGGTGACGAAACCCGTGTCGAGGGTGAGCTGGAGGGCCTCGCGGTTGAGCCAGGCCACCATCCGGATGTCGCCTGTGCGGCTCTGCACGATGCCGGGGATGAGGCCGTCTGAATCGAATCGGAGGGTGTCGAGGTTCATGTCAGATCCGTACGGAGAAGTCGTTCTGAGCCAGGTAGGCCTTGAGCCGGGGGATGGGGAGGATGCCTTCGTGGAAGAGCGTGGCGGCCAGCACGGCGTCCGCGCCGTGCTCCAGGGCCTCCAGGAAGTGGATTTCGAGGCCCGCGCCACCAGAGGCGATGAGGGGAATGGGCAGTTGCGAAGCCAGATCAAGCAGCTGCACATCGAAGCCATCGCCGGTGCCGTCTCGGTCCATGGAGGTGAGCAGGATCTCCCCGGCGCCCAGGTCGTTCAGCTCCCAGAGCCAATCCAGGGCGGAGCGGTTTGTGGGCTCACTGCCGCCCTTGAGGAACACGCGCCAGCCCAGATCGAGGTCGCGTTTCACGTCCACCGCCGCCACCACGCACTGGCGTCCAAAGGCGTCCGCCAGCTCGGTGACCAGGGCGGGCCGCAGGGCCGCAGCGGTGTTGACTGCCACCTTGTCGGCCCCGGCCCGCAGCAGGCTGCGTGCGTCCTCCACTCGGGAGACGCCCCCACCCACGGTGAAGGGAATGCTCAGCTCGTGGGCCACCCCGCGCACCCAGGATTCCCGCGTCCCGCGGTTCTCCAGCGAAGCCGCGATATCGAGGAAGACGAGCTCATCGGCGCCCTCGGCGTCGTAGCGGCGGGCCAGGTCCACGGGGTGGCCGAGGTCGCGGAGATCCTTGAACTGCACGCCCTTCACGACGCGTCCCTGCTTCACGTCCAGGCAGGGGATGATGCGCTTGGCGGGCATCAGGCGCCAACCATCAGCGCGGTGCGGGTACGCGGATCGTCCAGAGGGATGAAACCTTCCATGAGGGCCTTGCCGCTGATGGCACCCACCACCCCTGGAACCTCGGCCAGAAGGGCCAAGTCGGAGAGCGCCTTGACGCCGCCGGAGGCTTGCACGCGGAAGCCTTCCTTCGCCACCCAGGCGGTGGCCCCGATCCCTGGGCCCTCCAGCGTCCCATCGCGGCTGATATCGGTGACCAGGGCCCGATTGAAGCCGAGGCTGCGCAGGGCCTCGAAGACATCCGTAGAAGCACAGGCGCTGGGGGCCTGCCACCCGCGGGTGACGATGCGGTCGCCCTTGAGATCAAGGGCCGCGACGATGTGATCGCCCGGCAGGCCTCGGAGGGCCGAGGGTTGTTCCACAGCCAGGGTGCCCACCACCGCATCGAAGCCCATGTTCAAAACCTCGTCGATGGTCCTGCGATCGCGCAGCCCGCCTCCGAGCTGGAAGCGAATCTCCGGAAAGCGCGCGGGGAAGGTCGCGAACCCGCCCTGGCGGGGCCTTCCGAAGGCACCATCAAGGTCCACGAGGTGGATGCGCCGCGCCCCAGCCTCGGCCAGACGCCCGATCCAGTCCTCCGGCGTCAGGTCGTAGAAGGTGGCCTGCCGAGGATCCCCATGGCGGAGCCGCACCAAACGGCCCTGCATCAGATCGAGGCTCGGGATCAGTTGCATGGTGCCTCCGGCGCCGGGGCGGAAGCCCCCATCCAGGAGAGGGCCGCCTGGAGCAGGAGCAGACCGGGGCGTCCGGATTTCTCGGGGTGGGGCTGGAAGCCCATGACGGTTCCCCGGGCCTGGATGGCGGCGAAGGGGCGGCCGTGATCCGCCACATAGATGGTTTCCACCGAGGGCTCCAGGGCATAGCTGTGGACGAAGTAGAGCCAGGCTCCGTGCGGATCGGGCAATGCCGGATGCGGGTTGTACTGGCGCACCTGGCTCCAGCCCATGTGGGGTACCTTCACGCCGGGCCCAAGGCGCCGCACGATGCCGGGGATGAGCCCCAAACCGGAGGCGCGGGGAGCCTCTTCACTGCCTTCGGCGAGCAGTTGAAGGCCCAGGCAGATGCCCAGGAGGGGCCGGCCTTCGGCCACCAGGCTCGGCAGCACACGCCACCAGCCGCGTTCGCGCAGGGACTTCTGCGCGGCTTCGAAATGTCCCACGCCCGGCAGCACGATGGGGCCACTGGGAGCGGCCTGATCCGGCGTCGCTGCGCGCTGGTAGGACAGGCCCAGCCGTTCCAGGGCTCCTTCCAGGGAGGCGAGGTTGCCGGCGTCGTAGTCAATGAGGGTGATGGGATCGGAACTCATGTCGAGAGGGTCCCCTTGGTGGAGGGCACCCCGCCGCCCTCGATCCGGGTGGCCTGGCGCAGCGCGCGGGCCAGGGCCTTGAACAGGGCTTCGACCTTGTGGTGGGTGTTCACGCCCCGCAGCAGATCGGCGTGGATGGACAGTCCGCCGCGCATGGCGAGAGCGATGAAAAATTCACGAACCATCTCCACCTGGAACCCGTCGCCGAACACAATGGGGGGAAGGTCGGCGTGGAACTCGCACCAGGGGCGCCCCGAGAGATCGACCACCACCCGGGCCAGCGCCTCGTCGAGCGGCACGTAGGCGTGGGCGAAACGGGCCAGGCCAGCCCGGTCACCCAGGGCCTCCTTCAGGGCATCGCCGAGGCAAAGACCCACGTCCTCCACCAGGTGGTGGCTGTCGATGGGCAGGTCGCCGCGGGCCTCAACCTTCAGGCCGAACCCCCCGTGTTTCGCCAGCTGCATCAGCATGTGGTCGAAATAGCCGAGGCCGGTTTGGATGCTCGTTTCGCCACCATCCAGATGGAGGGTCAGCTTCACGTTCGTTTCGGCGGTGGTTCGGTGCAGCGTCGCCATCCTCATGGCAGCTCCTCATTCAGCATCGGTAGAAGGTCATGCAAGGTCGCGGATTGGACATCCCCTGACGCAGCGAAGCGGCTGCGGTCAGGCCCCAGGGCCGCGAAACGCCAGCTGAGCTCGGGGCGCAGGGCAGCGGCCGCCCGAAGGCATCCGGCATCGTCCACGGTATCCCCGGCGAAAAGGATGTCCTCGGCGCGGAAGGCGTCCGCCAATTGCAGCAGGCCCGCAGGCTCGGGCTTGCGAAGGTGGGGAGCGGCGTCGCAGACGGCGGGCAGCTGGAAGCCAAGCACCCGCCATGCGAGTTCCAGTTCTTCAGGTGGACGTCCGGTCAACACTGCCAGCTCCCAGCCCGTGGTCTGGAGTTCGTCGAGGGTCGCCAGCGGCCGCTCCAGCCGGATGGTGTCGGCGTAGTGTTTCTGGACGACAATCTGCGCCGAGGGTTCGAGCGCCTGGATGCGAGTTTCGAGTTCCGGAAATCCCCGGCCCATGGCTCGCTCGACCAGGGGTTGAAGGTCCACGTTGCCGTGGGCTTCTGCCAGGGCCAGGGCACCGGCCGTGAGCCTGAAATCATTGTTGAAGCCACCCAGACGCTTGAAGGCGCGGAAAGCCCCGTCCGACCAGGGCAGGGCGGGGCGCAGGTCCACCAAGGCGCGGGTCACGGCCTCCATGAAGCTGCGGTCGGCGTCGATAAGGACGCCATCAATATCCAGCACCAGCAGGCGCCGCCGCAGCCGGGGCGTGGGGACGGGCAGCGATGCGCCCAGGGCCGCGGCCACGCGGGAGGTGTCCGCCTCCGTGCCGAGGGTGATCCGCGCGGCGTCGGCTTTCGGCAGGCGGCGCGCCTTCATGCCCGCCGCTTCCAGCACATCTGAGGGATCCGGCGATAGGTACAGGAAGTTGCCGGCACTGGGCGCGGCGTGATGCGAGGGCAGAGCGGCAGCGAGGCGGTCCCGACGCCCGGGCACGGCGCGTACGCCAGCCTCGAACTCGGCGGCGAAATCCAGGGCCACGTCGAGCGCCTCCAGGCTGGCTGCAGGCAGAGAATAGGGCAGCTGCAGCGTGGCGAGCTTCGCGATCAGGGCCGGGTCACCCACCAGGTAGCCGATGCGCCATGCGGCGGAGGCCAGGGCTTTGCTGAAGGTGCGCAGCAGCACCAGGTTCGGATAGCGGTCCACGGCGAGGCGATGGGTGGCCGGTGCGAACTCCGCATAGGCTTCGTCCAGCACCACCAGCGGTGGGTCCGGCCGGGCTGCGGCCGCGGTGAGCAGGGGCTCCAGTTCCTCCGGTGGGATCCAGGCGCCGGTGGGATTGTTTGGGAGGGTGAGCCAGATCTGGCGGCAGTCCAGGGCGTGGAACCAGGGCTCCAGCGGGAATCCGGCGCCCTGCGGAACCAGCCTTACACGGCCGCCATGGCGCCGCACCAGCAGGGGGTAAAGGCTGAAGCCGGGGTCTGGAATTGCTACGGTGTCGTTCGCGGAAAGCCCCGCCATGGCCACCAGATCCAGCAATGCCCCGCTGGAAGGCCCAAGCAGCAGGCCCCCTTCCGGTGCGCCCAGGCGCTTTCGCAGCCGTTCCGTGAGGTCGCCCTGGCGCTCGGGGTACCGGTGAAAGGGCAGGTCGCGAAGCCGCGTCAGCAGGGTCTTCCGAGCGGCTTCGGGCCAGTCAGAAGCCGCCTCATTCATGTGCAGACGCAGGCCTCCAGGCGGCTCGGGAGGCCGCTGATAGGCGGGCAGGTCGATCAGGTCGGGGCGGAGGAGAGACATGGGTGGGCTCGAGATGAGGGTAGGAGGAAAGAGCGTCTAACAAAACCCCGCACGGTTACGCGAGGGGTGCCGGGCGAGCGAGGCGAGGAACGCGAGTCGAAGCGTAGCGGGTACTACGCGCGACGAGCGTGACGCTGTATCGCGACGCCCGCCACCCCTCGCCCGGAGGGATGAAGCCAGGCAGGCGCCCCGCGGCGTCAGGGCCCTTGAACAACGAACCACGTTGCCCTGCGGGCCCTTCCTTCTCGGTATCGCCTGCGGCGATACGCGAGACGAACTGATATCTGCGGTGCATCCAGCCTGGTTTCATCGTGACCTCGTGGGGTTTTGTTAGACGCTCTGCACCAGGCTTCCTGGGAGGAGAAGCGATGCGGAGCGCTTGGAAAGGAGGCGCTCCCTAGGGGCGATGATGGGCCCGGAGGGCGGCGCTGCGGCCGTGGTGCACGAGACCTTCTGCTTCAGCCAGCTGTTCCACCCAGGGAGCCATGGTCGCCGCGTCGTCGGGAGACAGCCGAAGCAGGCTTTGGCGCTTGAGGAAGGTGGCTACGCCCAGGGGGCTGGTGTAGCGGGCGCTGCGGCCCGTCGGCAGCACGTGGTTCGGCCCCGCGCCGTAGTCCCCGAAGGCCTCGGCGCTGGCGTTCCCGATAAAGACCGCCCCCGCGGTGGTGAGTGAGGGCAACCAGTTTTCAGGGTCGCTCACGCAGAGCTCGAGGTGTTCCGGGGCCCAGGCCTGGGCCAAGGCGATGGCTCCTTCTCGATCCATACAGACCAGCCGCCCGTGGGCACCCAGGCTTTGCTCGAGGATCTCCCGGCGGGGGGACGCGGCCACGCGAACATGCAGCTCTGCGGACACGGCCTCAAGTACGCCGTGGTCGGCGCTCACCAGCACAGCCGCAGCATCCGGATCGTGCTCGGCCTGGGCCAGCAAATCCTCGGCGAGCCAGGCGGGGTCGGCGCTGCCATCCGCGATCACCAGCAGCTCCGTGGGGCCTGCCAGGGCGTCGATGCCGCAGGTGCCGATCAGTTGGCGCTTGGCCTCCGCCACGAAGCGGTTACCGGGGCCGGCGATCAGATCCACCCTGGGTTCGCCGTAGGCCAGCCAGCCCAGGGCCTGGGCACCGCCGAAGGGGTAGAGCTCCGTGAGGCCCAGCTCTGCTGCGCAAGCCAGCACCAGGGGATCCACTCCCCAGGCGCCGGGCAGGGTGGGTGAAGGCTTCGGCGGAGTGACCCCCACAATGCGTGCCACACCTGCGACTTGGGCGGGGATCACCGTCATGGCCAGCGTCGAAGGATAGAAGGCCCGGCCACCGGGGATGTAGACCCCCGCCGTCTTCAGGGCGCACCAACGCTCGCCCACGGTCCCGCCGCCCGGAAGGGGCAGGGTCAGATCGTGCAGGCAACCGCGCTGACCCTCGGCGAAGCGGCGCACGTTGGCAATCATCTCCCGAAGGGCGGCCATGAGGTCTGGTTGATGGCGGTCCAGGTCCGCGCGGGCGGCCTCGAGGGCGGATTCCGGAATCCGCAGGGCTGCGGGATCCAGGCGAACGCCGTCCAGGCGTTCCGTCCACGCCAGCACGGCCGATAGGCCATCCCGCTGCACGTCCGTCAGGATGGCCACCACGGCCCTCTGGGTGTCCTCCTCTGTCTCCCCGCTCCTGGCCAGTGCAGCCACCCACCCGGGCAGATCAGCCCGGTTCGTCAGGTCAGTGATGGGGATGAAGTAACACCTGTGAACCTCATGGGTGAAGGGACCAGCCTGCCAGCTAAGGCCGGAGGATGACAACTGGAAATGCGGCTCAAGGCGGGATCAGGCGGGCTGGGCCACCAGAGGCTGGAAGATGGAGCGCACATTCGCGGGTTCGGCGTCTTCGGTCCACTCCCAGCAGCTGGGATCCGCCAGGATGGCCTTGGCGAGCGCGACATGCATGGCATGACCGGCGGCATGGGCTTCCACGAGTCCAAGCAGGGGCGCACCCAGCAGGGCCAGGTCGCCCACCAGGTCGAGCATCTTGTGACGCACGGCCTCGTCTTCGTAGCGGAGGGATTCATTCAAGGGGCCGTCCGCGCCAAAGACCACGGCGTTGTCCAGGCTGCCGCCGAGGGCGAGACCGCGGGAACGCATCTGGTCGATTTCCTGGGCCAGGCAGAAGGTGCGGGCAGAACCCAGTTCGCGGCGGTACTTCTCTGGTGTGAGGCTCAGTTCGCGGCTCTGGCGACCCAGGGCGGGAAGGGGGAAATCGATGACGTAGCGCAGGCGCAGACCATCGAAGGGAATGGCGCGGATCCAGCGGTCGCCGTTCCGGATTTCCACGGTCCGGGTGATCTTCATGAAGCGGCGCCGACCCTCGAGGGAATGGATGCCGGCCTGCAGGATGGCGTCCACCCAAGGGGCGGCACTGCCATCGAGAATGGGCAGTTCCTCTGCGTCCACTTCGATGCGGAGGTGCTCGACTTCCAGGCCAGCCAGGGCGGAGAGCAGATGTTCGATGGTCTGGAGACGCACGCCGTCCTTCACCAGGGTGGTGGCCAGGACGAGGTCGCCTGCCAGGTCCGCGTGGGCTGGGATCACAGTGCCGGTGGGTGTATGGACGAAGACCAGACCGGTCGGGGCGCTCACGGGCACCAACCGCACGGAACAGGGGTGGTTGCCGTGCAGGCCACGGCCCGAGATCGTGATCTCGCGGCTCAGGGTCTGGGGCGTGGTGCTGCGGGGCATAGGTGGGCCTCGCAGGGGTATAAGCCAGTTTTGAGCCACATTATAAAACTAATTATTTAAACAATTAGTTTTAATTCGACGGAAATCAAATGTGGGTGCATCAACCACAGACTGTGGTCAGCGCGGTCGAGCGCGATCCCAGTCCTCGGGGGTGGTGACTTTCAAATTGGAACCGGGGCTGGGGATCAGTTTCACCGCCAGGCCCAGGCGTTCCAGCAGGGCCACATCATCGGTCCCCGTGAACCCGGCCTCCTCCGCGGACCTGAAGGCCTTGAGCCAGGTGCCCAGGCGGGCGACCTGGGGTGTCTGCGCCCGGAAGAACTCCTCCCGGGGTTCGGTTCCCAGCACTCGTCCAAAGGGATCCACCCGTTTGAGGGTGTCCGTGGAGGGTTCGCCCAGCAGGGCGCCATCGAAGCGGTTGAGCGCTTCCAGGGCTTCCCAGAGGGGGGCGGCCGGGGGAAAGGGCCGAACGGCATCGTGAATCATCACTGGGGCGAACGGTTGATCGGGCAGGGCGCGAAGGGCCGCCCACACGGATTGCTGCCGGGTGTCCCCGCCCGGGACGACCATGCAGGGCACGCTGAACGACCAACTGCGGGCTTCTTCCAGATGGGTTTCGGGAACGGCCAGCGCAATGCCCGCAAGGTGAGGCATACCCGAACCGAGAAAGGCCTCCACCGTCACTTGCAGCAGGGGGCGTCCATCCCAGTTTCGGAATTGTTTGGGCAAACCGCCACCCATTCGCAGGCCTCGCCCCCCGGCCGGAATGACCAAGTAGGGGCGCAGTGGATCAGCGCTGGCGGGTGATGAAGGGTTCGACACCACGATCCTTCAGGAGCTTGGCAATCTGTTCGGCGGCCTGTTCGGCATCCTGCCGGGTCGTGTAGGTGCCTACCCTGACCCGTTTCACGGACCGTCCATTCCGGGTGATCGCATTTTGAAGGGTCACCACGCCGAAGGTGTTCTCAAGTTCTCGCGTAAGTGCTTCGATATTCTTGGGATCTGAAAGCGAAGCCACCTGTACAACAAAGGGATCGGCCTGGTTTCCCGCAGGATCCAAGGCCGTGGGGAGCCCCATGGCATCCACAGAGCGGAGCCGGATTCGGGAGGTGCCCTGACCGAGGAAACCCAAATCCTGGGCACCTCGCTTGGAGAGATCCAGGATCCTGCCCTTAATAAAGGGGCCCCGATCGTTGACCCGCAGGACGGTACGCTTGTGGTTCTCCAGGTTCTCGACTTCCACGAAGCTGCCCAGAGGGAGGGTCCGATGGGCACAGGTATTCTGCTCGGGGTCGAATATTTCCCCGCTGGCGGTAGGCCGACCAGCAAATCCATCGTCATTGCCACCGTACCAACTGGCCACGCCCTCCTCCACGTAAGCCTGGGCCTCGGGAGCCATCGCTCCGTTCCGGGAGCCGGTACGTGAGGATGGAAGGGAGGTCGGAGGACGGGTGCAGTGGATGGTGAAGCTGAGGATGACCAGGGTGGCCACCCTCGGGGTGCTCCAGCGCATGAGCCGAAGCAGGCCACCACTCCCTAGATCCACCGGGGTTGGAGGGTCGAAGGCGATGTGGATCTCATGGATCCACGACGCACAGGCTTTGCTCCAATTGGTGGGATGGAAGGGGGACGGCATCGGACTCCACAAAGATCAAAAGGTCGCGTTTAATGGACCAGCTCGTATACATATAAAGTATGGTCGAGTTTAGATCGTTTGTAAAGGAGCCGTCATTCAAATAAGGGTATACCCTGCGATTGTTGTGTTTAGAAAGGGCTATTGCCGGTCGGGAATCTGAGCCACCCGGAAGGGTTTCGGCCGGTTCCCTTCGGCCAGGAAGGGAGGGGGCAGCTTCTTGGCGGCAGCCTTGGCGGCGGCCTCGGAGCCAAAGGAGCCCATGAAGACCTGGTAGCAGGTCCGGCCGTCCCGCATGGCCATGGGTAGGAGAAAGAGATCTGGATCTTGGTTCTTCAGGAGGTCGGCCGCATGTTGGACCGTGCTGCCATTGCAGGCGATTTCGAGGCGGAGGGTCCACCGGCCCTGGAGGGCTTTCTTTTGGCTGCCGCCCTGGGACAACGCCCGCTTCCAGTCGCCCTGGATGATCGTCTGAAGGCGCTCGGCCCTGGAAGGAACCGTGACGGCTTCCGGCTTCTGGATGGGGGGCGTCGGTTGGGTGGACTTGGGTGGCTCAGGTTCGGGCTTCCGTTCTGGTTCCTTGACTGGAGTGGGCTTCACGTCTTCTGGCGGTGGGGTGGGGGGCCTGGTCGCTAGGGGAAGCGCGGCGGCTGCCTTGGGAGAGGCTGGAGAGGCGGTTCGGAGCCGGCGGTACAGAAGGCTTCCTGCCCACAGGCCCCCGAGGAGGACCAGGACGGCAAGGAGGACGAAGGGACGGCGTCGGGTCTGCGCCGTGGCTTCCACCGGGGGGGGAAGCTCCGGACGTTCGGTTCTGCCCTCGGCTTCATGGTGGATGGTCAAGGCCAGTTCAGATGGCACAGGTGTTTCCAGATCCGGCGGGAAAGGATCGTCCAGCTCGTCCTCCGCGCCCAGCTGATCCAGAGCCTCGGAGAGGTGCTCCAGATTGGTGGTGGGGCGCTGGCTGGCGTGAATCTCTGCGAAAAGGGAGGGCTGCGGTGCCGGGGAGGGTTCGGGCAGCGATGGGGTGATGGTGGATTCGGGAGGATCCAGGGCGAGTTCCAGGGCCCGGCGATCCAGGGGAGGCAATTCGTGGAGCCGCGCCCAGCCCATCTCGCGGAGAAAGAGGATAAAGGCCCCTAGCCGGAAGGGTTCGACGCCGGATTCCCGGCTCAATTCCATCAGGGTGCGGCTGCCGTCGAGCAGGCCTGGCAGCCTGGTCAGGTCCTGGGGAAGAGGCAATTCCTGATGGCGCCGGCCTTCCATGACCACGACCTGATTCAAGGGACCGAGTTCTTCCAGCACGCGCTCACGGTCTCTCAGGTTCAGGACCCCAGCCAGCAGCATGGCGGCCGTGTCGAAGGGCAGCCGCACGGTGGTGGCATCCAGCTCTTTGGCCTCAAAAACCGGGGTGTCCTCTGTGGCCGCGATCCCCGCCCAGACCACTCGTTCCACCTGGGCCCGGGCGACATCCAGCAGGTCTCTCTGAGTGATGAAGCCCATTTCGATGAGATTCTTGCCGATGGACATGCCTGGATTGAGGTTGGCCATGGCGTAGTCGAGCTGGGCCTGGGTGATCTTGCCCCGCTCCACCAGCAGATGGGTCAGGCGGTCCAGCGGATGGGTGCTGGAGGCAAAGACGATGTCTCCGGCCTCGATGAACACCGTTCGGGTGGGTTCCTGCCCCAGGCGCCACAGGCCGGTGGCACGCGCCCGGTGCCGGGCGAACAGATCCTTGAGGGCCGGAAGGCTCATGTAACCACCCATCGCTCGAGCTTGAGTTTGCCTACCTTCACCAGAACCGACTGGCCGGAATGCAGAGCGAGGCGCAGGGCGGGATCGGAGGCTTTCTGGCCGTCCAGGCTCACCGCACCCTGGCCGATGAGGCGCTCGGCCTCCTTGCGGCTGGTGGCGAGGCCACGGTCCACCAGCAGGCGGGAAAGGTGAACCTCCGCCTCGGTGGAGGCCATGGCGATGTCGGGTGCCTCATCCGGGCTCCGCTCGGAGAAGCGGCGTATCCAACGATCCTCGGCTTCCCGGCCAGCGGCGGCACCGTGGAAGTCCGACACGATCTGTCGAGCCAAGGCCTTCTTGGCGTCCATGGGGTGGCCCTGTTTGAGTGCTTCGATCTCGGCGGGCAGCTTGTCGGTGAGCAGCAGGTACCACGTCCACATGAGGGTGTCACTGACGCTCATGGCCTTGCCGAATTGGGTGTCGGGATCCTCCATGAACCCGATGTAGTTGCCCAGGGACTTGGACATCTTCTCGACACCATCAAGCCCCAGCAGCAGGGGCACCGTGAGCACCACCTGGGGCTTCTGCCCCGAGGCCTCCTGGAGGGTGCGGCCCTGCATGAGGTTGAAGAGCTGGTCGTTGCCGCCGAGTTCTACGTCCGCCTGAAGCGCCACGGAATCATAGGCCTGGACCAGGGGGTAGAGCAGTTCATGGAGGGCGATGGGTTCGCGGGCGTCCATGCGTTTGGCGAAGTCATTGCGCTCCAGCATCTGAGCCACGGTGAACCGGGAGGCCAGGCGGATCCAGCCCTCCCCGGCCAGGTTGCCGAACCATTCGCTGTTGAAGCGGATCCTTGTCTTCTCAGGATCCAGGATCTTGAAGACCTGGGTTTTGTACGTTTCAGCGTTGGCCAGGACTTCGTCCCGGGAAAGGGGGGGGCGAGTGGCCTTTTTGCCCGTGGGATCGCCGATGAGGCCGGTGAAATCGCCAATGAGGAAGGTGACTTCGTGACCCAGCTTCTGGAACTGAGCCATCTTGCGGATGAGCACCCCGTGGCCGAGATGCAGGTCCGGCGCGGTGGGATCAAAGCCGGCCTTGATGCGCAAAGGCCGGCCTTCCTTCAGTTTCGCCTCAAGCTGTTCCACCTTGTGACAGGTCACCGTGCCCTTCGTGAGCAGGGTGAGGGCATCAGATACGGATTCGGAAGCTGCGGTCATGCCTGCATCTTGGCGGAAAAAGCCTGCAGGCTCAATGCGGAAGGGCCTGACCGCCTAGCGGACATCCAGCTCGACGACGCGACGGGGGCCCTTGTCGCCTGGTTTTCTCGTGCCCGCGAAGGTGACGTAGATCGCACGGCCCGTCTTTGGGCTCCAGCCCACCTCGACCTTTCCGCCGAGATCGTGATTGATGCGGAGCCCCTGATGTTCCATGAGGTCCGGGGTCAGGTCGGGGGTGGGAGCCAGATCCTGTTGCCACTTGGCAGCGGCAGCGAGGAACTCTGGTTCGGTGGGCCAGGTCTTGGCTAGGTCGGGATTCGAGGCATAGAGGACACGGCAGCCCTCCGGGGTGCGCAGCTGGTCCACCACCGCCCGGAAGTCCTCCCAATCGGGACGGATCTTTTCCAGGGCGAAGCCCATGACCTTGTTCTTGAAGCCTTGAGGATCCTTCTTGGCCTTTGTGGCCACGTAGGCGACCCCACCCACACAGGTCACCAGGACGATCAGAAAGGCGATGCCGCAGCCAAGGGCGATCTTGCCCCAGAGAGGCATGCCGACCTTGGTCGGGACGCCATGGCCGCCGTTGTCCCAGGATGAATCAGCCATCGGTGACTCCTAGAGGAGATTGCTGGCCAGCTCGGCCAGCTTGCTGCGTTCGCCCTTCTGGAGCGTGACGTGGCCGGAGATATCGAGCTGCTTGAAATGCTCGGCCAGGAAACTGAGGCCATTGGTGCTGGCGTCCACATAGGGATTGTCAATCTGGTGGGGATCGCCCGTGAAGATCACCTTGGTGCCCTCGCCCGCCCGGGTGAGGATGGTCTTGACCTCATGCGGGGTCAGGTTCTGGGCTTCGTCCACCACCAGGTACTGCCTGGGGATGCTGCGGCCACGGATGTAGGTGAGGGGCTCGACGCTGAGGTAGCCGGCCTCCTCCAGCTGGCCTGCCGTCATGGTGGTGCGCTTCCTGGCCTCGGTGTTGGCGCCCACGATGAATTCCAGGTTGTCGTAGATGGGCTGCATGTAGGGCCGCAGCTTTTCGCTGATGTCGCCCGGCAGATAACCGAGGTCGCGACCCATGGGCATCACCGGCCGGCTCACGAGGATCTTGTCATAGGCCTCATCGTCCACCACCAGCTGCAGGCCCGCCGCGATGGCCAGCAGGGTCTTGCCGGTGCCAGCCTTTCCCAGCAGGGTGACTACCTGGACGGCGGGATCCAATAGCAGCTCCAGAGCGAACTGCTGCTCACGGTTCCGGGGTTTGATGCCCCAGGGGTAGGCGTCCATGCGCTTCAGTGGCCGCAGGAGGCCCTCGCCGACCATGAAACGGGCCAGGGCCGTGTGGCTGGGATTGGCCTGATCCACCAGGGTGAGGAACTGATTGGGCTGAAGATTCAATTCGGGATCGGGTGACAAGCCGCCGTCATAGAGCAGGTCCACCTTCGCGGCATCCACCTCCCAGGACTTGTGGCCGGTGTAGAGCTCGTCCATCTCCACCCGGTCCGTGGTGTAGTCCTCGGCCTGCACACCGATGGCATCGGCCTTGATGCGCAGATTCGTGTCCTTCGTCACGAGGACCACGCGGTCCTTGCAGGTGTGCAGGAGTTCGCGGGCGCAGGCCAGGATCTGGTTGTCGGCCTTGTGCTTGTCCGCGGACAGGATGCCAATGTCCAGGTTGTGGGCCGCCACATCCACCTTGAGGGTGCCGCCGCCGCCCAGGGGCACGCCCCGGCTGAGGGTGCCGCTGGCCCGCAGCTTGTCCAGCAGGCGGGAGACACTGCGGGCGTTGCGGCCGATTTCGGTCTGGTCCTTCTTGAAGTGGTCCACCTCCTCGATCACCACGATGGGCAGCACCACATCGTGTTCCTGGAAGTGGAGAATGGAGTTCGGGTCATGCAGGAGGACGTTCGTATCCAGGACGAAGACTTTCTTGCTGGATGGTGGGACCAATGAGACCTCCAGGGATGCCCGCACCCTACCACCAAGCGGCCGCCCTTGCACGGCTGGGATTCGATCTTGGATTGGTGTGAGAATGGCTGCCTGTTTGGAGGCCCACCACATGAGGATCCTTCCCATGGCCCTCGCTATCACCACCGCCCTCGTCGCCCAGTCGCCCCTGAGCTATCCAACGACCCGGAAGGGCGAGGTCGTGGAGGACTTCTTCGGCACCAAGGTGGCCGACCCCTACCGCTGGCTGGAGGATGACAACAGCGCGGAAACCAAGGCTTGGGTCGAGGCTCAGAACAAGGTCACCTATGGCTACCTGGAGCAGATCCCCGAGCGGGCCAGGATCCAGGAACGCATCACCAGGCTCTGGGATTTCGAGAAGTACAGTGCCCCCTTCAAGCGCGGCAAGCGCTATTTCTACTCCTACAACACCGGGCTCCAGAACCAGTCCGTCCTGTTTGTCACAGAGGATCCCAAGGCCAAGGGCCGCGTGCTCCTCGACCCCAATACGCTGAGCAAGGATGGAACGGTGGCCCTCAGCGGGATCAGCCTCACGGAGGACGGGCGCCTCATGGCCTATTCCGTCTCCGTGGCTGGATCCGACTGGCAAACCTGGAAGGTGCGGGAGGTCGCCACAGGCAAGGATTTGGCTGATGAAATCCGCTGGTCCAAGGCCAGTGGCGCTTCCTGGCTGAAGGATGGCAGCGGCTTCTACTACAGCCGTTATGAGGCCCCCAAGGAGGGGGGCGCGCTCACGGGCGTGAACAACAATCACCAGCTCTGCTTCCACAAGCTGGGCACACCCCAGACCCAGGATGTGCTCGTCTACCAGCGCCCTGATCAACCCGAATGGTACTTGGGCGGGACGGTGACCGAAGACGGGCGCTGGCTGGTCATCTACGGCAGCAAGGGCACCAACCCTGAAACGAGCGTGTTCCTCCAGGATCTGAGCAAGCCCGGTAGCCCCGTGGAGCCTTTCCTCGACCGCATGGACGCCAGCTACGGCGTGGTGGACAACCTGGGCGACCGCTTCTTCGTCAGCACCAACCAGGGCGCGCCCCGCAACCGCCTGGTGGCCATCCGCAAGGGCCAGACCGATCCCGCTCAGTGGACCGAGATCATCCCCCAGGCCAAGGGCAAGGATGTGCTCGAAGCCGTTTCCATGGTGGGCGGGCGCTTCGTCGCCACCTGGATGCGGGATGCCCACTCGGCCATCGAGTTCTTCGATCTGAAAGGCAAGAAGACGGGTTCGCTGGCCCTGCCGGCCCTGGGCACCGCCGGAGGATTCGGCGGACGGCGCGAAGACACCGAGACCTTCTACACCTTCGGCAGCTTCACCTACCCCGGCACCATCTACCGTCTGGACCTGAAGACCGGCAAGAGCAGCGTTTTCCGCACGCCGAAGGTGGCCTTCAAATCGGCCGACTACGACGTGAAACAGGTCTTCTACCCCAGCAAGGACGGCACGAAGGTCCCCATGTTCCTGGTGCACAAGAAGGGCCTCAAGCTCGATGGCCAGAACCCGACCCTGCTGTATGGGTACGGAGGCTTCAATGTGTCCTTGACGCCCGGATTCTCGGTGTCGCGCATGGTCTGGCTGGAGATGGGGGGGGTCTACGCCATGCCCAACCTCCGTGGCGGCGGCGAGTACGGCCTCGAGTGGTACGACGCAGGCCGGAAGAACAAGAAGCAGAATGTCTTCGACGATTTCATCGCGGCCGCTGAGTGGCTCATCGCCCACAAGATCACCTCGACCCCGAAGCTGGCCATCAACGGCGGCAGCAACGGAGGCCTGCTGGTAGGGGCCTGCCTAACCCAGCGGCCCGACCTCTTCGGTGCCGCCGTGCCCGAAGTCGGCGTCATGGACATGCTGCGCTTCCACAAGTTCACCCTGGGCTGGGGGTGGAAGAGTGACTACGGCAGCAGCGAAACCAAGGAGGGTTTCGAGACCCTCATGACGTACTCGCCCCTGCACACCATCAAGCCCGGCGTGAAGTACCCGCCGACCCTCGTCACCACCGGGGATCACGACGACCGTGTGGTGCCCGCCCACAGCCACAAGTTCACGGCCACGCTGCAGGCCGCGCAGGCCGGTCCCGCGCCCATCCTCACCCGCATCGAGACAAGCGCGGGACACGGCGCGGGCAAGCCCACGGCCAAAGCGATCGCGGAGCGTGCGGATGTCTTCGCTTTCCTGGTGAAGAACCTGGGAATGAAACCCTGACGATTGGCTAAACCTTGTGTTACGAGGTATCCTGAAGGACATCACCCCACGTGTCCTTCAGGAGGCTCTTCATGTCGCTTTCCCTGTCCCGAACCTGCTTGCTGGCCCTGGCGGCCACGGCCCTGGTGGCCACGGCCCTGGTGGCCCAGACACCGCTGAAGTACCCCGTGACCCGCAAGGGCGACGTGGTGGACAACTACCACGGCACCAAGGTGGCTGATCCCTATCGCTGGTTGGAAGATGACCACGCCGTCGAGACGGCCGCCTGGGTGGAGGCCCAGAACAAGGTGACCCAGGCCTACCTGGGGCAGGTCCCCGAGCGGAAGGCCATCGAGACGCGGATGACGCGCCTCTGGAACTACGAGAAGTACGGGACGCCCAGCAAACACGGGAAGTACTACATCTACTCCCACAACTCAGGGCTCCAGAATCAGGCCGTGGTCTACCTCACCGAGCGCCTGGATGAAAAGGGCCGTGTGTTCTTCGACCCGAACGCCTTGAGCAAGGATGGGACGGTCTCTCTAGGAGGCATGCGGTTCAGCGAGGACGGCGCCTTCGTGGCCTACAGCCTGTCCAAGGGCGGGTCCGACGTGAGCACCTGGAAGGTCCGCAATGTGGCCACGGGCGTGGATCTGCCCGACGCCTTCCCGGCTGGCCGACTGGGCGTGAATGCCTGGGCGAAGGATGGCAGCGGCTTCTACTACACCGACTACCCCAAGGTGGAGGCCGGGAAGGCCCTTACGGCGGTCTACAAGAAACAGAAGCTGTTCTTCCATAAGCTGGGCGACCCCGTGGAGAAGGACGCCGTGGTCTACGAGCGGCCCGATCAGCCCGATTGGGGCTTCGGCGCTGGCGTGACCGATGACGGCCACTGGCTGGTCATCTCTCAGCGCCAGGGTACCGAACGGAAGAACCGGGTCTTTCTGAAGGACCTCCGTCAGCCCGGCAGTCCCGTGGTGCCCCTGTTCGACCAGTACGATGGCTCCTACGCCATTCTCGGCAATGACGGCGACACCTTCTACGTGCACACCGATGCCGGCGCACCGCGCCATCGGATCGTGGCCGTGGATCTGAAGGATCCGAGCCCCAAGGCCTGGAAGGACCTCGTCCCCGAAGGGAAGGGGCGTGATGTCCTCGCCGCGGCGGATCTCTTCGGCGACACCTTCGCCGTCACCTGGAAGATCGACGCCCTCAACATCGTGAAGCTCTATGACCTGAAGGGCCGCTTCCTCAGGGAAATCAAGCCCCAGGGCCTGGGCAACCTCAGCGGCTTCAACGGCCGCCGCGAGGACACCGAGACCTTCTACACGTTCACCTCGTACAACCAGCCGCCCACCCTCTACCGCTACGACCTGAAGACCGGCACCAGCTCCGTGTTCCGCCAGCCCAAGGTGGATATCAAGCCCACCGAATTCGAGGTCAAGGAAGTCTTCTACCCCAGCAAGGACGGCACGAAGGTCCCCATGTTCCTGGCCTATCGCAAAGGGCTGAAGCTGGATGGCGCCAACCCCACACTGCTCTACGCCTACGGGGGCTTCAACATCCCCCAGTCCCCCAACTACTCGCCCGTGGCCCAGGTCTGGATGGAGATGGGCGGCGTCTACGCCGTGGCCTGCCTGCGGGGCGGAAGTGAATATGGGAAGACGTGGTGGGAGGCCGGCAAGCGGGAAACCAAGCAGAACGTCTTCGACGATTTCATCGCCGCCGCGGAATGGCTCATCAAGGAGAAATACACCAGCACGCCCAAGCTCGCCATCCACGGCGGGTCGAACGGCGGCCTGCTGGTGGGTGCCTGCATGACCCAGCGGCCCGACCTCTTCGGCGCCTGCCTGCCCGCCGTGGGCGTGATGGACATGCTGCGCTACCACACCTTCACCATCGGGTGGATGTGGAAGAGCGACTACATGTCCAGCGACACCCCAGAGGGTTTCGCGAACCTCATCCAGTACTCGCCACTGCACAACCTGAAGCCCGGCGTGAAATATCCGCCCACGCTCGTGACCACCGGCGACCACGACGACCGCGTGGTGCCCGCCCACAGCCACAAGTTCATCGCGACCCTGCAGGCCGATCAGGCCGGTCCCGCCCCCGTGCTTACCCGCATCGAGACCAACGCGGGCCACGGCGCCGGCAAACCCACCGCCAAGCAGATCGCCGAACGCGCCGATATGTGGGCCTTCCTCGTCAAGAACCTCGGGATGAAGCTGCCCGCCACCTTCGGCCAATAGTTGATTCCAGAGGCCTCCCAGGGCAAACTGAGAGGCCAGCGCCAACTTAGCTCAGCTGGTAGAGCAGCTGATTCGTAATCAGCAGGTCGCAGGTTCGAATCCTGTAGTTGGCTCCAGAAAAGAAGACCCCCTGAAACCTAGTGTTGACGGGGGTTTTCCTTATGTCCGAGTGGCTTGTCGAAGAGCATTTCCGACCCCTGCTCGGGTGGATTTGATGCCTGTATTTTACTGCAAATCGAGGTGCAAAGAGGTGCAACGGGAGGAGGGAGAGGAGCCTTGGAATCGGTAACCCTGGCGCTGCTGCCTGGGGCTGCGCCCGCTTCGCAGGCCGCAGCCCGGAACACCAGCCATGCGGTGCTTCAGGGGCCCTGATTCAGTCCGCGCGCGCGATTTCGATGATTTTAAGGGCGATGTTTTCAGGTGAAAGAACAAAATCGATGCACCCACTCGCTATGGCGCTTGCAGGCATTTCTGGTTGCGCGGCGGTGTCGAGCTTCTGCGCAA
The DNA here is from genome assembly GCA_030824075.1 of Geothrix sp. Lineage (GTDB taxonomy): Bacteria > Acidobacteriota > Holophagae > Holophagales > Holophagaceae > Geothrix. The sequence goes on from JAVBYJ010000005.1 coordinate 63,062, forward strand.
TGGTGATTCCCCCGACTTCCTTGATACCGCACAGCGCTGCGGATCCATCGCCGTCATAGCCGGAGACAATGACAGAGATCAGTTTGCCCTCCCAGTTCTCCGTGAGGGACCGCATGAAGACTGTGATCACATCGGGCCATCCCCTGGGTTTTGAGATCGGCCTCAGGTGGAACTCTCCATCAACCACATGCAAATCACGCTGGGGCGGAATGATGAACACATGATTGGGTACGATATCCAGACCATCGGTGATCAGTTCTACCGGCATCTTTGTGTAGGTCGGGAGAATTTCGTGAAGCATGGTGTCGACGGTCCTCAGGTGATTGACGATGACGATCGCAACACCCATATCGGCGGGCAGATTCCGTAACAACCGGATGTAGGCGTCGAGACCACCGGCGGAACCTCCCACGCAAACGACAGGAAACGTTTTGGAATCAGGTTTGGCATCCATGGACAATCACCGGCTCCCTTGGGTGTTGGGCTTTCTCGTAACGGGTGATCTACTCCGTCGTTGTCCCGTTGAAATGTTCATTGTCGGCCTCGGCCTCGGCATCGGCACGGGTATGGTGGCGCCCTGTCCAGAGTGGTGTTTGGGCTGTTGGCTCTGGAAATCATGTAGAAGAATCGGGGATTGACCCATCATTTCGAACGCTCCGCAAACCTTGGTTCCGTGTGGAAGGGCTGCAATCTTGGGGTCGGGATCGAATGGCAATGTCTCGGTCTGCTGTGAAAACGGATGCAGGCGTGGCGTAGCGAATCGATTGAAAGCCGGGTTCTCATGGGTTTTGACCCTATCCCTGGGTCCCCTCGGCACATTTCATACCGAGTAATAACTATTTTATTTTTATGATTTTATATAAACCAATTTTCAGATTCTATGAATGATTTCAATCAATTTGATGCGTCATCTCCTTCACTTCGAAAGATAGAAACATCCCTGGAGGGGGGAACGGATCTGGGCCCTCGAACTGAAGGAGTCGGTCATTCACCTTGATCGAATCATTCACCCGGCCAAAGCATGCGTGATGGCTAATTTTATGAAAAAAATTGACTTATAGAATGGCTCGAATGCTGCTCTGAAAGCGACTCTGGCCTCGACTAGGCGCGGCCAGGGCCATCGGAGAGGGTCACATGAATCATCCGGACGAGGATGCCAAGGGCTATATGGAGGCACGTGACGGCTGCGCGACCAATGGATCACTGAAAACGCTGCGTTGCGGCCTGCCTCAGAAGACCGGGTAGGGAACTTGGCTGGCTAGGGATTAGACCTAGATCAATGGTACGACCGGAGGGATTTCATGACATACGAATCCAAGAATTACGATCACTTGAAGGGCGGGGTGATGAAGGGGTTCAGCGATAGCCAGCTGGAGCTGCACTTCACCCTCTACAAAGGCTACCTGGCCAAGCTCAACGAGATCGAGGAGAAGCTGGTTGCGGCGAATAACACCAAGCCCAACTATTCCTTCAACGAGTACAGCGAACTGAAGCGCCGGGAGGCCGTGGCCTTCAACGGCACCTTTCTCCATGAGCTCTATTTTGAGAACCTGGGCGCCGATGCGGCCATCAGCTCCGCGCTTCAGAAGGCTCTGGAGGCCCAGGGCGGCAAGGACAAGATCCTGGCTGATCTCAAGGCGGCGGCCCTGGGCGGCCCCGGCTGGGGGTTGCTCACCCGCAATCGCCGGGATGGCAAGCTCCACACCTATTTCGTGGCCGAACATCACCTGGGCTTGCCCATTGAACAGGATCTGCTGGTGGTCCTGGATAGCTGGGAGCACGCCTTCATGGTGGACTACGGCATCAAGCGCCCCGAGTACATCAATGCCTTCATGGAAAACCTCAAGTGGAGTGAGGTGTCCAGGCGCTTTGGTGAGGCGGTTGCCAGTGACAGTGGGAGGTCACGTTCATGAGCAGCGGTTACGTTGAAGCGGGGCTTTCAAGCGAGGCACTCAACATCCACCGGGCTCTCGCCAGCCTGCAGGAGGAGCTGGAAGCCATCGACTATTACCACCAGCGGGTGGACCTCTCCGACGACGCGTCCCTGAAGGCGATATTGGCCCACAACCGCGACGACGAAATGGAGCACGCGGCGATGCTGCTGGAATGGCTGCGCCGCACCATGCCTCAGTTCGACGTCCAGCTGAAGAAGTTCCTGTTCACTGCCGGTGACCCCACTGCCCTGGCGGCTGGGAGCGGGCTCCCAGCGGCAAACGGGAGCGGTTTGGGTTTGGGAAACTTGAAATGAATGGGGTGCTAAGCCCAGGAGACATGGCCATGACAGACATACTAAGGCGCGATCTGGCACCCATCGTGGACGAGGCGTGGCAGGAGATCGAACGGCAGAGTTCGCGCATCCTGAAAGGAAACCTCTCGGGGCGGAAACTGGTGGATTTTTGTGGCCCCCACGGCTGGCAGTTCGCCGCCGTGAACCTTGGAAGACTGGAAGTGGGGTCAGGCGATGCGCTGGACGGAGTGGCCTGGGGCATTCACAAGGTCCTCCCGCTCGTGGAGATCCGAGTGCCCTTCACCCTGCGTATCTGGGAACTGGATGACGTTATGCGAGGTGCGAAGAACCCGGATCTCAGTGCCCTGACGGAGGCCGCGCGAAAGGTGGCGGTCTTCGAGGAGACGGCGATCTATCGCGGTTTTGGCGGCGCCGGCATTCAGGGGATGCTGGCCGTCTCCAGCCATCCCCCGGTGCCTTTGAGCCCCGATCGAAGCCGACTCACGGAGTCCGTGGAACTTGCCTTGCTTGCCATCCAGGAGGCTGAGATCGGTGGGCCGTTTGCGCTGGTTTTGGGGACGGAGCCCTACAAGTGGCTGATGGTCGGAGACCCGAATGCCTACCCGCTGCGCAAGCGGATCCAAGCCATGTTCTCAGGCGGCATCCATTGGAGCCCGGTGCTAGAGGGAGGGGCCGTGATCTCGCTCCGGGGCGGGGATTTTGAGATGACCGTGGGGCAGGATCTGACCATCGGTTACAAGATGCATAACGCCCGGGATGTCGAGTTGTACTTTGCGGAATCCTTCACGTTCCGGGTGCTGGAACCCGCGGCGGCCGTGGAGTTGAAACGGCAGGATTCCTTGAGGTGGGATGATCGTGAGCCAGGGTCGGACGACCGGTTGCAAGATGCGTAGCAGCTGGGATGAGACGGTCCACAAACCAGGCCTTGGAGCCCTGTCCTTCCGGCTCCTGCTTTGTTCGAATGACTGTGTGGGGGAGCTATGCGCGCGCGGGTGAACGGCATCGAAGTCGCCTACACGGACGAAGGGAAGGGTTCACCCCTGCTTTTCGTCCATGGGTTCCCCTTGAGTCGTGGTACCTGGGAAAAGCAGGTGATGGCTTTCCGCCCGGACCACCGCGTGATTGCGCCGGATCTGCCGGGCCTTGGCGAGAGCGGGGTCAGGGCTGGTTCTGTCTCGATGAGCCAGTATGCCGATGACCTCTTTGCGTTGATGCAGCACCTGAATGTGGGCCCTGTGACCCTGGTCGGCCACTCCATGGGCGGCTACGTGGCCCTTGCCTTCGCGAAAGCCTATCCCGAGATGCTCAAAGGGTTGGTGTTGGTGGGCACAAAGGGCGGCGCCGATACTCCGGAGGTTGCCGCCGCGCGCCGTGCGACGGCGGAGAAGGTCAGAACGGAAGGTTCCTCGGTGGTCGTGAATGCCATGGCGCCGAAGATGCTCTCTCCCAGCAATACCGATGCGGCCATGAGTGCATCCGTGCGGGACTTCATGACGCCCTCCAAACCAGAAGGGGCCATCGGCGCGCTGCTGGGCATGGCGGATCGGCCCGATGCGGGAGCCTGGCTTGGATGGATCAAGGTTCGAACCCTCGTGATCACCGGCACGGATGACGTCATCATGCCCATCAGCGAATCTGAAGCCCTGGCGAAGGCCATCCCCGCTGCCGAGTTGAAGCTCATCCCCAAGGCGGGGCATCTCGTCGCCTTCGAGTGTTCCGAGGCCTTCAATGGAATCCTGAAAGCGTGGCTGGGTTAGGCCTTCTTACCCACCCTCCGTCCCTTTCTTTTTCCGGCCTCATTCCCCTGTACCATCCAAGCCATTGCGAGCATCCAAGTCTCATTCAGGAGGCTTTCCATGCGTCCACGCCTGTTCTGGGGCGGCGTTGCCCTCACCGTGGCCTTGGCGGGCTTCGGGTTCGCTGTCTCCACCACCCACCGGCCCGCCGATGCGGCCGCCCCGCCCACCCGAGAGGACCAGGTGACTGATTCCAAGAAACCCCGCCCGGACGAGTTGAAGCAGAAGCTCACGCCCATGCAGTTCCATGTGACCCAGGAGGCGGGCACGGAGCCACCCTTCCGCAACGAGTACTGGAACGAGCACCGGGACGGTGTCTATGTCGACATCGTCAGCGGAAAGCCCCTGTTCTCATCCAAGGACAAGTTCGATTCCGGTTGCGGCTGGCCCAGCTTCACGAAGCCCCTGGCGGGGGAGGATGTCGTCGAGAAGCGGGACGTCAGCGTCGGCATGATCCGCACCGAGGTAAGGTCCAAGGCTGCGGATTCCCACTTGGGTCACGTGTTCGAGGACGGCCCGAAGGACCAGGGCGGCCTCCGGTACTGCATCAACAGCGCCTCCCTGCGGTTCGTCCCCGTGGCGGATCTGGAGAAGGAGGGGTTGGGTTCCTTCCTGCCGCTGTTCGGAAAGGCCGCACCCGCCCCGAAGCCGGCACCCAAGGAGGAGATCGCCACCCTGGCCGGTGGCTGTTTCTGGGGCATGGAAGACCTGATCCGCAAGCAACCCGGCGTGACCGCCATCGAGGTGGGCTATACCGGCGGGACGGTCGCCAACGCCACCTACAAGAATCATGAAGGCCACGCCGAGGCTGTGCAGATCCGCTTCGATCCGTCGAAAACCACCTACGAAGCGCTGCTGAGGTTCTTCTTCCGCATGCACGACCCCACCACCCTGAACCGCCAGGGCAACGATCTGGGCACCTCCTACCGCAGTGCGATCTTCTTCCACACGGAGGCGCAGCGGCAGACGGCCGAACGAGTGAAGGCCGAGGTGGATGCCAGCGGCAAGTGGACACGTCCGATCGTCACCGAGATCACGGCGGCCGGTCCCTGGTGGAAGGCCGAGGAATACCACCAGGACTACCTGATCAAGAACCCCGGCGGGTACACCTGCCACTACGTGCGGGACTGACGAATCAAACCCTGAAGGTGTCGGGCCGCCAGGTCTGGATGCGCTTCTTGATGGCTTCGCCGCTGAGGTTCTGATCGAGGACCTCGCGGGTGCGGTCCGCCAGTTCCCCATCGGAGGCGAACCGAAGGCCCACCATCTGTTTGGGTGACAGTTCCGGGATGCGCCCCTGAAGGTCCGTGGGAAGGAGACGTTGCATCCTCAGGGTCTCTTCCAGGCGGATCAGGCGATCCTGCACCTTCAAGGCATAGGCACGGACCTGCATCGCGACCAGAAACAGAGCGAAGGCCAGGCTGGCCACCCAGACGCTATGCAGGCTGGGGTATTGGATGGCCTGCCAGATGGTGGCGATCCAGGTGATCAGGAGGATGGGCGTCAGGATGAAGTGCTGGAGCGGTTCCAGGCGCCGATGGTTGGCATAGGTCTGTGGTTGAGACATGGGGCCTCCGTGGGCCTCTAGCCTAATCGAAGCTGCCCCGCCGCTGCTGTTTGGTGGCCGAGGCTCGCTTCTTCGAGTCAAGTCTCCGCTCCTTGGACCCCTTGGTGGGTCGGGTGGCCCGCCTTGGGATGGGCCGCACCAGGGCGGCGCGAATGGCCTCGGCCACCTTTTCCCGGGCATCCTCCAGGTTCTTGAGCTGATCGCGGGTGCGATCGCTCACGATCATCCAAAGGCCCTCCGCGTCGAGCCGATTGCGCTGGGCCGCGCGCAAGCGGACCAGCGCATCCTCCGGCAGACCCTCAATGGCCGTGAGGTCGATGCGGAGTTCCACCTTGGACGAGACCTTGTTCACGTTCTGGCCGCCTGCGCCGCCGGCGCGCACGGCTTTGAAGCGGATGGCGTCGCTCGGGATGCGGACGGTGGTGGTGACTTGGATCGGATCGGCCATGAAGCGATCCTACCGCCCCTAATGTGCCTCGCTTGAAATACCTGGATCATCAGAGGGTCGGCTCGGCTCACTTCCATGGGGGCATGGCCCCTCTGGCGCGAGCCAAGGCAATGCCTTGGCTCGCTGTCATCCCTCTGGGGGCGCTGCCGTGCCCCCAGACCCCTGCCACGTGGTGCCCACAGGTGTGTTGAATGATCCGAGTATGTCGTGCGGGCACCCCTAGCGCATGGCCTCCATGGGGCTGAGGCGCATGGCGCGGAAGGCCGGGTAGAGGCCGAAGACCAGGGCCAGCGTCAGGGCGACGATCCAGGCGGTGAGCAGGCCGATGGGATTCACCACCAGGCCGTAGGGGAAGCTGGACGAGAGGGCCTGGCAGAGCAGGGCGCCGGAAACGGTGCCGAGCAGGGCGCCGATGGCGGCCAGCACCACGGCCTCCAGCAGGAACTGGATGAAGATCTCCTGATCGGAGGCCCCCAAGGCCTTGCGGAGGCCGATTTCAAAGCGGCGGTCGCTGAAGCTGATGAGCATCACCGAGAGCACCCCCACGCCACCCACGAGCAGCACCGTGCCGGCCAGGCTCAGCAGCACGATCTGCCAGCCGCGCATCTGTTCGAGAAAGTTCTGATAGCCCTTGGCGGATTCGGCATCCAGGTCCACCACCTCCACATCCTCGATGCCGTGGTGGGCCTGCCGCACGCGGCCCAGCAGCATGGCGGAGACCTCACCCATGTCCTCGGGGCGGCGCAGCTTCACGGTGATCTGGGCGAGCTTGTGGGATGGATCCATGCGGTCCATGTAGGTTTCCAGCGGAATCAGGATGCCGTTGGCGTCGAAATAATTTTCGTCGTTGAAGATCTGCGCGGGAGCCTGGACACCCACGATGCGGAAGGGAACACCCTCCACCACCAGATCTCGGCCCACAGGATCCGCGCCGCCAAAGAGTTTGGTGGCCAGGGTGGCACCCACCACGGCCACGGTGGAGCGGCGTCGCTGATCGTCCTCTGTCAGACCGCGCCCAAGGCCGATGGGGCGGTTCATCCACTGGGCGTAATCGGGCGAGACCCCTGTCACGAAGATGCGTTCGGTGTCGCCGGTGACCCGCACGGTGACCGTTCTCTGGGCCCTGGGCAGAAAGGCCAGCACCTTGGGGTTGGGAGCGGTGACGCGGCTGAGATCCTCGTTGCGGAGACCAGGGCTCATGGCGAAACGCTTGCGCTCCTCGCCGGTTTCAGGAGACTTCGGCGCGATGCGGACGGTGCCATCCCAGCTCATGCCGGCGAAGCCCGTGCTGATCTTGTCCATGACGCCATCCAGCACGGAGGTCATCACCACCAGCGCGAAGACACCGAGCATGAGCAGGGTGAGGGTGAGCAGGCTGCGCACCTTATGGGCCCACAACTCCACCAGGCCCGTGCGGATGACCTCCCAGAGCATGGCGCCGCTGAATCCGCGGGTGGGTGCCGCGGGGGCAGGGGCCTCGCCGTCCAGGAGGGAAGGACCAGGGGAGCGGAGGAGGAGGGTCTCGTTACTCATAGCGCAGAGCTTCCATCGGAGACAGCCGGGAGGCCTTCCATGCGGGGTACAGCGCGAAGAGGAACCCAAAGGCGGCGGCCAAACCGTAGGCCCAGAGGAAGCTGGTGGGCGTCATGTAGAGCGGGATGCCGATGCTCGTGGTGATGATCCAGGAGAACCCCACGCCGAGGACCAAGCCGACGAGGCTGCCGAGGGCCGTCAGCAGCAGGGCCTCGGTCATGAAGCCCTTGAAGATCTCGCGGCCCGAGGCGCCGATGGCCATCTTGACGCCCACCTCGCGGACCCGCTCCTTCAGGCCGGCCATCTGGATGTTCACGTTCACGATGCCGCCGCCAACCAGGGCCAGGACGCCGGAGAGCATGAAGATGAGGTCGTAGACACTGCCCTGGCTTCGGCGGCGGCGGACGCGGGCCGCCACGTCATCCAGGCGGAAATCCTCCTGAAGGCGGTGGTTGGACTTCACGAGGTCTTTGAGCTGCTGGGCGAAGCCGCTCATGGCGTTGAGATCGGGGATGCGGAAGGTGACCCGGTCCACCCGGCGGTAGGCATCCCCGTTCATGCGGCGCTGCACCAGGTTGGCGGGCACGGCGATGATGCGGTTGCGCCACCAGAACTGGTTGCCCTGGCCCTCCCGGAAGCGGAACACCCGTTCCTGGAAGGTCCCGATGACCGTAACCGGGATGTTACCGATGCGCAGGGACTGTCCGAGGGCGTCGCCCTTGGGAAAGAAAACCGTGGCCGCCTCGGTTCCCAGGACGACGACCGGGGCGCCAGATTCCATCTCCGTATTCGAGAAACCCCGGCCCTGGGCGATGCCGTAGCCGTTGGCGGGGATGAAATCACCGCCGATGCCACTCACCTGTCGATCCTGGTCCGCGTAGGTGGACACCACGCGGGTCCGGGTGTTTTTCTGGCGGCTCACACCCTGGATGGCTTCCGATTTGAGGGCCTCGCCACCAATAGCGTCCGCATCCCGGAGCCCCAGGTTGGCCTGCTGGAGCGCGGTGGGTCGCCCGTCCCTGATGGCCGCTTTGGGCTGGATGTTCAGCTTGTCGAGGCCGCCCATCTTCACGAACATCTCGTCGGCCCGCTTGCGCTGGCTGTCCGAAATGGAAAACCCGCCGAGCACGGAGGCCACCCCAAGCATGACGCCGAGGGCCTGCAGCACTGAGCGTCCGAGATTCTCCTGGATCTCCACCCAGGCCCCGATCAGCCGCTCGCGGAAGGCGCCGGTGCTGGCCATCTAGGCCACTCCTTCGGTCAGGGCGATCAAGCCATCCCTGATTTCTACCCGCCGCTCCGCCAGGGCAGCGATGGAGGGATCGTGGGTCACCAGCAACAGGGTGTTGCCCTGCTGGTGAAGCTCGCGAAAGAGGTCAAGCACTTCCGCCCCGGTCTTCGAATCAAGGGCACCCGTGGGCTCGTCCGCCAGCAGCAGGGCGGGCTCGTTGGCCAGGGCGCGGGCCACGGCCACACGCTGTTTTTGGCCGCCCGAGAGGGTTGCCGGCAGCTTGTCCGCCTTGTCGGCGATGCCCACTTTTTCGAGCAGGGCCAGCGCCCGCTCACGGCGTTCCTTCCGGCCGACGCCTGCATAGAGCATGGGCAGTTCCACATTCCGGACGATGCTCGCCTTGGGCAGCAGGTTGTAGCTTTGGAAGACGAAACCCACCTTCTCATTGCGGATCCGCGCCAGTTCGCCGCCCGACAGGCCCTGGACCTGCCGTCCATCCAGCGTGTAGGTGCCTTCGGTGGGCAGATCGAGGCAGCCCAGGATGGCCATGAGGGTGGACTTGCCTGATCCCGAAGGGCCGATGAGGGCCACGAACTCGCCCTTCTGCACGGTGAGATCGATGCCGCGAAGAGCATGTACCGCCGCACCGTTGGCGCCATACACCTTGGTGAGGGCTTCGGTCTGGATGATGGGGGTCATGGCGTGCCTTCAGGATGCGGGGATCAGGGCGGGGGTACGGGGGGACATCGCGATCGAAGTGAGCAGGCGGTCGCCCCGTCGATTGCTAGTTGTTCTCATCGTCTTTCTCGACCTTCTTCTTGCTGGGATCTTCCAGGCTCACCTGGTCATTGGCCTTGAGGCCCGAGATGATCTCCACGCGCTCCAAGGTGGCGATGCCAGCCTTGACGGTGACGACGTCGAAGTAGTCCTTCCAGTGATCAGCCAGCCAGATGAATTTCCCGCGGCCCGTGAGCCCGTCTTTGGCCTTGGCAATGTCCTGGGGTGACAGGTTCTCTTTCAGGCGGTAGACCACTGTCTGGCCATCGCGACGTTGCAGGGCCTCGAGCGGCACGCTCACGGCCTTGTCGCGCTTCTCTCCAAGGATTTCCACGTTGGCACTCATGCCGGTCTTGAAGGACTCGGTGAGCTCATCCAGTCCCACTTCCACCTTGAAGACTTTGATCTTTTCGACCAGATCGGCGGCAGGGGCGACGAAGCGCACCTTCCCGGTGAAGGCACGCTGGGGATAGGCATCCAGGGTGATGCGAACGGGCTGACCCACCTTCACCTTGGCGATGTCCACTTCGTTGAGGTTGACCTTCACGATGAGCGAAGCCAGATCGGCCACGGTGAACACGACGGTTCCGGCGCTGAAGGAACTGACGCCGGAGGTGATGGTGTCGCCCAGCTCCACGCCCTTCTTGATGACCACGCCGTTCAGGGGAGCGGTCACGCGAGCCTTCTGGGTGGAGGCGTTGCCGCTGATGGGAATGCCCCGGTCCTCGACGATCTGGTAGCGGGTCTGCGCGCTCTTGAAGACCTCTTCGGCGAGATCACGCTTGGTCCGCGCATCCCGATGGGCCTGCTCGGAGATGAGCCCTGCCTTGAAGAGGGCTGCCTGCTGGGTGAATTCCCGGTCGGAGTTCAGAAAACTGAGCCGGGCCTGGGATACGCTGCCCTGCACGTCAGACAGGGTCTGCGCCTGGTTCACGTCGGGTTCGACCTCGGCGAGCACCTCGCCGGCCCGTACGGTCGCGCCCTCCCGCACCTTCAAGCCGACGATGCGTCCCGACACCGTGGACTTCACATCCACTTTGGTCAGCGGGTCCACCACGCCCACTTCGCGAACGCTCACTTGCAGGTCTTCGGCCTGCACCTTGCCCAGCCGGAAGGGGGTATTCGCCTCGGCCTTCTTGGCTTTGCCATCGCCGCCCTTCAGGGTGAAAAACATGCCCGCCGCCAAGGCCACTCCAACCACAGCCACAATGACCCACCGCTTTTGCATGGAACCCCCAGATGGGAAAGACGCCGGACCGGCCGGGATGATGGAATGCCTACGGAGTAAAGTCTGTCGCCGTTTAGAGCGGTGTTCCTCCAGGGTTAGGCCACTGGTGCCTCTGGGCCGGTCGGCGACCGCTTCCGACCGGCGGGCACCTTTGTTTCTATAGCCAGGTGCTGCTGACAGCGATCCTCATGGCGGCACGTGCTTGGAGAACGATGAAAAGGGGTCCGGACTGGTCAGTTGGCCTGCTCTCAGGGGATGGTCGTGTCCACTGCCTTTTTTGCCGAGTGGCGTCAACCTGTTCCCTGGGGGGGCCTCTCATGGGGTAGGACCTCGGGATGTCCGGGGTTCTCTCAGGGAGGTTGCCATGACACGTTACCGTCTACCTCTGGGACTCGCCGCCGCCCTGCTTGTGGCAGGTTTGGCCGCTCAGAGCCCCACACCACAGCAGGATCGGGATCGCACCCAGGACACCACGAAGGACAAACTCCAGGATCGCGATCGGGACAAGGACACCACGAAGGACAAACTCCTGGACCGCGACCGGGATAAGGATGCGACCAAGGACAAACTCCAGGATCGCGATCGAGACAAGGACAAGATCAAGGACGCGTCGCTGCTGGACAAGACCAAGACCCAGGCCAAGGATCAGGTTAAGGACCAGACCAAGACCCAGGCCAAGGAACAGACCAAGACTCAGGCCAAGGAACAGACCAAGACCCAGGCCAAGGAACAGACCAAGACTAAGGCCATGGACCAGACGCGTACGCGAACTCAGACCCGCGATCAGGTCAAAACACAGGACAGGACCCGGATCCAGAAACGCTAGGAATCTAAAGTAACGTTCGGGACCAGGATGGGGAGGGGTTCGCAATCAGGCTCTGAGCGATGCCTGCACCAAACGAGAAGCGGCCTTCGGAGGTCTCTCCGAGGCCGCTTCTCGCTCGTCCTGAAAGGGCTCTACCGCACGGTCTCGCGCGCGATCATCAGCTCTTCGTTGGTGGGGACGACGGTGACGGCCACGCGGGAATCCGGCGTGGTGATGATGCGCTCACCCGTGCCGTGCTCGTTGGCCTCAGGATCCAGCTTGACTCCCAGGAACCCCAGCTTGCTGCAGACCTTGGCCCGGACGTAGGTACTGTGGGTGCCGATGCCAGCGGTGAAGGTGATGGCGTCCACGCCGTCGAGGACCGTGGCGTAGGAGCCGATGAACTGACGCACGTTGTAGGTCAGGAGATCCCGGGCCAGACGGGCGCGGTCATTGCCCTGATCGGCGGCCAGCTCGATCTCGCGGAAGTCGGAGGACACTCCGGAGATGCCCAGCAGGCCTGATTTCTTGTTGAGCAGGTCCGTGATGGCCTTGTAGTCGAGGTGCTCGTATTCCATGAGCATTTCGACCACGCTCGGGTCGATGGTGCCGCAGCGGGTGCCCATGATGACGCCTTGGAGGGGCGTCATGCCCATGCTGGTATCCACGCTCTTGCCATTGTTCACGGCACAGATGCTGGTCCCGTTCCCGATGTGGCAGGTGACGATCTTCAGGGCGCGGAGTGGCCGGCAGAGCAGGATGGCCGTGCGGGCCGCCACGAAGGCGTGGCTGGTGCCATGGAATCCATAGCGGCGGATGCCGTACTTCTGGCTCAGCTCATAGGGGATGCCGTAGGTGCGGGCATGGTCGGGGATGTTGTGGTGGAAGGCCGTGTCGAAGACCGCCACGTGGGGAACGTCCGGGAACGCGGCCATGGCCGTGCGGATGCCCAGCGCATTGGCGGGATTGTGCAGGGGCGCGTACATGGCGAAGTGCTCGATGTCGGCCACAACCTCTTCGGTCACCAGGACGGAGTCCCCGTATTTGGGGCCCCCGTGCACCACGCGGTGACCGACCGCATGGATGGGGGTCTCATGGAGGACGGTGGTGCGGAGGCGTTCCAGGATGGCTTCCAGGGCCTCCTTGTGGGTGGGGAAGTCCAGGACCTCCTTGCGCTTCTCCCCTTCGAGGGTGCAAGCCAGGTTGGATTCGGCCAGGCCGATCCGCTCTGCCATGCCTTCGGCAATCGACACCTCCTTACCCATGTCGAAGAGATTGAACTTCAGGCTCGAAGAGCCAGCATTCAGGACGAGAACAAACACGGAATCCCCCATAACAGGGAAAGTCTATCGGCCCCGGGACGTGACCGGTGACGCATTGTTGATGGTTTGGTCGTTATGTCAGCCTGAACCGTCGAGTCAAAGTCTGGAGTTGTTGAGCCAGGCTAGCGAGCTCTTCCGTTGTGCGTGCGGTCTCATGCACCGTGGCGGACAGCTCGGTGGCGGCCGAGGCGTTGCGTTCCACCATCTGGGTGGCCGAGCCCATGGCCTGGACCACTTCCTCGCTGGCCCGCCCCTGTTCCTCCATGGCCGTGGCGATCTCTTTCAATTGATCGGCGTTGTCCTTCACGTGTCCCTCAATGCGCTCGAGGCTGCGGGTGGCCTCCTTCACCGCATCCGTACCAACCCCGACCCGATCACTGCTTTCCTGGATGAGGGCCGTGATCTCCTTGGCGGCAGAGCCACTGCGCTCGGCGAGCTTCCGGACCTCCTCGGCCACCACGGCAAAGCCCTTGCCCATGGTTCCCGCCTTGGCGGCCTCGATGGCGGCATTCAGGGACAACAGGTTGGTCTGGCGCGCGATGTCGGTGATGACTGTGGTGATGCGACTCACCTTCGAGGAACTTTCCTGGATGGCCTCCATGGCCCGGCCGGTGTCCTGCACCGCCGTCAGCCCTTGGCGACCCGCCTCCTGGGATCGGGACGCGAGTTCCTCCGCCCGCCGGGCGCTCTGCTTGACCTGCTGGATGTTGGCGTTCATTTGTTCCAGGGCGGCCGAAGAGCGCTCCATGGCCAGGCGTTCCTGCTCCGTGCTGCGACGGAGTTCTTCCGTGGTGCGGTTCACCTGCTCGGTCGTGGCGGCCAGTTCGGTGGCGCTGGAGGCCGTTCCCTCGGCCGACTGGGAAATGGCCTGGATGTCCTTGCGCAGCCCTTGGATGACCTGGGAAAGACCCGAGGCCACCAGGGCCAGCTCATCCCGTCCTTCGATCCCCGGGGTCCGGGTCAGGTCTCCCTTGGCGACGGCGTCCATGACCGTTTCGATGTCCTGCGCCTTCTGACCCACGCGGGAACCAATCATCGAACTCAGAACGGCGCCAGCAAGGATGGCCCCCAGGCCGACCCCCAGGATCCAGGCCTTGCCGTTGGCGGCACGGTTGAGATCCGCCTTGATGGCCTTCTCGGCGGCAACCTCGGCGGCTTTCTGAAGTTTCAGCGTCCGGTCCCGGGCCGTGCGCATGATCTCCACGTTGCCCTCCAGCAGCCGGGAGATGGTCTTCGGATTGCGGTCTGAACGGGCCTCGGCCAGCAGGGTTGGGAAGCCCTTGTCGTACTTCTGGAAGGCCTGGACAGCCTCATCCAGGAGGACCTTGTCTTCGGCGGACCAGGTGAGCGCTTGGAGCTCCTTCATGTCCTTCTGGAGGGTGTCTGAGTAATCCTTGAGCCTGCCCTCACGAAGGGCGATGTAGTCCGAATCCCCCGCGCCACCAATCATGCTGGTGTGCAGGGTCCGAAAGATGTTCATGCCGTTCAGGACCCGGGACAGGGTGGCCGTTTTGACCAGCTCTGCGGCGATGTTGTCTTGTCCCCGCTGCAGTTCGGCCACGGTGAGCCATCCCAGTCCGCCCACCACGACGAGGGCAAGAATCTGAATGCTGAGGAGCAGGTTGAATTTCCCGCGCATTCGAAGGTTGTCTGTGATTTTTCCGATGTTCATGGCCCACCTCGCACGCATTTCTTATCGGTGGGGGCACGGACAGGTTGAATTCTTGAGGGTCAGGTGGAAAACACACCCTCGGTGAGGGAGGCCGGATCCGGCCAGGGTGCATTCAGCGCGGTTTCGGCCAAGGCGAGCAGGTCCGCCTCCAACCGGGCGGTCAGGGTGGGATCCGGCGTCCACCCCCGGTGGGCCATCCACGCCTCGAAGCGGGGCAAGGGGTCCTTGGCGACCCACTGGGCCAGGAGCGCGGGGTCCACATAGCGCTGGTCGTCGTGCTCCGCGTGACCCGACTGGCGGAAGGTCTCGCAGACCAGGAAAACGGGACCCTTGCCCTCAAGGCAGCGCTGGCGGGCCTGGGCCGCGGCCTCGTAGACCGAGGCGGCGTCATTGCCATCCACGGTGAGGGTGAAGGCCCCCTGGGAGCGCAAGGACATCCGTCCCGCCATCTGGCGGTCCGGCGGCGTGGAAAAGGCGTAGCCGTTGGCTTCTCCCACCACGATGAGAGGGAGTTTCTGCACCACGGCGAAATTGAGCCCCTCATAGAAGGCGCCTGTGGAACTCCCGCCATCGCCGATCCAGGTCATGGCCACGCGCCGCTCGCCCTTCTGCCGGAAGGAGAGGGCCACCCCCGCCATCACGGGGATGAGGGCGCCGAGCATCGAGGTCGGCGCGATGATGCCTCGCGCCACCGAACCGAAGTGGTTGTTGTGTTCCCGCCCACCGGTGGGGCCGGTGGCTCGACCCAGGTATTGGAGGAAAATCTCCAGCGGAGTCACGCCCCGGACGAACATGGAGCCCAGGTTGCGGATCAGGGGGGCCATCATATCCTCGGGGCCCAGGGCCATGGCCGTGGCACAGGCCGTGGCCTCCTGGCCCAGGCTGCGGTAGACGCTGCCAAGGGTCTTCCCCTGACGGAAGAGCTTCACCAGCCGCTCCTCGGTGAGGCGGGTGAGCAGCATGGCTTCATGAAGGCGTAGGGCGGTCTCGCGGTCCATCGGGTTAGCATAGTCCCATGCTGACCCTCCGCCCCGCCGTTCCCACCGATGCCCCGCTGATCCTGCAGTACATCCGCGAACTCGCGGCGTACGAACGAGAGCCGGAGGCTGCCATCGCCACTGAGGCCGACATCCGCCGCTATGCCTTCTCGGAGCACCCGCTGGTGAAGGTGACCATGGCCGAATGGGATGGGCAGCCCGCAGGATTTGCGCTCTGGCTCCTGAACTTCAGCACCTGGGAAGGCAAGCCTGGCCTCTATCTGGAGGATCTCTATGTGCGGCCGGTCTACCGGGGCAAAGGGATCGGCAAGGCGCTGCTCAAGCACCTGGCGGCTCTGGCGGTGAAGGAGGGCTGGACCCGTTTTGTCTGGCAGGTGCTGGATTGGAACACCCCGGCCATTGAGTTCTATGAGGCCCACGGCGCGAAGGTCATGCGCCCCTGGCTCACCTGCCGGGTGGAAGGCGACGCGCTCAAGCGGCTCGCTGGGGAGGCGGATTGACCTGGTCTCCGCTGCTCCGTCTCAAGGCCGCCCTGGGCCCCGAAGCGGAGCTGGTGGTGGTGGGCGGCGCGGTTCGGGATGAACTGCTGGGGCGCCCGCACGCCGACTGGGATCTGGCCACCCGGTTGCTGCCACAGGTGGTCATGGAACGGGCGCGGGCCGCGGGCCTGAAGGTCATTCCCACAGGCCTTCAGCACGGCACGGTGACCGTGATCCTCGAGGACCATCCGGTGGAGGTGACCACCTTCCGGAGCGATGGCGATTACCTCGATGGCCGTCGGCCGGAATCGGTGCGCCTCGGCGTCGAGCTTGCGGAAGATCTGTCCCGCCGTGACTTCACCATCAACGCGATGGCGCTGCCGGTCGGCGGGGGTGAACTGGTGGATCCCTTCGGGGGCCGGGCGGACTTGGCGACACGAACGATCCGGGCGGTCGGCGATCCCCTCCAACGCTTTGCCGAAGATGGACTTCGCCCCTTGCGGGCCTGCCGCTTTTCTGCCCAACTCGGTTTCGAGGTGGAGGCCGCGACCCTGGCCGCGATTCCGCAGCGCTTGGAGGTGGCCCGCAAGGTTTCGGTGGAGCGGGTCTTCACGGAACTGGACAAGCTGCTGCGAGGCGCCGAACCCGGTCTGGGACTGAACCTGCTGGCCGAAAGCGGATTGATGGAGCTCTGGCTGCCCGAGTTGCGGCCGATGCTCGGATGCGGCCAGAACCGGCATCACCGTCACGATGTCTGGATCCACACGCTGGAAGTCCTTCGATTCATGCCGCCGGAATCCGGGCTCCGCTGGGCGGCCCTGCTTCACGATGTGGGCAAACCCGGAACACGGACCCTCGGGCCCGATGGCGAGGTGCATTTCTACGGCCACGAAGCCCGCTCCCTAGACCTGGCCGAAGCGATCTTCGGCCGCTTGAAAGCCAGCCATGCCCTTCGGAATGAGGTGGCGGCCCTGATCCGCCATCACGGCACCCATCCCTCGGAAGCGTGGGGCGATGCCGCCTGCCGCCGGTTCCTCCGGAGCCTGGCGGAGGATGGCCTGGATCTGGACCACTGGGCCGCGTTCCGCCTGGCGGACCAGCGGGGCAAGGGATGTGAGGTGGAGGTCCGGGAAGCGGAACATCAGGTGCTGATGTCTCGTCTGGCGATTCTGGTCACCGCCGCGCCACCCCTGTCTGTGCGGGACCTGGCTTTGGATGGCGGGGCCCTCATGCAGTTGGCGGGCCGAGGTGGCGGTCCCTGGCTGGGCGACCTCCAGCGGCAGCTGCTGGAGGCCGTGTTGGAAGATCCTGGGGTCAATTCGCCGATACGCCTTACCGACCTGGCGAGGCGAATCCTTGGCCTGACATGAAAACGCCCGGCAGGTGCCGGGCGTTTCGTAAAGGGTGGGGTCGTCAGCCGACGCCACCACCGCCGGTGGCGGGACGATAGGTGAGGCTGGCCTTGATGAAGTCGCGGTTCATACGCGCGATGTTCTCCATCTTGATGCCCTTGGGGCAGGCGGTTTCGCACTCGCCATGGTTGGTGCAGGTGCCGAATTCCTCTGCGTCCATCTGGGCCACCATGTCGCGGACGCGGATGTAGCGTTCGGGCTGACCCTGGGGCAGCAGCGCGAGCTGGCTGATCTTCGCGGATACGAAGAGCATAGCGCTGGCGTTGGGGCAGGCGGCCACGCACGCGGCGCAACCGATGCAGGCGGCCGCATCCATGGCGAGATCGGCGTTCTCCTTGGGGATGGGCAGGGCGTTGGCGTCCTGCGGACTCCCCGTGGGGGCGCTGATGAAGCCACCGGAGGCGATGATGCGATCGAAGGCGCCGCGATCCACCATCAGGTCCTTGAGCACGGGGAAGGCTTCGGCGCGCCAGGGCTCGAGCGTGATGCTGTCCCCGTCCTTGAAGCTGCGCATGTGCAGCTGGCAGGTGGTGGTACGCTCTTTGGGGCCATGGGGGCGGCCGTTGATGACCATGCCGCACTGGCCGCAGATGCCTTCGCGGCAATCGTGATCGAAGGTGAT
Source organism: Geothrix sp. (assembly GCA_030824075.1). Lineage (GTDB taxonomy): Bacteria > Acidobacteriota > Holophagae > Holophagales > Holophagaceae > Geothrix. The sequence continues at coordinate 81,200 of JAVBYJ010000005.1, forward strand.
GGGCTCCTCGCCCTTGCGGATGAGGCCTTCGTTCACGACGTCGAGCATCTCCAGGAAGGACATGTCGGGGCTGATGTCTGCGGCGGGGTATTCGACGAACTTGCCGTCGCACTTGGCGTTCTTCTGCCGCCATACGTGAAGGGTGAGATTGAGGTGCTTGGACATGGCTCAGTTCCTCACTTGTAGCTGCGGGTCGCGAGGTGGACGTTCTCGAAGGCGAGCGGCTCGACGTGGCGGACGGGCGCCTGCCCTTCGCCCTTGTGCTCCCAGGCGGCCACGTGGCAGAAGTTCTCATCGTCGCGGAGCGCCTCGCCCTCCTCGGTCTGCCATTCCTCGCGGAAGTGGCCGCCGCAGGATTCACGGCGCTCAAGGGCATCGAGGCACATCAGCTCACCGATTTCGAGGAAGTCGGCCACGCGGCCGGCCAGCTCGAGGGACTGGTTCACTTCATCCCCGCTGCCGGGGATGCGGAGGTTCTTCCAGAATTCCTCACGGATCTCGGGAATCCTCTGGAGGGCCTTTTTCAGGCCGGCCTCATTGCGGCCCATGCCGCAGAACTCCCACATGACCTTGCCCAATTCGCGGTGGAAGTGGGTGGGCGTCTCCTTGCCGTTGATGGCGAAGAGCTTCTGGACCCGTTCGGAGGTGGTCTGCTCGGCGGCCTTCACGGCCGGATCATCGGCCTTGATGCGGGTGCCGGGCTTGATGCCCGCCAGGTAGCCGCCAATGGTGTAGGGAATCACGAAGTAGCCGTCGGCGAGGCCCTGCATGAGGGCCGAGGCGCCCAGGCGATTGGCGCCGTGGTCGGAGAAGTTGGCTTCGCCGAGCACGAAGAGACCGGGGACGGTGCTCATCAGGTTGTAGTCCACCCACAGGCCGCCCATGGTGTAGTGCGTGGCAGGGAAGATGCGCATGGGCGTCTTGTACGGATTGTCATCCGTGATGCGCTCATACATTTCGAAGAGGTTGCCGTACTTTTCTTCGATCTTGTTGGCACCCAGGCGGCTGATGGCCGCTTCGAAGTCGAGGTAGACACCGAGGCCCGTCTCGCCGATGCCGCGGCCGTCGTCACAGACCTGCTTGGCGGCCCGGCTGGCGATGTCGCGGGGGGCCAGATTGCCGTAGGAGGGGTATTTCCGCTCCAGGTAGTAGTCGCGATCCTCTTCGGCGATCTGGCTGGCGGGCTTGCCGCAGTCCTCTTTCTTTTTAGGCACCCAGATGCGGCCATCGTTGCGCAGCGACTCAGACATGAGCGTGAGCTTGCTCTGATGATCGCCAGTGACCGGGATGCAAGTAGGGTGGATCTGCGTGAAGCAGGGGTTGGCGAAGGCCGCGCCCTTCTTGTGGGCGCGCCAGATGGCGGTGCCATTGCAGCCCTTGGCGTAGGTGGCCAGATACATGGTGTTGCCGTAACCGCCCGTGGCGAGGCAGACGGCGTCGGCGAGGTGGGATTTGATCTCGCCCGTGACCATGTCGCGGGTGACGATGCCCTTGGCCACGCCATCCACCACGATCAGCTCCTGCATTTCGTGGCGGGAGAACATCTTCACGGTGCCAAGGCCAATCTGGCGCTCCAGGGCCTGGTAGGCGCCGAGCAACAGCTGCTGGCCGGTCTGCCCGCGGGCGTAGAAGGTTCGGCTCACCTGGGCGCCGCCGAAGGAGCGGTTGTCCAACAGTCCGCCGTATTCGCGGGCGAAGGGTACGCCTTGGGCCACGCACTGGTCGATGATGTTGTTGCTGACCTCGGCCAGGCGGTGCACGTTGGCCTCGCGGGCCCGGAAGTCGCCGCCCTTGACCGTGTCGTAGAAGAGGCGACGGACGCTGTCACCGTCATTGTGGTAGTTCTTGGCGGCGTTGATGCCGCCCTGGGCGGCGATGGAGTGGGCGCGGCGGGGGCTGTCCTGGTAGCAGAAACACTCCACCTCGTAGCCGAGTTCGGCGAGGGAGGCCGCCGCGGCGCCGCCGGCGAGGCCAGAGCCCACCACGAGGACCTTGTATTTGCGCTTGTTGGCCGGATTCACGAGCTTGAGATCAAACTTGTGTTTGTCCCACTTCTTCTCGATGGGGCCGTCTGGGATTCGGGAATTGAGTTCCATGGATGGCTCTCCTTCGGATCAGTGGATGAAGCCGGTGAGGACGGCGATGGGGTAGGAGATGTTCACGCCCACCACGAGGAGGGTGAGACCGGTGGCGAAATTCCGCCGCAGGCTGTCGTAGCGGGGGTGCACCAGGCCCAGGGTCTGGGTGACGCTCCACACGCCATGCCACATGTGCAGGCCAAGACAGAGCTGAGCCACGATGTAGAACCCCGCAGCGGCTGGCACCTGGAATCCCTTCACGAAGTTCGCATAGGGATTCGTGTGGTCGAAGGCGGGGTGGACGTTCCCGATGGTGAGGTGCATCAAGTGGTAGACGATGAAGACGGCCAGGATGAACCCGCTCCAGCGCATGGTCCGGGAGGCCCAGGTGGACGCGATGTTCTGCTCGGCGCGGTAGCCGATCGGACGGGCAGCGCGGTTATCCAGGGTGAGGCTCACGGCCGCCCAGATGTGCAGGCCGGTGGCGGCGAGAAGCACGGCGCGGAAGATCCAGATGCCGGCGCCATGGAGCATCCCTTGCAGGAACTTGGCGTAGGCATTGAAGGTCTCGGGGCCGATGTAGGCCTGGGTGTTGCCGATCATATGAACGGTGACGAACCCGAAGAGGACGATGCCAGTGGCGGCCATGACGATCTTTCGGCCGACCGAGGACGCCAGGAAGCCGTGGCCGCGTGCTTCCGCGCCCGCGATGCTCTGTTCAGCGACGGACATAGTTGGACTCCTTGAAGAAGGCGTAAGAGAAAAACAGGGGTCCCAGGCGGGGCGGGGGACCGGCGTCGAAGAGCGGGGTCATATGGGACCCGATTATCTTCCTCGGACCCGTGAATCCCAAGCCCCTAGGCATGGACGATGGTCACAGTGTGGATTCGGCCCCCACCGCTATGGAATGTCGCGGACCCAGGAGCCCCAAACTTGCGGGGGGAAGCCCATCTGGGATAGAGTCGGACACGATCCAAGCATGATCTTTGGTGGTTCGCCCCCGGGTGGGGGCTGGTGCCGCTTCAACGCAGGCCACCTCGATTCTTTCGCTTTTCAACACGTTCAACTCCCCGAGTCCCCCTTTACCTGCATCCATCTGGAGGAAAACCATGGAGACGATGAAGCGCCTGCTTGGCTCTCTGGCGTCAACCCGAATCGTCAAGGGAGGGATGGTGGCGCTCTTTGCGCTGCTGCTCGCCCCTCCGGCTTTTGCCGGAGAGTCGGACCTCAAGATCCCTGCCCTGGAGGGCAGCTTCCTGGGCATGACGGGCCACAACCTGTTGTTGATCGGGCTCTTCATCTGCCTGCTCGGCATTGGCTTTGGCCTCGTGCAGTACGCCCAGATCCGGGATCTACCGGTCCACAAGTCCATGCTGGAAATTTCGGAACTGATCTACGAGACCTGCAAGACCTACCTGATCACCCAGATCAAGTTCATCTCGGTTCTCTGGGCCTTCATCGCGGTCATCATGGTCGCCTACTTCAAATACCTGTCGCATACGCCTATGGGCTGGGGCCAGGTGATCGTGGTCCTGCTCTTCTCGATCATCGGCATCCTCGGCTCTGTGGCTGTGGCGTGGTTCGGCATCCGCATCAATACCTTCGCCAACTCCCGCACCGCCTTCGCCAGCTTGGCCGGCAAGCCTTATCCGACCATGGAGATCCCCCTGAAGGCCGGCATGTCCATCGGCATGCTGCTCATCTCGGTTGAGCTGCTGCTCATGCTCGGGATCCTGCTCTTCATTCCGGGCGACGCCGCCGGCCCCTGCTTCATCGGTTTCGCCATCGGTGAGTCCCTGGGCGCCGCCGCACTGCGCATCGCGGGCGGCATCTTCACCAAGATTGCCGACATCGGTTCTGACCTGATGAAGATCGTCTTCAAGATCAAGGAAGACGATGCCCGCAACCCCGGCGTCATCGCCGACTGCGTGGGCGACAACGCCGGCGATTCCGTGGGACCCACGGCGGATGGTTTCGAGACCTACGGTGTCACCGGCGTCGCGCTGATCACCTTCATCCTGCTGGCCGTACCGGATCCCAAGATCCAGGTGGCGCTGCTGGTGTGGATCTTCGTCATGCGCGTGGGCATGGTCGTGACTTCCGCGGCTTCCTACTGGATTAACGGCTTGTGGTCGAAAGCCAAGTTCGGTGCCCTCTCTAAGTTCAATTTCGAAACCCCCCTGACCACGCTGGTCTGGCTGACCTCGATCCTCTCGATCGTCATCACCTACGTCCTGTCCTGGCTGCTCATCGGCAACCTGCCCGACCACCTGTGGTGCAAGCTTTCCACGATCATCACCTGCGGCACGCTGGCAGGCGCCTTGATCCCCGAGCTGGTCAAGGCCTTCACCTCCACCAACTCGGGCCACGTCCGCGAAGTGGTCACGGCCTCCAAGGAGGGTGGTGCCTCTCTCAATATCATCTCCGGCTTGGTGGCTGGCTACTTCTCCGCCTACTGGATGGGCCTCACCATTGTGGCCCTGATGGGTGCCGCCTACTACGTGTCCACCTTTGGGTTGGGTGGCTTCATGGCCGCTCCGGCCATCTTCTCCTTTGGCCTTGTGGCCTTCGGATTCCTGGGCATGGGCCCCGTGACCATTGCCGTGGACTCCTACGGTCCCGTGACCGACAACGCCCAGTCCGTCTATGAGCTTTCCACCATCGAAGAGATCCCCGGCATCGAGGCAGAGATCCAGAAGGATTTCGGCTTCAAGCCTGATTTCGAGAACGGCAAGATGTATCTCGAAGAGAACGATGGCGCCGGCAACACCTTCAAGGCCACGGCCAAGCCCGTGCTCATCGGCACCGCCGTTGTGGGTGCCACCACCCTGATCTTCTCCATCATCCAGTTGCTCAATGGCAAGTTCGGTGAGGTGATCGCCAAGATTCCGGGACAGATGCCTGTCCAACAGGGGCTATCAATCATCAACCCTCTGTTCCTGCTCGGCCTGATCACGGGCGGCGCTGTCATCTTCTGGTTCTCCGGCGCGGCCTGCCAGGCCGTCGCCACGGGTGCCTACCGGGCGGTGGAGTTCATCAAGAAGAACATCAACCTTGACGCAGGTGCCACCAAGGCCTCAGTCGAGGACTCCAAGAAGGTCGTGGAGATCTGCACCCAGTACGCCCAGAAGGGCATGTTCAATATCTTCTTGGCGGTGTTCTTCTCCACCCTGGCTTTCGCCTGCGCCAACCACTACTTCTTCATCGGCTACCTGATCTCCATCGCCGTCTTCGGCCTCTACCAGGCCATCTTCATGGCCAATGCCGGTGGTGCCTGGGACAACGCGAAGAAGCTCGTGGAAACCGAACTGAAAGCCAAGGGCACCCCCCTCCACGATGCCTGCGTCGTGGGCGACACCGTGGGTGATCCTTTCAAGGACACCTCCTCGGTGGCCTTGAATCCGGTTATCAAGTTCACCACCCTCTTCGGCTTGCTGGCCGTGGAATTGGCCATCGAGCTGAACCCGGTCACTGCTCATATTTGGGCCCTCGTCTTCTTCCTGATCTCCACGGTCTTCGTCTGGCGTTCCTTCTACGCCATGCGCATCCCCACGGCGGAAGCCAACTAGGCTGCCTCGACAGACCTGACAAAGAATTAACAGCCAGGCCCCTCAACCGAGGGGCCTGTTTTTTCGTGGTACGTTGGACACCATGTTTTACAGGAGCCCTTCATGCCCTCTCGTCCTCTCCGCCTCACGGGCCTGGCGGCTCTCATGAGCGCCGCCATGGGCCTAGCGGCTCAGACCCCTGTTCCCCCCACGGCCAAGCAGGTCGAGCACATCTCCGTCTGGCACGGCGAGAAAGTGAACGACCCTTGGTTCTGGCTCCGAGAAAAAGCCAGCCCTGAGGTGGTGACCTACCTGAATGCTGAAAATGCCTACACCGAGGCCATGACGGCGGACCTCAAGCCTTTCTCTGAAGCCCTCTACAAGGAAATGCTGGGCCGCATCAAGCAGACCGATCTGAGTGTCCCCGTCCGGCGCGGGGCCTTCTATTACTACTCCCGCACCGAAGAGGGGAAACAATACCCCATCCAATGCCGTCGCAAGGCCGCCAAGGGTGGAACCTACGACGAGAAGGCCGCCGAGGAAGTGCTGTTGGATCAGAACGAACTGGCCAAGGGCCTGAAGTTCCTCGGGCTGGGCAGCATGGCCGTCAGCGACGACGACCGCACCCTGCTCTTCAGCACGGATACGACCGGCTTCCGGCAGTTCAAGCTCTTCACCAAGGATCTGGTCACCGGCAAGGTCAGTACGCCCCTCGCCGAGCGGGTGACCTCTACCGCCTGGGCCTCCGACAACCGGCATATCTTCTTCGTGACCGAGGATGATGTGACCAAGCGCTCGAACCAGCTTTGGCGGCTGGACCTCAAGGGTGGCAAGCCCGAGCTGGTCTTCGAGGAGAAGGATGAGCTCTATGGCATCGGCATTGGCCGCACCAAGGACCGCGCGTTCCTTGTGATGGAAAGCCGCTCCACGGATACCTGGGAAACCCGGTATCTGCCCTCCGCCACGCCAGCCGGAACCTTCCACGTGCTGCTGCCCCGCGAGAAGGGCCACAAGTACGATATCGATCACCGGGAAGGCACCTTCTTCATCCGTACCAACAAGGGCGCCAAGAACTTCCGCCTGGTGACGGCACCCGTTGCCACGCCGGATCCGAAGCACTGGAAACCTTTCCTTCCCCATCGCGCGGATGTCCTGCTTGAAGGGGTGGAGCTCTTCCGCGACTTCCTGGTGGTGACCGAGAAGAGCCTGGGGTTGTCGCGGTTCAGGATTCAGGACATCAAGACCGGTCAATGGAAGGACGTCGGCTTCCCGGAAAGCGTCTACGCCGCCTTTCCTGGGGGCACGCCCGAGTACACCTCCACCGCCTTCCGCTTCGCCTACCAATCCATGGTCACCCCTCAGAGTGTCTACGACTGCGACATGGCCACGGCCAAGCAGACCCTGCTGAAGCAGACCGAGGTGCTGGGGGGGTATGACAAGTCCCAGTACACGACCGAGCGACTCTGGGCACCCGCCCGTGACGGCGCGAAGGTGCCTCTGTCCGTGGTGTACAAAAAGGGTGTGAAGCGGGACGGCAGCGCGCCACTCTTCCTTTATGCCTACGGTTCCTATGGCTACGGCCAGGCGGCCACCTTCTCCAGCCCTCGTCTCAGCCTGCTGAACCGTGGCATGGTCTTCGTCATCGCCCACATCCGGGGCGGCAACGAGCTGGGCGAAGCCTGGCACGACGACGGCATGCTCATGAAGAAGATGAACACCTTCACCGATTTCATCGATTCTGCCGATTTCCTGGTGAAGGAGAAGTGGACCGCCAAGGATCGCCTCGTCATCGAGGGGGGCAGCGCCGGCGGCCTGCTCATGGGTGCGGTCACGAACCTGCGACCCGACCTCTTCAAGGCCGTACACAGCGCCGTGCCCTTCGTGGATGTGATGAACACCATGATGGACGCAAGCCTTCCGCTGACGGTCGGCGAATACCTGGAATGGGGCAATCCCAACGAGAAGGCCGCCTTCGATTACATGCGTTCCTACAGCCCTTACGACAACTTGGCGAAGGGAGCCTACCCTGCCATCCTTGTGACCACGAGCTTCAACGATAGCCAGGTGATGTACTGGGAGCCGGCCAAGTATGTGGCCAAGCTGCGCACCCTCAAGACCGACAGCCATCCCCTCCTGTTGAAGATCAAGATGGATCCCGCCGGTCATGGCGGGGCCTCGGGCCGCTACGACGCCCTGAAGGACAAGGCCTTCGAGACGGCGTGGATGCTTCAGCAGGTAGGCATTACCAAGTAGGCGTTCTCAGGCCGAAGGGCGCAGTCGCGCCCTTCGGCCTGATTTAAAAAGGGAGGGGGATATGGTCACACCTGTTCCTGCTGGATATCACACGGTCACGCCCTACCTGGTCGTACCGGATGGGGAGGGCCTTCTGGCCTTCCTCCGCGCCGCGTTCCAGGCGGTGGAAGGCAGCCGTACGGTTCGCCCCGATGGGACCATCGCGAATGCAGAAGTGCGCATCGGGGATTCCATGGTGATGGTGGCCCAGGCCAGGGATCCTTGGAAGCCGATGCCCACAGGGGTCTACCTCTATGTGCCCGATACGGATGCCGTCTACCACGCCGCTCTGGCAGCGGGGGGAAGTTCCCTCATGGAGCCTTCGGACCAGTTCTACGGAGATCGCAACGCCGGGGTGCAGGATCCCTGGGGCAATAACTGGTGGATCGCCACCCACCTCGAGGATGTGGACGACGCTGAGATTCAGCGCAGGATGGCTGCCCGGGGTTGAGTCTTGGCGCTCTACCCGAGACAATGAAAGGGCGCGGCTAACCGTCGCGCTTTTGTTATGTCTGGGAAATCATGAGTCTTGTTGAAGAAATCCAGCGGCGACGCACCTTCGCCATCATCAGCCACCCCGACGCGGGCAAGACCACGCTGACCGAGAAACTGCTGCTCTACGGCGGTGCCATCGATCGAGCAGGGTCCGTGAAGGCGCGGGAGGGCGGGGCGGCGGCCCATTCGGACTGGATGAGCATCGAACAGGAGCGCGGCATCAGTGTCACCTCTGCCGCCATGCAGTTCGAGTACCAGGGCCGAGCCATCAACCTGCTGGATACGCCGGGCCACCAGGACTTCAGCGAAGACACCTACCGGGCCCTCACGGCCGCGGACAGTGTGGTGATGCTGCTGGACTGCGCCAAGGGCGTGGAAGAGCAGACCAAGAAGCTCTTTCGCGTAGCCAGGGAGCGCAAACTCCCCATCTTCACCTTTGTGAACAAGCTCGATCGCCCCGGCCGCGAGCCGGTGGAGCTCATTGATGAGGTGGAGGAGCTGTTCGGCCTTCATGCGGTGCCCATGACCTGGCCCATCGGGTCGGGCACTGATTTCAAGGGCGTCTACGTGCGCGCCACGGGGCAGATCCAGGTGTTCGAAAGGGCCAAGGCAGGCCGCAAGGCCCGCGTGGCGGGGAAGGGCGGGCTGGATGATCCGGAAATCACGGCCTTGTTATCCCCTGCGGAACTGCAGCAGCTGAAAGACGACGTGGATCTCATGGATCACGTGCTGCCGGCCTTCGACCGCGAGGCCTTCCTGCGCGGCGAGCAGTCACCCATGTTCTTCGGCTCTGCTGTGAACAACTTCGGCGTGGCCGAGTTCCTGGAGGAGTTCCTGGACCTGGCCCCGGCCCCTGGCCCCCGCCCCCTCATGAATGGGGGCGAGGTCGCGCCGGAACAGCCCTTCACCGCCTTCGTGTTCAAGGTGCAGGCCAACATGAACAAGGCCCACCGGGACCGCGTGGCCTTCGCCCGCATCGTGTCCGGCCGCTTCGAGCGCGGCATGGATGCCCTGCACGTCCGCGAGAAGAAATCCATCAAGCTGAACTACCCCCACATGTTCTTCGGCCGCGAAAGGCAGATCGTGGATGAGGCCTATCCCGGCGACATTCTAGGCCTCATCAACCCCGGCCTCTTCCGCATCGGCGATGTGCTGAGCGCGTCCGGGGCGATCGAGTTCCACGCGGTGCCCCGCTTCTCGCCGGAGCAGTTCGCTTCGGTCCGCCTCGCGGATCCGGGGGCCCGCAAGGGTTTCCTCAAGGGGCTGAGTCAGATCGCCGAGGAAGGCGTGGTGCAGGTCTTCTGGCCCAAGGGCGGTGCGCCGCTGCCCATCCTCGGCGCCATCGGCCGCCTGCAGTTCGAGGTGCTGCAGCACCGCCTCAAGGAGGAATACGCCTGCCCCGTGCTGCTGGAGCTCCGAGGCTTCCAGATGGCCCGTTGGCTCGAAGGCGGCTGGCCCGAACCCAGCCGCTTCTGGGGCGAGCTGGTGGAGGACACCGAGGGCAATCCCGCCATCCTCTTCGAGAACGACTGGCAGCGAAGGACCACCGCGGAGAAATGCCCGGACCTGACCTTCCTGGAACACCCCCCCAAATAGAAAGCGGCGCTTTCGCGCCGCTTTTTCTGGTTCGGAACGCGGCGCGTTCCGAACCGACTACTTGGCGTTCTTGTACATATCCATCACGGTACGCAGCAACTGAATGGCTTCGGCCTTGGGGCGCTGGAAGGCGTTGCGGCCCATGATGCTGCCGAAGGCGCCGCCGGCGGCGATCTCGGCCACCTCTTTCAGGACGTCCTCGGTGCCCTTGGCTTCGCCGCCGCTGAAGATCACGATGCGGCGTCCGTTGAAGGCGCTCCGCACCACGTGGGCGATGCGATCCTTCAGGCTGGCGGTGGGGATGTCGTACTTCTCATAGACCTTCTTGGCTTCGCCCAATTCCACGTGATTCGTGGGGGGCTTCACCTTGATGATGTGGGCACCAAGCTGAGCGGCGATCTGAGCGGCATAGGCCACCACATCCACGGCAGTTTCGCCATCCTTGGAGAGGCCCGTGCCACGGGGATAGGCCCACAGCACAGTAGGCAGGCCCACTGCCTTGGCCTCGAGGATCAGTTCGCGAAGGTCAGCAAACTGCTCGTTTCGTGCAGCGCTGCCGGGATAGATGGTGTAGCCGATGGCGGCACAGCCTAGGCGCAGGGCATCCTCTACGCTGCCGGTGATGGCACTGCAGGGCTCAATGCCCTTGCTCAGGCTGTCGCTGTTGTTGAGCTTGAGGATGAGGGGGATGTCCCCAGCGTAGTCCGAGGCCACATGCTCGATGAAGCCGAGCGGCGCGGCGTAGGCATTGCAACCCGATTCGATGGCCAGTTCGATGTGGTAGCGGGGATCGTAGCCAGCGGGGTTCGGGGCGAAGCTGCGGGCGGGGCCATGCTCGAAGCCCTGGTCCACGGGCAGGATCACGAACTTGCCAGTGCCCGCGAGGCGGCCGGTGTTCATGAGCCGGGCCAGGTTGGCTTTTACGCCCGGGTTCTCCGAGCTGTACCAAGACAGAATTTCGCGCACTCGGACAGTGGCCATATCAAACCTCCTAAGGGCAAACCATTGATTCTATCCAAAATCGCAGCGGGAGCTCCCTCCAGGGTTTCCGCTCAGGCCTTGCTGTAGTCGTAGAAACCCCGGCCGCTTTTCTTGCCAAGCCACCCGGCATCCACGTATTTGATGAGCAGAGGGCAGGGGCGGTACTTGGGATCGCCGAGTCCCTCATGCAGCACATTCAGGATGAAGAGGCAGGTATCGAGGCCGATGAAGTCCGCCAAGGTGAGGGGACCCATGGGATGGTTCATGCCCAGCTTCATGATCCCGTCGATGCTTTCCACCGTGGCCACGCCTTCGTAGAGGGCGTAGATGGCCTCGTTGATCATGGGCAGCAGCACGCGGTTACTGACAAAGCCGGGGAAGTCGTTGCAGGGGATGGGGGTCTTGCCCAGTTTTTTCGAGAGGTCCATGACCGTCTCGAAGGTGGCGTCGCCAGTGGCCAGGCCTCGGATGACCTCGATGAGCTGCATGACCGGCACGGGGTTCATGAAGTGCATGCCGATGAAGGCCTCGGGACGCTTGGTGATGGCCGCCAGCTTGGTGATGGAGATGCTACTGGTGTTCGAGGCCAGGATGGCGCCCGGCTTGCACACAGCGTCCAAGGTTTCGAAGATCTGCTTCTTGACCTCCCACTTCTCGGTGGCGGCCTCGATGACGATGTCACAGGCGTCCAGGTCCTCAAGCTTGGTGGTGGTGCGGATCCGGCCCAAGGCAGCCGCCTTCTCCTCGGCGGTCATCTTCCCCTTGTCCACGCCCCGCTGGAGGTTCTTGTCGATGGTGGCGACGCCCTTGGCGGTGAAGGCCTCGCTGATATCCTGCATCACCACGCTGAAGCCCGCCTGGGCGAAGACGTGGGCAATGCCGTTGCCCATCTGACCCGCGCCGATGACACCGATGGTCTGGATGCTCATAACGACCTCCAAACTCCAAGCATAGCCTCTGGAGCCTGGGGCATTCGTCACCAGCCCGCGAGCAGGGCGGGCAACTCCCGGATGGACGCGAGCACGGGGAAGGGGGCTCCCACCGGGCTGGCAACCACTTCGTGGGCCCAGGTCAGGTGGTAGGGGATGTGGACGGCCCGGGCACCCAGGGCCAGCACGGGCAGGATGTCCGACTTGACGGAATTGCCCACCATCGTGAAGGCGGCGGGTCGGATGCCGTGGCGCTGGAGGATGGCGCCATAGGTGGGCTCATCCTTCTCTGACACGATCTCCACTTTCGAGAAATGAACCCCCAGCCCGGATTTCGCCAGCTTGGTCTCCTGATCGAAGAGGTCGCCTTTGGTGATCAACATGAGATCGAAGGAACCGGCCAAGGCCTTCAGAACCTCGGGCACGCCGGGCAGGGGCTCCACGGGCTTGTCCAGCATGGCCTTGCCCAGGCTGACCACCTGCCGGATGCCCGCGCCATCGAGACGGTCCTCGGTGAGTTCCAGGGCCGTTTCGATCATGGACAGCGTGAAGCCCTTGATGCCGTACCCGTAGTGGCGCAGGTTGCGCATCTCCGTATCGTGGAGCCGGGCGTCGATCCACGCATCGTCGTGGAAGGGGCGCAGCAGGGCCCGGAAGGCCTCCTGCGTCTCGGCATAGTGCGTCTCGTTGTGCCAGAGGGTGTCATCGGCGTCGAAGGCGAGGGTAGGGATCATGGCGACCTCCGGAGAACACTCAGCCTACAATGGAGGATTCCCGGGAACCTCATGGCCGCCTCCAAGACCCGCACCGATTGGGCCCTTTTCCTGCTCCGCCTCGCCGTGGGTGGCATGGCCATGGTGCAGGGCTTCGAAGTCCTTCGCCGAGCCCATGGCGCCATCACCTTTGCCCATGCTTCCACCTGGGGCCTGGCCCTCGGCGAGCTGATCTGTGGCGCCCTGATTCTCATTGGCCTCTGGGTGCCGCTGGCGGGTGGGCTTCTGGTGGCCGTGCTGGGCTGGCCCCTGGTACACGGCTGGATCCACGGCGCTGGCCTGTTGTCGAACCTGAGTGGTCTGTTCCGGCTGCTGGTGGGCCTGGCCTGCGCGGTGGGCGGCGGCGGCAAGTGGGCTGTGGATCGCTAGACCCAAGGAGACTCCGATGCTGCGCCCGCCCCATCACCAGCTCTTCGCTTTCGATGCCGAGTGGGTGCCGGATCCCGCCACAGGGCGCCGCGTCCTGGACTTGCCCAAGGACATGCCGGATGAAGCCGTCATCGAGCGCATGTGGACCTACGGGGGTGCCACAGAGGCCGAGCCCCGGCCCTACCTGAAGACCATCCTCTGCCGTGTCGTATCCATCGCGGCGGTGATCCGAACCGTGAAGCAGGGTGAAGTCCACCACAAGCTCTACGCGCTGCCCGAGGGGCCCGAGGCGCTGCCGGAGGACGACCTGCTCCGCCGGTTCCTGGTGGCCATCGGTGACAAGAAGCCCCAGCTGGTGGGTTTCAACTCGCGGGATTCGGACCTGCCCATCCTGGTGCAGCGGGCCATGGTTCATCGCCTGTCCATCCCGGGCCTGGGGCGAAGCCCCGAGAAGTGGGCGCCCGGAGATTTCTTCGACCGCTACGGCAACCAGCACATTGATCTCCGCGAGATCACCGGGGCCTGGGGCAAGGCCTCGTCCACCCTGCACGAACTGGCCACAGCCTGCGGCATTCCTGGCAAGTTGGGCACCGATGGCAAGAGCGTCATCGACCTCTGGCGTGCCGGGGACATCGCCGGCATCGTCCGGTACAACCAGTTCGACGCTCTGACCACCTTTCTCGTCTGGCTCAGGGCCATGACACTCTCGGGCCACCTGACCCCAGAGCAGATGGAGGCCGAGGAGGTCCAGGTCCAGGCCCTGATCGAGGCCAAGGCCAAGATCGATCCCGGCTTTGATCGATTCCTTGAGGGGTGGCGCCAGTTGTCCCGTCTTGGCACGGCTTGAGCAACCCGGTGGGTAGGCCGATACACTGTTGACCCGAGGAGCCGCCATGACCCAGGAGATCCGACCCGAGGACCTCATCGTCACCGAACAGGACGGCACCCGCCGCATCAATCACGATGTGATCGAGAGCTACGGCCTCTTCAACCTGCCCCGCGCAACCATGCGGCAGGCCCTGATGGTCTACTACGACAACGCCAGTCGGATGGGGAGAGGCCCGGCCCAGACCGTGCGCACGTTCATCACCCTCGCCAGTTCCATCACCCGCTTTCCCCGGCAGGTGGCCATCAACTTCACCCGGGGCGTGGCATATAGAAGGAATATGCGGATGTTGAGACGCTACTCGCGCTGAAATCGCTGCGCGATTTCAGGTGGGAAAAGATCAAAGGCTGCGCTGGAGACGCACGATCGAAGTGGCCTTTTTCCCTTCGGTGGTGACGAGCACGGCATGAAGCTGCAAGTCGCCTTCGGCGACTTCGTATTTGGGCCGCTGCACCTTCAGGAAGCGGCCCAGGCTGGCTTCCTTCTTCATGCCGATGACGCCTGCGTAAGGGCCGGTCATGCCGATGTCCGTGACATAGGCCGTACCGCCCGGCAACACCTTGGCATCCAGGGTGGGGACATGGGTGTGGGTGCCCAGCACAGCCGCAGCACGGCCGTCCAGGTGGTGCCCCATGGCTTGGGCCTCGCTGGTGGCCTCGGCGTGCATATCCACGATCACCAGGTCGGCGCGCTCCTTCTGCAGGAGTGCATCCACGCAGCGGAAAGGGCAGTCGCAGGGGGACATGTGGACCCGGCCCATGAGGTTGATGATCAGCACCTCGGCACCCGAGACCGTGTGCAGCTTCACCCAGCCATTCCCGGCTGTGTCGGGGGGATGGTTGGCGGGGCGCAGGAGGCGGGGCTCCTGTCTGAAATAGGCGTCAATGCCCTTCACGTCGAAGGCATGGTTGCCCGTGGTGATGACATCCACCCCGTACTTGTCAAACCACTCCCGGGCGATGGTCTCGGTGATGCCATGCCCGTGGGCGGCGTTCTCGCCGTTGACCACCACCAGATCCGCCCCGGTCTCCCGGCGCAGGTCGGGCACAAAGGCCTCCACCAGCCGCCGCCCCGGTTCCCCCACCACATCGCCCAGCGCAAGGATTCGCATCACTCAACCATAACGAAAAAGGGCGGCGCTGGTGCGCCGCCCTTGGATGATGCGGGTGGAGCTAGAACGAGAAGCGGGCGCCGATCTGGATCTGACGAGCGCCGCCCATCCAGTTCTGGGAGGCGTCGAGTCTCGGAATCGCATCCGTGCTGGCGGAATTGATCCGGGTGGACTGGTAGGTGTCCTGCCGGTTCAGGAGGTTAAATACATCAAGGGAGGCGGTCATCTTCAGCCTTTGGGTGAAGAGGAAATCGCGCCGCAGGCCCAGATCCATAAAGAGCTGGGAACCGCCCCGCAGGGTGTTGCGGCCGTAGTCCTGGCCATTGGCGAAGAAGCGGTCGTTGCTGGTGTTGCCGTCAGCGTTCATGTCCTTGCTGTAGACCAGGCTGTAGGGTGTCCCGGTCTGATAGCGCACGGAAAGGGAGGCCAGGATGTCGGAACGGCCCTTGTCGCGGTAGCTCAGGTAGCCCGTCAGGACTTCGCGGCGGTCCGTATCGGCATAGCCCCACTGGGCGCCAAGGTTGCCTGCATCCTGGATGCTGATGCCTGAGTAGTTGCGCTCATTGGAATCGCTATCCTTGTTGATGGAGTAGGTGTAGAACACCTGGGCGTCCAGGTTGCTGTCGTCCTTGTGATACTTCAGGCTGACCGTGTAGGCGCGGTAGATGCTGGTGGCATCCGAGTAGTACATGCCCATGGTGCCATAGGTGGTGTTGGGCCTCGCCGGGTACATCAGGCGGCCGTAGGCGCCCATGGTGGGCGTACCGACGTTCAGGTCCGCCGTGCGCTCGAGTTGGTTGGCCTTGGCGTAGGTGGCGGACAAGCCCACCACCAGGTCGTTGAAGAAGGGCCGTTCGGCGCCCAGGTTCAGGCGATCGGTGTAGGGGTTCTTGAAGTCCTGATTGAAGCTCCAGATGTTGAACTTGGGCAGAGTTCCGCCCGTGGGGAAGGAGGAGAACCAGAAGGGGGTGCTGGGATTAAAGGCCGTGCCGCGGGGGATGCCAAAAGTGACATCATCTCCTGCCGAGGCCCGGAAATCCACCTGCCCTGTTCGCATGCCGTTGGCGGCATAGGCCTGGTAGAAGAAGACGGCCGGGGTGGTGCTGACGTAGCGGCCAGCGCTTCCTCGCACCACGGTCTTGCCGTGATCAAAGGCAGGGGTCCAGGTGAAGGACAGCCGAGGCGAGATCTGGCTGTCTGAAGGAATCTTCGATGCCAGGGGCATGGCTGTGGCGGCTGGGTTGCTCATGTCCAGGATGGGATAATCCGGGTTCTCCTGCTTGTCCCAGCGGAGGCCCAGGCCCAGCTTGAAGGTGTCAGTGAGGCGCCAGTCGGCCTGGAGGAAGACCGCCATCTGCTTGTAGCTCGTGTCGAAGAGACCCGCTTCCTGCACGGGACCGTTCAGGCCGAAGTTCTGGCGGTAGGTGGACCAGTTGCCGTTGCGGTAGTCGGTGATGTTGTTGAAGTAGTAGACACCCTGCCAGTTGCCGGCGAAGAACTCGGAGACATTGATGTCGTTGTAGTCGATGCCGGCCTTCAGCTGAAAGGTCGGCGTGACGTAGCTGATGTTTTCCTGGAACTGGGTGCGCTTGGTGCTGTAGGTCCGGTCGAAGGGGTAGGCGCCGTAGTAGCCAACGTTGCTGATGCTGACCTCGGGAGTGCTCGAGAAGGTCGAGCGGGGCATGTCGTCCTTGGTATGGCTGATCCGGAATTCGTTCATCCAGTTGGCGCCGAGGACCCAGTTCCACTGCAGCACATAGGCGTCGGTGGTCACATCGTCCGAGGCGAGGTTCTCATAGGCGGCCGTGGTGCCGGCGCCGGTGACGCCTTTGAAGTTGGAATGGTTCACCCGCAACTGAAGGGTCTGATCCGTGTTGATGTTCCAGTCGAAGCGGAGGAAGTAGACATCGGAATCCGCCTTGGCGGAGTAGGCACCGGCCTTGGAGATCAGGACGGCGTCCGCAGCGACGGAGGGGTCCAAGGGATAAAGGCCGGTCGGGGGATTCGTGCCACCCCACTTCATGTTGATGGGTTCTTTCCGGCGCTGGGCGTCGTAGGCCACGAAGTAGAAGAGCTTGTCCTTGACGATGGGACCACCGAGGCTGAAGCCGAACTGTTCATGCTGGAAATCGCCAACAGGGTAGGTGGTGGTGGAGCCGTTGGGCTGGCGCAGGGTCGGGCCGGCCTCGACCCAACTGCGGGGACGGAGGTAGTAGAAGAGGCTGCCGCTGAGGTCGTTGGTGCCGTTCTTGGTGATGGCGTTCACATAGCCACCGCCCATGCGGCCGAACTCGGCGCTGGCGCCGTCGGTGATGACCTGGTACTCGCGGATGGCTTCGATGGAGACGGTGAAGGGGGTCTTGCCCTCGGCCGCACCCACGGCCCCGCCGAAGAAGGGTTCGTTGGTGTCGCTGCCGTCGATGTTGATGGAGGTGTTCACGCCGCGCTGACCCGCAATGGCCAGGTTGCCGCGGCTGCTGTCCACCACCACTTGGGGAGTCAGGGTGGCCAGGTTCGTGAAGTTGCGGTTGAAGACGGGGAGGTTGGTCAGGTTGTCAGGGGAGATGATGGCTGCGGCGCTGGCGCGCTCACTGTCCACCTGGCTGGCTGCCGCGACCACTTCCACCACGGCACCGGAATCCGGGGCGAGGCGCACGGTCAGGGGGGCGGCATCGCCCAGGTTGAGGTTCACCTTGATGTTGCCCGCGGTCTGGAAGCCGGCCTTGGTGACCGTCACGGTGTAGGGGCCCACGGGCAGCAGGGTGGCCAGGTAGCGGCCCTCGCCGCTGGTCTGGACCGTGCGGGTGAGGCCCGTCTCGCCGTTGCGGATGACCACGGTGGCGCCGGCCACGGCAACCCCATTGGCATCCAGCACGCGACCACCCAACTGGGCGGACACGCCCTGGGCCACAAGAGGTGCCGCTGCCACGAGCATGGCCACCAGAGTTGAGCTGTACATGTGCCTTGAACGCATGGGAAGTTCCTCCATCTTCGAGCGTAGCGGCCTGGGGCATTTGGTAGAAGGGGACTTGTCGGTCGTAGAACGAATTTCGACGGGAAACAGCCAGTGAAGGCATCGGATGGCCACACGAGAGGAGTTGTTTAGTCTGTTTTTTCATACTCTGAAATTTTGATGACAGGGAATCGGGCCATCCCCTGCCTTGCCCAGGGACGTGCGCTCACCGTTGACAACCGCAGGACCCGATAGGCGCAGATTGGACCGGAAGACCTCCAGCCGCCGTGACGTCCTCCCTAAATGAAAAAGGGCGGCGCTTGCGCACCGCCCTTGGGTCATGCCGGTAGGTCTAGAAGGACAGTCGGGCACCCAGCTGGACCTGACGGGTGGGGAAGAGGGTTTCATCCGCTCGGGTCAGGGTGGTGAAGTAGCGGTTCATCACGGGAGCAGCATCGGTTCCGGTGTAGCTGGTGCGGTAGTAAGTGTCAGCGCGATTGAAGAGGTTGAAGACGTCTATGGAGGTGTTCAGGCGCACCCGCCCGAAGGCCCACTCGCGGCTGATCCGGAGGTCAATGTTCGTCTGGCTGGCGGTCCTGAGGCTGTTTCGCTCGGTGCCGACGGGGCGATCCACCCGCATGGTGTCTCCATTCAGATCGTTGCTGAAGGTAGGCGAGTAGGGAAGTCCGGAGTAGTAACGGATGGTGGACCCGATCTGAACCTTGGAAGTCGGTTCCTGATAGGACAGATTGCCAACGAGCACATGGCGCCGGTCGGTGTCACCGAAACCGTAATCCTCATCCAGCCGAAGTGGATTCTGGGTTCCCCAGCTGTTGTAGTTCCGCTCGTTGGAGTCGTTGTCCTTCGCTTCCGCCAGGGTGTAGTAGAACTGGGCCGCGAGGGGGCTCTCCGCCTTCTGGTACTTCGCGGAAAGCGTCAGTGCGGTGTACTTGGCCTCCGCGTCGCTGATATAGGCCTTGATCGAACCGTAGTTGGGGTTCGGCCGGGTGAGGAGGGGGCGTCCCTGGGCGTTGACGCTGGTTTCAGCCAAGTTCAGGTCGGTGATGCGCTCCAGGTTGGTGGTTTTGGCATAGGTGGCGCTGGCGCCAAGGACCCAGCCAGCTGAGAAGGCCCGCTCGATGCCCAGGTTGAATCGGTCGGTGGTGGGATTTTCGAAGTCGGGTCCGAAGGTGGTCACCTGGAGGGTCCCCGCCAGGGTGGCGAGTTGACTGGGGCTCAGGGTGGAGAGGGCGGCCGGATTGATGGTGGCCGGGGCCGCGGGATTGAACGTGGAGCCGTGCGCGATGCCCAGCGACTGGGCCAGGGCCAGCTCCGCGGCGTTGTTGGAGCGGAAGGTGTAGGCGCCGACGCGGGCCGCGTTGCCGGTATACACTTGGTAGAGGAAGATCGCGGGGGTCCGGCTGACGTAACGACCGGCGGAAGCGCGGACGACCGTGTTGCCCTTGTCCGCCTCAGGGGTCCAGGTCAGGCTCAGCCTGGGGCTGATGGAGCTGCTGGCAGGAATCGAGGCCGTGAGGGGGAGCTGGGCGGCCATGGGATTGCTGACATCCAGCACCGGGAAATCCGGGTGTTCCTGCTTGTCATAGCGGATGCCCAATCCCAGTTTCACGGAAGAGGTGATCTTCCAGTCGGTCTGGAGGAACAGGGCGAGGTCCCGTTCTTTCTGGTCGAAACGGCCGGCCTCATAGGCCGAGAGCCCGTTCAGACCGAAATTCTGCTGATAGGTGCTCCAGTTGCCCGCGCGGAAGTTGGTGAGGTTTGAAACGTAATAAGCGCCCTCCACGAACGGCGCGAAGACCTCGAACACATTGTTCAGGATGAGATCCATGCCAGCCTTCACCTGCAGGGTGGGCGTGAAGTAGGTGATGGCCTCGGAAATCTGCGTCTTCTTCAGTTCGAATTCACGGGTGTAGGGAACCTTGCCGTAATTGCCCACGTTGCTGATGGTCACCTGAGGGGACATGGAGGCCGGGACGCGGGGCTGCTCGTCCTTGTTCCAGTTCAGCTTGAATTCATTGAGCCAACTGGAACCGATGGTCCAGTTCCACTGGAGGCCCAGAGCAGTCGTGTTGTACTCGTCGAAGGCGACGTTCTCGGAAGAGTTATACGTTCCAGCGTTGTACACGCTCTTGATGCTCGATTTGGTCATGCGCACCTGGAGGGTGTGGTCCGTGCTGAGGTTCCAGTCCAGGCGCAGGAAGAGGTTGTCACCGTCATTGGGCTTAGAGTAGGAGCCGGACTTGGAGAGCAGGACGGCATCCGAGGTATTGGCGGGATCGAGGGTCACCGGGTTGCTGCCGCCCCAGACGAAACTCTGCGGGCGACTCTCACGCTGGAAATCGAAGGCGGCAAAATAGAACAGCTTGTCCTTGATGATGGGTCCACCCACCGAACCGCCGTACTGAATCGTCTTGAAGTCGAGGATGGAGTTGGCCCCAGGCCGGTTGGAGACATTCACTTCCTTTTCCACCATGGAGCTGGGGCGGTAGTAGTAGAAGAGTCCACCGCTCAGCTCGTTGGTGCCCGACTTGGTGATGGCGTTGAGGTAGCCGCCACCCATCCGACCAAACTCGGCAGACGCGCCGTCGGTGATCACCTGGAACTCGCGAATGGCTTCCATGGACACGGAGAAGGGGCTGCCCGCCACCGTGCTGGTGCCCGTGGAGCCCGCGAAGAAGGACGAGTTGTAGTCTCCGCCGTCAATGTTGATGGAGGTGTTGACGCCGCGGGAGCCGGCGATGGCGATCTGGCCGCGACCGCTCACGTTGACCTGGGGGGTCAGGCTGGAGTAGTCGAGCAGGCTGCGGCCCTTGATGGGAATATTCACCAGGTCCGTAGGGGACACGGTGGAGGCGACGGTGGAACGTTCCGTATCCACCATCGTACTGGTCGCGACGATCTCCACGGTGGCGCCGGTCTCAGAGGCCAGACGGATGTTCAAGGGGGCAGCGTCCCCCAGGCTGAGGTTCACCTTGACGTTGGAGGCGGTCTGAAATCCCTCCTTCTTGAAGGTCACGGCATAGGGCCCGACGGGCAGCGCCAGGGCCACGAATCGTCCGTCTCCACCGGTCTGCAGGGTGCGGGTGAATCCGGTATCGCTGTTGCGGATGACAACCGTGGCGCCACTCAAAGGGCTACCTGCGGTGTCCAGCACGCGACCGCCGAGCTGGGCGGATACGCCCTGGGCCATGAGCGGTGCCGCTGCCACGAGCAGGGCTACCAGGGTTGAACTGTTGAAGTGCCTTGAACGCATCGATGGTTCCTCCGACCTCGAAGGTAGCGGTGCGGACCTCATGAAAAAAGGGAACTTTGGCCCACGGAACGAAAGTCACACGGACGGCACCAGATGGTCACAGGGGGGTCCAAAGGGGACCGTCTGTTAGGCTTCATTCTTTCCTTGAGACCCCCTATGAAACTGGCCGCCTTTGTCCTCGCCCTTCTGTTCATGGCGCCCCTCCCGGCCCAGGGGCCCTCGACCCTCGGGGTATCCGAGATCCGGGCTGGCATGAAGGGATATGGCAGGACGGTCTTCTCGGGCGGAAAGATCGAGCGATTCGACTTTGAAGTGCTGGGGGTCCAGAAGAATGCCGCGCCGGGCCGCAGCCGGATCATGGTGAGAGCCTCAGGCGGGCCTCTGGCGGAAACCGGCATCCTGGCTGGAATGAGCGGCAGCCCCTGCTACATCGACGGAAAGCTCATCGGTGCCCTGAGCACGGGCATCGCCTTCGAGAAGGAGCCCATCGGGGGCATCACCCCGATTGCGGAAATGCTGGACCAGCTGCGGGACATTCCCGAAACGGCTCCCAGCCGGACGCCCCTGATCCTGCCCAAACTGGAACCGCCCAAGGTGCTGAAGGCCGCCATGCTGGGCCAGATGCTGGATTTCCGGACGCTGATGGGGGACTCGGATCCCCAGGTGCTGCCCATGGCCCTCGCCGGGAGCGCCCTGGGAATCGAGGCCCAGCGCCTGTGGGCGGGCTGGCCGGTCACCTTCACTGCCGTGCCCACCCTTTCCGGGGGCCGGGAGGAAGCGAGCCCTCTGGAGCCGGGAGGCATGGCCGCCATCACCCTCATGCAGGGCGACCTGGATCTGGCCGCCTCCGGCACCATCACCTACATCTCCGGTAAGCGAATCCTGATGTTCGGCCACCAGTTGTTCAACCTCGGGCCCGTGGACCTGCCGCTCTGGTCGGCCACGGTCGCCACCACGGTCGCGAGCTACCAGAGCTCCTTCAAACTGGCCATGCCAGTGGCCCCCATCGGCGCGCTTCGTCTCGATCGCAGCTCAGGTGTGGCTGGGATTCTGGGCGCCGAGGCCCGCATGGTGCCCATGCGGATCGGCCTGAACCTGGGCGGCAAACGCACCCTGAATTTCCGCTTCGAGCTCATGGACCATCCCGTGGCCACGGCCGCCCTGGCCGCTACGGCCGTGGCGCAGACGCTGGATGCCCACACCCGGGGCCTTGGCCTCCAGAGCCTTTCGATGCAGGGGAACATCAAGCTGGCAGGCCACCCGGCCATCGTGATTGAAAACGTGATGGCGGACCTGAACCCCTCCCGGATGGCCCAGTATGTGGGTGCGATGCTGCAGGCGATCTGCATGAACCCCTACGAGAAGCCCGTGATCGAAGGGATCTCGCTCACCATCAAGGCCGAGGAGCGCCTGGACCTGACCAGCATTGCAGGCATTCGCCTGCTGAAGGCCCGGGCCAAGCGAGGCGAGGTGCTACCCGTGCTGGTGACCCTCCAGAACATCCAGGGCGTGCGGGAGACGGCCACCTTCAACATCCCGGTGCCCTCATCGGCTTCCAAGGGGAAGGCTGTGCTCATGGTGGGCGATGGATTCAGCCTCACCGCCGCCGATCCCGACGAACGCGTGATCGAAATGGCCTCGTTGGGTGATGTGGTGCGGGTCCTGAACGGGGCCATGCGGAACAATCATGCCTATGCGTTGCTGGTTCAGGCGCAGCCCGGCGCAGGTCTTCGAGGCAGCCGCATCGAAGGGATTCCGCCCACGGTGGCCAGCCTGGTGAGTGGCGATGGGGCCAGCAGCGACAACCGTCTCCAGCGCCGAATCGTGGGGCGCGCCGTGTTGCCGCTGGAGCGCGAGGTGCGGGGCCTGAGCCAACTGGAAGTGGAGATCGAGTAGATCATGCGAAATGCACGAAAGGGTTCTATGCGCTGGATGACCATCCTTCTTTCGGCCGCCATGGGAGTGACCGCCCTGGCGGACCAGCCCGTCGCCACGTTTTCGGGCTTCAACGACTGGCTGGGTTCTGAGACCCGCGGCGTGCGCATCGGCGCGGATGGCCGCCTGCGTCTGGCGCCAAGCCTTCGCCGGGTGGGCCAGTTGCCCGAAGGCGTGATCTGGGCGGCGGTTCCGGATGGTTCCGGTGGTGCCTACCTGTCTGCCGGTACGGAGGGCAAGCTGTTCCATTATGTGGGCGGCCAGATGAAGCCCCTGGGGCAGGTGAAGGGCGGCATCGTCTTCGCCATGGCGCGCCTGGGCCAGGATCTGGTGGTGGCACCCACGGGCGAGGGCAAGCTGTTCCGTGTGACGCCTGGCGGGGAGGTGAAGCCCTTCGCGGACATCGACGCCCGCATCGTGTGGGCTCTAGCCGTCGAAGGCGATGCGGTGATCGTCGCCGGGGGTGCGGAAAAGGGCGCCCTGCTCGTGCAGGCTCGGGAGGGCTCCAGCCGCCGCCTGACGGAACTGGCGGACGAGACGGCCTTCACCGCGTTGGCCCCGGATGGGCAGGGCGGCTGGTACCTCGGCAGCCACGGCCGGGGCCTGGTTCTGCGATACAACCGCCAGGGCGATCGTCTCGAAACCCTGATGGACACGCCCTTCGAGGAGGTGCGCGCCCTGGCCCTCGCCGATGGCCAGCTCTACATTGGCGCCGACAACGGACTCACGCCCAAGTTCAGCACGGGCCAGCTGGAGCGCCGGGAAGGCTACCTTCAGGTGGACACCTCCTCCACCGCTCGCTCGGCGGTCATCCGCCTGGACAAGGACCGGGTGCCGGAAACCCTGTGGCAGAGTGCCCAGAGCCAGGTCTATGCGCTGACGGTCTGGAAGAACCAGCTGCTGGTGGGCACGGGCAACCGCTCCCGGCTGTTTTCGCTGCCCCTGGGCAAGGTTCGCGATACGGATCCCTTCGCCGTGGTGCAGGAACTGGGCACGGCCCAGGCCACAGCCTTCCTGCCCTCGGGCGGAGATCTACTGGTGGTGGGCTCGAATCCCGCTGAGCTGCACCTGTTGTCCGAGGCCCAGGCCACCGAGGGCACCCTCGAGTCGAAGATCCTCAAGGGGGCGCCCATCGCGGATTGGGGCCGCGCCTACCTGGATGCCGACCTCCCCACGGGCACCAATGTGGAGCTCCAGTTCCGCACGGGAAGCACGGAGGCGCCCGATGCGACCTGGAGCCCCTGGACGCCCCCGCTTCGCAGCGGGGAGCGGCCCGCCCTTCCACCCGCCCGCTTCGCCCAGTTCCGCCTGCGCCTCAGCAGCACCCGGGGCGGTGCCACACCCATCGTGGAGACCGTGAGCCTGCACTGGTCCCATCGCAACCTCGCGCCGGTCTGGGAAGGCGTGGACACCATGGCACCCGGCCTGGTCATCACCCGAACGGCGCCGCCGGATGACATCGGCATCGAGCGTGTTCCCCTGGAAACCCAGAAACTCATTCCGGCCCTGGGCTACATGGGTGCCGAAAAGCGCAGCTTCCGCCGGGGCGGCCAGAGCTTCGTCTTCCGGGTGAACGATCCCAATGGCGACGCCCTCCAGTTCGCCATCCGACTGCTGCCGGACCGGGGGGCACCATTCCTCCTGGAGAAGACCTGGAAGGAGAAGTTCTTCAGCTTCGACACGCTGCCTGTGCCCGATGGGCGCTATCGCATGGAGATCACGGCCTCGGACGCGCCCACGGTTCCCTTCAATGCCGTCCTCACCAGCACCTGGCGCACGGCGTCCTTCACCGTGGATCATACGCCTCCCTCCATCACCGAGTTGAGCGCCGGATCCGAAGGCGATGGCATCCGCGTCCGCTTCCTGGCTCGGGACGAGACCTCCGTGCTGAAGGATGCAGCCATCAGCGCTGACGGCGAGCACTGGCTCCAGATCGTTCCGGAAGACCGTGTCTTCGACCAGAAGGAGGAGCGCTTCGATGTGGTCGTCCCCCGGGATGCCGTGCGCGGCGACCGCGTGCTGGTCAGGGCCGTGGACCAGAACAACAATGAGCAGACGGCCGCTGTCACGCTCGGCGCCCCTGGCGCCAAGCGATAGTCGTTCTTAGCTCCCAAATGGGCCTGCCCATTTGGGAGCGAGGGAAGGGTTACAAACCTTTGAACGCCGCTGGCCGCTTCTCCAGGAAGGCGCCCATGCCCTCCTGCATGTCCTGAGTGGCAGCCAGGAGGCCGAAGAGGGCGGCTTCGTATTGAAGGCCCTGTTCCTGGGGCATCTCGAGGCCCTCGTTCACGGCGGCGAGGGCGCTGCGCAGGGCCAATGGGCCGCGGGAAAGAAGGGTCTTCGCCAGTTTCTCGGCGGTGGCCTTGAGATCAGCCTGGGGTGCCACCCGGCTCACGAGGCCCATGCGGAGGGCATCGGCGGCGGATGTCATCTCCCCGCTGAGGATCAGGTCCAGGGCCACACCCTTGCCCACGAGGCGAGCCAGGCGCTGGGTGCCACCGTACCCGGGGATGATGCCGAGGCTCACCTCAGGCAGGCCGAACCTGGCATTCTCACTGGCGATGCGGATATGGCAGGCCAGGGCCAGCTCGCAGCCGCCCCCCAGGGCAAAGCCGTTCACGGCGGCGATCACGGGTTTGGGCATGGACTCGATGCGCTGGAACACGGCCTGGCCGCGCAGGGCCTGGACGCGGGCGCCGGCGGTGTCGAGGGACTTCAATTCAGAGATGTCGGCGCCTGCCACGAAGGCTTTTTCGCCAGCCCCCGTCACCACCACCACGCCGACCTCGGCGTCGTGCTCCAGAGCCGCGAAGGCCTCCTCCAGCTCCTTCAGCACGTCGTTGTTCAGGGCGTTGAGCTTTTCAGGCCGGTTGAGGGTGACCCAGGCGATGCGGTCGGCTTTCTCGATGAGGACGAAGGACATGGGGGCTCCAGGTGTGCGGTCATTGTACGCTGAGGGCGGAGAACACCATGTTCCATCCCCCGCACCCCGAGATCTACCGCGACCAGCTGCGCGCCTTCCTGCGCGAGGACTGGGGCACCCAGGACTGGACCACTGCGGCAGTGCCGGACCGGCCCATGGTGGCGAGGGTCATCGCCAAGGGTGACCTGGTCCTGGCCGGTCTTCCCATGGCGCTGGAAGTGTTTCGCCTCGCGGACCCGGCCCTGGTGGCGACGCTGCTTGCCGCCGATGGACAGCACGTGTCCAAAGGCACGGAGGTGCTGCGCGTGGAGGGTTCCAGCCACGGGATCCTGCTGGCCGAGCGGGTGATGCTGAACCTGCTCCAGCGGCTGTCGGGCACGGCCACTCTCACGCGGAAGTTCGTGGACGCCATCGAGGGTACGGGCGCCCGCATCCTCGATACACGCAAGACCACACCGGGCCTCAAGCTCCTGGAAAAATACGCCGTGCGCTGCGGCGGCGGCATCAACCACCGGCTCACCCTGGGCGATGGCGTGCTGCTCAAGGAGAACCACCTGGCCGCGGCAGGGGGGGTCCGCGCGGCGGTGGAGGCGGCCCGCCACGCGGCGCCCAACCTGGTGAAGATCGAAGTCGAGGTGGAGTCCCTGGGCCAGCTCAAGGCCTGCCTGGAGCTGGCGGACGTGGATGGCGTGCTGCTCGACAACATGGCACTGGACCAGATGCGCGAAGCGGTGGCTCTGCGGGATCGCAGCGGGCGGCGGCTCTTCCTCGAGGCCAGCGGCAACCTGACCCTCGACCGGGCCAAGGCCGTGGCCGAGACCGGCGTGGATTTCCTCAGCGTCGGCGCCCTCACCCACAGCGCACCGGCCGTGGACCTCAGCCTGCGGATGGACTGAGGGAAGGACCTCGGCCATGATGAAAGCCTCAATACACGAGGCAGGAGGCGTCATGCGTTCGATGCGGTGGGGAATCGTCCCGTCAATCCTGATGATGGCGGGGCCCCTGGCGGCCCAGGAGCTGCGTCCCATGACCTTCATGGACGTGATGGCCATGCGCGGGGTGGGCGGCGGCCAGCTGTCGCCAGACGGCGCGCGGGTGGTCTACACCGTGAGCATTCCCCATTGGAAGTCGGGCAAGAGCCACACCGATGTCTTCATGGCGGAGGTGGCCACCGGGGCGATCCGGCAGATGACCTTCACCCGGGAGAAGAGCGAGACCGGGCCCCAGTGGGCGCGGGACGGCAAACGATTGGCCTTTCTCAGTGACCGGGAGGGGAGCCCGGGGAGCCGGCAGGTCTACCTGATGTCCGTGGAGGGGGGCGAGGCCCGCAAGGTCACGGAGGCCAAGGATGGTGTCCATGCCTTCGCCTTCAGCCTCGATGGGAAGTGGCTGGCCTTCAGCGCGGGCAAGCCGGAGGAGCGCCAGATCTCGCTGGTGGATCTTGCCTCCCAGGACCTTGTCGCGACGGCCCTTCCCAAGCACACCACCCCCGTTCGCGATTTTGCTTTCGCCGAGGATGGCAGCCGCCTGTTCTTCACCAGCCCTGACCAGGTGGACAAGGACGATGTGAAGCGGAAAGAGAAAAAGTTCGACGTTCGCATCGCCGACCCTGAGCAGCCACCGGTCCACCTTTGGTCCATCGACTTGAAAAGCAAGGCGGAGACACGCTGGACCGAAGGCGCGGGTTTCACGGTCACCGGCTTCCAGCTCTCCAAGGACGGCCGCTGGGCCTCCTACCGGGCCCTGCCCGCCGCCCGCCGCGTGGGTGACATCTCCCAGGAGGAAGCCAGTCTGCATCTGCTCGATCTGGGCACTGGCAAGGCGCGTCAGGTGCTGGAGAAATACGCCCGGTTCTCGGCCTTTTCGCCGGATGGCCAGCGGCTCGTCTATGCGGCTCCAGAGCGGTTCGAACGCCTCCGCAACGACAAGCTCTGGGTGGTGCCCACGGCCGGCGGAGCCGCGAGAAACCTGATGTTCGGGAAGGACATGAGCGTGTCCAACGCCAGCTGGGGTGAGGACTCCCGCACGCTCTACTTCACCGAGGCGGTGGGCGTGGATCAGCATCTCTTCGCCCTTTCCGTGGAGGAGGGCGGGATAACCCAGCTCACCAAGCAGATGGGCGTTCTCGCAGGCAGCTACAACGCCGAGGCCAAGGCCTTTCTTCTGAGCTACAGCCACCCGCGGAAGCCCATGGATCTCTATGTGGCGAAGCCCCAGACCCTGGGATCGGCGGCGGCCTGGGTGAAGGTCTCCGACGCCAATCCGCAGGTGGCGAAGCTGTCCCTGGGCGCCACGGAAACCCTGCGCTGGAAGGCCAAGGACGGCGTGGAGGTGGAGGGCCTGCTCATCAAACCCCTGGGCTACGAAAAGGGGCGGCGGTACCCCCTCATCGTGCAGCTCCACGGCGGGCCCGCCGCGGCAGACATGAACGGGTTCCAGGGCCGCTACGTCACCTACCCGCATATCTACGCCGCGGCCGGCTACGCGGTGCTGCAGCCCAACTACCGGGGCTCGACGGGTTACGGCGAGGCTTTCACGCGGCAGATCGGCGGCAACTTCATGCGCCTTTCCTACGGCGACATCATGAGTGGCGTGGACCACCTCATCCGCGCAGGCGTGGCTGATCCCGAACGGCTCTGCATGATGGGTTGGAGCGCGGGGGGACATCTGTCCAGCTGGACCCTCACCCAGACGGACCGCTTCAAGGCCATCAGCACCGGGGCCGGGGCCGTGAACTGGATTTCGATGTATGCCGAAAGCGACGTGCAGAGTGTCCGCGAGTTCTATCTGGGCGGGAAACCCTACGACGCCTGGGATAACTTCGTGAAGGAATCCGCGCTGAAGTACGTCAAGAACGCCAAGACCCCCACGCTGATCCACGTGGGCGAGGCGGACCAGCGCGTGCCCAAGCCCCAGAGCGACGAGCTTTACATGGCCCTGAAGAAGCTCGGTGTGCCCGTGGAGTACATCGTCTATCCGGGTATGCCCCACGGCCTCACTGAACCCCGCTACCAGCTGGTGAAGATGGTCAGCGAGTTCAACTGGTTCGAGAAGTGGATCAAGGGCCAGAAGACCTGGTTTGACTGGAAGGCGCTGCTGGACACGCTGCCGGCGGATGCCGATGCCAAGCCTGAAGCACCCGCAGGCTCCGCCGCAGAGCGGCGGAAATAACCCGCCTCCATGGATTAGAAAAGAAGAAGCCCGGCTATGCCGGGCTTCTTCGCGGAACCCTCGGATGATTACTTAACTTCCAGCTTGCGGGCCTCGAGCAGATGCCCCAGGGCCTTCTCCAGGGCCGTGACGGTCTTGGCGTAGGTGATCTGAGCTTGCAGTTCGTTGCTCTTGGCGGTGTCCAGGTCGTTCTGCTTGGTGAGCACGAGGAAGTTGGTGCTCATGCCGTTCTCGAACTTCTTCTGTTCGGCTTCGAGATCCTTTTCACGGAAATACCGCGTCTTCTCGGCGGCGGCCACGCCCTTGGCGGAGGCATCCACATTGCGGAAGGCCTGGCGGACCTCCAGCGTGATGCCCAGCTCCAGGTCACGCAGGCTCAGCTCGCTCTGCCGACGGTTGGCGCGGGCCTGGGCCTGGTTGCCCCGGGCGGCGCGGTTCTGGATGGGCATGGCGAACTGGAGACCCACGGTGTAGCCGGGATAGGCACCCTTGGTCAGATCCTTGTTCACGGCCGTCAGGCCTTCGGAGGGGATCTGGGAGGCGGCATTGCCGTTGTAGGTGGCGAAGGCGTCCAGCTGGGGCAGGGTGCGGTTGCCAGCGGCGGTTTCCAGGATCTGCTTGGATTCCAGATCGAGCCGCGCGGTCTTCAGTTCGATGCGGTTGGCCAGGGCCTGCTTCTCGGCGGCAGGCTCGTCCATTTCCAGGGGCTTCACGCTGGGGGTATCGGCCAGTTCGAGGGCTGCGGGTCGCTGGGCGGAGGGGTACAGGGCGCGGATCAAGGCGTCCTTGGCATTCAGCAGCTGGGCCTCGGCGGAAATGATGTCCTGCTCACGCTGGGCGACAGAGGCCTCGGAGGAGGTGACCTCGATGGGGGCCAGGGTGCCCACCTGCACGCGGATCTGGTTCTCCTTCAGCTGCTTCTGGGCCAGGGCCAGGGCCTGCTGCTTGTTCTCCAGGTTGCGCTGGGCGAAGACCACGTCCCAGTAGAGGGTCTCGGTGCTGGCCACCAGGTCGATGATCGCCTTCTGGAAGCTGAAATCCGCAGCCTGGGCGCTTTTGCGGGCCACGATGAGGCGGCTTTCCGTGGCGTCCCGGCCAAAGTTCTTCAGCAGGCTCTGGGTGTAGGTGGCGGTAAAGCCGCCGTCGTAGGGATTGCTGGTGAAGGGGATCTCGGTCCCACCGTTCACCGTGCCCTTGCTGAAGCGGTACGTCGGCGCGTAGTTCAGGCTCAGGTTGCCGCCCCAGCCGAAGGCCTTGGTGGACCCGACCGTGGCATTCCGGCTGAAGGTGGTCGTCTCCGAGGAAATGAATGGGCCACCAGGCGAGCTCTGGGCACGACTGGCGTCCTGGGTCTTGCTCAGGTTGAGGCTGCCGGTCAGGTTCCAGTCAAAGGCGCCCTGCTCGATCAGCAGGCCCGCCCGGGTGAAGTCGCGGGTTTCGACGGCGATCTGCACCTGCAGGTTGTTCTTCAGCGAGGTCTCGATGGCGCCCTGGAGCGTGAGCTTCGTCGCCGCTGCCTTCGGAGCCTCCTGGCCCACCAGGGAGAAGGCCACGAGCAGGGCCGGAAAGATCGGAAGACGCGTCATCACCACTCCTAGAGGATTGAAAAGAGCTGCCACAGGGTCAGGCTGCCTACGGACAAGTCCAGGGGCCGGTTTAGATCCTCCCCGGGAAGCAGGATGACTCCCTCGCATGATGAGGGCAAGTGTCATTTCATCGAGTGTTGAAAATACCTACTTCAACAACTCGCGAGCGATGACCATGCGCTGGATCTCGCTGGTGCCCTCGTAGATGGTGGTCACCCGCACATCGCGGTAGAGGCGTTCCACGAGGTACTCCCGGGAATAACCGTAGCCGCCATGGATCTGAACCGCCCGATCGCAAATCCACACGGCGCTTTCGGTGGTGAAGAGCTTGGCGGTGGCGGCCTCCACCGTGCAGGTCTTTCCGGCCTCCTTGAGCGATGCGGCCCGGTACACCAGCAGGCGGGAGGCCTGCAGCCGGGCCTCCATCTCGGCCAGATAGGTCTGGATCATCTGGTGCTCGCCGATGGGCTTGCCGAACGATATCCGGGCCTTCGCGTAGGCCACGCTCTCATCCATGGCCCGCTGGGCGATGCCCAGGGCCTGGGCGGCGATGCCAATGCGACCACCGTCGAGGCCGCCGAAGGCCACTTTCAGGCCATCGCCAGGCTTGCCCAGCATCGCCTCCTCGGGCACGAAGGCGTCCTCCAGGGCGACCATGACGGTCTTGCTGGAACGCAGGCCCATCTTCTCTTCGGGCCGGCCCATGATCACGCCGGGTTGCTGGGCATCGAGGATGAAGGCGCTGATGCCCTTCTTGCCCTTGTCGGGATCGGTGCGGGCCATGGTGATGAAGTACCTGCCCACGCCACCATTGGTGATCCAGGCCTTGGCACCGTTCAGCTTCCAGCCACCGTCCACCCTGGTGGCGCGGGTCTTCAGCGCGGCGGCATCGGACCCCGCGTCGGGCTCGGTGAGCATGAAGCCCCCCAGCACCTCACCGCTGGCCAGGGGCTTCAGGTAGGTCTGCTTCTGCGCCTCGGTGCCGAAGGCCAGGATGGGGGCGCAGGCCACGGAGTTGTTCACGCTCATGGTCACGGCGATGGAGGCATCCGAGTAGGCCACCTGCTCAAGGGCCAGGATGTAGCTGAGGAAATCCACGCCCGCGCCGCCGTAGGCTTCCGGCACGGTCATGCCGAGAAAGCCCATCTCGCCCAGCTGTTTCAGGATGTCCTGCGGGAATTCGCCGCTGGCGTCCCGGGCGGTGGCGCCGGGATCGATTTCGGACATCGCGAAATCATGGGCGGCCTCGCGAATGGCGGTCTGATCATCGGTGAACACGGGAAACATGGGGGCTCCGGGAGATGGGTCAGGTTACCAAGCGCCGGCCGCTGGCCCGGCGGGACAGGGATCAGCCATGACGTGAATCACAGACCGCGCCCGCCTGACCTCATGATCCGAGCGATTTTCTCAGGAGCTGGACTGCGGCCTTCGATCCCTCCCACTTCATCCGCGCCTGGGCCTCTTCCAAGCCGCACCAGAGGTACTCGCTGTGCTCGGCCGGTTCGAGCCGGACCTGGGCGTCCGGCGCCACTTCCATGGAGAAGCAGGTTTCGGTGTTGAAGCGCGGTTCGGCATCGGGGAACCGCACGATGCTGGGATCCACCCAGAAGCTGTGGGAGAGGCCGAGGGGCCGCAGGGTGCCGCTGAGGCCCGTCTCCTCCATCAGTTCGCGATGGGCCGTCTGCTCGGGGGTCTCTCCGGGCTCCATCATGCCGGTCACGCTCTGCCACCAGAGGCCGTGCGCGGGCACCCGCAGCATCATGAGGATCTCGGGACCGGCAGGTCCTCGGCGCCAGGTGAGGGCCGAAACACTGCGGCTGGGATCCCTCGCGGGCTGGAGGTCCATGGCCAGGCAGGTGGTCAGGTGGTGCTGAAGGCGGTCTGTGGCCTCTTCCCAGGAGGGGGCGCCGTCGCCGAGCAGCGAGGCCAGGCTGCACACGCCCTTGTCGGTGAACCCGCAGGGGGTGATCCACCGGAAGTGGTCGAGGTTTGGCCGCACGTTGAAGGCGATGCCGTGGGTGCTGATCCAGCGGCTGAGGTGGAGGCCGATGGCGCCCAGCTTCTCTGGGCCCCGTGGCGTCTCCACCCAGATACCCGGGGCCCCCTTGAGGCGATCGGCGGTGATGCCGAAATCCGCCGCCGTGCGGATCATGGCCTCCTCCAACCCGCGGACCAGGCGGCCCACATCCTCGCGGCCACCGCGCAGGTTGCAGATGGGATAGGCCACGATCTGGCCGGGGCCGTGGTAGGTGACCTCGCCGCCCCGGTCCGTACGGTGGACGCTCACCCCCTGAGCCGAGAGGAAGTCGTCGCTCATGTGGATATCGGCGGGCGTGGCATTGCGGCCCAGGGTGAAGACGGGATCGTGTTCCAGGATCACCAGCTGGTCGGGCCGGTGCTCCTCACTCACGTGCTGAGCCAGGGCCTTCTGCATCCGGAGGCCCGCCGGATAGAACACCCGTCCGAAGCGGCGCAGCTGGGCGGGGCGGGGAAGGGAGAAACCGATCTCGGACATGCCTCGAGTTTACCCGGACGCCCAGGCCTCCCGCGCTCTGGCATGATCATGAAAGCAATGAGCATGGATCCTTCCACCATCGGCCGCTACAAGGTCCTCGGCACCCTCGGTTCAGGGGCGATGGGAACGGTGTACCTGGCGGAGGATCCGCTGCTCAAACGGCCCCTAGCCATCAAGGTGGTGCGGGAGGGGACCGGCGAGTCAGAGGTGCTGGAGCGGTTCAAGCGCGAGGCTGAAGTGTCCGCCTGCCTGAAGCATCCGAATGCCATCACGGTGTTCGACGTGGGTGAGGAGCCGGGCCTCGGCCCCTTTCTGGTCATGGAATACATCGAAGGGGAGTGCCTGTCGGACCTGCTCAAGCGCGGTCCCGTGGAACCCGGACCGGCCGCGGAGCTGCTCATCCAGGCCGGAGATGCCCTGGAGGCGGTGCATGGCCTGGGCATCATCCACCGCGACATCAAGCCCGAGAACTTCATGGTGGATCGTGATGGCCGCATCAAGCTCATGGATTTCGGCATCGCCCTGGGTGATCAGGGCCGCCTGACCGCCACCGCGGCCTTCCTCGGTACACCCGCCTACGCGGCCCCAGAGGTGTTGAACGGGGCCAAGGCCAATGCCGCGGCGGACCGCTGGTCCTTCACCCTCACGGCCTTCGAGATGATCACCGGGCAGCTGCCCTTCGCCGGAGACAGTGTCGGGACGGTGTTGTATCGCATCGTCCACGCGGATCCCGTTTTCCCCGAGGGCATGGGCCCGGAGTTACGGGCAGTCTTCCAGCGGGCCCTGGACAAGGACCCCTCGCGGCGCTTTCCGGATGGGCGGACCTTCCTCCGGGCGCTGCTGGAGGCGCTTCCTCTGGAGGCCGGTCCCCGGGCCGGTTACCTGGCCCACCTCGATTCCCCCGCGCCGGTCAAACCCACGAGCACCCTTCGGCTGGAGCTTCCGGCCACCCCCAAGGCCACAGGTCCTGTCCGGTGGATCTGGGCGGGGGCCGCGCTGACGGCGGGCCTTCTGCTCTGGGCAGCCTTCTTCCGAGCCGAGCCGAGCCGCGTGCTATCCATCGACTCCCGCCCGGGTGGCGCGGAGGTCTTTCTCGACGGCACGCCCCTGGGCCGCACGCCCCTTCGCCGGGTGGTGGTGAAGGGCAAGGCCGAAACCCTGCGTTTGGAGAAACCGGATTTCCTGCCGTTGGAAGTGCGCCTCAAGCCCCAGGATCGGGACCTGGCCCTGCGCCTCCAGGCCGCGCCCTTCACGGTGGCGGTGGCCAGCGAGCCACCCGGTGCCGACGTGTCCCTGGATGGGGAAGTGAAGGGCCGCACGCCACTATCCCTGCAGGTGCCCGGCGAGGGCACCCACCAGGTGCGGCTGACTCTGGAGGGATACCAGCCCTGGAGCGCCATGCCTGAACGGCATAAGCCGATGCCCGATCCCATCCGGCTTCAGAAACTCCGGGGACGGAAGGCCGTGGATGGGGACGGCAAGATCAAGAAGTTCTTCAAGGGGATCTTCCAGAAGTAGCTCTCGGCCATGATGGATCCATGGCGAAGGTGATCGTGGTTGGCGGAGGAGCCGCTGGGCTGGTGGCAGCCTGGCGGGCGGCTTCGCTGGGCCACCGGGTGACGCTGCTGGAGGCCAACGGGCGGCTGGGCGTGAAGCTGCGCATCAGCGGTGGGGGCAAGTGCAACATCACCCACGAGGGGCCGCCGAAGGCCCTGTTGGCGGCCTTCTCCAAGGAACAGGCGCGCTTCCTCCGGCCCTCGCTGCATGCCTTCGACAATGAGGCCGTGTTGGATCTTCTGCACCGGGAGGGAGTGGAGACCTACACCCGCGACAATGGCCGGGTCTTCCCGCAGGACCGCCCGGGCAGTGCCGGCGCCGTGGTGGCGGCCTTCGAGACCCTGGTGCGACGGGCCGGCGTGGAGGTGCGAACGGGCGCCCGGGTGACCGCGCTGCTGGGCCAA
This sequence comes from Geothrix sp., assembly GCA_030824075.1. Lineage (GTDB taxonomy): Bacteria > Acidobacteriota > Holophagae > Holophagales > Holophagaceae > Geothrix. Next base: position 116,576 of record JAVBYJ010000005.1, read on the forward strand.
GCCCCGCGCCTGGAGGGCCTCCTGCTGGAGGAGGGGCGCGTTACGGCGGATGCCATGATCCTTGCCACGGGGGGCGCCAGCTATCCCGAAACCGGAACCCGGGGCGAGGTGCTGGGGTGGCTCCAGGGACTGGGCGTACCCATCCGTCCCTGGTTCCCGGCCCTGGCGCCCATTCCCCTCCAGCGACCCCGTTTCGCCTGGGAGGGCGTGGCCCTCAGGGGAGGGGAGTTGCGGCTGAGCGCGGGGCCCGAGGGTCGCCGCCTGGGAGCCTTCGCCGGCGACCTCGTCTTCACGAAGGCCGGTATCAGTGGCCCCGCGGCCCTGGAATTGAGTCAGGTCACGGAACAGGCCCGCCGGAGCGGTTTCGCCTGGCTGACCTATGCGTCGAGGCTGGAGCCGGCCGAAGCCGTGGATGCGGCGCTTCAGGCCGAGCAGCGGGAAAACCCGCGCCTGCTGGCGGCCACCTGGGTTCAACGGCACCTCCCGGAGCGGTTGGTGCTGCCGCTGTTGGAGGAGGCCGGAGTGGGCCGGGCCCTCATGTTGAAGGATCTTCCGAAAGCTGCGCGCAAGGCGCTGGTGGGCCTGGTGACGGCCCTGCCGCTCGGAGAGCCTCAACCGGTGTCCCTGGCCCGGGGCGAGGTGGCCGCGGGTGGGGTGGACCTCTCGACGGTGGACCCGCGCACCATGGCTCTGCGCGGATGGGAGAACCTGCGCGTCTGCGGTGAACTGTTGGATCTGGACGGTCCTGTGGGCGGCTACAACCTGCAGGCGGCCTTCAGCACAGGTTTCGCGGCTGGGTCTATCTAGATTCTCCCGGCCAGATCCACCACCAGTTCACACAGCCGCGCGGCGTAGCCGGTCTCGTTGTCATGCCAGCCGAAAACCTTCACGAAGCGAGGGCCGAGGGTCCTGGTCAGGTCCAGATCCATGACCACGCTTTCACTCCGTCCCGTGATGTCACAGCTGACGGTATGGGGATCGGCGAGGGCGACGATGCCCCGCCAGGATCCCTGCGCGGCGGTTTCAAAGGCGGCGCGCAGGCTTGATACATCCGCATCGCGGCGCAGGGTGGCCACCAGGTCCACCAGGTTCACGCTGAGGGTGGGAACCCGCAGGGCCACGCCGTCGAAACCCGGAGGCAGGCCGGGCATGGCGCGGTGCAGGGCGCCGAAGGCGCTCGAGGTGGTGGGGATGATGCTCTGGAAGGCCGCGCGGGCCCGGCGGAGGTCCTTGTGGGGCCGGTCCAGCAGGCGCTGGTCATTGGTAACCACGTGGACGGTGCTCATGCCCGCGTGTTCAAGGCCGAAGGCGTCCTCCAGGATCCTGAGCATGGGCGCCGTGGCATGGGCGGTGCAGCTGGCGTTGGAGATGACGCGGTGCCGCCCCGGATCCAATTCGGCGCCGTTGACCGGGGCGATGACGGTGAGATCCGCGTCCGGACTGGGGGCGCTGATGACCACGTGGGAGACGCCGCCCTTCAAGTGGCGCCCCGCGTCATCCCGGCGGGTGAAGCGGCCACTGGCTTCTACCACCAGCCGGGTTTCGGCGGGGAAGGGAATTCCGGAGGGGTCCGGAGCATGAAAGAGGGGAATCCGCCGAGGTCCCAGCAGCAGGTAGTCCTGCCCCTCCTCCGTCAGGCCATCGATGGCCAGCCCGCTGTGGCCGTGGACGGAATCGCAGCGGAGCAGGTGCACCAGCTGATCGAGGGGGGCCGGGTCGTTCACGGCGCAGAGGAGCTCCGGCAGGGCGGCGCCCAGCCGGCGTATGGCGAGACGACCGATGCGGCCGAGGCCGTTGAGGGCGATGGCGGCCATGGGCTAGATGCGTTCCAGGACGTGGAGACAGAGATCCTTCAGGCGGGCGGCGTAGCCAAATTCGTTGTCGTACCAGGCAAAGACCTTGACGAGCCGCGGCCCGAGCACCTTGGTCAGGTACGGGTCATAAAGGCTGCTGGCGCTGCTTCCCACAAGATCGGCGCTCACCAGCTCGGCATCCAGAATCTCGAGGTAGGGAGCGAGGGGCCCTGCGTCTGCAGCCTTCCGGAACGCGGCATGGATGGCCTCCAAAGGGGCGTCAGCCCGCAGGGTGGCCGTGAGGTCCAGGATGCTGACGTCCGGTGTGGGAACGCGCACGGCGAGACCATCGAGCCGGCCCTCGAGATGGGGCAGCACCAGGCCGAGGGCCTTGGCGGCGCCGGTGCTGGTGGGGATCATGCTCAACGCGGCGGCTCGGGCTCGGCGCAGATCCTGGTGCGGCAGGTCCAAGATGCGCTGGTCATTGGTGTAGCTGTGGATCGTCGTCATGAATCCGAATTCAAGGCCGAAGGCATCGTCCAGCACCTTCACCACGGGGGCCAGGCCGTGCGTGGTGCCGCTGGCGTTGGAGATGACCTGGTCCTTGGCCAGATCCAGGGAACCTTCATTCACGCCCATGACAATCGTGCGATCCGCGTCCGGACTGAGGGCGCTGAGGAGCACGTGGCGGACGCCGCCTTGCAGGTGCTGGGCGGCTTGGGCGCGCGCGGTGAACCTGCCGGTGCACTCGAGGACCACCTGGGCGCCCTGCGACCCGAAGGGGATGAGGCGGGGATCCTGTTCGGTGTAGACGCGGATGCGGCGACCATCCAGCACCAGGAAAGGGCCATCGGCAGCCACGGGGAAGTCCGCCCGGCCATGCACGGAGTCGTACTTCATCAAGTGGGCCAAGGTTGCGGCATCGGTGAGGTCGTTCACCGCCACGACGTGCACGTGGGGGACCTTCATCAGGTGCCGCAGCACCAACCGGCCGATCCGGCCCAGGCCATTGATGGCCACCTGCTTCATGGCGCCCTCCGAAACCTTGTTGTATCGGCCCAGGCCGATCCTGTCGAAACAAAAGCCCAGGGTCCGCCCGGGCTTTGACAGATGGACAACAAGGAATCAGCTGGCCATGCTCACGCGACGGAGGCGACTGGGCGGGGCCTCGAGCTTCTTGGCGAGGGTGTTCCGGTGGATGCCCAGTTCCCGGGCGGCCGCACTGTGGTTGCCCTCATGGGCCGCCAGGACCTCTTCAAGGTACACTCGCTCGAACTCGCGCCGCGCCAGCTCCAAGGGGATGCCGCCACGCACCATTTCGGCTACGAGGATCCGCAGCTTTTCGCGCATTCCATCTTCTCCAAACACCGTATCGGGATCCTGAAGGTAGCACCCTGGTGACACGAGGGAAAGCTCCGTGACATCATCGAAACGCAGGCGCAGACTGTGGAAAAGTGTGTGGAATGCCTGTGCAGGAAACGGGGGACGATGTGCGCAAGACCAAACTCGTGATGACCTTGGGCCCGGCCCTCATGGAAGGAGACCGGCTGCGGGAAGCCCTCCGAGAGGCCGACGCGGTCCGTTTGAATGCCAGCCATGGCGATCCTGAATCCCGGGCAGAGGCGCTTCTGAAGGTGCGCGCCCTGGCATTGGAGCTTGGGCGGTCAATACCAGTGTTCCTTGACCTGCAGGGCCCCAAATGGCGCATCGGTCTGCTGGAGGCGCCGCTGGATCTGGTGGAAGGCAGCGAGGGTGTCTTCTATTCACCCGGAAGCCCTGTGCCCCAAGGATTCGCCTGGGCGGCTCCCCTGCCGCATCCCGAACTCTTCGAGGGCGCCGAACCCGGCCAGCACTGGCTTCTGGACGACGGCGCCATCACGGTGAAAATCCTCGCCAAGGGGGTGGACATCCTGAAGGCCCAGGTGGTGATCGGTGGCCCCCTGAAGGCGCGCAAGGGCATCCATCCCATCGGGATGGACATCAACATGGATCCCCTCACCGAGAAGGATCACGTCGACATCCGGTGGGGCGTCGAACACGACGTGGACCTCTTCGCCCAGAGCTTCGTGCGCCGGGCCTCCGATGTGCAGCAACTTCAGGCCATCATCCAGCACCTGGGCGGCACCCAGCCCATCATCGCCAAGATCGAGCATCCTACAGCCCTGGCGCACCTCGGGGAGATCCTCGAGGTCTCCTGGGGCGTGATGGTGGCCCGGGGTGACCTGGGCGTGGAATTGGGCGTGGAGCGCGTCCCCACCCTCCAGAAGCAGATCATCAAGGCCGCGCGACGTGCTCTGAAGCCCGTGATCACGGCCACCCAGATGCTGGAGAGCATGATCGAGCACGCCCAGCCCACCCGGGCCGAAGCCAGTGATGTGGCCAACGCGATCTGGGATGGCACCGATGCGGTGATGCTGAGCGCCGAGAGTGCCTCGGGGGCCCATCCCGTCGAGGCCGTCAAATGGCTGGCCCGCATCGCCACGGAGGCCGACGCCAACGTGAAGCAGCGCACGCCCACCCTTCCCGATGAACTGGCGGAGAAGGTGCTGGCCCGCACCGACATCTCCGTGGCCTTCGCGGCCTGCCGAACGGCCGATGAGATCAATGCCCGCTGGATCGTCGCTTTCACGGAAGGTGGCGGCACGGCTCGCATGGTGAGCCGCCTGGCGGGCCGCACCCCGGTGCTGGGTGCGACCGTGGACGAGCTGACTGCCCGCCGCATGGGGCTCCTGCGCGGGGTGACCGCGCTCATCATTCCCCGGGTCAGCAGCACGGACGAGATGGTCGAAGTGGTCCGGGCGCTGCTCATCGCCAAGCATGAGGTGGGAACCTTCGACCGCGTGGTCATGACCATGGGGCTCCCCCTATGGAAGACCGGTACCACCAACACCATGAAGGTGATGACGTTCTGAAGGGAGCCCCCATGAGCCTCGCTCGACCCCTGCTTGGCCAATACCCCGAGGCCTATGCGCCCTACCTCCTCGCCGCGCCGGAAGGCGATGTGGTCGCGCTGCTCCAGGCCCAGTTGGCCGACGTGACCAGCCTTTTCGCGGGGCTTTCGGAGACCCAGGGAGCCTATCGCTATGCCCCCGGGAAATGGAGTTTCAAGGGCCTGCTTCAGCACCTGAGCGACGCTGAACGCATCTTCGCCTACCGTTGTTTGCGTATCGGAAGGGGCGACAGCACGCCCCTCCCGGGCTTCGACGAGGAGGCCTACGCCACGGAGTCCCTGGCGGATGAACGCGCCCTGGCGGAGCTGCTGGCTGACTTCAGAGCGGTGCGCACAGCCAGCCTGACGCTGTTTAGAAGCTTGCCGGAAGCCGCCTGGGGCCGCGAGGGCACGACCAACGGCCGGGCCATCACCGCCCGATGCCTCCCCTTCATCTGCCTCGGCCACGCGGCCCACCACCTTGCGGTCATCCGGGAGCGCTACTTGCCCGGACTGACATAGCCTTCCCAGTCCCGGAAAGCCGAAGCCAGGCGCTCCAGTTGGGTTGTCTCCGTGGTGCGGAAGCGGCTCACCAGCTTCCACCCCTGAGCCACCTTCTGGTAGCGGTGCAGCCACAGGAAGGGCCCGTCCCACTCACCCTCGGGATCGGTCTTGGTCTTGACGAGGAAGGCCACCGTGGTCCAGGGACCGCGCGCGAGGAAGCACCGGCCCAGCTCCTGGATACCCGCCTCCTCGTCAGAATCCAGCACCAGATCATCGAGATCATGCACGATCATGGGAACACCTCTGACAGTTCCCCCATCCTATCTCTCTAGAGGCACGTTCATGGAAAAGCTCATGGGTTTTGTGGGGGCCACGGTGGGAAGCCTGGTGGGCTGGTATCTGGGTGCGCTGGTCGGGTTCATGACCGGCGTGATCCTCAGCATGGTGGGCACGGGCGTCGGGCTTTGGGCTGGGCGACGGGTGACGCAGCGGTGGCTGGAGTCCTGAGTCGTTTTGAGCTTTCGCCGTCTCCGTGGTTCCATTCCAGTCATGCGCATCGAATGCATCGCCATCGGAACTGAACTGCTCACCACGCGCCGCGTGGACACCAATTCCGTCTGGCTGGGCGAGCGGCTGGCATCCATGGGGTTGGGCTTCGGCCGCAAGACCGTCGTGGGGGACAGCCGGGAGGACCTGGCGGGACTCTTCCGCGAAGCGCTGGGCCGCTCGGACCTGATTCTCACCACCGGCGGACTCGGACCCACCTTCGACGACTTCACGAAGGAGCTCTTCGCCGAGATTCTCGGGGCGGATCTGGCAGAGGACGCCGGCAGCCGCGCAGACATGATGACTTTCTACGCCGCCCGCAACCGCGTTCCGCCGCAGGTGAATTTCAAGCAGGCCCTCATCCCGGTGGGCGCCGAGCCCCTGCGCAACCCTGTGGGGACGGCTCCCGGTATCTGGTGGCTGGATCCTCCTGGGCATCCGGGCGTGCGGATCGTGATGCTGCCCGGCGTGCCCCGGGAGATGAAGCGCATGTGGGAGGAACAGGTCGAACCGCGCCTCCGCCCGTTGGCAGGAAAGGCGGTGCACACGCTCCGGATGGTGGTGGCCGGTGTGCCGGAGAGCAACCTGGATGAGCGCACCCAGGTGGTCCGCCAGCAACACGGTCACCTCGACTGGACGATTCTCGCCAACCTCTCCCAGGTGGAACTGCTGGCCCGGGGTCCGGACCCCGCGGCGTTGGAGGCCGCCCGTACGGATTTCAAACCGGTGCTGGGCACCGATCTGGTCAGCGTGGGGGACGGCAACCTGGAGGATGCGGTCCTGGACCTGCTCAAGGCCCGGGGAGAAACCCTGGCGGTGGCGGAGAGCATGTCCGGTGGATTACTGGCCTCGCGCCTCACGGCCATTCCTGGTGCCAGCGCCGCGTTCCTGGGCGGCGCCATTGTCTATACCGTGAAAGCGAAAGCCGCCTTCCTCGGCCTGGACCCGAGTTGGCTTCGAACGGTGGGTACGGTGTCGGAAGCCTGCGCCAGCGCCATGGCCGAGGCCGCACGTCAGCGTCTGGGCGCCACCTGGGGCCTGGGGATCTGCGGGAATGCGGGTCCAGGTACCGAGGGCGGGGCTCCGGTGGGGACGACCTTCATCGTGCTGGCCGGCCCGGATGGCACGGTGGTCCGATCGCCCACCCTGGCCGGTGATCGGGCGGAGGTGCAACTGCGCAGCACGGCACTGGCGTTGGATCTGCTGCGGCGTCAGATGCTCCTGCTAGGCTGAAAGTATTAAACGAGTCATATCAATCATTGTGCAAAAAACATACTTCATTGTTGATTGAATCAATATCAATGGCGCCCATGTTTGCCCTTGGGGATCTCAAAGGATCCGAAGGAGGTGCAGCATGGCAAGAAGGTTCTGGCAGACCCTGATGACTGGACTGGTAGCCTTGGCCCTGGCCTGCGGTGGCCGGAGCAGTCGTCCGACGTTTGTGTCACCCTCCCCATCGTTCACGGTGGCTGTATCCGGAGTGGTCGCGGGGGCCTCGGGCGCCCTGTTCTTCAACCGCCAACCGCTGCACACGGGCAGCGCCCTCGTCACGGCCCAGGGCAGGCCCTCCACACCCTCGAAGATCCAGCCTGGAACGGTGATCCAGGGCGCGGCCACAAAGACGTCCGAGGGCTACCAGCTGCAGTCGGCGGATGTGCATCATGAGTTGGAAGGCGTCATTGATGGTGTGGACCTGGTGGGATCGAGGTTGATCATCCTGGGGCAGGCCGTGAAGGTGGATGCCCTCACTGTGATGGAGGAAGAGGGTCCCGGGGAGGCCTACGCCAGACTCACGCTCGCGCAGCTGAAAGCCGGTGACCGGGTCGAAGTCTATGGTTCCCTCGCCCTGGAGGGCCCGGTACTCGCCACCCGGATCGAGCGGGAACCTGCCTCAGCCAGGGACGAGGCGTCCTGCCACGGCCTGGTCAGCGCGCTGGACAGCGCCGCGAAGACCTTCCTGGCCGGGGGTCGCACCGTGTCCTACAGCGCGGCCATGGTCACCGGGGCCCTTGTGAACGGTGCCAGGGTCGAGCTCCACGGCACGGCCTCCGGCAAGAGCCTCGCTGCCACCTGGGTGAAGGTGGAGATGAGCCGGGAGGGTCTGGCCGATTCCGAATGGGAGGTGTGCGGAACCATCAGTGGCCTCGATCCCGCGGCGAAGACCTTCATGCTGATGTCGCACAAGATGGATTACAGCCTGGCCAAGGTGGAGGGAACCTTGGTGAACGGGGCCAGGGTGGGAGTCGCAGGCAGGCGGGATGCGGACGAAGTCCCCGTCCTGAGGGTCCGCGAAATCGAGAACTCCGGAGCCTGATTGACCCATGGCCTGACGATGGGGGCTGAGGCGGCCACGGCGGTTCCGGCCCTCCCTGCGGAAGGGCGCGGGTGCTGATAACCTGCGGGGATGACACCAGTTCCTCTTCCCACCCTGATCCTTTGGTGCCTTGGCGCCTTTCTGTGCGGCAGCATCCCCTTCGGTCTTGTGCTGGTGAAGCTGGCCGGGAAGGGGGATGTCCGGGAGCACGGCAGCGGGAACATCGGCGCCACCAATGTCAGCCGCGTGGGCGGCAAGGCCCTGGGCATCGTCACCCTGCTGCTGGACATCCTGAAAGGGTTCCTGCCGGTCTACCTGGCGAAGCAATTCAGTCTCGGGGAATCGGCACTGTCGATGCTCGCTCTTTTCGCCGTGCTGGGCCACGTGTTCACACCCTGGCTGAAATTCCAGGGCGGGAAGGGGGTGGCCACGGCCTTGGGTGTCGCGCTGGCCTTCCGGGCGGCCATGGTGCTACCGGCCCTGGGCGTGTTCATCGTGCTGGTGCTGGCCTTCCGCTACGTGAGCCTGGGCAGCGTGATGGCCGCCATGGCCTTGCCGTTCGTCCTGCTCTGGAAAGGCGCCACGCCCCTGGTCATTCTCTTGTGGGTGGACATTTCGTTCATCGTCATCGCCAAGCACCACGAGAACATCCGCCGCCTCCTGAAAGGCACCGAGTCACCCCTCTGGGGCACGAAAAAGGAGGGGAACCATGTCCAGGGCTGATATCGGCGTCTTCGGTTCCGGCGCCTGGGGCACGGCTCTGGCCATCACCTGGGCCCGGGCCGGCGCCAAGGTGGCGCTGTGGGGGCCCTTCCCCGAGGAAATGGCCCAGATGGCCGCCACGCGGCGGCACCTGCGTCTGAAGGATGTTGAATTTCCCGTGGGCCTCCACACCTCGGACGATCCGACGGAGGCCTTCTCCGCACCTCTGTGGATCTCGGCCATGCCCACCCAGGTGACGCCCGAGGCCTGGCGCGGCCTGCGGCCCCGGGCGCCGAAAGCCCCCGAGTCCGTCATCCACGTCAGCAAGGGGATCCTGCAAAGCACCCACCAGACCTTGTCCCAGGCCCTGACAGATGTGCTGGATGCGCCTGTGGGAGCGCTATCAGGTCCGACCTTCGCTGACGAGGTCTCCCGCGGTGTGCCCTCGGCCATCGTGCTGGCCCTTCCGACCACCGTTTCCGAGGACCGAGCCAAGGCCCTGCAGGCACAGCTGGCCTCAGAGAAACTGCGCATCTACCTCAGCCGGGATGTGGTGGGCACTGAACTCTGCGGCGCCCTCAAGAACGTCCTCGCCATCGCGGCGGGCCTGGTCGACGGCCTTCAGCTGGGCTACAACGCCCGTGCGGCCCTCATCACCCGGGGCCTGGCCGAGATGGCCCGTCTCGTCGAAGTGCTGGGGGGTCAATCGTCCACCGTGATGGGCTTGGCCGGCATGGGCGATCTGCTGCTCACCGCCACCGGCCCCCAGAGCCGCAACCGCACCTTCGGTGAACTGGTGGGCAAGGGCCACAGCGTGGACGCCGCCCGGGACGCCCTCGGCGGTCAGGTGATCGAAGGCATGTTCACCACCGAAGCGGCCCTGGCCCTCGCCAAAGCGCATGGCTTGGATCTGCCCATCGCCACCGAAGTGCAGCGGCTGCTCAAGGGTGAATCACCCCAGGAAGCCGTGCGGCGCCTGATGACGCGGTCGCTGAAGTCGGAATAACCCGGAGATCCCCATGGCCGAAGCTGTCCGTTTCCGCGTGAACCAGCACGGTCCTGCCGGGTCGCCGGTGCGTGAAACCTTCACGCCCGCCGACCCGAAGCCGGGCTGGGCGCGTCTCGAACTGAAGGCCATGGCCCTGAACCGCCTCGATCTCTGGACCACGGAAGGGATCCCCGGGTATCCGTTGCCCCTGCCTCTGACGCCGGGTTGCGATGGCGCCGGAATCGTGGAAGTGGTGGGCGAGGGCACGGTCCTGCCACCAGGCGTGGAACAGGGCGGCAGTGTGATGATTGCGCCGGGCCTGAGTTGCGGCGTCTGTCCGGCCTGCCTGCGGGGCAATGACATGCTCTGCCCCACCTACGGCGTCCTGGGCCATGTGTGCGACGGCACAGCCGCTACCCATGTGCTGGTGCCCGCCGCGAACCTGCTGCCCATTCCGGGCAACTGGAGCTTTGAGCAGGCGGCAGCCTTCCCCCTGGTCTTTCTCACGGCCTGGGAAATGCTCGTCCACAAGGCGGCCCTGCGGCCGGGCGAGACCGTGCTGATCTGGGGTGGCGGCAGTGGTGTGGGGAGCGCAGCCATCCAGCTGGTGAAGGCCCTGGGCGGCTTCGCCATCGCCGTGGTGGGCAGCGAGGCCAAGGCCATGCGGTGCTGGGAGCTGGGCGCAGAGCATGTGCTCGTCCGGGGCGACCTCAAGGCGCTGGCCACCCGAGTGCGCGACCTGACCGGCAAGCGCGGGGTGGAGGTGGTGTTCGAGCACACGGGCGCCGCGACTTGGGGCACCAGCCTTTCGGTCTGCGCCCGGGGCGGCAGAATCGTGACCTGCGGCGCCACCACGGGTCGGGAGACGACCTTCGATCTGCGCGCCCTCTTCGCCAAACAGATCCAGATCCACGGCTCGTACATGGGGCGCCGGGAGCACCTCTGGACCCTGCTAGCGCTGCTGCAACGGAATCCCACCAACCCGCCCTTCCGCCCGGTCATCGAGCGCGTCTTTGACCTGTCGGAATACCCTGAAGCCCAGCGCCACTTGGAGGCCGGCCACGGCTTCGGCAAAGTGGTCTGCCGGATGTCCTGATGCTGCGCACCCTGCCACTGCCTGAAGCGTCCGCCTTCGCCTGGGTGGACCTGGTGGATCCGACGGCGGCCGAGATGGAGGAGGTCGGTGCGCGCTACGGGCTCCACCCCGCTGTATTGCGGGACTTCCTCAATCAGCCGCATCTGCCCAAGTTCGAGCGGCTGCCGGGCCAGCAGTTGCTGATCCTCCGGGCCTACGATGAGGTGGCCAAGCGCGGTGACACCATCCAGGCCATGACCCGGCGCTTGGTGGTGCTGATGATGGAGGGCGTCCTCATCACCGTCCACCGCCGGGAGCAGCCCTTCTTTGTGGCGGTCGCGGCCCGGGTGGCTGCGGGCGCGGCCATCCGCCCGGAACACCTGGCCTTGGCCCTCTGCGCGGGCGCGGTGAAATCCTTCGACGAACCCCTGAAGGAGAGCGAGGACAAGTTGGATCACATCGAGGCCGCCCTCTTCAGCCGGAAGGTTCCGCATCTGGGCATCAAGCAGGTCTATGGGCTCAAGCGCCGTTGCGCGGTCATCAAGCGCACTCTGGCGCGCATCACCGCGGCCCTGGGGCCCATGAAGGATCAGGCCCGGGATGACCAGGGCTTGCTGGCGGACGTGGTGGAGGAAGCCGACCGCCTCCACACCTGGGCGGACGAGCTGCTGGAAAGCGCCACCCACCTGATGAACCTGGAGATCAACCTGGCCAGCCAGCGGACCAACGAAGTGATGCGCGTACTCACGATCTTCAGCGCCTTCTTCCTGCCCCTCACCTTCATCGCCGGAGTCTACGGCATGAACTTCAAGCGGATGCCCGAGCTGGAGCACCGCTTCGGCTATCCGCTGGTGGTCGCCGTCATGGTGCTGACGGCTGCAGGCATCTGGGTCTGGTTCAGGCGGAAGGGCTGGCTGCGCTAGTCCAGGGCTGCATCCATGACCCCAAGCGGCTAAACTGGACTGTTTGCGCAAGGAGCCTACGTGAAAGTTCTCATCCTCGGTGTCAATGGATTCATCGGCTCCCACCTGGTGGACCGCATCATGGCGGACACGGACTGGGAGGTCTACGGCATGGACCTCGGCGCCCACAAGGTGGCCGAGCATCTGACCAACCCCCGCTTCCACTTCGTGGAAGGCGACGTGACCATCTCCAAGGAATGGATCGAGTACCACATCAAGAAATGCGATGTGGTGCTGCCCCTGGTCGCCATCGCCACCCCCAAGGTCTATGTCACCGATCCGCTGCGCGTCTTCGAACTGGACTTCGAGGAGAACCTCCGGGTGGTCCGCCATTGCGTGAAGTACAAGAAGCGGGTGGTGTTTCCCAGCACGTCGGAAGTCTACGGCATGTGCCCCGACGCGGAGTTCGATGAGTATGATTCCCCGCTCGTGACCGGCCCCATCCCCATGAACCGCTGGATCTACAGCACCAGCAAGCAGCTTCTGGATCGCGTGATCTGGGCCTATGGGTTCCAGCAGGGACTGAAGTTCACGCTCTTCCGCCCCTTCAACTGGATGGGCCCCAAACTCGACAGCCTCAACACCGCCAAGGAGGGCAGCAGCCGTCTGGTGACCCAGTTCAGCTGGAACCTGTTCAACGGCGAACCCCTGAACCTGGTGGATGGCGGCCAGGCGCACCGCTGCTTCTGTGATGTGAGTGACGCCATGGATGGCCTCATGAGCATCCTGCGCAATGAGGGCGGCAAGGCGGATGGTCAGATCTTCAACATTGGGAATCCTGTCAACGACTTCAGCGTCCGGGAAATCGCCGAAATGATGATCGCCATCTGGAAGGACCATCCCTTCCGCATCGAGCGCGGCATCCCCGAAGGCAGCACAGTGGAGACCGGCAGCGGGGACTTCTACGGCAAGGGCTACCAGGATGTGGCCCGTCGCACGCCCAGCATCAAGCGCATGCAGAGCACCTTCGGCTTCGATCCCAAGGTCTCCATGCAGGATTCCCTGAAGAAGGCCATGAACTTCTTCGTCGAGGAACACAAGGCGCTGGAGAAGATCGTGGAGACGGAGGGGTAGGTTCCCACCGGCTCGGCACGGCGGTTGGTGGTCCGACCCATTCGATGGTTGTGAAACCGCGGTGGGAGAACCAGGCTGGCGCCTTTCCTTGGGATGGAACCACCTTCGTACCTGGTCAGGTTCCAGATAGCCTAGAGACAATATGACGCGCCGCGAACGCTCCACCCTCCTCGCCCTCTGGTTCTTCCTCGGCCTCCTGCCTCTGTTGATGCGCCCGCTCTGGGAGCCGGATGAGGGCCGCTATGCCGAGATCGCGCGGGAGATGCTGGCCACCGGCGACTGGCTGACACCACGGCTCAACGGGGTGCTCTACTTCGAGAAACCGCCCCTGCAGTACTGGCTGTCGGCTCTGAGCATGAAGCTCTTCGGATTGAATGGCGCGGCGGCGCGGCTGCCTCTGGCCCTGGCCTCGGGTCTCATGATCTGGGCGGCCTGGCGGCTGGCGAAGCGGCTGGGCGCCCGGAATCCGCTGTGGGCGCCCTTCATGGCCGCCACCGGACTGCTGGGCTTCGTGGTCGGGCAGCTCCTCACCCTGGATGCCCTCTTCAGTGCCTTCCTCGTCGCCGCCGTTGTTGCCTTCGTGGAGGCGGTGGCTCGGCAGCGAGACGACCAGCCCGCTTTCGGCTGGACGCTGCTGACGTTCGTCCTGATGGCCGGCGCGATGCTGACCAAGGGGCTGGCGGAGGTGATCCTCACGGGCGGCATTCTCCTCTTCTCCCTGGCCTTCGCCTGGAAGGATGCCAAGGTGCGCCGCGCGGTGATTCGCACCGCTCTGGATCCCTTCGGCTGGCTGCTCTACCTCCTCCTGGTAGTGCCCTGGTTCTGGGCTGTCAACCGCGCGAATCCGGGGCACGCGCAGTTCTTCTTCATCCATGAACACTTCACGCGCTTCCTTACTCACGAGCATGCGAGGCAGGGCTCCGACAACTGGCTGTTGGACAAGCTGTACTTCGTCGGCATCCTCGCCGTGGGTCTGCTGCCCTGGCTGTCGGCCTCGCTTGTGGGGCTGACGCGCAGCTGGGCCTTCCTGAAGGGCAGGGGCCCTCAGGGCCAGAACCATCTGGCCCGCTGGATCGTCGGGATCTCCGTCATGGCCTTCCTTTGGCCCCTGGTCTTCTTCAGCGTGTCCGGCTCCAAGCTGCCGCCGTACATCCTGCCGGCCATCGTGCCCCTTGCGGCCTTGGCATGCACCTTCGAGCGGGATGGCGAGGAAAGGGCTGCCCTGCGTCGCATGGGGAAGGAACTGGTGCTGCTCGGCACGATCTTCCTGCTGGCTGCGGCGATCTTCCGCAAGGATCTGAGTGGAATTCCCTGGACAGTGGCCCTCGGCGGCGGATTCGTGGGCCTCGGCCTTTGGGCCCACCGGCCGAAGGGTCTCAGCGGCCCCCGCCTGATGGCAGCCTTCGGCACGGCCCTGTGGCTGCTGGTGATGGCGGTCCAGGCCGCAGCGGGGCCGGGCAAGGCGGTGGCCGACCTGGTGCGGCAGTCCCCCCAGAATGCCCAATGGATCAGCTACGGCACCTACTTTCAGGGGCTCTCCTTCTACGCCCGTACCCGGTCGGTGGTGGTGGCCGGAACGGGGGAACTGGCCTTTGGCCGCGACCGGCTGACCGATGCCGACCGGTGGTTCAACGAGAACCCCGCCGCCCTGGGTGCCATGGCGGACCGCTTGCGGGTCGAGGATCCTGCTCGGCCGGTCCTGGTGATGGCCAAAGAGGCCAACTGGATGGACCTGGGCGCGGAGGAGAAAGCGCGTTGGGAGGAAGTGGCGCGAAGTCCGGCGGCGGTGGTCGCGCGAAGGCGGTAGGGGCGGAAAGCCTACTGCTTCACCGCCTTTTTGATCCCTTTTCCGGCTTCTTTGGCACCTTTGGCGATGCCCTTGCCTGCGGTCCGCGCGCCGCGACCCACCGCCTTGCCGCCTTCCTTGGCGGCCTGTCCGACGGCCTTGCCGCCCTTCTTGAAGCCCTGGCCGATCTGTTTTCCGGCCTGCTTGAGGTCCTCCTTCGCGCCGCCAACCGGGGCGGTCAGGAGCAAGAGGCTGAGGAGGATGGGTGTCATCGGTCGATTCTAACGCGCTGGGCGACCAGGCCGCTTCCGGGGAAGATGGAGGGATGAACGGATCCCTGTCTCAGTCCCGCGTCCGAGTCGGCCCCTTGGGTTGGTTGCGCACCCATGCCCCTGAGCTTCTCTTCGCCGCCCTGCTGCTGGCCGTGCTGCCCATGCGCGACCTGTGGGCGCCGGACGAGCCGGACTTCGCCCAGTGCGTGAAGGAGATGCGCCTTAGGGGTGATTGGCTGCTGCCCTGGCTGAACGGTGTTCCCTACAGCGAAAAACCCATCCTCTACTACTGGGTGATGAAGGCCTCCGCGGTCCTGTTCGACACGCTCACGGGCGGGCTGGGCTTCACCCAGGGGGTGGCGGCCTGGGCCTTGCGCCTGCCCTCTGTGATTGCCGCCGTGGCCTTCCTTGGGGCCTTCAGGCGGTGGGCCGCGCGGTTCCTGGAGCCGGGCGTCGCTGAGCCCGCGGCCCTGATTCTGGCCACCACGCCTCTCTGGTTCTGGCAGAGCCAGTTCATCCAAATTGATCTGCTCTTCTCCACGCTTTTGGCCTGGAGCTGGTTTTGCTGGCTGGGAGGTTACCTGCTGCTGCGGGGACCGGGGGAGGAGACCGCGCCAGGCGAGCACCGCCGCTGGTTCCTCAAGGCCTATGTCTGGTTGGCCCTGGCCTTTCTCGCCAAGGGACCCCTGGCACCCCTGTTGTCCGCGCTGGTGCTGGCGGCCTTCCTGCTCTGGCAGCGGGATTTCGCCGCGCTGCGTCGCGCGAGCCTCGCCCCGGGTCTGGGTCTCACCCTGCTGATCGTCGCGCCCTGGTATGTGGCCGCGGGACTGAAGGGCGGAGCCCGCTACGCCTACGAACTGATCATCTTCCAGAACTTCGAGCGGGCCACCAAGGCCTGGGATCACATCCAGCCCTGGTGGAGGTATGGCGAGTATCTCCTGGGGGACTTCTTCCCCTGGGTGCTGCTGCTTCCGGCGCTGGCCCTGCACCTGCGGCGGGAGCGTGGACTGGGCGATCCGGCCAAGCGGTTCCTGCTGCTGGCTTTCCTTGTGCCCTTCCTTTTCCTGAGCGCGGTGCAAAGCAAGCAGGGCAAATACCTCCTCATGAGCTATCCCTTCCTCGCCCTGCTGCTCGGGGACCTGTTCCGGCAGACCGCGCCTTCGCGGACCCGGCGGCTGGGTGGCTTGCTTGCGGGTGGTCTGGCGGTGCCCGCTGCGGCACTGGCGGCCCTGGCTCTGGGCGCGGGCGGGGAAAAGATACAGGCGCAGATCGCGCCCTTCCTCGGGCCCCTTCGCCTCATGGCCCTGGGAATGGTGTGCGGCACGGCGTTCGTCCTGATCCAGGGGCTCCGCGGTGCCGCTATCCGCCTGGTCCACGGAACGGCTCTGACCCTTGGCCTGCTCTACCTGGTGGGGGGCACCTGGGGCTTCCGCCTGCTGGATGCCCAGAAGTCCTACCGTCGTTGGACAGCCGCTGTCCAACCCATGATCGCGGGCCGGCAGGTCTTCTACTGGCAGACCATTCGCAGCGGCGTCATGGTCTACACGGACCACCTGATGCCCGAGGTGCGGACGGCCGAGGCCCTGGAACGGTTGGATCCCGAGGCTCGACTGGTGGCTCAGCGCGGGGAGTGGGAGCAGAATGCCTGGGGGATGACCCCAGTCCTGCGGGCCCGTTTCGAGGTGCTGCTGGCCGTGCCCACGGGCGGCGGCGAGATTCTGCTGCTTCGAAAGAGGTCCGTATGATTCCAGCGAACGCCTATTGGGTTCGGGTGAACCGCTTTGTCGGGGACGCCATGATGGCCTACGCCGCCATCGAACCCTTGCGACGGGCGGGTCTTCCCCTGGTGGTCTGGGGACCGGGCTCCGTCGTGGATCTCTTCGGGGGCAGCGCGAATGTTGTGGCCACGGTCGCGGAACCGGATCGCAAGTACAGCGTTTGGCAGGCGGCTCGGATGCTAAGGGAACACCGCCCGGCCGCACTCATCGGCTTTCCCAAGAGCGCCCGCCCCCATGTCGCCGGGCTGCTGGCGCGGATCCCCCTGAGGCTCGGCTGCGGAGACGGAGGCGTCAGTCTCTTCCTCACCCATAGCGTGGCCTTCTATCAACGCGATGATCATTTTGTGGAGCGCTATGCCTCGGTGGTGACGCGGGCTTTCCCGGCGCTTGGCCCCCCGGGATTCACCCCCTTCCGTCCCCGGGAGGAAGCGTTCGTGCGCCGTGAGCTCCAGGCGAAGGAATCCGCCTTCTCCGGGGCGTACGTGGTGTTTGCCCCCGGTGCCAACAGTGGCTCCAAGCGCCTCTCCATCCCACTCTTCGCGGCCCTCGGGCGCCGCCTGGAATCGCAGGGATGGAGGGTGGTGATCCTCGGTGCCGGTGCCGAGGACCAGCGGCTGGCCGGGCTTCTGGTCGAGCAGCTGCCTCGCGCGTTGAACCTGGTGGACCACTGCAACCTATCTCTTTCGGCGGCCTGGATCTCCGGCGCCCAGGCCCTTGTGGGCATGGATTCGGGGCTGGCGCACATCGCCGGGGGGGCCGGGATTCCCACCCTGGCGGTTTTTGGGCCCACCCGGCCGCAGCACTCCCGGCCCTGGGGACCCCGGGTGAAGGTGGTCCGCAAGAAGACCCTCCCCTGCCTGGAGTGCATGACCTTTCACTGCCCGCTCCCGGACCACCCCTGCATGACCGATCTGAGCGAAGATGCCCTTTGGCATGAACTGACCGCATTGATGGAGGCCCCATGAGCCCCAACCTGAAGGCCATCCCCCTCATCGTGCTGGGGGTGCTGCTCAACGCCGCTGCGCAGATCTGCCTGAAGAAGGGGCTGCAGGCCGCCGGCGGCATGCAGCTGGCGGTGGGACCGCTGGTCCGGCTGATGCTCGAACCCTGGGTGATCGCAGGTTTGGCTTGCTACGCCGTGAGCGTGGTGGTGTGGCTCGGCGCCCTGTCCATGGTGCAGGTCAACTACGCCTACCCCTTCCTCGCCCTGGGGTTTATCGCCAATGCCCTCATGGCCCGCGCCTTCCTGGGTGAGGCCATGACGCCCATGCGCTGGGTCGCCCTCGGCGTCATCGTGGTCGGCGTGGGGTTACAGGCATTGAGTGGGCGGGGGCAGTGAGCGGAGACCTGAAACCGCAGATGACGTAGATGGATGGGCGGTGCCCCTGCTTTCACCGGCGCCGATTTGCGGTTAGATGACCTTTCCTTTCACACCGCAGATGGCCAACGCGCCCGATCGAAGCTCCTGGGCGCTGTACACGCCGCGATCCAGCACGAGGCTGGTGACGAGGTCCACGGGGGTCACGTCGAAGCTGGGGTTCCAGGTGGGCATGGCCTCGGGGGCCCAGCGCAGCTTGCCGTAGCCACGCACCTCGGCCTGGTCGCGTTCCTCGATGGGAATGGCGGCGCCGTTCGGGCAGGCCAGGTCCACGGTGGAGAAGGGGGCCATGGGATGGAAGGGCACGCCGTGGTGCCTCGCCTGCACGGCCAGGCCGTAGGTGCCCACCTTGTTGGCGAAATCGCCGTTGGCGGCCACGCGGTCGGAACCGACCAGCACGCGCTGGACCTTGCCGTCCCGCAGGAGCAGGGCCGCCATGCTATCCGTGATCAGGGTGGCGGGAATGCCCAGCTTCGTCAGTTCCCAGGTCGTGAGACGGCCCCCCTGCAGCAGAGGCCGTGTCTCGTCGGCATACACGTGGAGGCGCTTGCCCTGTTCAAAGGCCCGACGGATGACGCCGAGGGCCGTGCCGATGCCTGCGGTGGCGAGGCCTCCGGTGTTGCAGTGGGTGAGGATGCCTTCGCCGTCCTGGATGAGGGCCGAGCCGTGCTGAGCCAGGTCCTCGCAAAGCCGCACATCCTCCTCGAAGATCGCTTGGGCCTCGGCCCCTGGATCGGTGGCGTCCTTCATGCGGTCCATGGCCCACATCAGGTTCACGGCCGTGGGTCGGGCCGCCCGCAGGGCCGCACAGGCGGCGGCATATCCGGAGGTAGAGGCGCTGCGGTGGGCGAAGGTGGCCAGGCTCGCTGCCGCTGCCACACCGATGAGAGGTGCGCCGCGCACGGCCAGTCGTTGGATGAGGGTGATCATCGCCTCCGGATCGCTGCCATCCAGCCAGACCTCCGCATCCGGAAGCTGCGTCTGGTCCAGCACCCAGAGCGTGTGTCCGTCGTGTTTCAGACCAAGGGATTCAAAGGGATTCATAAAGACTCTCTATCCACAGATTTCACAGATTACACAGATTAAAAGCTGAAAATCCCATTCAGAAATCTGTGTGAATCTGTGGAATCTGTGGACCAAAATCTATTCAGATGATTTTCGGTCCAATCTTCGCCCGAAGCGCGCGCAGTTCCTGGAGTTCTTCTGTGGACAGCGACTTCGCGCCACCCAGGGCCTCGGCTTTCCAAAGGATCGTGGCCACCTGTTCCAGGCGCTCGATGCCACCCGCGGCTTCGTCCATGTGCTCGCCCCAGCAGAGCCCCCCATGGCGGGCCAGGATCATGAGGCGATGCTCCGGCAGGAAGGGCTGGAGGTTCGTGCCCAGGGCCTCGGTGCCGGGGATGGCCATGGGCACGATGGGGATGCGGCCTGCTGCGAGGATGACCTCAGGCAGGCCGTCCGAAGGGAGTTCCTTCAGCTCAGGCCTCGCCAGGGACCAGGCGATGGCCGTGGGGGGATGGGCGTGGACGATGGCCTTCGCCTCGGGCACGGCGCGGTAGATGGCCAGGTGCATGGCCCGCTCGCTGCTGGGGCGGCCGGAGAGGAGGGTTCCGTCCGGCGTCAGGTACGCCAGATCCTCCAGATGGACTTTGGCTTTCGGTACGCCGCTGGGCGTCATGGCGATGCGGCCGTCCGGCAGGCGCACGGACAGGTTCCCGTCCGAGGCCGCCAGCAGTCCTCCCGCATGAAGGCGACGGCAGGCATCGAGCAGGTCGTGGAGCAGGGGGTCGGACATGGGATGAGTGTACGGGAGGCGGAACGGGGGGCGTCAATTCCGAAGGCGGAATCGCGCGTATTGAGGCACGCCCTTCAGTTCGGCGGGTCGAAAACGCCACCGCGTGGGTTTCTCAGGTCGTTCGAGCTAGGGGTTTTTCGGTGCGGGCAGGAGGATGTGGCGTTCGGCCTGGCGGAGGTTCAGGGTCAGGACGGGGTCGCCCGGCCGGAGCGCCAGGGCGGCCTGGAAGGCATCACGGCTCTTCAGGTAGTCCTTCATCTCGAAGTGGGCGAGGCCGCGGTTAGACAGCGCCTCGATCTGGCTTGGTCCCCCCGGATTCCCGGCCAGGATCTCGTCGGCGAAGGCCAGCAGGGAAGGCCAGTCTTTGGCCAGGTGGGCCTCAGCGGAGGCATTGGCAAGGCCGTCGGGGTACCCCATTCGCCCGTTCTCGGCATGGGCGCGAGCGGCCTCGGAGTGGCGGCCCAGGTGGCCCAGGGCCTGGGCGCGGTACAGGCGGTAGGTGCCCAGGCGAGGGCCCGAGGTTGCCTCCAATTGGGGTTGCAGGGCCTCGCAGGCCACGAGCAGACGCTCCCACCGCTGGCTGCGGTTGAGGCTCTGGATCCAGGTCTCGTAGTACTTTCCGTGTATCGCGGGAGGCATGGTTTCGAACCAGTCGGCGAGTCCAGCCCAATCCTTGGCGTTGAGCAGGGCTTCCATCTTGGGAGGCCTGGGCTCTCCGATGGTGATTCCCAGCGTCTGAGCCTGGACCTGGGGGACCGGGGCAGGGGCCTGAAGCAGCAGGAAGGCGAACATGGGACTCCGAAGGTCGGGAAGTCGAAAACGGTGCGTCCTGGCGACTGCCGGTTCAGGGACGCTTGCAAGGGAGGGGAATTGAGCGTAACACGCAGCCCAGGCGGCTTGACGGCTCTGCCGCTGGATGAGGATCGGCTCGATCTGACCGCGCCTTTCCTTTGGAAACAGGCCCTATGCTTGAGTATGCAAAATCCCCCAGGAAGGGCCCCGGGCCAGGGCCGCCACAGCCGAAGCGCTGCGGTCGCCCTGCTCCTTCTGGCGGGTGCCGCGCTCGGCGCCCAGACCGCCCCCACCTGGGAGGAACTGGAGGCCAGGCAGGCGCAGATCACGAGCATCGACATCAGCATCGGCGATGTCTTCGACCCTTCGCTGCCCCATGAGAACCACTGGCTCGGCCGCGCCGCGAACCTTCTGCACATCCAGACCCGGGAGCAGGTGGTGCGCCGGGAGATCCCCTTCCATCAGGGCGATGTTGTGAACGCCCGGCTGATCCATGAAACCGAACGGAATCTCCGCACATTCCGCTTCCTGAAGGATGCCTGGATCGAACCTTGGGTGGATGAGGCGGGGGGTGTCCACGCGGTGGTCCGTACCCGGGATGCCTGGACCCTGAAGGCCAGCGCCGGCTTCTCCCAGGTGGGGGGGCAGCGGAACTTCGGGTTCTCCCTCCATGAAGCCAATGTCCTGGGATTCGGCAAGGATCTGGACCTTTCTCATGAGAAGACCCCCGAGCGATCCACCGATACCCTGCTGTACCAGGACCGGCAGCTCCTGGGCACCCAGTGGACCTTGGCCACCCGCTACCAGGCGCTTTCTGACGGGAAGACCCGGTTCTTCGAGTTGGCCAGGCCCTATCGCCGGCTGGAGACACCCTGGTCCTTGACCCTCAGTGCGTCAGCTTCGGACGCCATCGAGTCGGTCTACAACCTGGAGCGAACCGCCTACACCTTCAGCTCCCGACGGGAAAGCATCTTCCTGGAAGGATCCTGGGCGGTCGCTGTGACGGGTGGCAA
Organism: Geothrix sp.; assembly: GCA_030824075.1. Taxonomy (GTDB): domain Bacteria; phylum Acidobacteriota; class Holophagae; order Holophagales; family Holophagaceae; genus Geothrix. The sequence continues at coordinate 138,277 of JAVBYJ010000005.1, forward strand.
GGCCATTCGTCTAGGCGGGGGGCTGGACTTGAAGCGGTCCACATTCGGTTCGATCCAGACGTTGGAGGCGGGCGGCCTGCCCGTTCCGCAGCTGCGGGACCGCCGGCTGCAGGGCGCCCATGTCTCCTGGAGCCTGTTCGAGGATCGGTTCCGCGCGTTCCAGGACCTTGCCGGCATGACCCACCCCGAGGACTACAACCTTGGCTGGGAAGCGCAGGTCAGCGTCGGGTCCTATCTGAAAAGCCTGGGCAGCCACGTGGCCTCGCCCTTTTTCCGCGCCAGTGCCTCCAAGGGCTGGGCGCCAGGATCCAGCAGCCTCCTGCTCTTCCAAGCCCTGTCCTCGGCCCGCCGCGAATCGGACGGCTGGCAGGACGCTTCGCTGAACACGAGTTTCACGGCCTATCACCAGGGATTCCCCTACCAGACCCAGGCGGCCTATGTGCAGGTGGATGCGGTTCATCGGCCTGATCCCGAGAACCATCTCTACCTCGGAGGGATGGATGGCATGAGGGGGTACGGGAATCACCTGCTGCTGGGGGACCGCCGCTGGATGGCCTCCCTGGAGGAGCGCATCATCACCCCCACCAACTGGCTTGGCATCCTGCAGCTCGGGTTCGTGGTGTACGCGGATGCCGGGGCCATCCGTCGGGCCGACACCGGGCGATGGAGCCGCACCTACGTGGACGTGGGCGGCGGATTGCGCCTGGGCAACCTGAAGAGCTCGATCGGGCGGGTATTCCTGATGACGATCGCCTTCCCGCTCACGCGGGAGGCCGGCACGGATCGCTATCAGTTTGTCGTCGGTAACATCGTGAAATTCTGATCCGAAGCCAAGTAGCCTTATCGGATGGACGAATGGCTCGATGGACTCCGTGAACGCCGGGCCACCCTGGTGCTGGTGGCCATCGCTGGCCTCTCGGGGATCTGGTGGTGGCGGAGCCGCCCTGTGTCGCAACCTGCGGGCATCCTCACCCCCGGGGACCCGGTGCAGGCCCGCCCCGATTCCTCGGCGCCCTGGACCTTCCGGAATCACCAACTCACCTCGCTGGCCCGCTTCGAGATCCGGGCGAGGGTGCTGAGCACTGAACGCTATCGCTTCGACCGGGCAGCGGAACTCTCCCCCGTGGATTTCGCCCTGGGCTGGGGAGCCATGTCCGATTCGCGGATCCTTGAAGCCATCTCGATCCAGCAGCGGGATCGCTGGTATTTCTGGAGCGCCTCGCGGATGCCGACTTCCGAATTCGAGGTCATTTCCCACAGTGCGAACATGCACCTGATCCCTGCGGATGAGGTGGTGGCGAAGCGGCTGCTGGCGGTGCGGCCCGGCCAGCTCGTGGACCTGAAAGGCCAGCTGGTGCGGGCGGATGGAACGGATGGCTGGCACTGGGTGAGCAGCCTGTCCCGTTCGGATACCGGGGACGGCTCCTGCGAAGTGATCTTTGTGGAATCGGCGCGCGTCGCAGACCAATGAGGAGAAATGTGACCATTGGGTCATGAACCGGTTGGCCCGCCCCTGATAGACTCGGCGGACGAAGGCCCCTGATGGCCTTGGAGCCCCATGTTTGACATCGAAGCCTCCCTCGACAGCCGCCTGCTGGCCGTGCCCTGGAACCGCCCGACGGTGGTGTTCCCGGAAGCCCTGGATCCCCGCACCCTCGAAGCCGCGTGTTTCCTGGGACGCTTCATCCGCCCTGTGTTCCTGGCCTCCGAGGCCGAGGTCCGGGGCGTGGCGGCAGAGCACTTGACCCACCTGGGCGCGGACCGGGTGGCGTACACCCTCTCCGAAAGCGCCTTCGTCGATCCCGGCTCCCGGCCCGACCTGGTGGAATCCTTCGCCGCGGCCTGTGTGGAACACGGGTGCAGCCAGGGGCGGGTGCTGGGCCTGGATGAGGCGCGAGCGCTGGTCTCCGAGCCCTGTCTCTTCGGCATCTGGGCCGTGAAGAAGGGCCATGCCGACATGGTGGTGGGCGGCGCCATCCACGAACCCAAGGCCTTCTTCCGTCCCCTGGTGGATCTGCTGGCTCAGCGCAGCGTCACCTGCGAGGCCGGCATATTCGTGTTGCCGGACTCCCATCCGGAGGACGTCTATCCCCATAACATCGTGGTGTTCGGCGATGTGGGCGTGAACGCCACCATGAACCCCCGCACCCTGGCAGAAGTGGCCGTGGGCACCTGCGCCGTGGCACGGGACCTCATCCCCGAGGACGTGCTGCCCGAGATCCGCTGCGCCATGGTGTCCTATTCGAACCGCGGCAGCGATGAAGGCCCCTCGCCGGAGCTGGTGCGGCAGGCCGCCGACCTGGTGCCCGGCATCCTGGCCGAGCGCATCAAGCACGCCGAGCGGTACGCCAGCATCCACATCCGGGGCGAGGTGAAGGTGAGCGTGGCGCTCTCCCGCCGATCCGCTGGGCTCTACCACGCGGAAGGCCTGCCCTGGGAGGGCGGACCCAACGTGATCGTCTGCCCCAACCTGGACATGGGGAACCTGCTCTACCACCTCTACGCCACGCGCTTTCCCGACGCGCGCAAGTTTCCCGTGATGTTTGGCCTCTGGTTCCAGGGCGTGGACCTGCCCATGGACTGCACGCCCGAGGACATCCGTCTGGCGGTGAAGGCTTCGGTCATGCGCCTGCACCACTATGGGGAATGGAAGCGGACCCCCAAGGACACCTTCTTCCGCCGTCATCGCGTGCTGGTGCTGAACCCCGGCTCCACCTCCACCAAGACCTCGGTCTTCGAGGGCGATGAGGAGCGCTTCACCGAGGAGATCCAGCATCCCGCCGCGGAGCTGAGCACCTTTGAAGGCAAGCCCATCACCGAGCAGTTCGCCTTCCGGAAGGAATCGGTGCTGCGTTTCCTCGCGGACAAGGGCCTTTCCCTGGGTGACCTGGATGCCGTGGCCGGACGCGGGGGGCTGCTGCGGCCCATCCCCCACGGCACCTGGAAGGTGGGCCCCCCCATGCTGGAGGATCTCAAGGCGGGCCAGCGCGGTGAGCACGCGTCGAACCTGGGCGCTCTCATCGCCGCCGAGCTGGTGGCCGGCACCGGCAAGCCCGCCTACATCGTGGATCCCGTCGTGGTGGACGAGGCCGATCCCAAGGTCAAGATCACGGGCCTGAAGGAACTGCCCCGCCGCGTGATCAGCCATGCCCTGAACCAGATCGCCACGGCCCGGCGCTACGCCGAGGAGCACGAAACCTTCTACGAGCGCATCAACGTCATCGTGGCCCACATGGGCGGTGGCATCACCGTGGGCGCCCACCGCAAGGGCCGCTACATCGACGTGAACAACGGATTGGACGGCGAAGGGCCCTTCTCACCCCAGCGCACGGGCACCCTGCCGGCGGGCCAGCTCATCGACCTCTGCTTCTCCGGCAAGTACACCAAGGCCGAGCTGAAGCTCCTGAACAAGGGCCGCGGCGGCCTCATCGACCTGCTGGGCACTGCGGATATGCGCGATGTGGAACGGCGCGTGGACGCCGGGGACGCCGAGGCGAAGCTTGTCTACGATGCGCTGGTCTATCAGATCGCCAAGGCCATTACCGCCCTGGTTCCCGCCTTCGAGGGCGAGCCCCTCGACGCCATCCTGCTCACCGGCGGCATGGCCCGGTCCCCCAAGCTCGTGGCTGAACTGCGCCGTCTCACCTCAGCTCTGGGCTGCGGCGTCCAGGTCTATCCCGGTGAAAACGAGATGGCCGCCCTCGCCAAGGGCGCCCTGCGCGTTCTCTCCGGCCGGGAGGCCGCGAAGGACTATCCGCCCGCCTAGGGTCTGTTTTCAAAGTGGGGTGTGGCCGCGCAAGGGGCGCCGCCCCTTGCCGGCTCCACCCTCTGCTCGGCGGAACGCCGGGCAGGAGCAGGCCCCAGCGGGGGCCTGCGATAGGGTACGGGGGACGTCGGCCAGCCGCACCCCTGGCTGCGTTGGCGACCTCGAACGATGTCCCGCATCGCCCTTCGATCGCCGCCTGGCCATGCGCGCGGCTGGACGGCGTCGCGGCTCGCATCCACTTTGAAAACAGACCCTAGGCCAGCAACGCCGCCAGGGCGATCGAACTGAGCTTGGTCTTGGTGCTGTCGCCGCGGCTGCTGAGGATGCAGGGGACCCGGGCGCCGGCCACGACGGCGGCGATCTCCGCACCGCCGAGCTTGGTCCCGGCCTTGTAGAACACGTTGCCCGCTTCGACGTTGGGAAAGAGCAGGCAGTCGGCGTCCCCCGCCACAGGACCGCCCAGGCCCTTGATGCGGGCGGATTCGGAATCGATGGCGCCATCCAGGGCCATGGGGCCATCCACAAAGGCGCCATGGATCTGGCCGCGGTCCGCCATCTTGGACAGCAGGGCGGCGTCGACGCTGGAACTCATCTTGGGCAGTACCTGTTCAGAGGCCGCCAACACGGCGACTTTCGGCTGTTCAATACCCAGGGCCTTGGCCGTCTTCACCAGGTAGCCGAGGATGGCCAGCTTCTCCTTGAACTCGGGTTCGGGGATCACGGCCACGTCACCCGCGATGAGGAGCTTGGGATGGCCGGGATGCTCCATGACCGTGACGTGGCTGAGGATGGCACCAGGATCCAGCAGACCTTGCTCCTTGCTCAGGATGGCCCGCATGTACTTGTCCGTGCTGAGCAGGCCCTTCATGAGCAGATCCGCCTCGCCAAAGCGGACCATGGCGACCGCCTTGGCGGCGGCCTCGACATCCGTAGCGACGTGGACCATGCGGAAGCGCTCCTTCGGCAGGCCGTGCTCCTGGCAGACCTGCACCATGACCGGTTCGTCGCCCACCAGGATCGCTTCCACCAGGCCCGACTCCACTGCGGCGTACACGGCCTCCAGGGTGTGGACATCGTTGGCCCAGGCCACCACCAGGCGTTTGCGGGGGCGGTCCTTCACGGCGCGGAGCAGGTCGTCGAGGCTGTTGATCCGCATGGCGGTTCCTGTCAAAAAGGCCGATTGCACCGGCACGTCCTGGGGAAGGTAGCATGGTCACCATGGCCGTCTCAGTGAGCTTCCGCACATACCTCCTGGAACAACTGGGGCAGGTTCGCCCCGTCACCACCCGCCCCATGTTCGGCGGTCTGACCTTCTTCGCCGAAGGGCGTGCCTTCGCCCTGGTGGCCCAGGACACCCTCTACTTCAAGGTGGATGACAGCAACCGCGCGGATTTCGTGGCGGCGGGCATGGGCCCCTTCCTGCCCTTCGGCGATCCCGCCAAGCCCATGCAGTACTACGAACTGCCAGAGGACGTGCTGGAGGACCCGGACCAGCTGGCGGTCTGGATGGCCAAGGCCATTGCGGTGGCGGCCCGCGCCAAGGCCAAAGCCCCGGCGAAGCCCAAGGCCCCGGCGAAGGCGAAGGCACCCGCTTGAATCTGGTGCTGCTCCTGCCGGAGGATCTGGTGGCGCCGGATCACGCGCGCCTCACGGGTCGCCGCCTCGCCCATGTGCGCGAGGTGCATCGCGCCGCCGTGGGGGACGAGCTGACCGTGGGCCTGCTGGGCGGGAAGATGGGCCGGGGCAGGGTGCTGCGCCTGGATGACGAGGCGCTGGAGCTGGCGCTGACGCTGGATCAGGCACCTCCACCCAAACTGCCGCTGACGCTGGTGATCGCCGTCCCGCGGCCCAAGGTGCTGAACCGCGTCGTGGCCGCCGCCGCCAGCCTGGGCGCGGCGCGCCTCGTGCTGCTCAACGCCTGGAAGGTGGAGAAGGCCTACTGGGCCAGCCCGCGCATGAAACCCGAGAGCCTGCGCGACCAGCTGATCCTGGGTCTGGAGCAGGCGAAGGATACGGTGCTGCCAGACCTGCGTCTGGCGCGGCTCTTCCGTCCCTTCGTGGAAGGCGAGTTGCCGGAGCTGCTGGCCGGTGGCACGGGCCTGGTGGCCCATCCGGGGACGGGGGCAGCGGCCCCGAAGGTGCTGGTGGCGCCCGTCACCCTGGCCCTGGGTCCCGAGGGCGGCTGGATCGAGGCCGAGTTGCACAGTCTGGGGAAGGCCGGCCTGCGCCCCCTGGACCTGGGGCCGCGCATCCTCCGCACCGAAACCGCCCTGGCCGCGCTGGTGGGACGCTTGTTCTGAACGGTCGAACACAAACAGGAAAAGGGATTATCCGCAGGTTCCACGGAATGACCGAGCTGAAGCGGGGCGCTCACCAGGAGTTGCTTGACTCATCGCTATGCGAGGTATGATGGTTCACCCGTTCCCGGAGTCTTTGATGCTGAGCTTCCGCGTTTCCGCTGTGCTGTTCGCCGCCTGCGCCCTGATGGCCCAGGACCGTTCCCCCCGCTTCGTCAGTTCGCCGGATGTGCACGGGGATCGCGTGGTGTTCACCTGGGAAGACGATCTCTGGCTGGGCTCGCTCAAGGGCGGTCCGGCCCGGCGGCTTACGACGCATCCCGGTCAGGAGGCTGGGGCCCATTTCAGCCCGGACGGGAAGTGGATCGCCTTCCGGGGCCAGTACGACGGAGGCACCGAGGTCTACGTCATGCCCGCCGAAGGCGGCACGCCGAAACGCCTCACCTGGGACGGGGGATCTAATGTCCAGGGCTGGATGCCGGACAGCCGGAAGGTGGTCTACCGGGCCTTCGCCGGTCAGGATTTCCGGCCCATCGAACGGCTCTTCACCGTGGACCTGGAGGGCCACGAGCCCGAGGCCCTGCCGGTGCCGCGGGGCGTGCAGGGCACGGTGTCGCCGGATGGCCAGCACCTCGCCTACAGCACCAAGGGCGTGGTGGAGTACTACTGGAAACGTTACAAGGGTGGCCGCCATCAGGATCTGTGGCTGGCGGACCTGAAGCACAACCGCTTCGATAAGCTCACCGATTACGTGGGCCGCAATGGGGCCCCCATCTGGGCCAACGGGAAGGTGATCTTCGAATCTGACCGCGGCGCCAACGGCATCACCAACCTCTACGCGGTGGATCCCGCCACCAAGGCCGTGGAGCCGCTCACGGACCTCAAGGACTTCGACGTGCAGCAGCCCAGCACGGACGGTCGCACCGTGGTCTTCGTGCAGGGTGGTCACCTCCAGGCGCTGGATCTGGCCACCAAGACCGTGCGCCCCGTGGCGATTTCCACCAGCAGCGACGGCTGGAAGGTCGCGCCGCGGCCCCTGAACCCCAAGGACTGGATCCAGGCCATGAGCCTGGTGGGCGGCACCGCCGTGTTCGAGGCCCGGGGCGAAGTCTTCCTCCTGCCCACGGACGCCACCAAGCCCGCCCAGAACCTCACCAAGACACCGGGCGTGCGGGAGCGCATGCCGCGCCTGTCGCCGGATGGCAAGCGGGTGGCCTACTTCAGCGATGCCAGTGGCGACTATGACCTCTACGTGCAGGCCGTGGATGGAGCGCCGGAGCGGATTCCCACGGGCCTGAAGACCGCCCTCTACCACCTGGAGTGGAGCCCGGATGGCACGAAGATCCTGTTTGGCGACAAGAGCTTCGCGATCTACGTCATGGACGTGGCCACGAAGAAGCTCACCCAGGTGGACGCCTCCCATGAGCTGAAGAACGACCAGTTCACCTGGGAAGTCAGCGACTACGCCTGGGCGCCGGATTCCCAGTGGATCACCTACAGCTTCGTCGAGCCCAATCGCAACAGCCGCATCTACCTCTACAACCTTGGGACCAGGCAGAAGGTCACGCTGACGGATGGCTTCTACGACTGCCTGAACCCGCGCTTCGATCTGGACGGCAGCACCCTGTATTTCCTCAGCTACAGCAACTTCCGCACAAAGCTCGACCCCAGCCAGGACAACCACATCCAGTCCGCGCCCGTGCAGGTCATGGCCGTGAAGCTGAAGGCCGGTGAGGACAAGGCCTCAGCGTCTTCGACCAGCGCCTTCCGCATTGATGTGGCGGGCCTGTCCGACCGCATTGCGCCCCTGCCCGTGAAGGCCGGCAACCTCTTCCACCTGAAGGCCGGCAAGGGTCTGGTGGGCTGGGACGAGGTGGAGGCCTGGGATGACAGCGTGGTGGAGGAACTCTACACCACGCGGGGCGGCGACAAGTGGAAGCTGCACCTCTACGACCCCGCCGCCAAGAAGGACCAGGAACAGGTGCTGACGGGCACGGTGAGTGACTGGACCTTCGACGCCGAAGGCAAGCGGGTGCTGATCCGCAAGGCTGCCAACTTCCACGTGGGCGAGGCTTCGGCCCTGTTCGCCACCAAGACCCTGCCGGAGAAGCTGGATCTGGAGCGGATGTCCATGACCGCCGACCCCCGGGCCGAGTGGAGGCAGATCTTCGAGGACACCTGGCGCTGGTACCGGGACTTCTTCTATGACAAGGATATGAACGGCAACGACTGGGCCGCCATCGGCGCCAAGTTCCGCGCCTGGCTGCCGGAGCTGAACTCCCGGCAGGAACTGAATTGGCTGCTCAGCCAGATGGTGGGCGAACTGAGCGTCAGCCACACCTACGTGAGCGGTGGCGATATGGGACCCGGCGGACCCCCGCCGACGCTGGTCTTTCCGGGATTCCTGGGCGCCGATGTCACCGCCGACAAGGGGATCTACCGGTTCACCAGGATTTACGGTCCCACGGCCTATGCCCGGGACCTCAAGGCGCCCCTGGCGGACCCCGCCCCCAAGGTGAAGGAGGGCGAGTACCTCCTGGCCATCGACGGAAAGCCCCTGCGGGCGCCCGAGGCCCTTGCCTCCAGACTCCAGGTGATCAAGGGCCAGAAGGTGACCCTCACGGTGAACAGCAAGCCCACCCTGGAAGGGGCCCGCACCCTCGAGGTCGAACCCATCCGCAATGACTGGACCTTGCGCTATGAGCATTGGATCGCGGGCAACATCGCCGCCGTGGACAAGGCTTCGAACGGCCAGCTGGGCTACATGCACATCACCGCCATGGGCGATCAGAACATCGGCCAGTTCGACAAGTACTGGCGCGCCTTCCGCTACAAGAAGGGCCTCGTCATCGACGTGCGCGGCAACGGCGGCGGCTGGACCGAGTACTTCATGATCGACAAGCTGGAGCGCAAGCAGGTGGGCTTCAATGTCATGCGTGGCGTGGCCCCCTTCCGCTACCCCAACACGGCCTCGGACGGCCGCTACGTCTTCCTCAGCAACGAGCAGAACGGCAGCGATGGGGAGGCCTTCCTCATGCACGTGAAAGCGCGCAACCTCGGCACCATCGTGGGCGTGCCCAGCTGGGGCGGCCTGGTGGGCATCATCAACACCCAGTTCACCCTGGATGGCGGCCGCGTCGAGCAAAGCAACAACGGCTTCTACGGCCGCGAAGGCAAGTGGTGGGTGGAGAACCACGGCGCCGATCCCGACCTCACCGTCGAGAACGACCCCGCCAGCCTGCTGAAGGGGCAGGATCGCCAGCTCGAAGTGGGTATCGAGACCCTGATGAAGCAACTGCGCGACAACCCCACACCGGCCTTCCCGCCCGTGCCGGCCTATCCCAAGCGATAGGTGGCGCGACAGCTTTCGGCAGCTATATTGGACCCAGACATGCCTTCACTAAAAGGGGATTGGGTCATGAAAACAGCCTTAATCAGTGTGCGAAGCTTGATGGGGTTGTTGTTCCTGTTTTCATCCACAACATATCTATTCAAGCTGATCACGCCGCCGGAACCCACGGGAGTCATGAAGGTCTTCAGCGATGGCCTCCAGGCCTCGATCTACCTCTTGCCCACGGTTAAGGTCATCGAATTGATTTGCGGTTTGGCCTTTCTCACCGGGAGGTTCGTTTCACTGGCCACGATTTTGATCTCACCCATCATCGTGAACATCCTGTTGATCCACGCTTTCCTTGGCCCAGAAGGGTTGCCCATCGCGATCTTCTTGGTGTTGGCTAATTTATTTGTGGCCTACAATTATAAAGAAAATTATAAACCATTATTTAAAATGTAAATACGCTCGCCCCTTCGGGTCAGAAAACCCGCCTCGAGGCGCCTGCTTTCCGTTCGCATGGCCCCTCAGAACCCCACTGAGTATTCGCCATTCCGCATGAGCGCCACGCTGCTGCCATCGGCCATCTTCAGATCCACGGCCACGACTTTCACGTCGGGTTGGGTGTCGGGGACGTAGACGCGATCGATGTGGATGACGGCCTCGGGGCCGCTGAAGTCCTTGGGGCCCACCTGGCCGCCGAAGTGGTCGCTGCGGCCGAAGGCGATGTGCAGGCCCAGCTTTTCGTCCAGGAGGATCTCGCCGATGGGCTTCACGCCGAAGGCCGCCAGCACGCCCAGGCCCAGCTCGGCGATGTTGCCATAGGCGGGTTCCTTCGTGAGCAGCGCCGCTTCTTCGCGGGACTTGGGGCCTTCGCTGAGGACTTCCAGTGCCTTGTTCTGCGCGATGCGGTAGCGCACGAGCTCGGTTCCAAATTGCACGGGCATGATGCCCGCCGTGCGGCTGGGATCGCCTGTAAGTTCGCCCTCGTAGGGCACGATGTAGGCTTCGCCCGAGGGCAGGTTGCCCGCCACGCCCGGTTTCGGCAGCAGGCCGCCGGACGCATGACCGGTGCGGTGGCGCAGGTCCAGGTGCAGGGCGCAGGGACCGCTGGGCGTATCGAAACGGAAGTCCGCGCCCTCGGCCCGGTCCAACAGATCCTTCAGCAGCTCCACGCGGCGGTTCACCTCGGTGTAGTCCAGGCGCAGCGCGGGGATCATGTCAGCCCGGAAGCCCGGCATGGTGGCGGCGCGGATGGGGTGTTTCTTTGCGGCCAGCTTCAGCGGCGCCGTGGCCGAGAACTTGGTGATCGCGATGAGGATGGGATGGCTGGCGTAAAGGTCCGCAAAGGTGATCGAGGCCGCGGGGTCCAGCGCTTCAGCGGAGGGCAGGGGGCCGCCCACAAGGAGCCAGGCTCGTTCCGGCAGGTCGCCGTTGTTGGTGTGGACGTTGGGATAGACCGCCAGGTGCGTGTCCAGGCCCAGCTCGACGCGGTGCGCGGTGAGTTCCTTCACCCACTCGGCGGCGATGGCGCGGCGGGCGGCCCAGTTGGCGTCGTCCGGCACCTTGGCGTCCGGCAGGTCCACCAGGATGGCCAGGGCCTTCTCACCAGCCTGGGGCTGGAACACCCGTTGCACCAGGGCCACCAGTTCAGATCCACTCAGCTGCTCGCTCATGCCGGCCTCCGCCTGGGAGGATGCCACAGGCGCGGTCCACCGCGGTTCATTTGTCCGGCTCAGAATCACCTGGGGCGATTCTGAGGGAGGAAGGATTCGGCTGAAGCCCCGCCTCCTGGGCTGGCAGACTGGGGGGATGGCGAAAAAGCGCGGCTGGACGAAGCGGATCCTGGTGGCCCTGGGCTGGGCGGTGGGCCTGTTCCTGGCCTTGAACATCCTTCTGGTGCTGGTCTTCCGGTTCGTGCCGGTGCCGGTATCCGGGCTGATGGTGCAGCGGCGCATCGAGTCGTGGTCGGGCGAGAATCGATACACCTCGCACCACCGCTGGGTGCCGCTGGAGGAGATCTCGCCCAGCCTGGGCGTGGCCGTGATCGCGGCAGAGGATCAGGCCTTCGCGGATCATTTCGGCTTCGACTGGCAGGCCATCGAGAAGGCCGTCCAGCACAACGAGCACAGCCGCCGCAAGCGGGGCGCGTCCACGGTGTCCCAGCAGACCGCCAAGAATCTCTTCCTGTGGAACAGCCGCTCCTGGACGCGAAAGGGCCTGGAGGCCTGGTTCACGCTGCTCATCGAGGCGGGCTGGTCGAAGAAGCGGATTCTGGAGGTCTACTTGAACATCGTGGAATTCGGCGATGGCGTCTACGGTGCCGAGGCCGCGGCCCGCACCTACTTCGGCAAACCCGCCAAGCGGCTGACGCCCTCCGAGGCCGCCCTGCTGGCGGCGGTGTTGCCCAACCCCCGCAAGTTCCGCGTGAACGCCCCCAGCGAATACATCCGCGGCCGGCAGGCCTGGATCCTCAACCAGATGCGGCAGCTGGGCGGTGCGCAGCTGGTGAAGGATTTGGAAGGCTAGTCCCAGCTCAGCCGGGCGCTCCCGACGTGGGTGCGGACGTCGACGGAGCCGGCTTCCACCTCGGACGCCGGCCTTCGATTAAAACGGTGGGCCAGGTCCGCCGGGACGCCCGGGCGGGCGGCCACTCCCACCCAGCCATCGCGTCCTGAGCGCTTGGCGGCGTAGAGACACCGGTCCGCCACCAGGACCTGGTCCTCCCAGCTGGCCCCCTCCAGATGATCGGGCTGGAAGGGGAAGAGGGAGAATCCGATGGAGCAGGTGAGGCTGACCGGCGCGGACAGTCCCAGGTCGAAGGCGTGGCTGCGGATGGCATGGTGCAGGCGGGCCACGGCCGCCGCCGCGCCATCCAGGTCGCTGGTGTGCCCCACGAACAGGATCTCCTCGCCGCCCCAGCGGATGACGAAATCGGATTCGCGGGCCTCGCGTCTCAGAATGTCGGCGATCTGCTTCAGGGCCAGATCCCCGGCCGCATGGCTCCAGGAATCGTTCACCCGCTTGAAGTGATCGATGTCCAGCATGGCGAAGACCAGGCAGGCGTCCGGCGAGGGGGTCGAACTACCGTGAATGCGCTGGGCGCGGAGGACCAGGGCCAGCACGGCGGGCAGCTGCTCTTCGAGGTAGCGGCGGTTGCGCAGGCCCGTGAGCGGATCGGTGGTGGAGATGGTGGTGAGCGCGAGGTTGCTCAGCTCCAGAGCCTCGGTGCGCTGGTAGACCAGAGTCTGAAGGTCCTCGTTGCGGCGGCGGAGGAGACCCACCCGCCAGCGGAACCCGAGAAGACCGGCCAGGCCGGCCAGGAGGGACCACAGGATCCAGGCCCACCAGCGGTTCCACCAGGGCGGGAGGATCCGGAAACGCACGGAGGTCACCGGGCCCGCGGCGCCGTCCTCGACCACCGCGCGGACCTGCAGCTGGTACGTCCCGGAGGGCAGGGCGGGGTAGCGGAGGTCGCGGGAAGGCAGGTTCACCCAGGTCTCCTCCAGGCCCAGGAGGCGGGTCTGGAAGCGGAGTCTCCCCTCGTGTTCGAAGGCGAGGGAGGTGAAGGTCGCCGTCACGGTGCGGTTCGCATAGGCGACGGTGCCGAGATCGGTCTGCCCCGTGAACGGGAAATCCCACAGCCGCTCACCCAATCGGAAGGAGGCCAGCAGGGTCTCGGGCGGATGGGTGCCCCCTCCGGAAGGAGAAGGCCGGTGGTGGAGCACGCCGGCCGTGGTGCCGAACCACACGCCGCCATCGCCATCCACCCAGGTGGAGAAGGGATTGCAGTCCGTCCCCGCCAGGCCGTCCTCCCGCCGGAAGAGCCGCTGGACGTCGCCGTCCCAGCGCTGCACGCCGCGGGGGCCGCCCACCCACAGACGATCCCCAGCGTCGCGCACGAGGCTGTACACGGAATCGTTGGCGAGCCCATCCTTGCGGGTGCGGTGCCGGAGCACCTTCGGCGCGTCGCCCCGGAGGTCCACCTGGGTCAGGCCGAAGGGTTCGAGGTAGGCGATCCAGGCCGTGCCGTCCGATAGGGGAGCCATGGCCCAGAGGGGCGCGGGGTGCAGACCGATGTCCGTGCCCCAGACCTGCCAGCGGCCCTGATCCAGGCAGGCCAAACCCCGGCCCGTGGCGGCCCAGAGCCGCCCGCGTGGATCCCGGTGCAGGGCCGTGATCTGCCCGAGGTCTCCCGATCCTGGGATCTCCGCCCGGTGGAACACGGGCCGGGTATTCAGGTCAGATACCCGCCAGAGGCCGTCGTTGGCGGTGGCCACCCACAGCGAACCGGTCGCGTCGAAGGCCAGGGCCACCGGCAGGGCCAGGTTCGGCGAGGGGGGCATCGGCACCTTCGAGAGGCGCTTGCGATCCGGGCTGAGGCGCACCAGGAAGGGATGCTCGCCGCCGCCCCAGATGGATCCGTCCGGGCCTTCCCGCATGGCGTAGAGAACCAGCCCCGATCCGGGCGGGAAGGGCGTCAGCTTCTCTCCATCCATGCGCGCAAGGCCGCCGCTGGTGCTGATCCAGAGGGTGCCCTGAAGGTCGCGGATCAGGCCCCAGGTGCTGTCGGCGGGCAGGCCGTCCCGCTGAGTGAAGTTCTCCCAGTCGCCCGTGCCCTGAAGCCGGTGCAGTCCCAGGCCGGTCACCCACAGGTTGCCGGTGGCATCCACCAGCACCTGGTTGACCCAGCCCGAGGGAATGCCCCGGGACTCGTCCAGGAGGCGCCAGCCTCCCTGGGCGGGGAAGTGCAGGAGCCCCTTGGCCGTGGGGATGAACACGCCTCCCGTGCCGTCCGGCTGGAGGGACTCCTCGTAGAAGCTGATCTGGAGCGGCGGCAATCCCGAGGCGGGGAGGATCAGGCGCGATGCCTCCGGAGCGAGGGTGCGAAGAGCAGTGGGGGTGCGCAGCCACAGGACTCCGGACGCGGATTCGAGAAGCGCCTTCACGGGTTCGTCCGGCACGCCTTGCGTCGGCGTCCAGGACCGCCAGCTCCCGTCCTCATGGCGGCGACGAACCACGGAGGAGCCGCCCGCCCACAGGCCGTGCCGGCCCCGGGCCACCGAGAAGGCGGGTCCGCCGGGCCAGCCGGGCACGGCCACGAAACGCCGACCCTGGCCCACGCTCCAGAAGAGGCCGGATTCCGCGGCCACCCAGGTGCGCCCCTTGGCGTCGAGCGTGATCTGGTAGATCCGGGCCGAGGCCAGCGGATCGTGGCGATCCAGCCGCCGGATCTGGCCCTCGCGCAGCAGGCAGAGCCCGGCCCGGGTGCCGATCCAGAGGCTGCCGTCCGGCATGGGCGCGAAGGCCCTCACCCAGGCCGAGGGCAGACCCTCCTGCAGGCTCCACAGCCGGAATCCGGTGCCGTCATAGCGGTACGCCCCGCCTTCGGTGCCCACCCACAGGAACCCGGCCGCATCCTGGGTGAGCGTCGTCAGGCTCGTGTGCTCGAGCCCTTCCGCTGGACCATGGGCGCGGAAGACCATGCGCCCGGACAAGGGGATCCCCGCCGCGGCGGCAGGAGCCGCGAGGAGGCAGACAAGGCACAGGATCTGGATTAAGCGGGAGGGCATTGGAAACATGGGCGACCGGGTTCCACTGTATCGGCACTCGGGCCAGATAACTTTCCAGATGGGTGATTGCCGCGCGGACACGCGTCACGATTCCCGACCCGATTCCCGACACCATGGTTTTCAGTGGAGGCCCGGGGTATAGAATGAGGCCCATCTCCCAGGAGGATCCAGCATGAAGCCCCCCGTTCGCGTGGCCGTCACCGGCGCTGCCGGTCAAATCGGATACAGCCTGCTCTTCCGCATCGCCAGCGGCGCGATGCTTGGCAATGACCAGCCCGTGATTCTCCAGCTGCTGGAGATCACCCCGGCCCTGAAGGCGCTGAACGGCGTCGTCATGGAACTCAAGGATTGCGCCTTCCCCCTGCTGGCGGGCGTGGTCACGTCCGACGATCCCATGGTGGCCTTCAAGGACGCGGATTACGCATTGCTGGTGGGCGCCCTGCCGCGCAAGGCCGGCATGGAGCGCAGCGATCTGCTGAACGCCAACGGCGGCATCTTCAAGCCCCAGGGCCAGGCCCTCAGCGAAGTGGCCAGCCGCAACGTGAAGGTGCTGGTGGTGGGCAACCCCGCTAACACGAACGCCTTCATCGCACTCTCCAACGCGCCCAAGCTGAAGCCCACCCAGTTCCACGCCATGGTGCGCCTGGACCACAACCGCGCCATCTCGCAGCTGGCCGAAAAGACCGGCAAGCCTGTCACCGCCATCCAGCACATGACCATCTGGGGCAACCACAGCGTCACCCAGTTCCCCGACCTCTACCACGCGACCGTCGAGGGCAAGAACGCCTACGATCTGGTCAATGACCACGCCTGGTACGAGACGACCTACATCCCCACCGTGGCCAAGCGCGGCGCGGCCATCATCGAGGCCCGCGGCCTCAGCAGCGCCGCCAGCGCCGCCAATGCCGCCATCGACCACATGAAGAGCTGGGCGCTCGGCACCCCCGAGGGCGACTGGACCAGCATGGCTTTCGTGTCCGACGGCAGCTATGGCGTGCCCGCAGGCCTGGTCTACGGCTTCCCCGTCACCGTGAAGAACGGCCAGGTGGAGATCGTGAAGGGCTTGGAGATCAACGCCTTCAGCCGCGCCAAGATGGACGCCACCGCCAAGGAACTCGACGAAGAGCGCGAGGCCGTGAAGCAGCTCGGGCTCATCTAGCTCGACCCTTCCATTCAGAAAACGCAGGGGGCGACCCCTGCGTTTTTTTTGGCCTTCCCATCGGCAGGCACCCTCCCTGGAATTCCTGGGATGAAGCACTTTTTTTCCAGGTTGGCAGGTCCCTTGGGCAGACCTATGTTGGTTCACCAGCCGGAGGTGGGCCATGAGTCCCTTGGAACGGCGTCAGGTATGGCACAGGATCATCGGGGTGGAACGGCGTTCGGCGCTCATGCACGACCTGGCTGGCCGCCCCTTGCCGGACCCCACCCGGCTTGAGGACGAGGAATTCCTCGAAGCCCGGAGGAAGGCAGACCAGGAGAAACGGAAAGCCCAGGCGCATCTGGAGCGCTGGAACGATCCCTCGCGGTTCGACTGAGTGCCCTGAACTTCCTGCGTGGCGGCAGGGCCGGGTGGCGTGAACATCTTTTGGCTGTCTTGACAGGAAGGTCCGCCGGGGCGACAGTGGCGGGTCCTTTCTGGATTCCCATGCCCCGCGTCGCGTTCACCCGCAACCTCCAGCGCCATGTGGCTTGCCCGCCCTGCGCGGTGACCGGCGCGACCGTGCGGGAAAGCCTGGAAGGGGTGTTCACCCTGTATCCGAAGCTCCGGGGCTACGTGCTGGACGAGCACGGCGCCCTGCGATTTCACATGGCGGTTTTTGTGGATGGCGTTCCCGTCACCGACCGGCGGGAGCTTAGCGATGCCGTCCCAGAGGCCAGCGAGATATTTGTCATGCAGGCCCTTTCCGGAGGCTGAGATGTCCGACCAGTTGCTGGTGTCCACGCGCAAGGGGCTCTTCTCCGCCCGCCGTCAGGGGAAGGGGAACTGGGCCCTGGAGGATGTGTTCTTCCTGGGAGACAACGTGTCGCTCACCTTGCACGATTCCCGGGATGGCGCCTGGTATGCGGCCCTGGACCATGGCCACTTCGGCGCCAAGCTGCACCGCTCCCGCGACCGCGGCGCGACCTGGGAGGAGATCGGCGTGCCTGCCTACCCCACGCCGCCCGAGGGCCATGTCGAAAAGGATTTCCTGGGCCGCGAGATCCCCTGGCGCCTCATCCGCTTCTGGTGCCTGGCGCCGGGCTCGGCCGCACAGCCGGGCCTGCTCTGGGCGGGCACGCTGCCCGGTGGCCTTTTCTGGAGCGAGGACAGCGGCGACACCTGGCAGATGGTGGAATCCCTCTGGAACATGCCCGACCGGCGGAAGTGGATGGGCGGCGGCGCCGACGCGCCGGGGATCCACTCCATCTGCGTGGATCCCCGGGACAGCAACCGCGTGGCCATCGCCGTCTCCAGCGGCGGCGTATGGATCACGCCCGATCGCGGCCAGACCTGGACGGCGCACACGGCGGGCATGCGGGCCGACTACGCGCCCCCCGAGCTGGTGTACGCCCCCGAATCCCAGGATCCCCACCGCATGGTGCAGTGCCCCGGAGCGCCCGACACCTGGTGGGTGCAGCACCACAACGGCATCTTCCGCAGCACGGACAACGCCATGAGCTGGACCGAGATCGTGGATGTGAAACCCTCGGTCTTCGGGTTCCCCGTGGTGGTGCATCCGAAGGATCCGGACACGGCCTGGTTCGTGCCCGCCATCAAGGACGAGCGCCGCATTCCCGTCGAAGGCCGCGTGGTGGTGAACCGCACCCGCGACGGCGGCCGCACCTTCGAGACCCTGCACCGCGGCCTACCCCAGGGCTGGGCCTATGACCTGGTCTACCGCCACGCCCTGGCTCTGGATGCCACGGGCGAGCGGCTGGCCTTTGGCTCGACCACGGGCTCGGTCTGGATCAGCGAGAACAGTGGCGACGACTGGCTCACCCTGGCCGAGCACCTGCCGCCGGTTCATGCGGTGATCTTCGCGTAGGGGAGTAGCATGAGGCTTCGGCACGGCGGGACCTCTGCCCCTTGCAGCGCCCGTTCCTGGAGGACCCCATGATCCGTCTCTCTCGCACCTTGGCTGTCGTACTGTTCGCCGGTTCCCTCCTGGCCGCCCAGATTCCCAACCCCCTGGGCCTTCCGGATCCCCTGGGCCTGTCCAAGAAGCCCGCCCCGTCACCCACGGCGCCGCGATCCCCTCGGGAAGGCCGCCGGGTCGAGCGGAAGCCCAAGCGGAGCCACCAGGATCAGGGCAAGCACAAGGGCCAGGAGAAGCGCGAAAGCCGGGAGCGCAGCGGCCGCAAGGGCCACGACCGGCACTAGGGCCACGATCGGTAATAGGGACAGGGATCCGCTAGGATCCGAGAACCTGCAGCACCAGGGCTGGCTGGCTGCGGATGAAGGCCTCGCGGTGGTCGGCGTCGATGACGGCGAGGAAGCAGGTCTCTTCCGCCGTGGCGGTGGCCCCCTGCGTGGTGCCGCGCAGGAAGGCGTCCAGACCCAGGAACCCGCCGGGCAGATCCTCGGCGCGAACGATCGTGGCTCCGGCCCCTTCGCCGATCCGCACGGACCCCATGGCGAGCTGGTAGAGCGTGGCCGCGGGTTCCCCGGCCCGCCAAAGCACCTCTCCAGGCTGGGCCATGCGGCGCTGGGCCGCGAGGTCGAAGCGGGCGCGCAGGTCGCGCAGCTCCTCGTTGGCCTCCTTGAGCCGCGTGGTGAACTGGCGGCAGAGGATGCGCGTGAGGCCGGGAAAGCCCGCCATGATGGCGTCCAGGTGCGCGGGCTTCAGGTGCAGGGCCTGGCAGGCGCCCACCGCCCGCACCGTGGCCGTGCGGCGCCGGGCCCCGAAATAGGCCATCTCGCCGATGATGCAGGGCGCGGCCACGCTGCACTCGATCTGGGCCAGGGGCCGCATCGTGCCGTCCGGCAGGGCCTTCTCCACCACCAGGCTGCCCTTGCGCACGATGAAGAGATCTTGCGAATCCTCACCCTCCACCACCAGCAACTCCCCATCGCGGAACCGCAGCGGCGCGATATCCGGACAGGTCGCCAGCAGCGGACCGAGTTCAGGGTCCGAGGCGAGGTCCAGGGTGGCGGGGTCAAGGAGGTCGGGCATGGGGTTATCTTCCGACGGGAAAGATGAATCAGCCACGGATAAACACGACGAAAGATCCCCGACAACGCACGCGTTGGCGGGGGGATGCACACAGATGAAAACAAAGGGCGGGATGGTACGTCGGAAATATCACCGCCAAGCCGCCAAGAACGCCAAGAAAAGCGCTGGTCACGGAAGGCGCAGAAGTAAGGTCGGAAGGAACGAAAAAGGGCAGGGGGCATTCGCTCCGAAAGCACGCGCTGTCTCCCGGGGGCGTCAGAGCCGCGCTTTTTGAGATGCGATCAGGCGCCCCCGGGAGCACTTCCGGCCTTGCCGGAAGCCGCCTTTGGCGGGCCCGTGCGTGATGGGTCAGGGCCTCTTGGCGCCCTTGGCGTCTTCTCGGTATCGCCTGCGGCAATACACGAGACCAAAAGAATACGGGCGGTGAATCCATTCACGGACTGGGCAGGGCACTTAGGCCTGGGGCCTCTCAGGCGAAGGGTCAGGCGCCGATCGAAAGGGTGAGTTCATCGTCGATCCAGAGGAGGAACGCTCCGCCGACAGGCGATTTGCGATAGGTGATGCGATTGACCGCTTGGACGTTGAATACCTTCGCGAACAAAGGGATGGTCGTTTGACCGTTTGAATAGATGAAGATTCTGTCGCCGCTGATGTAGCACATCTGGGTATGGCCATCGTCGGTGGCGTAGAGCTTGATGGGCTCTTTCGGCTTGTGAACCGGAGTGGACGCGGAGGTGCCAAAGGAGTTGCGGAACGCCTTGAACAGGCTCGACACATCAGAGGCTTCCTGATGAGGGAGCATTCCCAACACGAGTGCCAATAGCGCCGGTGTCATGCGTGCCCCTAACGGATGGAATCAACCGGACCCGCTTGCACCGAGATGCTGGGCGGAGACGGGGAAGCAGGAAGTTGAGAGAGAGCGGAAGACAATGCAGGCGGGGTCCGAGTTAAGCGGAGGGTTAGGCGTCACTCTCCCTCGGCAAGGGTGATTTTGATTTCGGGTGAATCACTTTGTCCAAAATCAATAACCCAGGCGAATTTTGGATCACCAGGGGTGCGCGGATCCTCACAGTCAGCAGGCTCTAACGAGACGGCGATATGTTGCCATAACAACTGTCGAAGGAATTTTAAGTCTCTTTTTAGCGCTGTTGGTGCATTTTGATAATCCTTGCGCTGTTTATCTACCAATGTCTGGAAAGCCTGGCCAATTGGGTTTTTTGCATGAAGAAATCCACCGCTCCGCGAGTAAAGGTCAATTAGGCGCGAGTGGTTGACTTCAAGTTTTTGGCGATCGAAATGATATGTTCCAGATTCTGTCTTGGTGGCTGGTTTGTGTGGAATTGGAAATACGTGGGGACTTAAGCTCACAAGCTTTTTAAGAATTTCAGGTGCTTGCCAGTCCTTGCTTGCATCGCCATGGTCTTTTGAATTGTGAGATTTCTCAATTCCGCGCAGCGAAATGTACCGAGATTCTTCTTTGACCATTGCACCGAAAGTTATGATCTCGACCACGCGACGGATTTGCAGATAACAGAATTCAACATCGAGTGCCAAGAATCCGGAAACTGGTGTGCTTGCAGCAAGGATTTTCTCTGCAGAGATGATTCTTAACTTGGCCTCTGCCATGTAAGTGCGATAGATCTCGTAGGCTGGGATTAAAGGAGGCATATCGTGATGCCTAACTATATAATTAGCTACACCCCGTCGTAGCCCCACAGGTCTGGCACTTCATGCAGGCGCCGTTGCGGACGAGGGTGAGGTGGCCGCACTCGGGGCAGGGGTCGCCGGTGTAGCCTTTTTCGCGGGCGGCCTGGGCGGCCGAGACGGCGGAGCGGGCGCCGGAAACGGCCACCAGCACGGGCTCGGGGGCGGGCGTGGAGGCCGAACCGGTCTCCGGGAAGGGCAGGGGCGTGCCCGTGGGCAGGCTGGGGAGGTTGCTCATCACGCCGGGGGCCTGGCTGTTGGGACGCAGGCCGGTGGCGGCGTTGGTGAGCTGCTCGGGCTCGACGTGGGCCAGGTCGTAGCGGCCCAGGTAGCTGATGGCCAGTTCCCGGAAGACGAAGTCGATGAGGCTGGTGCTCAGCTTGATGGTGTCGCTGCCCGCGACCATGCCGCCCGGTTCGAAGCGGGTGAACAGGAAGGCGTCGCAGAACTCTTCCAGGGGCACGCCGTGCTGCAGGCCCATGCTCACGGCAATGGCGAAGCAGTTGAGCACGGCGCGGAAGGCGGCACCCTCCTTGTGGATGTCGAGGAAGATCTCGCCCAAGCTGCCGTCCTCGTATTCGCCGGTGCGGAGGTAGAGCTTGGTGCCGCCGATGGTGGCGGCCTGGGTGTAGCCGCCGCGGCGGTTGGGCAGGCGGCGGCGGTAGGTGCGCACCAGCTGATTGGTCAGCGCCTGGGCCACCAGGGGGGTCTTCTCGGTGGCCGTGACCTGATCGTCCAGGAGGGTATCGACGCCATCCAGCAGGTCCAGGCTGGTGGCCATGGCCTGGCTCATCTTCGAGCCATCGCGGTAGAGGGCCACGGCCTTGAGCATGAGCTGCCAGCTGGCCTCGTAGATGCCGCCGATCTCGGCCACGGTGGCTTCGGCGGGCAGGTTGATGGTCTTGCTGATGGCGCCGCTGAGGAAGGGCTGGGCCGCGCCCATCATGCGGAGGTGGCCCTGGGGGGCGATGTAGCGGCGGCCCGTGCGGCCGCAGCGGTTGGCGCAGTCGAAGATGGGCAGGTGCTCGTCCTTGAGGTGCGGCGCGCCTTCCACGGTCATGCTGCCGCTCAGGGCCAGGAGGAAGGTCTCCACCTGGGCCAGCTCGAAGTCGTTCTTCAGGCGGTCCACATCGATGGCGTAGGCGGGATCGAAGGCGGTGGGGAGCTTCTGCTCCACGGCGGCGATCTCCTCCTCGGCCCAGCCCTTGCCCTTCAGCATGGACCGGGTGATGCCGGGGGTTTCATCGGTGATCTGCAGCCAGCCCACGACGTGGCGCTCGATCTCCTGGATCTGCTTCGGCGTGTAGCCCAGGCGGGCCATGGCCTCGGGGATGGCGCGGTTCACCAGCTTGAAATAGCCGCCGCCCGCCAGCTTCTTGAACTTCACCAGGGCGAAATCAGGCTCGACGCCCGTGGTGTCGCAGTCCATGAGCAGACCGATGGTGCCCGTGGGCGCCAGCACGGTGACCTGGGCATTGCGGAAGCCCCACTGCTCGCCATAGGTGAGGGCCGTGTCCCAGCTTTCGCGGGTGGCCTCGACGATGCGCCTGGGCACGCCGGCGCCATGCAGGCCCTGGGGCCGGATGGAGAGCTGTTCGTACTCCGAGGCGGGCGCGTTGTAGGCGGCGCGGCGGTGGTTGCGGATGACCCGCAGCATGTGCTCGGCATTCCTCTGGTAGCCCGGGAAGGGGCCCAGTTCGCGGGCCATCTCGGCGCTGGTGGCGTAGGCGTCGCCCGTGAGGATGGCGGTCAGGGCCGCGCACCACTGGGTGCCTTCCACGCTGTCGTACGGGATGCCCATGCGCATGAGCATGGCGCCGAGGTTGGCGTAGCCCAGGCCCAGGGTGCGGAAGTCGTAGCTGAGCTTGGCAATGGCATCGCTGGGGAACTGCGCCATGAGCACGCTGACTTCGAGCACGACGGTCCAGAGGCGGATGGCGTGGCGGTAGCCCGTGAGGTCGAACCCGCCGTCCTCCGTCAGGAAGGTGCAGAGGTTCAGCGACGCCAGGTTGCAGGCGGTGTCGTCCAGGAACATGTATTCGGAGCAGGGATTGCTCGCGTTGATGGGGCCATCCTCGGGGCAGGTGTGCCAGTCGTTGATGGTGGTGTTGAACTGGATGCCGGGGTCGGCGCAGGTCCAGGCGGCGCGGTTCACCTTCTCCCAGAGATCCTTGGCCCGCAGCTTCTTGCAGGTCTTGCCGTCGATGCGGCGCTTGAGCTCCCAGTCGCCGTCCATTTCGAGGGCGCGCATGAAGGCATCGGGCACGCGCACGGAATTGTTGGAGTTCATGCCGCCCACGGTGAGGTAGCCCTCGCCGTCCCAGGAGGTGTCGTAGCCCGCGAGATCCCGGGCGAAGTCGCCCTCGGCGAGGCGACCCAGGCACTGAGTCAGGAAGGCCGCAGGCACGCCTTCGCGCTTGGCGCGGGCCAGGGCCTTGAGGAGGGCTTCGTTGGTCTTGGGATCGGCATCCTTGGTGGTGGAGCCTTCCACGGACCGGCAGAGGGCGTCCCAATGGCGGCGCACGACGGCGCTGCCCGCGGCCATCATGGCCACCTTGCGCTCTTCGGTGACCTTCCAGTCGATGAAGGCCTCGATATCGGGGTGATCCAGGTCGAGGCAGACCATCTTCGCGGCGCGGCGGGTGGTGCCGCCGCTCTTGATGGCGCCCGCGGCGCGGTCGCCCACCGCCAGGAAGCTCATCAGGCCCGAGCTGCGGCCACCGCCCGAGAGGGGTTCCTCGGAACCGCGCACCTTGGAGAAGTTGGTGCCGGTGCCGGAGCCGTACTTGAAGATCCGGGCCTCGCGGGTCCACAGATCCATGATGCCGCCCTCGTTCACGAGGTCGTCGGCCACGCTCTGGATGAAGCAGGCGTGGGGCTGGGGGCGCTCATAGGCCGAGGTGGATTGCTGGATCTGGCCCGTGGCCGGATCGACGAAGCTGTGGCCCTGGGCGGGACCGGAGATGCCGTAGGCGTAGTGCAGGCCCGTGTTGAACCACTGTGGCGAATTGGGCGCGCACATCTGGTTGGCGAGCATGTAGGTGAGCTCGTCGTAGAAGGCCTGGGCGTCCTCGGGGGTCTCGAAGTAGTGGTGGGTCTCGCCCCAGTGCCGCCAGCAGCCCGCCAGGCGATGGAACACCTGCCGCGCATCCTTCTCTCCGCCGTTCTGGGCGTCGATGCCCTTCCGGCGGAAGTATTTCTGGGCGAGGATGTCGACGGCGACCTGGGACCAGGTCTCCGGCACCATCACGTCCTTGGCCTCGAAGACCACGGTGCCGTCGAGCTTGGAGATGCGGCTGGTGCGGGGGACGAAGGGGATCCCTTCCAGGGGGTCGTGACCTGCCTTCGTAAAGTGGCGGGCAATCTTCATTGGGTTGTCCTGGGTGCAGGGGTGGGGAAGGACGGTTCGAAAGACATGGCTTCGCCGGGAGGGGTACAAAGCGTTCCCCAGGACGTGGGGGACTTTGGGGGTGACCTCTAGGGGTTGTGCCGGGAGAAAAGGATCGCCCCAAGATGTAGGGGTGTCAAGGGGGCATCACCGGATTTTTCCAGTGATTAAAAACACCCCAGAAATCAGGGACTTTGAGCGCCGATGCCGCTCCGCGCAGGTCCCTTCCGCTGGCGCCGAGGATCCCATCGCGGCTAGGCTGAAGGCAAGCCGGGCCCCATGCATCGGGGTGCGATGAACCGGGTCAGATCGGAAGAAGCAGCCCTAAGTCGTTCCCCCGAGTGCCGTGGTCAGCCCGGCCCCTCCTTTTACGTCGAGCGCGTAGCGCGGGTCGAACGCGGCTAAATGCCGCGTTCGACAGTAAAAGGAATCGCCGCAGCCCGCGAAGCCGCGCAGCGGATTCGCGGTTGAGGAGATCGCTCGGCAGGGAGCGGCTCCGCCCTGTCAGTGCCCTCACGCGGGCCCTCCTGGCCCACGCCCTTCGGGCCTCGCCTTCGGCAAGGTGGCCCTTCGCATCCTGCTCCGGGCTTGCGAATCGGCACTGGCATGGGCTTCTCGCCGGGTCCCGATTTCGCAGGCTCCCGCGGAGCCTGCTCCATCACCCGGCGGTCGCCCACGTGGTCAGCCCGGGCCTACGCTCCCAGTGACCGTCCACCCGGCATCAATCAACAACCTTTCGGTCATCTTCGAGCGCAAGGGAGCCTAGAATGGCCCCCGGGGCGGGCCGGGCCGGGCGGCGGCCCCTGACGTCGCGGCCTCCCGGCGCTCGAGGTGGTCCATGAACGTCCGTGTCCCGCTGATCTCTGCCTTCCTCACCGCCGCCCTGATCGCCCAGGTGCCGCCCGACCTCCCGGCGCCCCAGAAGGCCGGTGGCCGTCCACTCATGGAGGCCCTGGCCCTGCGCTCGACTTCCCGGGCCTTCGACCCGAAGGAGCTGTCCACCCAGCAGCTGTCCGATCTGCTCTGGGCGGCCTGGGGCGTCAACCGTCCGGATGGGAGGCGCACCGCGCCCTCCGCCCGGAATGGCCAGGAGATCGACGTCTACGTGCTGCTGAAGCAGGGGACCTTCCGCTACCAGGCCAAGGGCCACCGGCTCGAGCCTGTGGCTCCGGCGGATCTGCGGGCTCTTGGCGGTATCCAGGCCTTCGCGAAGGACGCGCCGGTCACGCTGATCCTCGTGGCGGATCTCGCGAAGACCGGGACCGGCCCTCTGGAGCAGCGCCGGGAGTGGGCCAGCATGGACGCGGGCTACATCTCGCAGAACATCTACCTCTACTGCGCCTCGGCGGGCCTCGCCACGGGGGCCCGGGCCTACGTGGACAAGGCGGCCCTGGGCCCGAAACTCGCCCTTCGCCCCGACCAGCTGATCCTGCTGGGCCAATCGGTGGGGTTCCCCGGCAAGGCCCCCTGACCGGATTTGGCCGGGTTCACCGCCTCCCGGCCCTGCAGATCGACACGAGCGGGCAGGGGGAGCAGCCTGGCAGCCGGCGCACCCCCGGACAATCCCCGAGGATGCCGAGGTGGCTGAGGGCGAAGTCGTAGCGCAGGGGATCGGCAGGATCCAGGCGGCGCAGGGATTCCGTGATCTCGTGGGCCATCTTGCCGTCGGGAGTGGCGCGACGGCTGAGCCCGATGAAGCGCGACACGCGGGCCACGTGGGTGTCGAGCGGGATGATCAGGCGATCCGTGGGGTACCGGGTCCAGAGGCCCAGGTCAGGCCAGCCCGTCCGGACCATCCAACGCAGGAACATGCGCCACCGCTTGCAGGCGGCGCCCTCAAGCGGATCCGGCAGGGAGAACCGGGTTCCATAGCTCTTGGGCAGGTCCCTCCGGAGGCGCTGGACCAGCCGGGAGAGGGCCGCATCGGGGCTCTCTCCCTGGCCCGGCAGCAGGTGGGGTTCGAGGCCGCCCCCCGTTTCCAGGCTCAGGCGGCGCCAGGCCAGCAGCCAGGCCGTGAGGTCGGGGCCGGTGTGGAACCTCCAGGCCCAGGAGGCCAGGGCGCGGGTCAGGTCCTGCTGAAGTTCTGGTTCGGACCGTTCCCGGAGCCAATCCGCGGGATGGGCCCCCAGGGGAGCCAGGGCGGCCCGGACCGCGCGGATCATGGGATCCACCCGTCCGTAGGCCAGATGGGCGGCCACGAAGGCGGCGACCTCCCGGTCCAGGGCCTCCGGATAGGCCAACGCCACGGTGAGGGGATCCTTTTCCAGGGCTCCGGCGGTGTCGTAGCGGGCGCAGAGCCCATCCAGGCGGGCCTTCATGGATGCGGTGGAGGTCCCCATGAGGTCCAGTGTCCCAGGAGGCGGGAATCCCGTGGCGACGAAATAAAACCGCGCTCGTGCCTAAAATCACTATGTAGATGAAGGATCTGTCGTTAATCTCATGGATGGTGGCCCGTGGCCCCTCTGGAGTATTAACCGCACATGATGAACCTGCGTGGCCTTGGAAACCTGGCGAAGATCCTTGAAGAGGCTGCAAAGCCCGATTCCGTGTTGCGGGAAGACCGCGAAAAGCCCAAGCCCAAGGTCCTCAAGAAGGGTGAACGGGTCGGCAATACCCGGGTGATGGACCCCAAACGGAAGGTCTGGTACGAGAAGCGGCTGAAGGAAATCACCGCCAAGTCGACGGCGCCGGAAGGTTCCGTGTCTGGACCGGTGAGCGCGCCCATGGTGTCCGCTTCCCCGGCCCTGGCCAAGACCGTGGCCGCCCAGATGGGTGGTTCCCTGCTGCAGACCCTGGCCGCCGCCAAGGACGCCAAGCCCAAGGTCGAGGGCACCAAGCGTTCGGAAGGCTGGCGCCGCAAGCCCGGCGAATCGATCTTCTAAAAACGGTTAGGTTGTCGCTTCAGGCCCCGGTTTTCGCTGGGGCCTGAAGCTTGTACTTCCGGCCGATCCAGGTCGCGGCCAAGGGGCGCTCCAGCTTGCCCCCGCGCAGCTCGCCAAGGGTGAGGAGGGCGAGGTCCAGGACTGGCGTGGAGCCGTCCAGGAGGCCCTCGGCGAGCCGAGCTTCCATGTCGGCACGGGGAATCGCATGGATCCCGTCGGCCAGCCGCACGATCACGGCCTGGGGATCCTCCAGGGCCAGGTCGAGCCTTGAGGCGATCTGATGCACCCCGCGTAACATGCCGTCAATGGCGCAGCCTGATGGCTGGGCGGCCAGCGTGGGCTCAGCGATGGCCAGGATGCGGTGCTCCAGAAGGGTCCAGGCGCCTTGATACTGGACGCCCTTGTGGCGCCAGCGGGCCAGCAGCGCATCAATGTCCGGCGCCAGCACCGCGGCCTCCGTGGCCTGCGTCAGGGCCATCAGCCAGAGGCGGGCATCATCGGGCAGGGTGGTAAAGGCGGACAGGGACATGAGGGGCTCCACGTGTGAGGACAGTCTATGGGATGCCGCCATTCCCGCGTTCATTTCCTGTTCAGACAGGACCTGTCCAGGGTTCCGTGACGAAAAGAGGAGCCGCTCTCGCGTAAGGTGGAGGGTGATGCGAGACACGGCGATCCTTCTCCTGAACCTTGGTGGTCCAATGAATCTGGACCAGGTGGAACCCTTCCTGGCGGCCCTTTTCGGCGACCGGGAACTCATCCGGCTTCCGTGCCCGGCGTGGCTGCAGCCGCCCTTCGCCCGGCTTATCGCACGGCTGAGGGCGCCCAGCGCGAAGGGGCGCTACGCCGAGATCGGCGGCGGGTCGCCGCTGCTTCGGGAGAGTGCCTTCCAGGCCTCGGCGCTGCGGTCCGCCCTGCGCACCGCGGGTCGCACGGAACCCGTGAAGCTCTGCTTCCGCTGCGCGTCTCCACGGGCCGGGGGACTGTTGAAGGCCCTGAAGCGGGACGGCATCAAGAGGCTAATTCCCGTGACCCTCTATCCCCACGACTGCCGCGCCACCACAGGATCAAGCCTGCGCGAGTTGGCCGTCGAAGCGGCGAAGGTCGGCATGGAACTCTTGCCCGGCGTGGATCACTACGCCACGGACCCGGACTACCTCGACGCGCTGGAGGCCCCCATCCGCGCCGCCCTGAAGGACCTGCCCCAGGCCACGGTGATCTTCAGCGCCCACAGCCTGCCGGTGCGCCAGATCGAGGCGGGGGACCCCTACGAGCGGGAAATCCACGCCACGCGCGACGCCCTCATGGCGCGCATCGGCGACATCCCGGGCGGATACCTGCTGGCCTATCAGAGCCGGACGGGACCCGTGCGCTGGCTGGAACCGCCCCTGAAAGCGGTGCTGGAAACCATGGGTGGCAAGGATGTCATCGTCGTGCCCATGAGCTTCGTCAGCGAGCACATCGAGACCCTGCACGAGCTGGACATCGAATACCGCCACGTGGCCGACAAGGCTGGCATCCGCAGCTACCGGCGCGTGGCCACCCCCGGCACTGATCCCGCGTACATCCGCTGCCTCGCGAGGCGCGTTCTGGAGATCCTTCCATGAGTACCCTCATCCTCGGTGGTGGCGTGACGGGTCTGGCGGCCGCCTGGCACCTGCAGCAGCGCGGCGAGCCGGTGGAAGTGTGGGAGGCTGGCGCCAGTGTCGGCGGGTGGATGAAGACCCTGCCCTGGGAGGGTGGGCATTTTGAGACCGGGCCCCAGGGTGTGCTCTGGCAGAAGGGCACGGCGGTGGACCGGATCTTCTGCGCCATCGAGCTGCCCTTCAAGTCGCCGGGCACGGGCGCCCGCTGGGTGGGGAAGGGTGGACGGCTGATTCCCGTGCCCGCCTCGCCGCCGGCCCTGATGTTCTCCTCGCTGATGCCCCTGGCCGCCAAGCTGCGGATGATGGCGGAACCCTTCATTCCCGTGCGCGACGCGGAGCCCGAGGAAGGTCTGTCCGCGTTCATCGCCCGGCGCCTCGGCAGGGGCGTGGCCACGGAGCTGCTGCCAGCCATGGTGGCGGGCGTGCTGGCGGCGCCGCCGGAGATGCTTTCCGTGGATGCCATCCCCAAGCTGCGCCAGTGGGAAGCCACCGGCAGTCTGGTGAACGGCATCCGCAAGAGCGGCGTGAGCCACATGGTGGTGCCCGAGGGCGGCATGGGCCAACTGCCCCTCCGGCTCGCGGCGAAGCTATCCGCCGTGCGGACCGGGCTGCGGGCCGAGCGGCTGACGTCGCTGCCGGACGGGCGCTGGCGCGTGAGCGGTGGCGGCGAAACGCGCGAGACCGATCGCGTGGTGCTGGCGCTCCCCGCCTTCGAGGCCGCCGCCCTGCTGGGCCCGGTGGCTTCGCAGAGCGCCGAGGCCCTGGCGGCCATCCCCTACACCTCCGTGGATCTTTGGCATAGCCGCCACACGCCGCTGCCGGCCCTGAAGGACAGCTTCGGCTTCCTGATCCATCCGCCCGAAGGGCGCGGGTACCTCGGTTCCCTGGTGCCTTCCTGGATGGATCCCCAGAGCGCGCCTGACGGCCTCATGCAACTGCGCAGCTTCATCGGCGGGGCCTTCGGCAAGCCGGAGGATCTGGAAGCCTGGGAGGGCATCTACGCCCGTCTCAAACACTGGATTCCGGCCCTCAGCGAGGCCAGGGCCGTGCGCCACGAACGGGCGGATCGGGCCATCCCCCGTCCCGAATTGGGGCATCGCGCCCGCGTTCGGTCGGCGCTGGACGGCCTGCCCGCCGGGGTGGACTGGCTCAGCAACGCCCGCTTCGGCCCCGGCGTGCGCGACATCCTCGAAGGCCTGGAAACCTGGATCCGGTGAATCTGCTTCTCCAGTTCCAATGACATCTGTCGGCGTCGGGCGCAGAATGGGGGCACCTTTCCACCAAGGAGCCTCCATGCGCCAGGCCATCCTCCTTCCCCTTTTCGTTTGCGCGACCCTCGTCGCCCAGGCCCCCAAGCCGGAGGCCAAGGCTTCCGCCGAGGTCAAGGTCGGCACCGCCGTTGAGAAAATGGAACTGCAGGGTGAAGCCGCCACCTTCAAGATCGCTGCCGGGACCAAGCTCTACGCCTGGACCAGGGTCACTGGCGCCGCTGAAAGCACCATCACGGTGGCATTCAGCAAGGGCGACCGCATCGCGAAGCAGGAACTGAAGGTGCCGCACTCCCCCTACCGCACCAATGCCTACCGCACCTTCCGCAAGGGCGATGAAGGCAGCTGGACCGTCAAGGTCCTGGCCATGGATGGTGCGGAACTTGGAACGGCCGCGTTCACGGTCGAGATCGAGTAGCGTCCATCCTCAGTCGGCTGGGAAGGGCCGCGCGCCGGTAGGCGCTCCTTCACTGGGCTTTCGCCAGGAGAGACATTGTCCATCGCCGCGTTCCTTGATGGCGCCCTTCCCGTAGGCGTCTCCATGTGGAAGCTCACCCAGCCCTGGTGGGAGTTCGCGCTACGGGGGCTGCTCGTCTATGGGTTCCTGCTGATCCTGCTCCGCCTGACCGGCAAGCGGCAGGTGGGCCAGCTGGCCCCCTTCGATCTGGTGCTGCTGCTGGTGCTGAGCAACGCGGTGCAGAACAGCATGAACGCGGGCGACAACACGGTGGCCGCAGGCTTCATCCTGGTGGCCACCCTTCTCGCGGCGAACGGCACGATGTCCTGGGTCACCCGGCGCAGCAAGCGGGCGGAGATCCTCCTGGAAGGGCGCCCACAGATCCTCGTGCACAACGGGGTGATGGATGAGGCCAGGCTGGCTTCCGAGCGGATCACGCACCACGAATTGATGGCGGCCGTGCGTCAGGCGGGGCTGTCCGAGGTGGCGGAGGTACACGTGGCCATTCTTGAAACCAACGGCCGCATCAACGTGATAGCCAAGGGAAACGCTGCCCCTTGACTTGGCGAATAAAAGGCGAAAACTGAAGGCATGAGCATCCAGCAGGAGCGACGTGTCCCTTTGGCGAAGCCGAAGCCCGCAGGGCGCGACACAAGGAGGCTCCTTCTCGGCAGGCGAAGCGCGCCGGAGCATGCGAAGCGGGCGATGGGCGGAGGTGCCGCATGACACCCCTGTGGCCCTCGGAGCCACCGCTGCTCTTCAAGGACCTGCTTGTGGAGCCGGAGGAAGCGAAGTCCATCCTCCGGCCCCAGAAGGATGAGCGCTACGGGTTCGGGTTCGCCCTCAGCCCGTATCGCGGCTGTGGCCATGGCTGCCGCTACTGCTATGTCCGCGAATACCCCAACGCCCTCCACCGGCCCGAAGACTGGGGCGGGTGGGTGGCCCCCAAGCTGAACGCGCCGGAATTGCTCTGGTCCCAGCGGCACAAGCTCCATGGCGCGCGGGTCTTCATGGCCTCGGCGACGGATCCCTATCAGCCCCTGGAGCGGCAGTACCGCTTGAGCCGTCGCTGCCTCGAAGTGTTGCTGCTCTGTCCCACGACCGAGGTGATTGTCCACACCCGCTCACCCTTGGTGCTGCAGGATCTGGACCTGCTGCGGGCCTTTGGCGACCGGCTTTCGGTGGGCCTTTCCATTCCCACCGATGACGACACCGTGCGCCAGATCGTGGAACCCCACGCCCCGGCCATCCCCAGCCGATGGGCCGCCGCGGAGCGCCTGGCCGCGGCTGGAATCCAGGTCACCATCGGGATCGCTCCCCTCATGGCGGTGCATGACGCCAAAGCCTTCGCCCGGCGCGCCAAGGCCAGCGGCGCCACCCAGGCGTGGGTGGGCGGGCTCCGGCTGCTGAAGCAGGACCCCTTCTACAAGGTGCTGGCCGATCACGGCTGGCTGAAGGTTCTGGATCCCGAATACAAGGAGGGCATCCGGCAGGCGTTCGAGGAGGTGTTCCCGCACCGGAAACCACCACGTGTGCCGATGCCGCCGCCACCGCCAGCCGCGATCGTCATGCCCAGGCAGCCGGGGTTGTTCGACCGGGTGAGCTGATGGACCAGCCGGGGAGACCCGAGGAGCCCTGATCTGCCGCTGATGAACGGGGATGGAACGTGCGCTGGTCCTAATCGCTGTTCGTTGCCGGCTCTGCCAGGAGAAGTCTGTTTTTGGAGGTGATGTCCCCAGGTATCACTTGAGTGAACACCCGGTATCCCTGGAAGCGCAGGCGCGCCACACGGGTGGCATCGATGGCCAGCGGACCATCCAGCCACCCCTCCAGGCCGCCGAGATCGGCCAGCTTCAGGTCGTGGCAGCAGGGCAATACGGCCACGCAGGCCCCGGCTTCTACCGCCCGTTCGAGGATCAAATCGGTCAGCCCACCGCAGGCATGGGCCGAGACGACAAGATCATCGCGATGCAGCGGCACGTCTCTTAGATCATTCTCGATATAGCTGACCCGGCCCTGCAATCTCGGCCACTCCTCGCACAACGAGGCTTCTAGGCGTGCGGCACTTTTCGGGATTCGCTGATCAACGGCCAATGCCTCAGGGGAGCTATCGTCAAGCAGGAGGAGGATCTGCGCCAGCAGACCGTGACCACAAGCCAGATCAACAACCCGCCTTCCTCGGAATCGGCGCCGCACCCTTCGAGCCACTTCCCAGGCTTCGTAAAGTTCCTTACGGGGTAGACACCCCGCGCGACAGACAGCCCTGGCGATGGCGTCAAACAGGGTCTCCCCTGCAAATTGATGGAGCAGGTTTTCGGTGAGCCGATTGCGGGAAGAGCGGTCCATGGAATCAGGGGATCCTACGCGGAAGGCCAGGCAGTGGCGAAGGGACTTTCAGGTCGTGATTACTCGAGGTGGCCCATCACGTCCTTCGCGACTTGCAGCGCCACATCATCCCAGACCTTTTCTAACAGAGCGGTTTGACTGGAGCCACCGATCTTTGGGTCATGTCGTTTGGAGGTAAAGGTTTGTTTCCATTTCTTGCCGTCAAGATCGAAGGAGGCGATAAAAACACATCCGGCATCATCAATGGCAGGCGTGACGTTGAAAATGCCTGCTGAGTACTGAAAGGTGGACTGCGCAGATTCCACTGTGATTGTGAGCCGCTTTTTGGCGCCATCGTTTACGCCTACGGCCGCATCGATGGCTTCGCTAATTCGCTGGGATAAACCAATACCAGTCGGGATGCGCGTTCTACTCCCACCTCCCACAAATCCTGAGGCGCCCTGAACATCCGTCCGGTCCGGGAATTCCTTAGGAATCCAGAGCAGGGAAAGAGGTCCTTTGGACCGGGCATCGAATTTTCTTGCCTCAGTGACGCTGTTGAAATTCAACCGGTGGCTAAATGGCAGATTCACCGTACAGGCCGTTAAGGCCAAAAGGGAACCGACCCCTAACCATCTTGCAAGGGTTCCATCCACGCGAGTCATGCTTCCTCCTTGGAGTAGTCAATAAATGATGCACCAACCCTGGGCGAGCCACCTGACGAATGAAGCTAATCGGCCCCGCCTGTGCCGAGGTGATGAGCGAAGCCGAGGAAGCGGGAAGGTGAAAGAGAGCGGAAGGCCATGCAGGTGGGGGTTGAGTTGAACACAAGGTTAGGGAGTTGATCGTTGGATGGGTATTTATTCTAGTCGTTGTAATGTAAGTATTGAATCTATTCGAAATATAAATAAGGTTCATTGCATGAATTTTTATTGCCGCAAAATCTTATCCATGGATTTTCCTTTTGCGAGCTCATCGATGAGTTTGTCGAGATATCTGATTTTTTGAGTTATAGGATCTTGAATGTCTTCAACCCGAACCCCGCACACGACGCCTTTGATGAGTGAACTCTTTGGATGGATCGACGGGGCTTGGTCAAAAAAGGTTTGAAAATCGATGTTGACCATTGTGTGCCGAGTCAATTCATCACGCGTATAACCGGTCAGCCAGCAAATAATTGTGTCAACTTCTTCTTTTGTGCGGTTCTTGCGTTCGGCCTTTTGTACGTATAGCGGATAGACGCTGGTGAACAACAACTTGGAGATTGGACGTGTGGACATAGCCACCTCTCTGAACCGTGCATGTTTTGTTTGATATGTCTGGCGGATGAAGCTGACCGGCCGCGCCTGCACCGAGGCGCTGGACGAAGCCGAGGAAGCAGGGAGATGAGAGAGAACGGAAGGCCATGCAGGCGGGGTCCGAGTTGAGCGGAGGGCTAGACATCACAGGAATCCACCACGGTTGCATGAGCCGGAAGGGGGCAAAACAGCTGGGCTGATGGCAGGCGAATTCTGCGGCGTCTATGTATATAACAACTCATAAGTTCACCTTTTATGGAGGTGGTCCAATGCCACAAGGAGCAGCTCGTTAAGATCGGCGAAGCATGGCCAGCGCTTGTGATCGAATTTGTCAAATACATGTGTAAACATTGTAGAAATAAAATTTATCTCCACAAAATGATTTTATAAAATTACCAACTACCTGCGTATTCGAGATTGTAAGGCTTTGTGATATTTTCTAGTCTCATTCGCCGAAGTTTTACCAATTGGCGGATGTGGAGATTGTCATGCGCGACCCAACAGGCGAACATCTCGCCCGCGCTGATGGTTCGGTACTCCGTTGTATAAGTTTTATCCCAGTCTGGATTTAGCAATCCATTGAGCCATACAAAGGATTTTTCGCGTTCGACAAAGAATTTTGCCTGCATCTCAGCAAAGTCCTGATCGTTGTATTTTCGTTGCGTTGCCCAGCCTTCGGTATCAATCGAATGCCATTTTTCGTGTTGGCGGTGAAGAATGAAATCGAGATGTTCTCGAAAATCTTCACGCTCTTCATCGTATAAGTGGCACACCACTTCGAGAATCGACCACGACTCCGCCCTCGGTTTGAAGCGCGCGGCCTCCGCCTGAACTCCTGCCAATAGAGCGCGGATCATTTCGGTGCTGTATCGAAGTTCCTGATAAAAGCCGGTAAAGTCCATGTTGTCTCCCTTTTTATTTGCACAGATGGATTTTGCTTCTGTGCACCTAAGGAATGAAACTGATCGGCCGGGCCTGCACCGAGGCGCTGAACGGAGCCGAGGAAGCGGAACGATGAAAAAGAACAGAAGGCCATGCAGGGGGGCCGAGTTGAGCGGAGGGTTAGGCGTGCGGGTGCTGCTTATCAAATTTTGACTCGGCACTGACAAGATGACGAATCAAGACGTGAGAGATTATGTTTACGCCAATGCCGGCAAATAGTGCGGGAAGCAAGTACAAAGCGATGGTCAGTTCGGAAATAAAGATGGCGTCTTCTTGCAGAGCAAATAGGTGTTTGGCGTTTGCAGACAAGGCCCGTAAAAGGTACAAGTCAATACATGCTATTGCGACGAAACTGAGCCCAAAAAACAAAACAGCGACTCGAGAGATGGCCTTTTTCGTAAACAGTACCCAATAGATTCCGACGGGTAGAACCAGTGAAAAGACCGTTAGGAGCCAGAACTCAAGCTGAGCGAATATAGTGATTTTCATTTGGGGGACCCGTGGAAAGTGAAACGCCTAACGAAAGCAGCCAGCCCCACCTGCGCGAGGCGCTGAACGGAGCCGAGGAAGCAGGGAGATGAGAGAGCGCGGAAGGCCATGCAGGCGGGGTCCGAGGTGAGCGGAGGGTTAGGCATTACCTTATGTTCCGCTAGGGGATTGCGGTGCTTTTGCCCCCTTGATGAGTAGCCAGAAGATAATAGGAAACTCCCCAAGAAGAAGTGGCATGGTTACTCGAGAAACCAAATGCTCGTAAGCAGGCAAAACGATGGATGTGACACTGCTCGTCAAATAGCCAAAGCCAGCAATCAACAATAAAACGCCCAATACCCGAGGAAAGAATGCGGATTTAATCACAAGGATGCCGAAGGGGAAAAGCCAGAGACCCCAAAATGCGGCAGCAAGATTGTTTCCACTGGTATTCAAGCGAAGAAAACCAAGAACCAGAGCGTCGATCTGAGGTTTCGAAAAAACAGATAAGTAACCACTGTCTTTCAAAAGAATCAGCGGTGCCATTTTGTTGAACAGATTAGCCATGCCGATGGCGACTCCGACTGAAACCAACAGCAGCATCAGAAGGGCATGCCAGCGGTCCGCGTCTTTGAGCAGGGTGTACAGGCTCACAATCAAGAACATGAAGATAAGAAGAGTGACAAAGTCGGTCAGTATGCCCAAGCGGTAAGTCGTTTCGGCGGCGAGGATGTTACGGACAGTAGCTGCGGCATCCTCTTGAACGATCAAATAAGAAAAGCCAAACATGTCCACGAGGCCTACAACCAAAAACAGGAAGTAAAGTGCTCCTGCCCGGTGTGCTTTCGCTTTGATTGAGTCCATGTGGTCCCTCCAATCGAACGTGGCTTTCGGGGGAATTTCCTAAGACTGCAATTGACGGGTGGGTTTTGCCAGGGTTCCAGTGACGCCTAAGGAAAGAAGCGAACCGGCCTCGCCTGCACCGAGGCGCTGAGCGAAGCCGAGGAAGCGGAAGGATGAGAGAGAACGAAAGGTAATGCAGGCGGGGTCCGAGTTGAGCGGAGGGTTAGGCAGACGTACGTCATTTTTTACCCTGGCCACTTGAATCATTGAAGTAGTTGTTGATGATGATTTTGGGTGACTCTGATTTAGGTTTCATTGTGCGTAGCCATGCCAGTAAAGGAATGATGAAGGCGAGCATGCCGTAAAACTCGCCAGCATTCTTTGGGACAAGAAGTTGCTTCAACGTTGAGACTGAAGGAGTAAATTGCTCAACGAAGGCTAGAACCTTCTCTACTGGGTGAGAATTGATTTGAGCGTTTGATAAGCCTTGATATAACCTTTCTAACATCTCCTCGGTCGCTGGCGCGGCTTGGACCTGCTCGATGAAACGCTCAAGAAGCGGGATCGAAATGACATAGTTGTGCTCTTGGCATTTTGGACATTGAAGAACAATGTTCTCAATTTGCCCAGGATCCATACCTTCGGCTAACAGATTCTGGCAACTACCACAAAGCAGCGAGATGTAGCCCATGCCCTTGAAAAATGGCCCCTGGAACCCATCGCCTGCGACAAGAACCGTAGCCTCTCCGGCGGATGGCGGAGGGATCACAGGAAGGACAATGAATGACGGACGATTCACCACGGCATGCCTCTATCAATTGGTTTTGATTATCGGCTCGGGAATTATTCTGAGGGGTTTTGAGAGATGCCTAACGAAAGTAGCTAACCGGCACCGCCTGCGCCGAGGCGAGGAGCGGAGCCGAGGTAGCTAGAAGTTGAGAGAGAACGGAAGGCAATGCAGGCGGGGTCCGAGTTGAGCGCAGGGTTAGCCGCAGGACCGTGATTGAGATGGCTTGGCTGGGGATTGCTTACACAATTGTGCCTTGTAAATGCACAGGATATCTTCGATTTCACGCGGCTTGAGCCTGTGGAAGGCTCTCGGAAGCTCGAAAACCTGGAAGAATTCACGAGATACGTTAAGTCCCAGGCAGCGCGCGCCATTGCGTGTGCCTGCGTGAAGAAAGACGACTGCCGGTTCGAGCTCCAATTTTGAGCCAATCCGAAGAGCTGTGTCGTAGACAGTGAGTTCACCTATGCCAGGAATGGGACGAATGAGTGAGCTAACGATTTCATAAAGTTCTTCGAATGACTTCGTCTGACGAAGAATTGATTCCGCCTCAAGTAGCTTCATACGGCTTTCGCTCAAGACGCTCTCAGGGATTCGACGCTGGTGTGAGAGCCGCTTGCCACCAGGACTTCTAGCGAGTGCTGCGAGTGAAATAGCTGCTTCAAGAGTGCGCTGGATCTCGAAGTACCGCTGTTCCTTCTCGGCGTCCTTGCGGTGCCGTTGGATGTAATCAGCGATGATTTCTTGGTAGATGGTCATGGTTATGCAGCGGCTAACCAGATATTAAAGCCGCCACGGCCTTGGGCACGAAGGGTGTGAAGACTTCCAGGGTTCCGGGCCAATCCGACAGCAGGGCCGTGGCGGTGGCGCTGCCGGTTTCGGCGGCGTGGGCTTCGAGCAGGCTGCGGAACACGTCCTCATCTTCCTGGCGCCAGGGGATGGCGGACACATAGTCCTGATTCACGCTGGGTTCGTGGGCCCGCCGCAGGAACAGGCAGCCGCCGGTCATGCCGGCCCCGGCGTTGGCCAGCACCTGGCCGAGAATGGCCACGGCGCCGCGGGTCATGTATTCGCAGGCGTGGTGACCCGCGCCCTCCACCACGGCCGAGGCCCCGCTGTTGCGCACGGCGAACCGATCCCCGGCGAGGCCGCGTCCGAAGAACCGGCCCCCGGTCGCACCATAGAGCGCTCCGTTGCCCAGGATGGCGTTCGTTTCGGGCGCGAACGTGGCCGTTGGTCCCGGGCAGAGGGCCAGGGTGCCGCCGGACATGGACTTGCCCACGGAATCGTTGGCTTCGCCCAGCAGCTTCACGTGGAGCCCTTCGGTGAGGAAGGCGCCGAAGCCCTGGCCTGCGCTGCCGGTGAAGGTCAGCTGAAGGAGGCCCGGCACAGCCACATCCGCGCCGGTTCGGCGGCGTTCGCGGATGCCCTGGGCGATTTCTCCGGCCAGGGTGGCCAGGACGCCCCGGTCCTGGGTGCTGATGGGAAAGGCCAGGCTGTACGTGCCCCCGGCGTCCAGGAACGGACGGGCGGCTTCGACGAGGCTCTGGTTGAGGGGGCCCACGCCCTCCGGCTCGAAGGCCGCGGTTTCCCCGGCCTCCAAAGCCGGGGGCGCATCGAGGAAGGCGGAAAGATCCAGCTTTCGGTCGCGTACGAAAGCAGCGTGTTCTGGGGCGATGGTCAGGAGGTCGGTCCGGTCCATCAGTTCGGAGAGGTCCCTGAGCCCGAGGGCCGACAGGTGCCGACGGACATCCTCTGCGAGGTGGATCAGCATGTGCTGAATGGCCTCAGGGCTGCCCTGGTAGCGGGCCTTGAACTTCGGGTCATGGGTGGCGATGCCAGCGGGACAGGTGTTTTTCTCGCATATGCGGGCCATGACGCAGCCCTCGGCCACCAGCAGGAGCTTGCCGAACTCGAAGCCCTCGGCGCCGAGGATGGCGGCGGTGATGAGGTCCTTGCCCGTGAGCAGGCCGCCGTCCACACAGAGTTCCACTTGGTCGCGCATGCGGTTCTCCCGCAGCGCCCGGTGGGCCTCGATGAGTCCGAATTCCCAGGGCAGCCCCGCGTGCTTCATGGAACCAAGGGTGGCGGCCCCCGTCCCGCCATCGCCGCCGGCGATGTAGAGGATGTCCGCCCCGGCCTTGGCAACCCCCACGGCGATGGTGCCGATGCCTGTGCCCGATACGAGTTTGACGCTGATCCTGGCGGCGGGGTGGACTTGCTTCAGCTCGTAGATGAGCTCTTTTAGATCCTCGATGCTGTAGATGTCATGCAGGGGCGGCGGGGAGATCAGGTCCACGCCGGGCATGGAGAAGCGGGCCCGGGCGATGGTGGCGTCGACCTTCACCCGCATGAGCTGGCCGCCCTCGCCGGGCTTGGCGCCCTGGGCCACCTTGATCTGGATCTCCTGGCCGGAGATCAGGTACTCCGCCGTGACACCGAAGCGCGCCGAGGCCACCTGCTTGGTGGTGGCCGTGAGGCCATCGGTCCAGTAGAAGGGATTCTCCCCGCCCTCACCGCTGTTGCTCCGCCCGCCCACGATCTCCATGGCCAGGATGAGGTCGCGCTGGCTTTCGGCGCTGACCGCGCCAAAGGACATGGCGCCCGCCCCGAAGCGGCTCAGGATCTCCGATCTCGATTCGACTTCCTGCAGCGGCAGCGGGGTAGGGGACTCCCGGAAGGCCAGCAGGTGCCGCGGGTTGATGGGTTCGTCGGCCTTCAGGGAGGCCAGGTAGTCGCGGTAGACCTCGCCGGCTTCAGAGAGATCCGGATCCAGGGCCACGAGGCGGTGGACAAGGCGGGCCCGGGAAGACGTCATGCCGTGGCGTTCGCCCTCGCCGGACTTGGTGGACTCGCGGAACTGATGCGTGTGCAGCAATGTGTCCTGGAAACCGGACTGGGCGGCGAGGCCGGTCTTCAGCAGCACGTCACCTGCCAGTTCCTCGTAGCCGATGCCGCCGATGGGGCTGGCATGGCCGGGGAAGAAGATCTCCATGAGCTCGGGGCCCAGGCCCACGGCCGTGAAGAGCTTGGCGCTCATGTAGCTCTGCACCACGGAAATGCCGCACTTCGCCATGATCTTGAGGAGCCCGGATTCGAGCGCCGAGATGAGGTTCTGCTCACGCTGGTTCGGGGACAGCTGGCCGAAGGACGGATGCTCGTCCCGGCGGGCGATCTCCAGGGCCAGGTAGGGACACACGGCCGAGGCCCCAAAGCTGATCAAGGCGGCGAGGTGATGCGACGTGCGAGCCTCGGCCGTGTGCATGACGATGGAGGCGTTCAGCCGGAGCCCGGATTCGTTGAGGGCGTGCACCACG
This sequence comes from Geothrix sp., assembly GCA_030824075.1. GTDB lineage: Bacteria > Acidobacteriota > Holophagae > Holophagales > Holophagaceae > Geothrix. Next base: position 178,720 of record JAVBYJ010000005.1, read on the forward strand.
GCCCGGAGGGCGATGAGGCCGGGAATGGGCGGCTGTTCCACGCTGGCATCCTGGTCGCTCAGGATGATCAGGGTCGTGCCCGTTTCCACGGCCTGGCGGACATCGGCGGCCAGCTGCGCGATGGCCGAGTGGAATCCGCGGATGCCGTCCGTGCGCCGGAAGAGCATGGGGAAAGCGCGCGGGATGATCTGGGATTCCGAGGGGCGCAGCGCCTGCATGCGCGAGAGGAAGCGCATCTGACCCAGATCGAGGATGGGCCGCGGCAGCTCCAGGGCCTCGTTCAGGGGCACCAGATCCTTGGGGAAGAAGATGTTCGGCGCCCGGCCCAGGAACACGCGCAGGTCAGTGATATTGCCTTCGCGGAGGTAGTCCAGGGGCGGGTTCGTGACCTGGGCGAAGTGCTGGTAGAAATAATCGAAGAAGGGCCGGGGCTCGGATGAAAAGACATTGGGCCGGGCCGTGTCCCCCATGGAGCCGATGGCTTCCTTGCCGGTGGCGATCATCGGGTAGAGCATCTTCTCCAGCTCCTCCCGGGTGCAGGTGAAGAGGGTTTTCCGGAAGGCGCTGATCGGACCGGCGGGAGCGTGGTCCTCCGGGAGGGTCCCGATGGGTGTGGCGCGGGCATCGAAGGCCGCGTCGCGGTTTTCCCTCGACAGGCTGGCGTCGCGGAAATGCACCCGGCCCGTGGGCAGGTCCACCTTCACGCCCGTCCCGGCGTAGACGATGCCCTTGCGGCGGACGGCGGCTTCGTCCACGGGGAAGGCACCGGCCTCCGAGGCGAGGATGAACCGGTCGTCCGTGATGGTCCAGCGGGCGGGGCGGAAGCCGTTCCGGTCGAGCCGCGCGCCCACGGTGTTGCCGTCGGAGAACATGACGATGGCGGGCCCGTCCCAGGGCTCCATGGCCCGGCTCCAGAAGGTGTAGAAGTCCGTCTGGCCCTCGGCGGGGGGCATCATGATGGCGAGAATGTCCTCCATGTGGGGAATGCTGCTGCGGTAGAGCAGGGCCTCGGCGATCTCGTTCAGGCTGCCGGAATCGCTGATGGAACCGTGCGTGACCAGCTGGTCGGCCTTGAGCCCGATGGACATCTCGCGGGAGATGGCGCGGGAGCGGTTGCCGGCGATGGTGTTGATTTCGCCGTTGTGGGCGATGAGCCGGAAGGGCTGGGCCTTGTCCCAGGAGGTTCGGGTATTGGTGCTGAAGCGGCGGTGGATCAGCGCAAAACGTGTGGTGTAGCGGGGATCCTGCAGATCGAGGTAGAAGCGGTCCAGGTCGGCGGAGCGGGTGAGGGCCTTGTAGACGATGGTGCGGGCCGACAGGGAGGCGAAGAAGAACTCACGCTTGATGCCCTGTTCGGTCTGCTTGGTGCGAAGTACCTGCTTGGCGTTGTAGAGCAGCTTGTCGAAGGAGGCGTCCGTGCGGCAGTGGGCAGGCCGGCGGAGAATGACCTGGCGGAGGGAGGGCAGGGTCTTCCGGGCCTCGGACCCGAGCACCGAGGGGTCGATGGGCACCTCGCGGGCGGCCAGGATCTCCAGATCAAAGAATCCGAAAGTGGACGCGAAGGTGTCCAGCGCCCGGTGGAGCCGATCGGGATCCTGAGGCATGAAGAGGCTGGCCACCGCAATCTCGCCCGGGCGGTAGCCCAGCAGGTCGAAGGGGATGTCGGTCATCACGCCGGCGCCGTCACTGGAGACTTGGTCGGCGGCACACCCGCCCCGATGCTCGACGCACCTCAGGGCCTGGAGGGCGTCCTGGAGGATCCCGTGGCAGGCCTCGCCGGTGCGGCTGGCGATGAAGCCGACCCCGCACGCGCTGTGCTCACTCCGGGGTGCGCCAGGCATCGGATGTCCTTCGGGATGAGGAGCAGACTACCTGAAACCCGGCCCCCCGAGGGATCCGAGTTGGGCCATGACGCCTGCTCCCGCCTTGTGGGAGACTGATCGTCCCATGACCACCCTCGCCCTCAAATACCGGCCCCGCCTGCTGTCCGACCTGGTCGGCCAGGAAGGGAGCGTGAAGGCCCTGGCCAACGCCCTCAAGCGGGCCAAGGAGAGCGGGAAGATCCACCAGGCCTACCTCTTCGCGGGGGTGCGCGGCACGGGCAAGACCAGCACCGCGCGCATCCTGGCGCGGGCGCTGAACTGTGCCGAGGGCCCCACGGCGACGCCCTGCGGGGTCTGCGACCCCTGCCGGGCCGCGGAGCAGCCTGACAGCAGCCTCGACATCGTCGAAATCGATGCGGCCAGCCGAGCCTCCGTGGCCGATGCCCGGGCCCTGCGGGAACAGGTGCAGACCCGCCCCGCCTTCTGCCGCTACCGGATCTACATCATCGACGAAGTGCACATGCTCAGCACCGAGGCCTTCAACGCCCTGCTGAAGGTCATCGAGGAGCCGCCGCCCCACGCCATTTTCGTGCTGGCGACCACCGAGCTGCAGGACGTGCCGGACACCATCAAGAGCCGGGTGCAGATCTTCCCGTTCCGCCTGATCCCAGTGGGCCTCATCGAAGGCCGATTGCGGCACGTCTGTGAGCAGGAGGGCGTGGCGGCCGAGAGCGGCAGCCTGCGGCTGGTGGCCGAGGCGGGCCAGGGTTCCATGCGCGATGCGCTCACCATCCTCGACCGCGTCATTTCTGCCGGTGACGGGACGGTGCTGGAAGAGGCCGTCCGTGAGCAATTGGGCATCGTCAGCGCCCATCTGGTGCAGGGCGTCATGTCGGCGCTGGCCATCGGAGATACCGCGGCGCTGGTGGAAGCCTGCCGTGAACTCGCGGAGCAGGGCGCCGACTGGGCCACCTTCTGGCGTGAGCTGGTGCTCGCCTTCCGCGATCGCCTGGAGGAGGAGGCACGGGCCGCCCGGGGGCCGCAGGAGCTGCTGCGCTGGGCGCGAATGCTGCACCTGCTCCTGGGCCGAGAACGGGATCTGCGCGACAGCAGCCTGCCCCGCGTGGTGGTGGAACTGGCCCTGATCACGGCAGCCCAGTTGCCGCACCTGGCGCCCCTGGATGCCCTGGTCTCTGGAACCGCGGTTTCCGGCCTCCCCACGCGGCCTTCTGGTCCTCCCGCAGGGCCACCGCCGGTCCCTCTCAAGGCCCCCCAGGCCGCGCCGGCGCCTGAGGGGCCTCGTCGGCCGGCTCCCGCTCCGCAGGCTCCCGCCCCCGTCACCCCCAGGGCTGCGAACGGCCCGGTGTCCGGTTCGCCGGTCCAGCTCCGCGCCGTGTGCAGCGAGGCCCTGCGCCAGGTTCCGGGCTTGCGGGCCCTGGCCACAGCGCCCCAGATGGCCTCAGGGCTTCAGTGGGAGCCGCCGGTCCTCCGCTTCCAGTTCCCGGGCAACGTCCGGCAGACCCTCCAGGATTTCGAGCGGGAGAAGGCCAGCCCTCACCTGCTCGCCGCCCTGGCTGCGGTATTGCCTGGCCTGAAAACGGTGGATATCCGCTTCGACGACGAGGGGAGCCCCGAGGTTTCCGATCGGCCGGAGGACCGGCTCCGCCGCGAACCCGCTTTCCAGGAGCTGCTGCGCCTCAGCGGTGGTGAAGTGCTGGAGATCCGGCGCGACGGGTAGCCCGGATCCACCGGATCTTTTTCTCAGCCGCCGGAGACCGGCGGCATGAGGGCCACCTCGTCGCCATCCACCAGTGGCGTGGCGCGATCCGCGAAACTCTGATTCACGGCCAGCAGGGCGTCCTTGGGGAGGCTGGCAAAAGGTGGTTCGGCCAACAGATCGCCCAGCGTGGGCGCCGTCGGCACGTCAAGCTCGTTGAACCCCAGCAGGGCGCGGTAGCGGGCGAAGCATTTCACCGTGATCATGCGCGTCTCCACTCCCAGCCTACCGCCACCGCCCGCCGTCCACAGCCTATTTGGGGCTCCAGGTGTGCCGGATCTCTCCAGACGGATTGAGTCCGGAACTGCCGCCCTTGCTGGCGCCCAGTTGGAGGATGAAACCGCCGAAGCGCCATTCCACCTGTCCGGAGGTGATGCTCAACTCTCCGCTCTTCTTGTGGGACACCACAAACGCGCTGCGCTGCCCCAGCAGGTTGACGCTCTTGCCGAGGGTGAATTCGGTCTCGGTGGTGCCCACGCTGGTGGTCCGCACGGCCACGTTCACCCGGTCCAGCCCCAGCGTGCGCCGCAGCTGTTCCTGCAAGGGCGCGAAGGCGAGGGTGGAGATGAGGCCGGAGCCCGCGCTGGCCAGGCCCGAGGTGATGGCCCCCTGGGTGACGCCGGAAGAGGCGCTCGCGATGCCGACGTTGGCCACGTTGCCCGGGTTGATGAGGATGGCCACGATTTCATCCTGCCGGAGGCTGGGGGTGGAGCTGGGCACGATGTTCAGGTTGCTCAAGGTGCCCCGGATGTCGAGGTTCACCGCGTAGCCCGGGATGGAACTGACGCTCCCCTGGAGGGTGATGATGGGATCCATGGGTCGGGACTCGGTGAAGGCCAGGGAACCCGCCGTCACCACCATGTCGCCGGCCGGGAAGATGTTGGTGATGCGGCCCCCCGGCTGGAAGACCATGGTGCCCCTGGGCACGGGATGCGCCAGGGTGCCCAGGATCTGGAAGGGGCCTTCGGTGCGCCCCTCCAGCTTCAGCAGATTGTTCTCAATGTTCCAGGGACTGCGGAGGTCGAGGTCCAGGTCCAGGCGGATGCGGTCCAGAGGATCATCCAGATCCAGGCCCGTCAGACCGCCGCTGTCGCTGAGGGCGCTGCGCAGGATCAGGTCGGACAGCTTGACTTCGGTCTGGTAGCTCAGGCGGTCGGCTCGCAACCTTCCCTTCAGCAGGCCGCCCTCCTCCACGCCATCCAGGGTGGCCTGGAGGGTGCCTTGGAGGTCCAAGCCATCGGGCACGTCGCGGAGTTGAAAGTTGGCGAGGGAAGCCTTCATCGCATAGGCCTCGAGACCTCCCAGCTGCCAGGTCACCGCGCCGCTGGCCTCAAGGTCCCCGTGGGCCAGGGTCCCACGCATGGGCTGGCCTTCCGGGATGGCGAGGGTTCGGTTCTTCAACACCACCACGGCCTGGAGATCCTCTACGCCCTGGTAGCCGCGGAGGTTCACCTGGCCCTTGTCCAGGGACAGGGTGCCGTCCAGCTGCGGGTCGGCATAGGTGCCATGGGCCAGGATGTCGAAGCGGCTGACGCCCTGCACGCGCAGCTCGGACAGCAGGCTGTAATCGTCCACCTCCATGACCCGGTCGAAGATGGATTTCACATGGGCGAGGTTGGCCGAACCCTGGGCCTGGATGGCCATGGGGGCCGAACCCGAAAAGGGGACGGTGCCTGAAAGCCGGAGGTTGGCGGCCTGGGCGGCGGTCTGATTGACGGGGGAGCGGGCCCCACCTTCCAGGGTGATATCCACCACCGTACCGAGGGCATTGCCCTTCAGTGCGGAGGGCCGTACCTGGTGGAGCTCGAAGGCATTGAAGCGGGCGACCAGACGGTCGAGGGAGCCGGTCCAGGTCAGGTCGCTGCCATTTTTCCAGCGCCCCTGGACCTTGGCGTCCAGATTCAGATCCTCGAGGAGATCCTCCGTCAGGCTCCGGGCGAGCGTATCGGTCGGCGCGCTCTCGGGCGAGAGGCTCAGGGTGAGATCGCCCAGGAGGTCCGGGCCATCCCGGCGGACCTGGGCCTTCAGCAGGGGGTTGGGCCTGCCTTCGATGCCAAGGCGACCTTCCAGACGACCTCGCTCCAGCTGGACCGTGCCTTCCAGTCCCTCCACGCTCCGGTCACCAAAGAAGATCCGCCCCCGGTTCAGGTCGATTTGTCCCTCGGGCAGATCCATGGTGCCAAAGGGGCTGGTGATGGGCCCCAGGAGCCGCGTCTTGACCTGGGCCTGGATCCTGGGTCCAGGGAGGGCCAGCAGCTGGGAGTCGAGCCGTCCATCCAGGTCCACCCACCACGTCCACCGCGGAAGGTCCAACTCGGCCTGCCCTGTGAGCGCCAAGGCCCCCTCTGGAGGGATCTCCCCCCGTCCCAGGAGCTCCTGGCGCTCCGCCACCCGCACGTCCTCCAGCTTCAGTCGCCGGGCATTCAGATCCATGCTGAAGTCGGAGGAAGCCGCTGGAATTGTGATGCCGTAAGCTTTACCTGATTTGACTTGCGCAAAGCCGTTCATGGTTAATTGTGCGTAGGATCCCTGAAGCCTCACCCATCCGCTGCCCAGGCCTGTGAGGGGCAGGTCATTCCCCTCGCTGTCCTTCAGATCGGCGGCCCGGAGCCCTTCGGCCACCGGCAGCCGGAAGGCGGTGAAGCACATCTCCGTTTGGGCTTGTCCTGGGGCGGTGCGGCCCCAGGTGAGCCACAGCTCCCCGCCGCCGCGCCCCTCGTCCTTGCGCAGGTCGATGTCCTTCACCCAGAGATCGGAACCTCGGATTTCCACCTTCGCCTGGAGGCTGTCCACCTGGGCGCCATGCCAGCGCGGACCCGTGATTTCACAGGATCCGAGCAGGCCAAGCCCGGCCGCGCGGCTCCAGCTGACCTTGGCCTGGACCTTCGTTTGGCCCTCCATGTCCAGGTCCACGACCTTCCATGCGAGCAGGGTCCGGGCCACTTGACCGGCTCCGACCTCGGCGTGGCCCTCGCCTTCCATCTGAGTCAAGCCATGGGGACCCACGCTGGCCCGGCCCGAGCCATCCACCTTCAAGGCTTCGAGATTCAGGCTCAGGCGATCCAGGGTGGCTTGGCCCCGGTCGAGAGAAGCCTGAAATCCACCGGCGTCCAGCCCGTGCTGGGTAAGGGCGACCTTGAGGGCGGCCTGCCACCGGTCCAGGCGCGTGAGCGGGTCCCCGGTCCTGGGTCCGCTGACCTTGGCCTGAACGGTTCCGCGGGTGCCCTGGAACTCCGAAAGGCGCAGGGTGCGTCCGAACGCATCCATATCGAGATTCGTCCCCTGCAGGGTGACCTGGACCGGTGCGTGCCGAGACCAGCTTCCCTGGACATCCAGATCCCCCTGGGGGGAGGACCAGCGCAGGTGGTCCAGCCGGGCCTGCTCCAGCCCGCCACCCACCTTGACCTCAAGGCTGCCCGGAAGGAACCCGCGCTGGCTGGGCCGCAGATCCTGTCCCTCGGCGACGAAGGTCCAGGCGGGCTGATTCACAGAACCCTGAAGGGTCCCCACCAGATCCAGGCGGCCGGTCAGGGGCGGGGGCTTGGCACCACCCCAGCGGGCGGCCTGGGTCAGATCCAGAACCCCGGTGAGGCGGGCTTCCACCCGGTCGGTCGCCTTGGCGGTTTTCGCTTCATAGAGGCCTTTCAGGCGGACCTGACTCTCCCCAAGGCGCACATAGGCCTCATGGATCCTCAACTGGGGTTCAGAAATCTCACCGTTCAGATCCAGGCGGCCCTTCTCCCAGCCCTCGGGACCTTTCACGGTCAGCTGGGCGCCGACGAGATTGACGCGGACATGATTCGGGCCCAGGCCCGTGGCCTTCATGTCGAACTGGTAGCGCAGCGCCGGGATGCCCCGCAGCGGTTCGGGCACCTCGATCTCCCCGCTGGTGAGGCTGACGAGATCCAGCCGGAACTGGGGCAGGGGGCCTATCCGCGGGGGACGGCGCTTGAGCTTGATCGCTGCGAGCCCCGCCTCGGTCAGGCGCACGTGGGGATGCTCTACCCGAACCGAATAAAAGCGGCGGGTTTGGCCAAAAAGAGACCATACGTCGGCCTGGACCTCGATCCGCTTGACCGTCAGCAGGTCCCCGCCCAGCTGGAGGTCGTGGAGCACCACAGACCCCAGGGCCGGATGAAGCTCGATCCGGCCGATGGCAAGCGGCAGTCCCGTCTCATCCCGGGCCAGCGCATCCAGCTGACCCACGGTCCAGCGGAGCACTGCGGGGCGCCTCGCCAGCCATGGAGTCAAGGTGAACACGGTGGCACCCGCCACCAAGGTATACGCCACCCGGCGGATCCAGCGCCGGCCCCAGAGCCGTTGCACCGCGTCCTTGGTGGGTTGCCAGGGCATCAGTTCTTTTCGCCGCAGTTCGGGCAGACCATGGCCATCCGGGGCAGTTGCCGGTAGCAGAAGCGGCAGAGCCGCGCCTGCGTCGCGGCCCGCAGGGACGGGTGGGGACCGGAGGAGGAAGAGGACAGCACGGCCGTTCCGAGGGGGCGGGTCTCCCGGGCGACATTCTCTTTCAGGCGGCGGAGCGCCTCCAGGAGGGCCTGGGCGGAGAGGTAGCGTTCACCCAGGTTCACAGCCAAGGCCTTCATCACGACTTCCGAGAAGGCCTTGGGAACGACGGGGTTTCGCAGATGCGGCGCCACGATCTGCTGGCTGGTGAAGGCCTGGGCGATCTTCAGGGGATCCGCGTCGTAGAAGGGCACCGTGCCTGTGAGCATCTCGTACAGGGTGATGCCCAGAGACCACAGGTCGGATTGGAACACGGCCCGGCCCCGGAAATGCTCGGGAGCCATGTAGGGTGGCGAGCCGATTCGCGTGGGCGCGTAGGGCACATGCTGCATCTCCAGCACGCGGGACGTGCCGAAGTCGGTGACCTTGGCCACGCCGTCACGGTTCAACAGGATATTGGCGGGGCGCAGATCGCGGTGGAGGATCTGATGGCCGTGGGCGAAGGCGATGGCGCTGCAGACATCCAACCCGATCTCAAGCGCACGGGTGGGCGGCAGGGACCGCTCCCGGCGGATGAAGCGGTCAAGGCCCTCACCCTCCACGTATTCCAACACCATGAAAAAGATGCCGTTCTTCCGCTCGACGGTGATGAGTTCGACGATATTCGGATGCTTCAGGCCCGCCATGATGCGCGGCTCCTTCAGCAGGTCGACGATCTCGTCCTGCTGCTGGTGCGGAACCTTCAGTGCCACCTTGCGGTTGACCCAAGTGTCCATGGCGAGGTACACCGCACCGAAACCGCCGGAACCGAGGCGGTCCAGGATCTGGTATTTCCCCAGGGTCTGGTCCTTGGAAAGCACGGGTGGAAGCTCCGAAGCGATGGCTTCAGCATGACCGAAACGGGCACTGCATCCTAGCCCGCGTGCAGAGCTACTCGAAGATGCGATCGAGTAGCGACCCCTGGTCTTCCCAGGCCGCAACCAGATGGCGGATCCTCGGTCTCGCCTCCATGCCAAGCCCGTAGGCCTTGCGGAACACGGCCCGGTCTTCCACGGTGGCGCGGTGGTGCTGGCGGAGGTGTTCGCCCCAGCTGGAACTCAGGAAACTCTCCACGAAGCGCAGCAGGCCCGGTTCAGGTGGCGCCAGATCAAGGAAAAGGGACCAGCGAACAGCGCCGTCCCGGATGCGGATGCGACGGACCTCCCGCATGGCCTCCTGGAAATGCGATTTCCGATCCTCGGGTACCCGGTATTCCAGCACGGTAAGGATCGGTCCTTCGTCAGGATGAATGGACTCAGGGGTGTGGGGATTCAGGTGGTGGGGGCTCAAGTCCATCGGCTCATGCAGAGCCTGAATCTTCAAGCGCGCAGTGGCGGCCAGCATCAGCAGCATGCCGGTCCCAGCCACGGCAAAGGCCGTGTGAATGCCCCAGCGTTCCCCCACCCAGCCCCAGAAAGCCGCGCCACCCGCCATGGTGCCACCCCAGACGGTGATGTAGACGCCAAGCGCCCTGGCCCGCACCCAGGAAGGCACGGAGAGCTGGACACCGGTGTTGCAGGTGCTCAGGACGGTCAACCAGCCGGCACCGCAGACGAGGAGCGTGACAGCCACAGGAATGACATGGACTACGAAGCCAAGCACCAGCAAGCCGATGGCAAAGGTGGCGGTGGCCATGGCCAGGAGCTGGTTGGGACCGATCCGTGCGCGAAGGGCGGGCAGCATCAGCGTGGCGCTAACCGCACCGACGCCGGTACAGCCGAGCAGGAGGCCGAAGGAGGCTGAGCTTAGGTTCAGATGGTGGATGGCCAGGGTGGGCAGGAGCGAGAAGACCGGGCCGCCGAAGAAGACGAATCCTCCCCCGCGCAGCAGGATCACTTGAAGGGCGGTGCGATGACGCGTGTAGCGCAGCCCGACTTTCATGGCTGCACTGAACCTCTCGGCCGGGAGGTCGGTGGTGACGGGCTGCCGCTTCCAGCTTTTCAGCACCACCAGCACCCCGATGAAGGAGATGGCGTTCAGCGCGAAGGCCCAGGTCGCGCCGAACCAGCCCACCACGAGGCCGCCGAGGGCAGGGCCCACCGCCCGGCTCACGTTGAATCCAGCGCTGTTGAGGGCCACGCCTGCGGCGATCTGCTCTTTCGGCACCAGATCCGGTACCGAGGCCTGCCAGGCCGGTGCATTGAGGGCCGCCCCGACACCAAGCAACAGGGACATGGTGATGAGCACACCTGGCGTGACCAGGTGGAGGGCCGACAGGATGGCCATGGCCGCAGCCGCCAAGAACATCCAGGCCTGGGTCAGGAGGAGCATTCGGCGACGGTCCACAATATCGGCGATGGCGCCGCCGGGCATGGACAGGATCAGCATGGGCAAGGTCGCCCCGGTCTCGATAAGGCTCATGAGGAGTGGCGAGCGCGTGATCTCGGCCATCAGCCATTTCTCGCCCACATTTTGTACCCAGGTGCCCACGTTCGAGGCCATGGCCGCGATCCAGATGGCCAGGAAGAGACGGCTCCGAAGGGGGGCAAAGGGGCTTTTTGCGTCGGTCACAGGTTCAGGCTAGCCGGACTCTGGCGTGAAAGACATCTGCAGGGGAAGCGGAAAGAGGCGAGGTCCTTTCGGGCCTCGCCTCATCCATTTGTCGGCCCACGCATGCCGACCGCTCGCGTTCAGCCCAGGAAGGCCTTCAGCGTCTTGGAATAGCGGGGATGCCTGATCTTCCTGAGCGCCTTGGATTCGATCTGGCGGATGCGTTCGCGGGTGACGGCGAACTCGCTGCCCACTTCCTCCAGCGTGTGTTCGGAACCGTCGTCGCCCACGCCGAAGCGCATGCGGAGGACGCGCTCTTCGCGCTCGCTGAGGGTGTTGAGGACGTTGCGGACGGTCTCCTTGAGGCGCTGCTGCACGACCTGCTCCACGGGGGAGACCACGGTCTTGTCCTCGATGAAATCGCCAAGGTGGGAATCCTCCTCCTCGCCGATGGGCGTTTCGAGGGAGATGGGCTCCTGGGCAATCTTCATCACCTTGCGGACCTTGCCCACGGGCATATCCATGGCGTGGGCGATTTCCTCGCTGGAGGGTTCCCGGCCCAGCTTCTGCACCAGCTCGCGCTGGGTGCGGATGAGCTTGTTGATGGTCTCGATCATGTGTACGGGAATGCGGATGGTGCGGGCCTGATCCGCGATGGCGCGGGTGATGGCCTGGCGGATCCACCAGGTGGCATAGGTCGAGAACTTGAACCCGCGGCTGTACTCGAACTTGTCCACGGCCTTCATGAGCCCGATGTTGCCCTCCTGAATGAGGTCGAGGAATTGCAGGCCGCGGTTGGTGTACCGCTTGGCGATGCTGACCACGAGCCGGAGATTGGCTTCGATTAGCTCAGCCTTGGCGCCGCGGCTGATGCTTTCCGCACCCTTGAGGCCATTGAAATCCTTGTGGAACTGCTCGCTGACGGTTTCGTATTTCTCGAAGAAATCGGCCAGGGTCTTCTCGATGTGGGCCAACTCCTCCTTGTAGCGATCCTTCAACTTGGCGAAGGCAGGGTTCTTCAGCCGATCACGCAGTTCGCGGCACTTGCGCTCGCCCGCCATCACTTGGGTGTGCTGATGGGTGATGCGGTCGATGAGGCGCGTCACGGCGAGGCTGTTGAGGCCCAGCTTGCGGATCTGACGGGAAACCCGGCCGCGGGCCTGAAGGATTTCCCGGCCCAGTTTGCGGCGCTTGGGCAGGGTCTTGGTGCCTGCGTCCACCTGGAGCTTGAGGTCCAGGAGCTCCTGCAGAGCCTGATCGTAGACGAGCAATTTCTCGAACTGATGGTGCACATGCTGGGTGGCGGAAGTGCTCTCGGCATCTTCGTCGTCGTCCACCTCGTCGGAGAGACCCACCACCTCGCGGATCTTGCCTGGGTTCTCCTTGAGCATCCGGCCGATGTCGATGAGCAGGCTGGCGGCCAGGCGCGAACGGGAGAGGGCGCGCATGACGCTACGGACACCGATCTCGATGCGCTTGGCGATCTCAACCTCATCCTCGCGCTTGAGGAGGGGCACCGTGCCCATCTCCTTGAGATACATGCGAACGGGGTCGTTGAACTTGTCGCTGTCGGGGCTGTCGATCTCGACCTCGAGATCCTTGTCGCTCTTGCCGCCGCCTTCCACCAGCACGAATTCGGGCTCGATGGCCTCACGGGCGGCCTGGGCTTCTTCCTCGGTGGCACCGATGCCCACGCCAAGACGGGCGAACAGGCCCATGACCACCTCAAGGTCCATGGGACTGGAGGTGGTCTCGGGGAGGAAGTCATTGAGCTGGTCAACCAGCAGGAATCCGTTTTTCCTTCCGATGGAGATCAGGGCTTTGGTCAGGGTGTAGTAGGCATCGCGTGGTGGCGTCGGAACCATTCGGACCTCAAAGAGCGGTGCGGACATCGGACCGGTGGACCCGGTGACCGAGAAGCATATAAAACTCGGCCAATGTACCGGCAGAATCCGGAACTTTTCAGTATAGGGGATCCGCTGATTGAGGCAAGGGCCGAGTTCTGGGAGGAAGTCAGCGCGGCCCTCTGCGAAGCTGAGAGAGCTTCTTCTGGCGCCCGAGGAGCTCGTTCTGGCGCACCTCGACCTGTTTCGTGAGGACGGCGTCGACCAGGGTGCGGGGATCTTGCAGCAGCCGGTTGTTGGCCTGGATCTCGCGATCCACATAGCGGCTTTCCAGTTTCACGAACAGGGTCTCGGCGTCACGGCCGGCCTCATCCTGGCGGCTGGCCTGGGCCTCCAAGTGGCGAATCGCTGCCACCGCGCCCTCGGGTAACAGCGTGGTGTCACCTTCGGCGTCCAGCAGCGCCTGCAGCAGAGAGGCACCGGAGAGACTCTCCCACCAGGCCGGTGGAACCTCCTGGACACGCCGCCAGTGGCCCGCCGTGCTCAGCAGGAGGAGGCTGCGGATCAGGTCGTCGAGGTCCGGAAGCACAGGCGAATTCGGGCCGGAGGCCTCGGTCTCGCGGGCAGGCGTCTGGCGACTCCGCACGGCCCGGTCCAGTTCCTGGAGGGGCACCTGGAGCTGGTGGGCCAGGCTGGCGAAAAGGTCACGGCTCTCCGTGGTGCGCGGCAGATACGGCAGGAAATCCAGAAGGTCCTTGAAGGCCCCCATGCGATCGGTGATGCGGCGGAGGTCCTTGCCTTCCATGGACCGGTCCACCATGAAGGCCGTCCAGTCGGGCACCGTGCGCAGGAGGTCGCGGAAGGCCTCGCCGCCCAGCTTGAGACACCAGGTGTCGGGATCCTCGCCCTGGGGCAGCTCCAGCAGGCGCACTTCGAAACCCAGGGGCAGGGCCATCCTGAGGCTTTTTTCCATGGCCCGGCGACCGGCGGCATCCCCGTCGAAACAGAGGATGACCCGGCGCGTGAAGCGTCCCAGCGCTTTCAAGTGCTCTTCGGTGAGGGCGGTGCCCAGGGGCGCCACGGCCTGGTGAATGCCGTGCTGGTGAAGTTGAAGCACATCGAAGTAGCCTTCCACCACCAGGGCTCCGTCCTTCATGGCGCCCTTGGCGCGGTGGAAGCCGAAGAGGGTCCCGCCCTTGTGGAAAAGCGGGGTATCGCGGGTGTTGAGGTACTTGGGCTGTCCTTCGCCCATAATCCGCCCTCCGAAGGCCACGATGCGGCCCCGAGCGTCGTGGATGGGGATGGTCAGGCGGTTGCGGAGGAAGTCGATCTGGGTACCGCGCTCGCTGCGGCTGGCCAGGCCCGCCTGTTCCAGCAGTTCGCCGGAGATGTTGAGGCCGCGGAGATGGTTGACCAGGGCATCCCAGGCGTCCGGCGCCACGCCGAAGCCGGCCTCGGAGAGGAAGGCCCCCGCGTAGCCACGGTCCCGCAGGTAGGCCCTGGCGCCATCGTGGCGGGTCAACTGGGCCTCAAAGAAGGCCTGGGCGGCCTCCAGGGCGGAACGCATCCGGGTCTCCAGGTCCACCTCGGCGGAGGGGCGTTCCCGTCGCTCGGGCAGGTCGATTCCCGCGGCGCGGGCCAGCTGTTCCAGGGCCTCGGGAAAGGTCATGCCCTCGCGTTCCATGAGCCAGGCGAAGGCGTCCCCGTGCTTGCCGCAGCCGAAGCAGTGGTAGAAGCCCCGGTTGGCCACCACCTGGAAGCTGGGGCTGCGCTCGGCGTGGAAGGGGCAGAGACCCACATGGGCCGAGCCCTGCTTACGCAGCTTCACCGCCTGGCCCACCAGGGCCAGCAGGTCCGTGGCGTCCCGGACGCGCTCGACGATCTCCCGATCCCGCATCCCTAACGGATAACACGGAGGCGGGCCAGGATCGAGGATTCATGGCATTCTTGAGGTTCCGTACGGTGGAATCCCATGAGCCAGCTCCTCGACACCATCCTTCTCTTCAGCCTGCCCGCCTCGGGCAAGTCGGAGGTGCGCCGCTACCTGGCCAGCCTGACACCGGACCAGTGCCGGAACGACTTCCACATGGGCCCCACGCTGCAGCTGGACGACTACCCCTATGTCCATCTCATGCACCGCATCGATGATGAGTTGAAGGCGAATGGGCTGGACTACGTCTACTACCACGGTCCCAGCCGGCCCTTCCGGGACAACTGGACCTGGGCCGTCCTCATTGAGCTGCTGAACGAGGACCACGCCAACCTCATGGCCAGCCGCCAGACGCTGGTGGCAAGCGCCGCCCAGCACCTCTTTGACCGCCTGGATGCCGCCCACACGAAAGTCGGCCTCTCCCAGCCCCTGGGCGAGATCCCCCACCGCATCCGGGTGCGCATGGCCGAGGCCCTGGAAGCCGAATGCCGGGCCGAGTTGGACGTCCTCAATCGCCAGAACGCTCAGGACAAGGCGGGACGCACGCTGGTGATCGAGGCCGCCCGCGGCGGCGCCCATGGCTCGGCCTTCCCCCTGTGCCCGCCTCACGGCTACGACACCGCCTTCCAGACCCTGTCGCCCGCCATCCTTGAGACAGCTTCTGTGCTTTATGTCTGGGTGGAGCCCACCGAAAGCCGCCGCAAGAACATCGAACGCGGCCGTCCCAATGGGCAGGGCAGCATCCTGCACCACAGCGTCCCCATGGAGGTGATGCTGGGCCAGTACGGCACCGATGACATGGCCTGGCTCATGGAACAGAGCGACCGCCCCGGCACCATCCGCGTGGAGCGCACCCTGCAGGTGGGCGACCGCTACGAGACCAAGGTCTACCACCTGCCCGTGGCCCGCTTCGACAACCGGAAGGACCTCACCACCTTCGTCCGCGAGGACCAGAAGCTGTGGAAGCCCGCCGACGTGCAGGCCATCCACGGCGGCCTGAAGGCGGCCTTCGACCAGCTCGCGAAGTAAAAGAATCAATCCACAGATTTCACAGATTCACACAGATTTCCTTCGCTTTTGAATCTGTGGAATCTGTGAAATCTGTGGACCAGTCTTTAATTTTAGTGCGCCCCGGCGCCGGCCTTGGCGTTCCAGATGCGGGTCATGATGAAGGCGCCGATGAGGCTGAAGGGGATGATGGAACCCACCCAGACCCAGGCGTGGAGGGGCTGGTGGCCATGGGTGGCCACGCCGTCCCAACCATAGGTCTTGAGGATCCAGCCCAGGCCGAACCCGGTGAGGCCCGAGCCGATGTACTGGATGCCGTCCAAGGCGCCCGTGACGGTGGCCGCGGCCTTGCGGCCCCCGAAGTCCATGCTGGCCGTGCCGCTCAGCATGCCGTGGACGCCGAAGATGAACATGGCGGTGAGGCCCAGCAGGATCACGGCCCAGATCTGGCCGCCCACGGAGCCCTGGCCGAGGGTCATGCCCAGCAGACCCAGCATCACCACCTGCACCAGGTAGAAGAAGAAGGCCACGGGGGGACGGCGGGACTGGAACAGCTTGTCGCTCATCCAACCACAGAGCAGGCCGCCTAGGATGCCGCCAGCCATGAAGGCGATGCCCGTCCACCAGAAGAGGTGTTCCTTCTTGCCCAGGTGGTAGACCTCTTGCAGATACTCCGTGAAGTAGAGCATCACGCCCTGACGCACGAACCCCGTGCAGAACTCGGCGAAGATGAGCGCGACGATCACCGGGTTGTGGAAGACCTTCCGCATGAGATCGCCCAGGGGCAGGGGGGCATCCTCGGCCGAGGCCGCATTGGAGCCGTCGCCCGTATCAAAATCCGGGTATCCCGCATGGCTGGGGCGGTTCCGCACGAAGAACCAATCCACGATGAACATCAAGGTCATGATGGCGGAGGGCACGAACCAGATGACGGTCCAGCTGCGGAAACTGGCCAGCAGCCAGGCGCCGATGGTGGTGGCCAGGAAATAACCCGAGCTGATCATGATGCCGAAGATGCCGCCGAAGACGCCGCGTTCCTGCACGTGGAACCAGGTGCTGTTCACCTTCACCACAGACAGCGCCCCAAAGCTCTGAAAGTACATGTTCAGGCTCCAGAGCAGGCTCATGCTCAGCAACACCTGGGTGCCGGCAGTGTTCAGGAACATGAATCCGATGAGCAGGTTCACCACGGCCGCCCCGAGGGCGCCGATGAGGATGGCCTTGCGTCCCCCGATGCGATCGGCCAAGGGGCCATTGAGGGCCACGGAGAGGCCGTAGGTCCAGAAGCCTGCGGAGGCGATGAGGCCCATCTGCGCCTTATCCAGGTGGTACCAGGCCCCAATGTCGTTCTTCACGATGTTGAAGTTGTAACGGCCCATGTACATGGCCGCGTAGGTCAGCCCCAGTGGGAACCAGTTCATGAACCTGCGCAGGCGAAAGGCGGGACTGTGATCCAAGGGAACCTCGATCCTTCAAGGGTAAGGGAGACTTCGGGGTCCCCCAAGTAACCAGGCTGTAACTCTGATCAAGTCGCGCCGGGTCACTCAGCCTTGCGGAAGGCCTCGTCGGTGCCGGTCAACTCCCAACCGCCCTTGCGTCGCTCGAAGGTGGCGTGGCGGGGCTTGGTCTGGCCGACCTTGGCCTCCGGATGCAGGGCCTGGAAGAGGGGGAACTGGGCCGTGGGCTTCTCCAGGCGGATCTCGTAGATGACCCGGGCACCATCCCGGGTGGGCTCCATGCGGACGACGCGAACGAAGACCGCCTCGGCGGCCGGAATCGAAAAACCCTTCGGCGCGGCCTTGATGGCTTTGGGAGCATCTGGTTTCAGGCGGAAAGTAAAAGTCTCGCGGCCCCCCTCGGTCTGGACAGAACTGTCGAACCAGCCGCTCTTGTCGAGGTTTTCCCGGAGTGTCACCAGGCGCAGGTGCTCAGGGCTGCCCTTATCTGCGGAGGCCTTCTCGGGCACGGTGACGGGGACCACCACCGGGTAGTCCTTGCGGATCCGATCCCCGGCTTTGCTGGGCTCCAGCTTGGAGCTGCAGGCCAGGGTGAGCAGCAGGACGGGCAACAGCAGGGCTCGGCGCATGGTCGGATCCTTTCCGGTTCGCAAGGATGGTGACACATCTGCATGGCCGCCACGCCACCTCGCAGTATCCTATGGGCCCTGAACGATAGGAGACCCGCCGTGAACCCTGGCTACCTGGCCCACCTCAACCGCGAGATCGAGCAGCTAAAGGAAGCGGGGCTGTACAAGATCGAACGGGTCATCACCTCTCCCCAGCAACCGCAGATGCGGGCCAACGGCAGGGATGTGGTGTGCCTCTGCGCCAACAACTACCTGGGCTTGGCCAATCACCCGGATCTGATCCAGGCGGCCAAGGCGGTCATGGACGACCACGGCTTCGGCATGGCCTCCGTGCGCTTCATCTGCGGCACCCAGGACATCCACCGGGAGCTGGAGGTCAAGCTCGCCACCTTCCTTGGCTTCGAGGACACCCAGCTGTACTCCTCCTGCTTCGACGCCAACGGCGCCATCTTCGAGGGCCTGCTCGGCGAGGAAGACGCGGTCATCAGCGATGCGCTGAACCATGCCTCCATCATCGACGGCATCCGCCTCTGCAAGGCCAAGCGCTTCCGCTACGCCAACTCGGATATGGCCGATCTCGAAACCCAGTTGAAGGCCGCCGATGCCGCGGGCGCCCGCTTCAAGCTGGTGGTGACGGACGGCGTCTTCAGCATGGACGGCTACATCGCCAAGCTCGCAGAGATCTGCGACCTGGCGGAAAAGTACGGGGCCATGGTGATGGTGGACGACAGCCACGCCGTGGGTTTCATGGGTGAACATGGCCGCGGCACGCATGAGCATTGCGGGGTCATGGGCCGGATCGACTTCATGACGGGCACCTTCGGCAAGGCCCTGGGCGGCGCCTCCGGCGGCTATATCGCAGGCAAGCGGGAAGCCATCGATTGGTTGCGACAGAAGGCCCGTCCGTACCTATTCTCGAACTCCGTGGCGCCGGCCATCGTCGCCGCCACCCTCCAGGTGTTGGACCTGCTCAAGAGCAGCCAGGACCTCATCCGCCGCGTGCATGAAAATGCCACGTACTTCCGAGCGGGGATGGAGAAGGCCGGCTTCAAGCTGCTGCCGGGCGAGCATCCCATCGTCCCCGTCATGCTCTACGAGGCGCCCCTGGCCCAGGCCTTTGCCACGCGCCTGTTGGATGAGGGCGTCTATGTCATCGGGTTCTTCTTTCCCGTGGTGCCCAAGGGTTTGGCGCGCATTCGCACCCAGATGAGCGCCGCGCATACTCGTGTGGATCTGGATCATGCCATCGCCGCCTTCACCAAGGTGGGACGGGAACTCGGTGTGATCCAGTCGTAGACATTCCCCGGCCGAACGGGCGAAATCGCGCCGCAAACCCTTCTGGTTTGCGGCGTCAGCTCTTTCTCGGGGAAGAGGCCAGGAGCAGCTGGGCAGCCAGCAGGAGCAGGCCGGCGTCACGCAGGAGAGACCAACGCATATCGATCAGGCGTTCTTTCTCGGTCTTGGGCGTTGCGGATCCGAAACAGCCGCAATCCACGGGATGGCGACGGGCCAGGTTGATGGCAAGGGCCAGCGCGAAGGACAGGAGCAGCACCGCAGTCCATGCGGCGGCGGCGCGGATCCAGAGGCCCAGGCAGAGCGCCAGGCCACAGAGCAGCTCCAGCCAGGGAAGCACCAGGGCCAGCGGATGGAGGCTCCAGGCGGGGAACAGTTCATACGCCCAGATGGATTTGGCGAACCCCGGCGGGTCCATGAGCTTGGGCAGGGCGGCCGCGATGAAGACCAGCCCCAGAACCATCCGTGCGGCCATGGTGACCTTTGGATGCAGGAGGCCTTGTCGGAGCCGGGATCTCACGGCTGGCCCTTCTCGACCGGATGGCCCAGCGCCACCCAGGCGGGGAAGCCAGCGCGGTAGATGAGCAGGTGGAAGTAGCCCTCGCTCAGGAGTTTTTCGGCGAGGAGATGGGAGTCGCGACAGTCACCGCCGCCGCAGTAGATGACGATGGGATCCTCGGATCCCGGCCGCCGCGCGGCCTTGAACGTGATGAGCCGGTCGTCGATATCCGCTTCCCACACCGGGGTGCACCAGGCTCCGGCGATATGGCCCTCGGCAAACTCCGAGCTGCGGCGCGCATCGAGGAAGGGCGTGCCGGACTGGAAGACCTTCCAGGCTTCCTGGCTGCTGATCTCACGAATGGGGCTGGAGGCCAGCTGTCCCTGGGCCCCTGCAGGCGCAGAAACCGATGGCGGGGGCACCTGGGA
>JAVBYJ010000080.1 GCA_030824075.1 Geothrix sp.
CCCTGGGCAAAGAGGGCGCGGCCGGGCAGGTCCTTGGCGTGGATGCCCAACTCCCGGCGGATGCGGGCGTGCAGTCGCTCGGCGTAGGCTTCCGTCAGTTCCGTGGCAAGGCCATGGAAGGCGAAGTAGTCCGCGTAGCCATCCTCACGGTAGAGCTTTGCCGCGTGGTCGGCGGCCGCCTGCCCCAGGGTCACGAGCTGGAGGGCCAGCACGTCCGTTTGATCGGCGCGGAAGAAATCCGTGATGCAGAGACGCCGCCCTGCGGCTTGCCGCGGGAAGGTCAGCCGGACCAGCGTGCGTTCGTGGTCGCTGGGATCGAACACCCGCAAGGCGTCGCCTTCGGCCCGCACGGGGAAATAGCCATACCGGGCCCTCGGCTGGAAGAGGGGATCCGTCGTCAGCCGTTCCTTCCAGCGCACCAGCTGGGGCACAGCCTTGTCCCGCAGTACCGTCGCGAAGGCTTCGTCGCTCTGGCTGCCCTGGCTGAAGCCCCAGCGATTCCGGATCAGGGCGAAGGCATCCAGGTGCTCGAAGAGATCCACGGGCGCGTCCGCCCGTTCCCGCACACCCCAGAAGGGTGGCTGCGGCGCAGGCGCCTCATGGCGAATCCAGCTGCTTTGGCCCTGCGGGGACAAGGGGACTGAGGCGGTACCCCGATGAAGCACTTTGATCTCTCCACCTGCCGAAGCGGCGGTCACCGGGCTCGGAACAGCGGTCTCACCCGAAACGAGTGCTTGCATATGCCGCAGCCCCTCGAAGGCGTCTTCGGCGTAGTACACCGAACCGGAATAGGCGCGCCGGCAATCGCCCTCCACGTAATCCCTGGTGAGGGCGGCTCCTCCAAGAATCACGGGTATGTTCAGGGCCTGCTCCTCCATGAAGTGCAGGTTCTCCTTCATGATCACGGTGGATTTCACCAGCAGGCCCGATAGCCCGATGGCGTCCGCGGGCCAGGCTTCCAGTTCCTTGAGGATGGCTTCGATGGGCTGTTTGATGCCCAGGTTCTTCACCTCGAAGCCGTTGTTGCTGAGGATGATGTCCACCAGGTTCTTGCCGATGTCATGGACATCGCCCTTCACGGTGGCCAGCAGGATGCGCCCCTTCTGGTAGTTGGACTCCTTCGGCAGGTGCGGCTCGATGCGCCGGATGGCCGCCTTCATGGCCTCGGCGCTTTCCAGCACGAAGGGCAGCTGCATCTCGCCCGCGCCGAAGCGCTCGCCCACCACCTTCATGGCGCCCAGCAGGACTTCGTTGATGAGTTTCAGCGGATCGTGATCCTGCAGGGCCTCGTCCACATCCGCGAGGATGGCCTGCTTTTCGCCATCGAGGATGCCGCGGCGGAGACGCTCCAGCACGGGCAGATCCCCGCGGTGTTCATCGGCCACGGCAGCCTTGCGACCACTGAAGCGCGCCATGAGGGCCTTGAGGGGATCGTAGCTCTCGCTGCGGCGGTCGAAGAGCAGATCCTCGACGATCTTCCGGTCCTCGGGATCGATCTTCGCCACGGGAATGACTTTCGAGGCGTTGAAGATGGCCATGTCCAGGCCGTGTTTCACGCCGTGGTAGAGCATGAGGGCGTTGAGCACGTGCCGGCTGGCGGGGTTGAGGCCGAAGCTCACGTTGCTCACGCCGAGGATGGTCATGACGCCCGGCAGCTCGCCCTTGATGAGCTTCAGGGCCTCCAGGGTCTCGATGGCGGATCCCCGGAATTCCTCATCGCCGCTGCCCAGGGTGAAGGTGAGGGGATCGATGATGAGGTCGCCGGGGTCGAGGCCGTACTCGGTCACGGCCAAGGCGTACAAGCGCTTCGCCACCTCCAGCTTCTGCTCCCGTGTCTTCGCCATGCCCCGTTCATCGATGGTCAAGGCCACCACGGCGGCGCCGTAGGTTTTGCAGAGGCCCAGGATGGCCCGGGCCTTGGCTTCGCCATCTTCGAAGTTGATCGAGTTGATCACGCACTTGCCCGGGGACCGCTGCAGCGCCTGCTCGATGACAGGGAATTCCGTGCTGTCGATCATCAGGGGCAGGGTGATCTGCGAGACGAGGCGGCTCAGCAATTCGTCTGCGTCGCGCACCTCGTCCCGGCCCACATAGGCCACGCAGAGATCCAGCAGGTGGGCGCCCTCCCGCTGCTGCTCCTTGGCCAGGGCGACCATGCCATCCCAGTCCTCGGCAGCCAGCAGGTCGCGGAATTTCTTCGAGCCGTTGGCATTGGTCCGCTCGCCCACGATGAGCGGCGCCGGTTCCTGTTTGAGCGTCACGCTCTGGTAGAGGCTGGCGGCGCTGCGCTCGAGGCTGGGCGTGCGCCTGGGCGCGTTGAGTTTCTCCACGCCGGGGGCCAGGGCGCGGATATGGTCTGGCGTGGTGCCGCAGCAGCCGCCGAGGATGGCGATGCCGAATTCCGAGGCCGCGTGCAGAACCTTGGTGGCGAAGCCCGCTGGATCCAGCGGGTAGACCACCTGGCCGCCCACATTCAGGGGCAGGCCCGCGTTGGGCAGACAGCTGATGCGGAAGGGGCTGGATTCCGACAGGGTCTGCAGGTGCGCGTGCATCTCGTCCGGGCCCGTGGCGCAGTTGAGGCCCAGCACATCGATGCCGAGGGGCTCCACGCTGGTGAGCACGGCGGAAATGTCCGATCCCACCAGCAGGGTTCCCGTGGTCTCCACCGTGGCCTGCACCCAGAGGGGGACCTTTCGTTTCTTCGCGGCCATGGCCTCGCGGGCGGCCCGGATGGCCACCTTGATCTGGCCCAGGTCCTGGCAGGTCTCGATGAGGATGGCGTCGGCACCGCCATCCAGCAGGCCGTCCATCTGCACGCGGTACGAGGCCAGCAGATCGGCGTAGCTCACGTGGCCCAGGGTGATGAGCTTGGTGCCGGGTCCCGCGGAGCCGATGACGAAGCGGGGCCGGTCGAAGCTGCAGGCCACCTCCTTGGCGATGGAGGCAGCCTGCACATTGAGATCATAGGCCTTGGCGGAGAGGCCGAAATCGCCAAGCACCAACGGGTTCGCCCCGAAGGTGTTGGTCTCCACCGCATCGGCGCCAGCGTTGAAGTAGCTCTCGTGGATCTCGCGGATCCACTGGGGGCGGCGCTCCGTGAGCAGGTCCACGCAGCCTTCGAGGGCGGCGCCGCCGTAGTCCTCCACCGTGGGTTGACGGGCGAAGATCTGCGTCCCCATGCCCCCGTCCAGCAGCAGCACTTTTTCTTGGAGGAGGGCGTCAATGGTGGTCATGGAAAAACCTCTTCTTGGCCACGGATGAACACGGATGGACGCAGATGAAATGACACAAAACCTCTGGGAAGGGGTGGGTCCATTTCTGCGCAGTTGAATCCGTGTTCATCCGTGTTCATCTGTGGCTAAAGTCCCAGGTATTCAATGTCCACATCGCCGTGGACGGTCACCTGGCAGGCCAGGCGCTGATCCGAAGGCGCTTCCAGGCCACCCAGGAAATCCCGTTCCTCGGGCCCCATCTCGCCGCAATGGGAGAGCCCCTTGACCACACGTATCCGGCAGGTGCCGCAGGAACCGGTACCGCAGCCGAAGGTGAGGTCGGCCCCTGCGGCCCCGGCGATGCGCTGCAAGGGTGTGCCGATCGGGGCCTCCACCAGCAGGTCCTCAAGGCGGAAATGCACCTTCACCATGGGGCCTCCTGCTTGGGAAGCAGGGGGGCCACCAGTTCGACCTGGCCAAAGGGGGCGGAGAGTTGGAGTCCCCGGATGCGCGGACGGATGGCCTCAATCACTTCGCGGGCCATGGCGAGGCCCTCCTTGACCTGATCCTCGGCCCGGGTCCATTTGGCCATGCGAACCAGCGCGGCCGGCGGCACATAGACGCCGGGAACCTCGTTGGCCATGAACTCGGCATTGCGCAGGCTCTTGAGCGGCCAGATGCCCGCGATGATGGGCAGGCCGCCCTGGCCATCGAGGGATTCGGTGAAGTCGAGGAAGCGGAAGAGATCCTCGGCGTCGAACACGGGTTGCGTGATGGCCCACTGGGCGCCGGCTTCCACCTTGTAGCGGAAGCGGTCCTTCTCCCGCTCCAGATCGGGGGCCACCGGATTGGCGGCCACGCCCACGCTGAAGGAGGTGGGCCGGCCGATGCTGGCGCCGCCCAGGTCGAGACCGGTGTTGAGGCGCTTGAGCATATTGACGAGGCCGATGGCATCCACGTCGAAGACAGCCGTGGCCAGAGGGTAGGGACCGAGCTTGGGGGGATCGCCCGTGACGGCCAGGATGTTGCGCAGGCCCAATCCTGCAGCACCCAGCAGGTCCCCCTGCATGCCGAGCAGGTTCCGGTCGCGGCAGGCGTAATGGAGGATGGTCTCCAGGCCCACCTGCTGCTCGATGATGAGGGCGGTGGCCAGGGCGGACATGCGCGCCATGGCGCGGGGGCCGTCGGGCACGTTGATGGCGTCCACGCCGAGGGCCAGACACTGGCGGGTCTTGGCCAGGAGCTTGTCGTATTCCATGCCCTTGGGCGGCACCAGTTCCACGGTGTGGACGAATTCACCTTGGGCCAGCTTCAGGCTGAAGCGGCTGCGGTAGGCGAAGGGCACTTCCGGCTGGGGCTGCTCGTGGGGCTTCAGCTCGAAACCGCCTCCAGCCTGGACGAAGGCGCGTTCCTGGCGAAAGGCGCCGCGCATGGCCCGGATGTGGGCGGGGGTGGTGCCGCTGCATCCGCCCACGGCCCGGGCGCCAGCGACCAGGGCGCGTCCGGCGAATTCGCCCAGGTACTCCGGGCTGGCGCCGTAGATGAGGCGGCCGTCCACCAGGCGGGGCAGGCCCGGGTTCGGCTGGAGTACGATGGGTTTCGAGGTGATGGCCTTCAGGCGCTCCAGGAGCCGCAGCTGCGGGGCGGGGCCATTGCCGCCAATGAGGCCCACCAGGTGGGCACCCCAGGTATCGAGCTGCTTGATGAACCAGTCCGGTTCGGCGCCGAAGAGGGCCTGGCCTTCCTCGTTGGGGGTCATCAACGCCGCGATGGGAAGGTCGCTGAGTTCCTGTACCGCCAGCAGGGCCTGGTGGATCTCGTTGAGGTCCTCGAAGGCTTCCAGGACGATCAGGTCCACCCCCGCCTCCAGCAGGGCAACGGCCTGTTCGCGAAAGAGGAGGCGGGCTTCGTCGAAGGAGGTGGGCCCCCAGGGTTCGATGCGCACCCCGAGCGGCCCGATGCAGCCCGCCACCCAGGCAGGGCTGCCCTGCTGGACGATGGCCTGCCTGGCGAGGCTGACGCCCTCCCGGTTGATGTCAACCAACTGCGTTTCCAGGCCCCGGGCGGCCAGTTTCAGGCGATTGGCGCCCCAGGTGTTGGTGGTGAGGACCTGGGCCCCGGCGGCGAGAAATTCGCCATGGATGGCCAGCAGCAGGTCCGGTGCCTTGAGGTTGCACTCCTCGAAGCTGCGCTGCAGCGTGATCCCGCGGTCATGCAGAGCTGAGGCGGTGCTTCCGTCGAAGAGGAAACACTCGCCCGCGTCGAGGGCCTGCTGAAAGGTGGGTTGGGCCATGGATGTGCCTGGGAAGGGACAGTCCGTTGATCGGCATCCAGCTCGGCTTGGGTCAGTCTGTGACGGTTCGGTATCTTCCCCCCGGGGAGACCGGGGGCAGGAGTTGGCACCTTGCGTACGCAGGTTGCCAAGGTTTCACAGGGCCTTTCCCTCCACCTTTCTGGATAGCGCTCTTGGACTGACAAAGAACCGGGGAGTCAGGATGAAGGAGCCTTCCCGCATCGTCAAGCGGGCGGCGCAGGCTGAGGGCCGATGCCCTTGCGCTTCATCTGGCCCCAGCCCTCCTTGCCGCGGATCCAATCGATGGTGCCCTTGAGCCGCCACCACACGGTCATCTGGCGGTAGCCGAAATTCTCGGCCACGGCGGTGAAGAGCAGGAGCGACCAGGCCCTGAACCCTTGATAGCGGTGACCGCTGATCTCCTGGAGCACCACGGAGACCACGGAATTCAGGGCCCCCAGCAGAAGGGCCACATAGACAAACAGGATGGCGAAAGTGCTGTTGATCGAGTGGCTCCACAGGGACCATGCGAACACCAGATAGCCCAACGTTTCGATCACCGGCGCCAGCGCCTCGAAGAAGATGAAGTAGGGCATGGAGAAGAGGCCCACCCGGCCGTACTTCGGATTGAACCACATGCGCCGGTGCTTCCAGAGCGTTTCCAGCAGGCCCCGCTGCCAGCGGTTCCGTTGCCGTCCCAGAACCTTCGCGTCCTCCGGCACCTCGGTCCAGCAGACGGGGTCGGGCACCAGCGTGATGTGGTAGGGGCGCTTCCATTCGCGCAGGCAGCGGTGCAGGCGCACGACGAGTTCGAAATCCTCGCCGATGGTGGCGGTCTCGAAGCCCCCCACTTCCACCACGAGATCCTTCCTGAACACCCCGAAGGCGCCGCTGACGATGAACATCGTGTCCAGCGAGGCGAGGCCCATGCGGCCGAAGAGGAAGGCCCGCAGGTATTCGACAATCTGGAAGCGGGCCAGCCAGGAATCGGGCAAATGGATGCCGCGGATGCCCATGGGCGTGACCTTGCAGCCGTTCAGGGGCCGGATGACCCCCCCGGAAGCCACCAGGTCCGGGCGGTCCATGAAGGGGCGGGCGATGCGGAGGAGGGAGTCGTTCTCCAGCAGGCTGTCGCCGTCCATGCAGCAGACCAGCGGGAAGCGGGCGAGGTTCACCCCGCAGTTCAGGGCGTCGGCCTTGCCGCCGTTGGCTTTGTCCACCACCACCAGGTTCGGCACGTAGGCGCTTTCGTAGATGCCGCGGACCTCCTTGGTGGGGAGCAGCTGGCGGAGCACCCGATGGCTGGGCTTGAGCTTGAAGGCCTCGATGAGCTTCTGGAGCGTGGCGTCCTTGCTGCCGTCGTTTACCACCACCACCTGGAACTCCGGGTAGCGCAGGCTGATGAGGCTGTTCACGCTCGGCACCACCCCGGCCTCTTCGTTGTAGGCGGGACAAATCAGCGTCATCGGCTTGAAATAGCTGGTCTCGAAAGCGGTATCGAGCCGGTCGGTGGCCACCTCATCCTGGTAGTCGCGGATCGAAAAGAAGGCCCGGAGGATGAGCGAGAGGTGGGTGAGGTGGAGGGCCAGAAAGTAGGCCAGGATCCCCCATTCGATGAAGACGGTGACGAGTCCACGGAAACTCACTGGTGCCCCCGTTCATCGGTCCATTCCAGGCGTTCCCGGGCGATGTCCCGCGCGAACCGGTCCGCGGTGGGATCCTCGGTAAGCCAGGTCAGCGCCGAGGTCCCCGCATGACCCAGATCAGCCAGCCCCTGGGCCGCGTTGCGGCGCACTTCGTACACCTGGTCACTGGTCAACGCGATAAGGGTGGGAATCGCATCGGGACCACCGATCAACCCGAGGGCCTTGGCCGCCTGGGCGCGAATCGGCCAGGCCTCATGCCGCGCCAGGGGTTCCACCCTGGGGTAGGTCAGCGGGTCGGCCAGAGCCGCCAGGGCCTTCAGGGCCGAGGCCTGGATATCCACCACGGACGTATCGATCAATTCCAGCAGCCGGGGTTCGCTCTCCCGGTGCCGGTGGGAACCGGCCAGCAGGGCGAATAGGATCCAGGATTCCGGGTCCACCACGGGGGCCTCGAGGGTCGTCTCCAGCCATGGCAGGAGCTCCGGGCCGAAGCCTTCGAGTACCCGGAGCAGTCGTTCGCGCTGATATTTTTCCTCTCGAAGCACCCAATCCAGCACGGGCCTGGCAAAGCGCAGGTCCCCAGCCCGCGCGAGGGACTGGGCGGCGAGGTGCGCCACATAGGGGACCGGATCGTTCAACAGGGGAACGACGGATTCGAGGTATTCCGACAGCCGGAAGATGCCAACTTCCTGGGCCGCCTGGGCCCGAACGGTGGCGAGGCGATGTTTCAGCCGATGCGGAATGCTCTTGTGCACCCCGAGGCCGAGATAGAGATCCTTCAGGGCCTCAGCCTCCTGGCCTGCCAGGGTGGCGTGATACCTGGCCAGGAACGTCTGGAAAAGGCTGCGATCCTCGCGAGCAATGGGGGGGAATGGACGGGACGCACCGGTACCGCTGAAGAGATACACCGCCAGATCCTTCTCCCAGGACTGGAAGCGGGCGATGCGGTACCGGTTCTGGCGGTCCCGGCGGTATTGGATCCCGGCGCCCACCAGGATCAGGCCGCAGACGAGGCTGGCCAAGATGAGGGTTCCCCAGATCAGGACCCGGAGAACCAGTTCCGGCGGCAGGTGCATGGTCTGCCTCAGCCCCCGCTGGAGGCGCGCTGATGCATGCGCCAGAGCCGCTCCACGAGCACCTGGGCCGAGATGGGTTTGGTCATGTAGTCGTCGGCACCAGCCGCCAGACAGCGCACCATGTCCTGCTCGTTCTGGTTGCTGGAAATCAGCAGGATGGGCACGCGTCCCTTGGGAGGCGGCAGGTCGCGGATCTCCTGAACCAGGCGGAACCCATTCATGGCCGGCATCATGAGGTCCGTGGTGATGAGGTCGATGGCCTCTCTGTGCAGGATCTCCAGTCCATCGACCCCGTTGTGGGCGACGAAGACCTGGAGGCCCTCCATCTCAAGCCGGGCCTGGATGAGGCGTGCGGTTGCCTGGTCGTCCTCGACCACCAGCACTCGGGTGTTTTCAGGCCACACTCGGCTCATGGGAAAAGTCTACCCGCCTTTTACCAAATCCAACGATTCCCGCGGATCCGGACACCGAGCCGGAGCGTGTGTTCGCGGTAGGCGCTGGGGTCCTGGGTGGAGGTCACCGGGAGGCCCGCCACACTCTGGCTCCAGGTGGCGGACAGGTCCATGGGCCAGGGACGGGGGCTCCAGGTGATCCCCGCCCGGTAGGACCAGGTGAATTGCGATGGATCGTGGTTCACCGTCTGCTGACCAGCCTGCGCCCCGAGTGAAACCTCCAGAACCTTTCCGCGGCGCCAGGTCGCGCTGCCGAACAGCCCATTCCACCGGTAGCTTTCCGGGTTGAAGAAACCCAAAGGGAGGCTCGGATCGTAGCCGAAGGCGCGGGTCATCAGGCCGCCGCGCAGGTCCAGGAGCGCCACCGGAAAACGGTACTCGTAGGACGCCGCGTGGCTTCGCCGCGTGGAGGTCTGATCGAGCCCCTCGGAAGCGACCTTCGTCTGGCCCAGGCCACCGCTGAGGGCATGGCGTCCCTGGCCGAAGCGCCAGGTGGCGCCGAGATCCGTGGCGGCGAAGGCCGTGCGCAGGCCCACGGCGTCCGGAGTGAAGAGTGCGAGGCTCCGTTCGTGGGCGAGGCTCAGGTCCAAGCCGGGTACCACTGCAAAGCCCAGGCCCAGGCCGTAGCCCCAGGCCGGTCGGCCGCCCACGTCGGAAAGGCGGGAGAGGGAAGCATGAGCGGAAAGGCGCGCTCCGAGGGGATGCGACACGCCAAGGCTCAGGTCCGAAGGCTGGCGCAGGACGTTCCGGAAGTCGCTGCGGTGCGAGGTGAGGCCCAGGTTCAGGGCGCCATCACCCAGGGGGATCCGGGCGCGGAGCCCCGGCGTTTCCAGGCGGAGGCCCTCGCTGGTGTCGGTGCGTTCCCCGGAGAATTCCACCCAGGGCCCCTGGGCGTCGGACATCCCTTCCAGGAATTCCCGGGCATCCCGCTGCATGGGGCCCCCCGCGGCCAGGAGCTGGGCCCGGCTGCGTGCGGCCCTGGCCTGGCCCTGGGCCGATTCCACCTGGGCCAGCAGCAGCTGCGACTCGGGATGGGCGAGGGCCGTGGAAGTCATGCCGTCGAGCGTGCGCTTTGCCGCGGCAGGATCCCCCTCCCACAGCGAGAGCCGGGCGAGGCCGATCAGGGCCTCCCGGTCCCCGGGGGTCAGGTTCAGAATGCGGCGGTAGACCTCCCGGGCCTCGGCGTTCTGGCCGGCCCAGGCGTGCACCCGGGCTTCGATCAGGAGGGTCTCCCGGTCCTCGGGATGGGCGAGGGTCCAGCGCTGCAGCCGGGCCAGACTCTCCGGCAGCCGCCCGCGCCAGCTCAGGTAGATCGCGGCGTCCAGCAGGGCCTGGCGCTGCTCCTGCTTCACCCAGGGATCGAGGATGGCCAGCGCTTCGGAGGTGTGCTCCTGCCAGGCCGCCAGCCGGGCCAGGGCCAGGTCCGCCGCCAGGGCCCGGGCGGGGAACGCCTTCCGGAAGACCAGGTAGCCCTGCCGGGCTTCACCGTATCGGGCCGACCAGCCGAGCGTCTCCGCCCGCTCCAATAGGGCGGTTTCGTGATCGGGCACCTGTGCCAGCATGGCGTCGTAGGCCTGGATGGCCTCCGCCAGCCGCCCGGCATCGCGCGCCATGCGCGCCCGCTCGAGCAGCACTTGCAGGGGTTCGG
>JAVBYJ010000074.1 GCA_030824075.1 Geothrix sp.
CAGGGGGACCGTGGCGCGCTCGATCTCGTGGGCCTGGAAGGCTGCCAGGCCACCCTCGACATAGACGCGCTCCGCTTCGTCGCTGAAGAGCACGGCGTCACCGTCGAAGGCGATGCGGATCTCATCAGGATGGTGATCGGCGGCGACGGCGCTGTCGGTATAGACCCGGGCGGCGGCGAACCCCGCGTTGAGGGCAGCCCGCACATCCTCTTCCTTGGCGGAGAGGAACAGGTGGGCACCCAGGGAGGTGAGATAGGGGTATGGATTCCGGCCCCGGGTGAAGACGCCGCTTTCCAACCGGAGGTTCGACTCCTGGGCGCTACGGAAGACCCGCAGGCCGCTCACGGGATCATTGCGGGAGAGGATCACCACGGCCACGCGGTCTTCTTCCTCGGTGTTGAAGGCGAGCAGTTTCTTCACGAGGGGAAAGGCCACCCCAGGTTTGGCGGGCACATCCAGGCGGGACAATTGGAGGTCCATGTAGGCCCGGTCATCCGATTCCTCGAAGACGCGGTTTTCCTCCTCGAAATCGAACAGAGCGCGGGAGGAGATGGCGACGACGAGCTTGCCTTTCAGGGATTTGGGCATGGCATCAGGGTAGCCTGCCAGGGCGGGGCCCGGGATCTGTAGACTGAGTGCCATGCCGCGCCTCTACTTTGATGCCAACGCCTCGACGCCGCCCCATCCGGATGCGATGGAGGCGGTTCGGCGGACCATGATCGAGGACTGGGCCAACCCCACCAGCACCCACCGCGAGGGCCAGCGGGCCCGCTTCCGGATTGAGGAGGCCCGGCGGGAGATCGCGGTGTCGCTCGGCGCGGCGCCCGGAGAGCTGGTCTTCTGCGCCAGCGCCACCGAAGCCCTGCACCTGTTGATCCGGGGGCTTCAACCAGCCCAGGGCGACCGTTCCGCCGCGGTGTTCGCGGGTGAGCACAGCGCCTGCCTGAATCCCCTGCGGGACTGGTCGCGGGTGACCTGGCTGCCGGAGATCCCTGCGGACTGTGCCACGGTGGTGCAGATGGCCGCCAGCAACGAGACAGGCATCCTCTACGCCATGCCGTCCGCGCTTGATGCGGTGCGGATCCAGGATTGCGCACAGGCCTGGGGCAAGGTGCCCGTGGACCTGTCGGACTGCGATGCCGCCGTGTTCAGCGGTCACAAGATGGGCGGCCCCCGTGGCGTGGCCCTGCTCTGGATGCGGCCGGGGCTGCCCTGGGATCCCGTGATGGAGGGCCCGCAGGAACGTCGACGCCGGGGCGGCACGGAGGATCTGCCCGCCATCCTGGGCTTGGCGGCGGCGGTGCGCCACTTGACGGAGCGTCAAGCCGCGAACGCATCACTGGCCCCGCTCCGGGACGCATTCGAGACGGAAATCACATCCTGGAACCGGGATATCGAGGTCATCGGCCAGGGGGTGTCCCGCCTTCCCAATACCAGCTGCATCCTGTTTAGAGGCAGGAATGGTGAGGCTCTGCACGCTTCCCTGGACATGGCCGGATTTGCGGTGAGTACCGGCAGCGCCTGCCATAGCGGGTCCGTGAAGCCGAGTCATGCAATCACGACCATCGGGTATAGTTTGGATGATGCGCGCTCGGTGCTTCGCTTCTCGATGCTTCCCGACGCGCAGTCCAGCGAGGTGGAGGCCCTGGCGGCGGCCATCAAGCGGTTGACATGAATCCCCGACAAGCCAGTCCGGACGCGGAGCGAGCATGATCGAACAGGTCCTATTCTTCTTCGCGCACAATCCGCTGCTGATGCTGTTCGCCGTGGTGGCGCTGGGCTATCCCATCAGCAAGATCCGCATCGCCGGCGCCTCCTTTGGCATCGCCAGCATCCTCTTCGCCGGCATCGCCCTGGGTGCGTTGGTGATGGCCCCTGGCCTGGACCCTGTTCTCAAGAAGGACATCTCGAAGGAGATGAAGCTGGTCTATGAGCTTGGTTTGGCGGTGTTTGTCTACGCCATGGGCCTGTCGATTTCCCACAGTTTCTGGGCAGCCTTCAGCCGCGAAGGCATGAAGAAGAACGCCGTGGTCTTCCTGGTGATGCTGACCTCCACGGCCTTCGTGGTGCTGCTGGCCAAGGTCATGGGCTTCAATGCCCGCTACGCCGCGGGCCTGCTCACGGGCAGCTTCACCAACATGCCGGCCCTGGCGGGCGTCATCGAGCGCGTGAAGACCATGACGGGTGTGGGTCCCGTGGAGCTGGCCGAACCCACGGTGGCCTCGGCCATTGCGTATCCCATTGGCGTGCTGGTGCCCATGCTGATCATTCTCATCAGCTCGAAGGTTTTCCGCGTAAACCTCCAGGAGGAGGCGGATGGCCTCAAGGACTACCAGACCGGCCACCAGAAACTGGAGGTCTGGACGCTGCGGGTGACGAAGCCCGAGGCTGAAGCCATGAGCAAGCGGGAACTCTGCGCCGTCGGCAACATGCGCGTGGTCTTCGGGCGGGTGCTGCGCAAGGCCGACCTGCTGCTGCCGGGGCCGGATTTCCGGCTGAAGATGGATGACCTGGTGACGGTGGTGGGTTCGCTGGATGACTTGGCGCAGATGGAGCGGCTCATCGGCGAGCGCAGCCATGTGGAACTGGATCGCGATCAGAGCGCCCTCGATGCCACGCGGGTCTTCGTGTCCCGCTGGGATGTGGTGGGTGTTCCCCTCGGGAAGTTGGATCTGGTGAACAAGTACCAGGCGATCATCACCCGGGTCCGCCGGGGCGATCTCTGGTTCGTGCCGGATGGCGACACGGTGCTGGAACTGGGCGACCGCGTGCGCGTGACCACGCGCCGCGACAACATCGAGGCCATCGAAGAGTTCTTCGGGGACAGCTACCGCGACCTCAGCGAAGTGAGCTTCCTCACCTTCGCCATGGGCCTGGCGGCGGGCCTCGCCTTGGGCCAGCTGCCGATTCCCCTTGGCCACGGCATCATTTTCAAGCTGGGCTTCGCGGGCGGCCCCCTGGCCGTGGCGCTGGTTCTCGGCCGCTTCCACCGCATTGGGCCGCTGGTCTGGAATTTTCCCTACAGCGCGAACCACACTGTCCGGCAGTTTGGCCTGGTGTTGTTCGCGGCGGGGATCGGCGTCATTTCGGGCGAGGGCTTTCGAGCCATCGTGTCCAAGGACGCCTCGGTGCTGCCGTTCTTCCTGGGCGCGGCCTTCCTGGTCTGCTTCGTGGCGGATTCCCTGACGATGCTCTTGGGCTACAAGGTGTTCCGCATTCCGCTCAACATCATGTTCGGCATCCTGGCGGGCACCCACACCCAGCCCGTGGTGCTGGGCTACGCCAATCACCACACGGGCAACGACCTGCCCAATGTGGGCTTCGCCACGGTCTATCCGCTGGCCACCATCCTGAAGATCGTCCTGGCTCAGGTGCTGCTGGCGTTGATCCGCTAGGACCTTAGCGTGTGTTTTCTGGTCAGTGGATGATCCGGCCATCCGGTTGCCTGGCCCACCGGATGTCCAGCCAGGACGCTACGGTGGGGGCCAGATCCCAGAGGGGAACCCGGCCGAGCGGGCCGCGGCCCGCGCCGAGCACGACGAGCCAGGTGGGCATGGAACCAGCTTCGGAGGAATAGGCATGGGCCCCCTTCCGCCCGTGCCATTCCGCTGCCTCCTCGCGGCTGGAGCGGGCCTTGGACAACCACCATCCCTCGGGCGCGAGCGCCACCAGATCGCCCACCCGGGGGTTGCTGGCCAGGTGGTAGTGGGCGGGAATCTGGTTTCGGGCCCAGGCCTTCAACCCGGCCTGGCGCAAGCGCGCCAGGGCCTTGGAGGCGTTCCTTGGATCCTTGAGATAGATATAGGCGCTGCCTCCATGGGTGATCAGGTCACAGCCGATGCCGTCCAGGACAGAGGGCAGGTGGATGCGGCGACGCATGTGAGCCATGCCGTGGTCCGCGGTGAGGACCACGCGCAGGCCCGGGTGCTCAGCTTGCATGCGCTGGAGCCAAGGGGCGAGTTCGTCGTCCATGCGCTTCAATTTTATTTTGGTCTCCGCACTGCGGGGGCCTTGGAGATGGCCTTCCTCGTCGGTCCCGGAAAGGTAGGTCATGACGAGTCCGGCCCCATCCTTGAGCGCGGCTTCGCTGAAGGCCAGGGCGATGGCGTCCGTCCGGCCGGGCCGGAAGGGCTCCAGGCGCCAGGGCGTCACGCCCTCCCACGGGCCCGTGGCGCCGACCCACTGGAAGACCGCCGTGCGCACGCCGCTGCGGGTGGCGGCCACCCAGAGCGGTTCCCGCTGAAGGTCCTCGCTGCGGTTGGCGAACGCCACCATCACTTTCGATTTCGGGTCCGGATAGCTGTTGGCCACCACGCCGTGATGCTCTGGCCAGCAGCCCGTGGCCAAGGTGGCGTGACCGTTGTAGGTGGTGGCGGGGAAGGGTGGCAGTCCTTCTCCGCGACGACCCTGCTCTGACAGGGCCCAGACCTTCGGCATGGTGTGGGCCGTGAACTGATCCGCACCCAGTCCATCCGCGCTGACCATCAGCACCGGCGGGCCGGCCTGAAGGGCGGCGGAGAAGGCGACTGCGAGGACGGCTGAAAGGCGCATCTCCCCAGGGTATCAAGCTAATCTGGACACATGAACACCACACGTTGGCCCTATCCCCTGCTCCGCCTGAAGCCCGGGAAGGAGGGGATGATGTCCAAGCGCCATCCCTGGGTGTTCTCCGGGGCCTTGGCGCAGACCCCCGAAGCCACCCTGGTGCGGCTGGCCGATGATTCAGGGCAGGTCCTGGGCGTGGGCACGGCGAGCCCCGCGAACCCGCTGGCGGCGAGAATTTTCCGCTTCGAGGATGCGCCCCTCGATGAAACCTTCTTCCGCGCCCGCTTCGAATCGGCCCTGGCCCTGCGGAAGGATCTGGGCCTGTGGGATCCCGAGGGCGGCTGCCGCTGGCTCTTCGGCGAAGGCGACGGTCTGCCGGGCCTGGTGGTGGATCGCTATGCCCAGGCCCTGGTGCTGCAGGTGGGGACGGCGGGGCTGGAGGCCCTGCGCGACCTCTGGTGGCCCATCCTCTTCGAGATCGGAAAACGGGAAGGCATCACGGCCTTCGTGGAGCGCAGCCAGTCCGGCCGGCGCGACGAGGGCCTCGATCCAGTGAACCGCCTGCTCAAGGGCAGCCTCAGCGGCCCCATCACCCTGCGGGAAGGCGCCGCGAAGCTCACGGTGGATCTGCTGCGCGGCCAGAAGACCGGCTTCTTCCTGGACCAGCGGGAACACCGTCTGCAGTTGGGTCGCGTGGCGAAGGACAAGCGCGTGCTCAATGCCTTCGGCTACACCGGCGGCTTCAGCATCCATGCGGGGCTGGGCGGCGCCACCGAGGTGGCCACCCTGGACATCAGCGCCATGGCCCTGGATCAGGCGGAGCGCGACTGGGCCGCCAACGGTCTGGATCCCGCCGCGCACCTCCGCATGGAGGGCGACGCCTTCGAGGTGATGCGGCAGCTGGAACCCTTGAGTTGGGATCGCGTCATCGTGGATCCGCCCGCCTTCGCCAAGCAGCGCAAGGACGTGGACAAGGCCTTCAAGGCCTACAAGGACGTCTTCCGCCTCGGCGCCCGCGCCACCGCCCCTGGCGGCCTGCTCTGGTGCTTCTCCTGCAGCCAGCACCTGGATCGCACCCGCTTCCAGGAGGCGGTGTGGACGGCGCTATTGGAAGCCGGTCGCGAAGCGCGGGTGTTGGCGCATCTCGGGCAGCCGGCAGATCATCCGTACTCGCTGAATCATCCCGAGGGGTTCTACCTCAAGGGGCTGTGGCTGAGTCTGGACTAGCCCAACCGCTCCACCGCCTCATCCACGCCCGCGGCATGCAGGGCGCCGAGATTCAAATCCAGCAGGTGGCTCAGCTTCACGTTGCCCATGGCGCCGAGCATGGAGGCCTTGAGGCGGGGGATGCTGGGCTCCATCGAGGCGATGAGTTCCTTCACCTGCTTGCGGCGGCTCTCCAGGCTGGAGCAGCCGCAGAGGGGGCAGCCGCAGGGCACGATGGGGAACCCCCGCAGCCAGGCGTAGCGCTGCAGGTCCTTTTCCTCGCAGGTGCCCAGGGGGCGGATGACGGTATTGGCGCCATCATCGCTCACCAGGCGCAGGGGCATGGTGCTGAGGCGGCCCTCGAAGAACAGGTTGATGAGCAGCGTTTCGATGAGGTCGTCCAGGTGATGGCCCAGGGCGATCTTGGTGTAGCCGTGCTGCTTGGCGAAGGAGTAGAGCACGCCGCGCCGCAGCCGCGAGCAGATGATGCAGGGCAGCTCTTCAGGCTTGGTGCGCACCATCTTGTCGATGGGGGCGGGGATGATGTGGTGGGGCACGCCCAGGCGCTCGCAGGTCTCGGCGATGGGATCGGGGTTGAACTGAGGGAAGCCTGGATCCACCGTGACGGCGTCGACGGAGAAGGTCACAGGTGCCCGCTTGCGCAGCCGCTCCAGCACGTCCAGCAGGGCCCAGGAATCCTTGCCGCCGCTGACTGCCACCAGGATGTGGTCGCCATCTGCGATGAGCTTATAGGCGGCGTTGGTCTCACCCACCCGGCGGGCGATCTTGCGCTCCAACCTGGGCAGGGTCAGAAGGTCAGCTTCGGTGGGCGGCAGGGCCAGGCTGGGAAGGGCGCAGGGATTACTCACGAATGCTCGTTCAGACAATGGCGCCGAAGGGAGGCTTTGCATCCCTTCGGTGCGGGGATTCCAGGGGGGACGCAGAGGCCCGCAGGGCCGGGCGGTCCCTCTTGGACGGCATTACATCACGCCGCAGGCTTTGCGTTCTCCGCGTACGATCTGGTTTTGCACATCCTTCACGTACTCGGGACAGGTGCAGTCGGGACAGGTGTTGCTGGACGTCTCCGAGCACAGATCCGCGAAGGTCACCTTCTCCATGAAAGCGGAGATGTGATCGTTCAGCCGGTTCCAGAGCAGCTTGCTCATGCGCTCGTCGGCCAACAGAGCCTTGTTGGCCGACTTCGGATCTTCCTTGGCGGCCGCATAGAAGCTGCTGTCCGTGAGGCGCAGCACTTCACCCACGCTCACCTGATTGCACGGCCGCGTGAGGACGTAGCCGCCCTTGGGACCGCGCACACTGGCCACAACACCGGCCTTTTTCAATTTGTTGAAGATCTGTTCGAGAAAGGGCAGGGAGAGCTTCTGGCGTTCGGCGATCACGTGCAGGGGCACCGGCTGGCCATGGCTGTGGTGGGCCAGGTCGAACAGGGCCTGCATGCTGTACCTGCCTCGGGCCGAAATCTTCACGGAAGGTGCTCCAGCCTCCAGCCTAGTATTCCTGAGTGAATGAGTCAAGTTTAGGTGATGGATACACTGGAGCCTGGAGATCCCCATGAAAGCTGCCCTCCTGGCCCTTGGAACCGCCGGCCTGATGGCCCAGACTCCCCAGGCCGTCATCGCTTCACCGCCCGGGCACCTGCCGGCCGGGTCTCTTGTCGATGCGCGCGACCATCAGCCTCTGTTGCTGGGCGAAACCACCGTGAAGGCCATCCTGGCGCATCGAGCCATCTTCCGGGACAACCTGGCCAAGGTGAAGCTGCCCGTCGATGTGAAGGGCCGCTGGAAGGCCATCCGGCAGCCCTTCACGCTGGTGGCGGTGTTCGGTTCCTGGTGCGGCGATAGCCACTACCAGCTGCCTGACCTGCTGGCCCTTGAGGCGGATCCCAACCCCTTCATCGAGGTCCACTACCTGGGCGTCAACCGGGACAAGGCGGTCGAAACGGCCGCCTGGCCCAAGGGCTGCCCCCCACAGAAAGTGGTCCGGGTGCCGACGTTCTACCTCTTCGCCACTCAGCCAGGCGGAGCCCAGAAGCTGATGGGGTCCGTGGTGGAGAATCCCCCCCGGGCCGGACAGACCATGGCCGAGGCGCTGGTGGAACTGATGGAGGCTGATGCCCGGGCGCTCTGATTCATCCACGGGCCAGCCTGACCGATGAGATCCCATCATGGGACTTCGATGGATCCTTCCGTTATGCATGGCTGGCCTGGTTTGGGCCGGTCCACCGATTTCAGTGGCACTGGACAAACCGGTCCTGAGCCTGAACCCGCTCCTGCTCACCCGGGAGGTCGAGTCGCAGGTGGCGGACCTGGTCTTCGATCGCCTGGTGGCCCGGGATGAACACGGCGGGTTCGTCCCCCAGCTCCTTGAAAGCTGGGAGATATCGAGGGATGGCCGCGACATCCTGCTGAAGCTCCGCCCAGGTCTCACCTGGCAGGACGGCACCGCGATCGAGGCCGAGGACCTGGTGGCGACCTGGCGGATGCTATCCCTTCCTCAGGTGAGAAAGATCTATGATCTCGTGGGCGTCCGGACCTTGGATAGCCTGGTGGTCGAGGGACCCCACAGCGTGCGGATTCGTTTGAAGCGGGCACGGGCCTCGCTCCTTTCAGATCTCTACAACTTCCAGCCCGTTCCTCGGCGGAGCTACGTCCTGGGAGCCCAGCCGCTGCAGCATCCGCTCAACTACGCACCGATTGGTTCCGGACCCTACCGCGTGCTTCCGGGGGCCGGTGCCCGGGAGATTCAGCTCCAGCGATGGGACGGCTACCGCGGGGCCCACCCCGGCCGCTGGGAGGCTTTCCGCTTCGGTGTCCAGCCGCACGATCCGGCGGAGTACGGACGTCAGCTCAAGGCCCGGGAGTTCCACTTTGGCGAGCTCGATTGGTTTCGTCACTATCTGCTTCGGCGAGGCGCTTTTGGAGACGGGAATCTCCTCGCCCAGTCGACACCCAAGGCCTCCTTCAGCACGTTCTGGTTCAACTGCAACCCCAAGCGCAGCCTGTTGGCGGACGGACGAATCCGGAGGGCCCTCTCGGAGGCGTTGCCTTGGACCTTCCTGAAGGCGCAGCGGCGGTTGCGGCCCGAGCGGCTGGCTTCGAGCCTCTGGCCACCCCAAAGCTGGGCCTTCGACCAGGCCGTCGAACCCCTTCCGAGCCTGGAGCGTGCGGCTTCCATCCTGGAAGAGGCTGGCTGGAAACCGGGTTCGGATGGCCTCCGGCGGGATGCCAAGGGCCGGGTGCTTAAACTCGTGATGTTTTCTGCGTGGGGCTACTCGGGTCGAGACTACGCCCAGGCCTTCTGCGAAGCCCTTCGCAAGGTCGGTGTGGAAGTCGATCTGCGAAGGACCCCTACGGGCGAACCCTACGTGCTGGCCACCAAGGGGGAAGGCGATATCTGGGATTTTCCCTGGAACACAGGCCTGGATCCGGATAACGAAAGCCCGCTGTTCACGTCAGAAGGCATTCAGGGTGGCACCAATTTCATGAGGTACCAAAACACGGAGGTGGACCGGCTCTTCGAAGACGGTCGCCATGAGACGGATCCGACCCGGCGGCGGAACCTCTACCTCAGGATCAACGCGTGCATCCAGCGGGACCATCCCATGCTTCAGCTGACCTACGGTGTGGCCTACCTGGCCCTGGACCGACGGTTGCGAGGGGTGGGGTTCAATCCGCTCGGCCAGACCTACGGCTATGTTCCAGGCCGCCGGGGTTGGTGGCTGGAGGTTCCGTAGCGGGTCAGAGCCGATCGAAGCGGATGACCTCCACTTTGCCGGGTTTGCCCTTGGGGGACTCTTCCCGATCGCGTTCGGGACGTGCTTCGCGTTCGGGACGTGCTTCACGGTCGGGACGTGCTTCGCGGTCAGGACGCGCCTCACGGTCAGGACGCGCCTCGCGGGGGTGACGGGATTCCGCCCGGCGGGGTTCAGGCGCTGATTCAGGCCGGGAGGCAGGCTTGGGTGCTGAGGTGACCGCAGGCTGGCGTTCACGGCCGATCCACACGGCACCGACCTGCTTGATGCGATCCACCAGGCGCGCCGGTTCGAGGGCCTGGATGCCGTCCCCGAACTGCATGGCCCAACGGGCGATGGCCCGGAGGTCCGTGGCGGTGAAGGAGACCAACGCCTGCCCATCCCCCTGCTCTTCAAGATGGAAATTCGGGAAGGCCGGAGGAGCCTGTTTCACGGCGAAAACCCACTGCTTGAGGAGGATGGCCTTCACCTGGATGGGCTCACCTCCCAGCCAGCCACCGATCTGGTTGGCGGGTGTGCCTTCCGGGTAGGGGCCCTGAGCAGCCCGGCCCACGCCTTCCACAGCGTTCGCCTCGGCCAGCAGGTCCACGCGGTGGTAGCGCTCGGCGTTGTAGCGGCGGTCCCAGCCCCAGACAAACCAGGCCTGGCTCAGGGCATCGAAGGTGAGGTGGCGAGGCTCGAAGGTGCGTGGGGCATTGGCCTCGGCGTCGGCAAAGATGAACTCGACGGCCTGGCCGTCTTGGATGGCGCGGAGGATGGTCCCCGCCAACGGAGGCAAGGCATTGGAGGAGGCTTCGACCGCCTTCTTCGCGACGGCCTTCGGCTCGGTGGCAGCGGGGATCGCTGCCACTTCAGGCGCGGGCTCCATGGCTTTGGCAGCCTTGGCGAGGGAAGGCGCCTTGGGGGCGGCCTTGACCTTGGGTTCTGCGGCCTCGGGTTTCTTCGCCGCAGTCTTCTTCGCCGGGGCGGTCTTGGCCTTGGCGGCGGGTTTGGCTCCCTCCACGCTGGCGGTGATGGGCTTTTTCCGGGGTGTCTTTGTTACGGCCATGGGTGTCAGGCTCCTGGCCCATCATCCTCCAATCCTGAGCGGGTGGTCCACCTCACAATTCGATGGCACGGTCACCGCCTGTCACGGCCATGCTGGATCCATGAGCCAACGGAACCTTCGATTCGCCGCTGTCATGGGGCTCCACACCTTCATTTCGGCCGGAACCTTCCTCCTCGGCAAGGCGGCGGCGGACGCCTTGCCGACGCTGGCCCTGGGCCTGTTCCGGTTTCTCATCGCGGGGGTGGGATTCCTCCTGCTGGCGCGAATCCGCCACCTGGAACTGTGGGCCGTGGCGAAGTCTGATTGGCGCGCCTACCTCTGGGCGGGCTTCCTGGGCGTGGCCCTGAATCAGATCGCCTTCCTCGGCGGGCTGGCGCTCACCGTGCCATCCCATGCGGCGCTGCTGTACGCTCTGACACCCACGGTCGTGCTGCTGCTTGCCTGGGCGCGGGGGCAAGAGAAACCCGGACCGCGCAAGCTGGGTGGGCTTGTCCTGGCCTTCACTGGCGTGCTGGTCCTGCTGTCGGGCAGGGCGGGTTCCGGGGCCCTCCCTCCGAAGTGGATCCTCGGCGATCTGATGGTGCTGGTGGCGGTCGTCGCCTGGGCTGGCTATACCGTGATGAGCCGTCCCCTGGTGCAGAAGCATGGGGCGCAGCGGGCGACCACCCTGTCGATCCTGTTCGGCCTGGCGATCTTCGCGCCGCTGGGGATCTTCGGACTGCCGAAACTGATGGTGGCAGCCGTCCCGACCATGGCCTGGGTCGGCCTGATCTACCTGGGACTGATGACGAGCGTCGTGTCGTACCTGCTCTGGTTTCACGCTCTGTCCATGAAGGAGCCTAGCCGCGTGGCCATCGCCACCAATGGCCAGCCCGTGGCCACCGCCTTCCTGGCCTGGATGTTCTACGGGCAGCCCGTCACACCGGCATTCGCCGTGGGGGCGGTGCTGGTACTCAGTGGTGTCCTGCTCACGCAGGTGTGATGGCTATCGGCCATCGGCGGTCGGCGGTCCACTTCGCGGATGCATCTGGTCATAGAGGGCGCGGAGCCGGGTCTGGTGGACATGGGTGTAGATCTGGGTCGTGCTGATGTCGGCATGACCGAGCA
This sequence comes from Geothrix sp., assembly GCA_030824075.1. Taxonomy (GTDB): domain Bacteria; phylum Acidobacteriota; class Holophagae; order Holophagales; family Holophagaceae; genus Geothrix. The sequence continues at coordinate 11,679 of JAVBYJ010000074.1, forward strand.
TGGCCTGCACGGCGCGGAGGTCGGCGCCGTGATCCAGGAGGTGGGTGGCGAATGCATGCCGCAGGACATGGGGACTGACAGCCTCGGCGCGAAGGCCGGCCGCGCGGGCGTAGCCCTTCAGCAGGCGCCACAGATGCTGGCGGGTCAGACCGTCGCCCCGCTGACCCACGAAGAGTTCACCGCCCGTGGGTTTGAAGCCGGGTCGAAGGGCAAGCCAGGCACGGATCCATGTTTCCGCGCTGGATCCGAACGGGATCAGGCGATCTTTGCGGCCCTTGCCGGTCACCTTGAGGAAACCTTCATCAAGAAACACGGAAAGGGCCGGCAGGCCGGCGAGCTCCGAGACGCGGAGGCCCGAGGCATAGGTCAGTTCGAGCCAGGCCCGGTCGCGCACCCCCAGCGGCGTGGCGGTATCCGGAGCATGGAGGAGGGCCTCCACCTGGTCTTCGCTCAGCGTGCGGGGGAGGATGCGAGGCGGGTGGGGTGATTTCACCACGGCCTCTGGACCCGCGCCCCCCCCGCCCTCCATGCGGAGGAAGGACAGGAAGGCGCGGAGGCTGGAACTCATCCGGGCGAGGCTGCGGGGGGCCTTCCCTTCAGACTGCTGGGAGACGAGAAAGACCGTGAGGTGGTCGCGGGTCAGGTCGGTGGCGGGGACCTCCTGGTTGCAAGCCCAGGCGGCCAGGTGGTTCAGATCCGATAGGTATCCGGAAGTCGTGTGGGCGGAGAGGCCGCGCTCTACGGCCAGGTGGGTGCGGAATTCCAGAAGGCTTCCCCTCCAGCCCAGGGGCCATCCATGCTCGGGTTCCTCGTGGGTTTTCGCGCGGGGCATGGGTCCATCCTGCACGTCTGGCATGGAGGCGCAAGCCGGTCGTAGACGCACGCCACCGAGCGGATGCCAGGGTGGCCTTTACCCAGGGTTTGGAAATCCGGCCGGTGATGTGTTAGGGTTTCCAGGTTCGTTTGGAGGAGCCCCCGATGGCTGATGTGCGTAAGAAGGTTATTGCAATTATCGCTGAACAGCTGGCGAAGCCCGAAGATTCCATCTCCGAGTCCAGCCACTTTGTGGATGATCTCGGTGCTGACAGCCTCGATACCGTCGAGATCATCATGGCCATCGAAGAGGCCTTCAGCCTCGAGATTCCCGAGAGTGAGCAGGAGAAGATCCGCACCGTGGGCGATGCGATCGCTTACATCGAGAAGCACGCGAAGGCTTGATCCATTCGCGATCGTGACGTGCCGCAGCGCCCCCCACGGCCCTGCGGCATGTTTGTTTTCCCGATCCTACCCGAGGTGAACTCATGAGCAGGACCGTCCAGCGCCGTCGCGTCGTCATCACCGGCATGGGGACCGTCAATCCCTGCGGCCTCACCGTGCCCGAGACCTGGGACAACCTCCTGGCCGGGAGGAGCGGCATCAGCACCATCGACCGGTTCGATGTCTCCGATTTCGCCTGCAAGATCGCTGGACAGGTGAAGGGCTTCAACCCGGATCTGTTCATCGACAAGAAGGAACAGAAGAAGATGGACATCTTCATCCACTACGCCCTGGGCGCGGCCCACGAGGCCTGGGTGGATGCGGGCTTCGACCAGGTGCAGCTCACCAAGGCGGAGCGGGAGATCTTCGGCGTCTACATCGGCAGCGGCATCGGCGGCCTCAGCACCATCTGGGACGAAGCCAACGGCTACCGTGGCCCGCGGCGCACCAGCCCGTTCTTCATTCCCAGCCTCATCATCAACCTGGCCAGCGGCCAGGCCAGCATCAAGTACGGCCTGCAGGGGCCGAACAGCGCGGTGGCCACCGCCTGCGCCACCGGCGCTCACGCCATTGGCGACGCATCCCGCCTCATCGCTTTTGGGTATGCGGACCGCATGATGGCCGGCGGCAGCGATTCCGTGGTGAATCAGCTGGGTGTGGGCGGCTTTGCCGCCATGCGCGCCCTCAGCACCCGCAACGACGAACCCGAACGAGCCTCCCGTCCCTTTGACGTGGATCGTGATGGCTTTGTCATGGGCGAGGGCGCGGGCATCGTCATCCTCGAGGAGTACGAGCTGGCGAAAGCCCGCGGCGCGAAGATCTATGCTGAGGTCGCGGGGTATGGCATGAGCGGTGATGCCAACCACATCACGACCCCCGCCCCCGAGGGCGAGGGCGGCCAGCGCGTCATGCGTGCGGCCCTGAAGGATGCGGATATCGCGCCTGAGCAGGTGGGCTACGTGAACATGCATGGCACCAGCACCCCCGTGGGCGACAAGCTCGAGTGCCTGGCGATTCAAAAGGTCTTTGGGGACCATTCGAAGCGGATCAAGGTCAGCAGTTCCAAGTCCATGCATGGGCACCTGCTGGGTGCCGCGGGCGGTCTGGAGACCATCGTGGCCGTGCTGGCCGCCAAGACCGGCAAGATCCCGCCCACCATCAATGTGGATCGGCAGGACCCCGAATGCGATCTGGACGTGACCGCCAATGTCGCGGGCACCCTTGATTCCGAATACGTCATGAACAATGGCTTCGGCTTCGGTGGCACCAACGGGTGCCTGGTGCTCAGGAAGGTCTAGGGAAAAACCACCGCCAAGACGCCAAGGCGCCAAGAAAGAATCCCCTGAAAATTCTTTTCTTGGCGTCTTGGCGTCTTGGCGGTCTTCTTTTAGATATGGCCAAGGCAATCCCCTTCAAGCTCGTCGCACCCTATTCACCCGCCGGGGACCAGCCGGAGGCCATTGCGCAGCTGGTGGCCGGGCTCAAGCGAGGTGAACGCTGCCAGACGCTGCTGGGGGTGACGGGCTCAGGCAAGACCTACACCATGGCCAGCACCATCGCCCTGGCGGGCCGCCCCGCGCTGATCTTCGCACCCAACAAGACACTGGCCGCCCAGCTATTCAGCGAGTTCAAACAGTTCTTTCCTGAGAACGCCGTCGAGTACTTCGTCAGCTACTACGACTACTACCAGCCCGAGGCCTACGTGCCTGAGCGGGACCTGTTCATCGACAAGGACGCGAAGATCAACGAGGAGCTGGAGAAGTTGCGCCTCAGCGCCACCCGCTGCCTGCTGGAGCGCCGCGACACCATCGTGATCGCTTCCGTCAGTTGCATTTATGGTCTGGGCGATCCCAGCTCGTATCTGAACCTGTCCGTGACCCTCAAAACCGGCCAGAGCATCGACCGGGCCATGCTTCTGCGTGACCTTGTGGCCATCCAATACCAGCGCAACCACCTGAGCTTCGAGCCCGGTATCTTCCGCGTGCGGGGCGATGTGGTGGAGGTTTACCCCGCCTACGAGGATGTGGCCTACCGCATCGAGCTGTGGGGCGATGAGGTGGAGCGCCTGTCGAAGATCGATCCGCTGCGGGGCGTGGTCATCGAGAAGCTGGACGAACTCACCATCTGGCCGAAGACCCACTACGTGACCCCTGAAGATAAGCTCAAGACGGCCATCCATGACATCAAGGCGGAACTGGAGGCACGGGAGAACGAGTTCCGGGCCGCGGGCAAGATCGTCGAGCTGCAGCGGCTCCATCAGCGCGTCATCTATGACGTGGAGATGATGAAGGAGATGGGTCACTGCAGCGGCATCGAGAATTACAGCCGCTTCCTGGATGGCCGCCAGCCGGGCCAGCCGCCCCACACGCTGCTGGACTACTTTCCAGAGGACTTCATCGTCCTCATGGATGAAAGCCACGTGGCCACGGGCCAGCTGCACGGCATGTACAACGGCGACCGCTCCCGGAAGACCACGCTCGTGGACTATGGCTTTCGGCTGCCCTCGGCCCTGGACAACCGTCCTCTCAAATTCGAAGAATTTGAGAGCAGAGTGAAACAGGTCGTGTACGTTTCAGCCACCCCAGGCGACTATGAGCTGAGGCAAAGCGGTGGCGCCTTCGTGGAGCAGGTGGTGCGACCCACGGGCCTGGTGGATCCCATCGTGGAAGTTCGTCCCGTGGGGACCCAAGTGGACGACCTGCTGGAGGAGATCCGTAAGGTCGTGGCCAAGGATGAACGGGTGCTGGTGACGGTGCTCACCAAGAAACTGGCGGAGCAGCTCACGGCCTATTACCAGGAGCTGGGCGTCAAGGCCGAGTACCTGCACAGCGAGATTGACACCCTGGAGCGTGTGGAGCTCCTCAAGAATCTCCGCCGAGGTGTGTTCGACGTGCTCGTCGGCATCAACCTGCTGCGGGAAGGCCTGGATCTGCCGGAGGTGAGCCTGGTGGCCATCCTGGACGCGGACAAGGAGGGGTTCCTCCGCAACAACCGCAGCCTCATCCAGACCATCGGCCGGGCGGCCCGGCACGTGAATGGCAAGGCCATCCTCTACGCCGACGTCATGACGGGCTCCATGAAGCAGGCCATCGGCGAGACGGAGCGGCGGCGCAACAAGCAGCTGGCGCATAACGCCGCGCATGGCATCACACCCGCCACCGTGAAGCGCAACCTGGACGATGTCATGGGCGAGGCCCTGGCCCGGGAGTTCATCAACGTCACGAAGGAGGAGCGGGCTGCAGAGGAGCCCCTGCTCTACCTGGAGGACAAAGCCTTCGAACGCGAGGTGGCCAAGCTTGAAAAGCGCATGAAGGAACTGGCTTCCCAGATGAAGTTTGAGGATGCGGCGGAATTACGCGACAGAATTCTACGTGCCCGACGGGAACGATTGACCTCCGTGACCTGACGCGGGAGGTCTCGCGTATGCCGTAGGCATACCGAGCGGATGCGGCGGAATGACGCGACAGAACCGCGTTCAGGCCCCCCCGCGCTGCCTGCGCTGCTTGAGCTCTTGCCGCAGCTGCTGTTCCATCTGCTCGTATTGCTTTCTCTGCTGGTCGTCCAGGATCGCATTTATTTTTTGATCACTCTTCTGAAGGATGTCCTTCATTTTCCGCATCTTCGAAAAGCGATGCATGGAGGTGTCCGCCTTCAGCTCGGCCATCTGGCGCTGCCGGGTGGCCACTATGGGCGTGATCTGCGCCTTCTGATCGCTGGTCAGGTTGAGCTTCGCCGAGAGCCGGGCCATGACGGAGTCGACGGAGGTCTCAGGTAGAGCCTGGCCTTGCGTGGCAGGGACGCCTTCCTGGTCCCGGGCCAGGGCGGGGACTGAAAGGGCCGTGCATGCCAGGGTGAGGATCAGGTTCAGCGGCAAGGATGGATGGATTCGATTCACAGACGAGGGGCGGGCCATGAGGAGGTCTCCTTCCAGGAAGCCTTGGTGCAAGAACCAGGAAACCCTTTGGACCTGCTGCCCAGGGGGCAGGTTGAGGCTGAACCGAACGAAACCTGATCGCGGGGGCGTTGAGCTCTGGTTGTCGAGGCCCCTGTTTACTTCACGTACTGCCCGATCACGCGTTCAATGGCAGCCCTGCAGGCGGCGCAAAAACCCGCGTCATCACGCGTGAACATGAGGCAGTCTTCCTGGCTGCGGAAGTAGCCCTTGGCTTCGTAGTTGGCACCTTCGAAGGCGCCGACCTTGCCGCTGTGGGTGTCGGTGCCGAGCAGCTTCGTCTCGAAGACCTTCTCCCGGGCGAAGAGGGCGTCCATGTCGGCTTCGGGCTTGTTGGCGGCGCGGATGGCGCGGCGCTCCTTCTGGTAGGCGTGGCTGTGGGCTTCGAATTCGTCTTTCTTCCAGGGCGTGGGCAGAGGCGTGCCGGGGGTCAGCAGGGCCTGCCACTTGGGGTGTTTGGGATCCGCTGTGACATTGGGTTCCCAGGGTTCGGGGCGCGTGGGGCTGTTGGTGACGGCCACGTCGGACGTGTAGTACTCGTCGGCCAGCCCGGCAAAGTGGTGGCCGAACTCGTGGACGAAGAGGTAGCCGATGGTGCTGTTGCCGGCGGAAGCTGTGCTGTAGAGGTTGTGGATGCCGCCACCGCCGTAGGTCTCGGCGTTCACCAGGATCTCCACGAACTCGTAGGGCGCCTGGGCGGCGATGTCGCGGAAGGCGCGGTTGTCGTACGTGAGCACATAGCGCTCACTGCCAAAGGCGTCGTACGTGGTGCCCAGAGGCGTGCGCTTATGCACCCCCGTGGAGGGCCTGGAAATACCGCTTTCCTTGGCGGGCGGGCAGAGGGCCCACACGTTGAAATCCTTGCGGTGTTCCTTGAAGGGGGATTGTACGAAGAGAAGGTCCATGACCTTGCGGGCCTGCGCCTCGAAAGTGCCGCGTTCAGCGGTCGTGTAGCCGTCCCCCAGGATGAGAAAATCCACCTTGTCGGCGGGGTCCCCGGCCTTCTGCAGGGCGATGAGGCCGCCGGCCTCCGGGGCCGGGGTCCGCTCGATGAGGGGGTCCTTGGGATCGAGGTCGAAGGTCCAGAGGGTCTTGAAGGCGTTCTGGGCATCGCGCTTCTTCAACTGGATGCGCACGGGCGCGTCGGGCTGGGGGAAGCGGAGGGATTCGGAGAAGGTGCGACTCAGGGCCTTGGCCTCGTCTGTGGTTTCCCACTCGCCATAGATGCTGGCGAAGCCACGGGAGTAAAAGAGCTTCCCGGTGGCCTTGTCGGTTACGTCGAAGCTGTACTTTCCAAGGTTGCTGGTATCCACAGCCTTGGCGGGATTGCCGGGCCAGGGCAGGGGTTCCAGCACCACCCGATCCACGCCGAAGCGTTCGGAGGTGGCATCCCCCGTATGACCATAATCCACGCGCAGGGTGCGGGGCGGGGCGGCCAGGCAGGCCAGGGCGGCGAGGGCAAGCAGCAGGGGGCGGATCATGGAACACCTCGCCAACGAGGATAGACTGTTCAGATCCGGAGACCCGATGCTCACCCCAAAACAACGCCAGTACCTCAAGGCCCAGGCCCACAAGCTCAAGCCCGTCATGCACGTGGGGAAGGGGGGCGTGACACCCGCCCAGGCTGCGGAGCTCGATGTGATGGTGGACAGCCTCGAACTTGTGAAGGTCAAGATCAATCCCAACAGCTTTGAGGACGAGGACACCGCCGCCAAGGCCCTGTGCGCGTCGGTCCCCGCCCTGGAGCATGTCTGGACCATCGGCCACACCATGCTCTTCTTCCGGGCCAGCCGGACCCGCGACACAAGGTATCCTTTGCCCGCTTGATTTAGGATGGGGGCGGATCCACCCGAAACATTCGGTGTGGAGGTCCGATGCCCTACCTGTCCTGGCTGGAGGGAAGTCAGCTCATGCGGCATGCCGTCCACGAGGCATGCCAGGTGGGCAGGGATCCGCTGGCGTGTGCTCTGGCCCAACCGAATCTGGCCGGGCTCTCCAGGGTCCATGCCGCCATCGATTGCATCGGCGGAATCTGGTGGGTGAAGGATCTGGATTCAGTGAATGGCACCCAGTTGAACGGCCTGCCCCTTAATCACCCCCAGGGCAATGCGCTCCAGGACGGGGATGACCTCGATGTGGGGGGGTGGCACCTGACCTTCACGGATGGCTTCCCGGGCCTGGACAACCAGGTCTTCGTGGAAAGGGTAGGCGACCTGTTTCACGAGGTCCGACCCGAACCGGCCCAGGCGATGGTGCTGATCCGGGGCATCGAGCTGCTCCATCGATCCACGGAAAAGCTCCTGAGACAGGCCGATTCCGACGCCATGGTGAAGGGACTCCTTGAGGAATCGTTGCGTCTCCTGGGCGGCGACCGTGGCTTTCTCGTCATGAAGCAAAAGGAAGGGGAATGGCGCACGGCACATCGCGTGGGCGATGTGCAGGAGGGGATCGGTCTCTCCCGTTCCGTCCTCGACTATGTGGCGCGGGAGCGCACTGCGGTGTTGTCCAACCAGCCACTCGCGGATCCGCGGTTTGGGGGCATGAGCCTGGTGGAACTGCATCGGGGATCCCTGCTTTGTGCCCCCATGGAGGATGAAGGGGAGATCCTTGGCGCCCTCTACCTGGACCGGGAATCAGAAGGGCGCCCCTTCAGCCGCTTCGACTTGGCCATCTTCCAGACCTTTGTTCGGCTCGGGTCCATGGCCCTTCGTCAGGCCATGCTCAACCGGCGGGCCCTCGGCCAGGCAGAACAACAGGGCGAACTCTTGAGGTTGCGCACGGAGCGCCAGCGCGAGGCTGATCGCCACGGCGAACTGCTTTCTGCCATGGCTGCTCCGCTCAGACGCGTGCACAGCTGGGCGGAGAACCTCCCGGACCGCGCGGGAGAGGCCATCCGCTCCCAGATTGAACAACTGGCGGCGCTGCTCGATCACGGCAGCAGGGAGGGGCTGGGAGGGGAAGCGCCCCTGGTGGGTCATCCACTTCCGGTGGCCGCCCTCCAGGAGGACTTCGTCCGGCGCTGGGAGGCGCTGCTTCACCTGCGAAAGGCCCGCTTGTGCGCGGGAGAGGCCCCAGTTGCTTCAGTCTGGATGACCGGCGGCCCCTTGGTGGTCGCCCTCGCCGGTTTGGTGGAGCCCATGCTCATGCAACTGGCCGAAGGGGGCACGGTCTCCACCCGCTGGGATCAGGAGCGGGGTTTCCGAATTCTTCGGTTGAGCCTTCCGGCCGGATTGCATGGCCCCTTACCCGATCCTTGGACCCAACGGATGCTGCAGGACGCCGGAGTGCGATGGCACTGGGCCGACCAGGCTCTGGACCTTTTCCTTCCGGAAGGTCCGGATGCCATGCCTGAAGAGCCCGACCGGCCCCTGCTGGGCCTGGTGAGCGAGGATCTGAATCTGCTGGGCCTCTTCCAGACCGTGGCTGAGGCCGGGGATCTGTGGCTTCACCCGCTGGAGCAGGGGCCGCCACCACCGCCGCTGCCCAAGTTCCGCTTCCTCGTGGTGGATGCCCAAGGCACCCGGGACCTAGAGGGTTGCATCCGCGCCTACCGCCACCATCCCTCGTTCGCCACGACGCCGATCCTGGTGATTCGCTGCACTGAGGACGATACGCCTCGGCTCATCGAGGCCGGTGCGACGGACTGGCTGGCGGAGGGTTTCCGCTGGGAGGCGCTCCACCACCGTCTCCAGGTGCTGCGTGGGCACACCGAACTGCAGCAGCGCGCCCTCGCCGCCGAACGGCTGGAATCCTTCCGGCAGATGGCAGGCACCCTGAAGCACGAGATCAACAACCCGCTGGCGATCATCTCTATGCAGGTGGAGATGCTGCAGCGGAAATACCCCGAAGAGGTCAAGCTCGCGAAGATCGGGGAGATGGTGGACCGCATCCGGGCCCTGGTGCAGGTGCTCCAGAAGATGCGGGAAACCCCCACGGAGGACTACGCGGACGGTTCAAGCATCCTGCGGTTGGGATGAGGCTTGCAGCGATCAGCCGTCAGCGGTCAGCAGGTGGAGGCCGCGCTCGCTCAAGAGGGCCTGGACGGGCCAATCGTGAGGTTCCACGGGGACGGGGAGGTGCATCTGGGCCTCGAAACCCACGCCGACGGTAAGCACCCCCTCGGGCAGGTTCACCAACAGGGCGTCGTAGAACCCTCGCCCATAGCCGAGGCGGTGACCCTGGTCGTTGAAGGCCAGCCCGGGCACCAGGAGCAACTGCACCGGCGGTAGGAAGTGCTGGGCCAGGGTGGGTTCCATGAGACCCCAGGGGCCTTTCTCCAGTGGTTCCGTGCCCCAGGCGAGACGCGGAGGCTGGGTGGAGACCACTCTGGGGAAGAACCAGAGCCAGTCCGGGTGAGCGGCGACGGCGGGGCGCAGGTCGATCTCGGAACCGAAGGGCCAGAAGGCCCCGAAGCGGGTGAGGCGCCGGCTCTGGCCAAGGCGATCAAGGTGGCCTGCGATGGCTGCGGACCATGCCGCGCGGGCGTCCGCCGGGAGGTGGTCCCTGCGAGCCTTCATGTGAGTCCGGAATTCAGGTTTTGTAGCCACGTCTTCACATCAGCAGGGCAGGAGCGTTCCCGTCAACGGGGTATCCTCAACCCTGGAGTGACGCCATGACTGTTCGTTCCCTCGTCCTCATCCTCGCCGCCGCCCTGTCTCTGGTCGTCCCCCAGCCCGCGCGGGCGCAGTCCGGGAGCCAGCGTCAGGTGCCAGCCACCCGACTGGTGCAGTCCATCCCGGTGGAGACGGATCTGGCGGATCCAGCGCTGCCCTTCGCCAAGGATGTGTGGGTGGACATGATCCACCGGGCGAAGACGAGCGTAGAGGCCGCCGAGTTCTATGTCACCAGCCGTGCCGGGAGCGCCCTGGAACCTGTGCTGGCCGAGCTGGAAAAGGCCGGTGCTCGAGGCGTGAAGGTGCGCTTCCTGCTCTCGTCGAAGATGCTGGGCCAGGACCCCGCCTCCGTGGGCCGGATCCGTCGCATTCCCGGTGCCGAGGTGCGCAGCTTCGATCTGACCGGCGTCTCCAGGGGCATCCTCCACGCCAAGTATTTCGTGGTGGACGGCCAAGAGGCCTTCCTGGGAAGCCAGAACTTCGACTGGCGGGCCCTGGAGCAGATTCACGAACTGGGCGTGCAGACTTCCGATCCGCGCATCGTGTTGCGGCTGTCAGAGCTCTTTGCCATCGATTGGCGCTTCGCCGAGGGGGGGAAACTTCCTGATTTTCCTGCGCAGCCGCCGATGTCCGCGCGTTCCCAGGTGGAGCTGGTGGCCAGTCCGCCCTTCCTGACGCCGAAGGATATCCGGCCGGCCATCGCGGCGCTGGTGGACTTGCTGGAGCAAGCGAAGCAGACCGTGCGGGTGCAGCTGCTGGTCTATTCGCCCATCTCGGGACAGGATCACTACTGGCCGGTGCTGGACAACGCCCTCCGCGCCGCCGCCGTCCGAGGCGTGAAGGTCCGCCTCCTGGTATCGGATTGGGTGCTGGGGGGCCGGGGCCTCCCGCACCTGAAGGCTCTCACGCTAATTCCAAACCTGGAGGTGAAGGTGGCCTCCATCCCCGAGGCCAAGGAGGGGCACATACCTTTTGCGCGCACCATCCACAGCAAATACCTGGTGGTGGACGAGACGCATCTGGCCTTGGGCACCAGCAACTGGGAGGAGGGCTACTTCACCGAGTCCCGGAACATCGAGCTGATCTTCCGGGACTCGTCCATGGCGGGCCAAGCCGCTGGGATCTTCGATCGCCTGTGGAACAGCCGCTACACCTTCACGCTGGATCCCACGAAGGTCTACGAGAAACGGAAAGTGGATTAAAAGATCACCGCCAAGGCGCCAAGAACTGCAATAGCGGGCTTCTGTTTCTTTTCTTGGCGTGCTTGGCGTCTTGGCTGTTAAAGCATTTCTTTTCGAATTGCTAGGCGTTGGCGTACACATTGTAGAGATTGTCCCGTTCCAGGGCCTCGAAACCGGCCTCGCGGATGAGGCGTACCAGTTCGCCTTGCTGGAGCCCTTGGGGGCTCTTGGCGCCTGCCAGGTGGGCGATCTCCTCGGCGATGACCGTTCCGTCCAGGTCATCGGCGCCGTAGCTGAGGCCCGCCTGGGCCAGGCCCGGGGAGATCATCACCCAGTAGGCCTTGATGTGAGGAATGTTGTCGAGCAGCAACCGGGCCACGGCGATCTCGCGGAGATCCTGGGTGCCCGTGGTTTCGTGGATCACGTGGGTGGCGCTCAGCTCGTTGTCCTCGTTCTGATAGGCCAGAGGAATGTAGGCGAGGAAGCCCGTATAGCCCGCGGCCAGCGAGCGGTCCTGCAGGTCGCGCAGGCGCAGCAGGTGGTCCACCCGGTGCTTGGCTTCCTCGATGTGGCCATAGAGCATGGTGCAGTTGGTGGGCAGCCCCTTGCGGTGGCAGAGCTCGGCGGTGTCGAGCCAGACTTGGGCGTCCTTCTTGCCGATGCAGATCTTCTTGCGGAGTTCCTCGTCGAAGATTTCCGCGCCGCCGCCGGGGCAGCTTTCCAGGCCCGCGGCCATGCAGCGATCCAGGAAGGCGTCGGTGGACAGGCCTGAAATGCGGGCGTAGTAGTCCATCTCGATCATGGTGAAGACCTTGAGGTGGATGGAGGGGAACCGCGCCTTGATTTTCCCGAACAGATCCTCGAAGTAGTCGATCTTCAGCTTCGGGTTGTGCCCCGAGGTCATGTGCAGCTCACGGACGCCCGTGTTCTCGGGCTTCTCCAGCTCCTGGATGATGTCCTCTGCGGAAAGGGCGTAGGCCCGTGGGTCGCCGGGTTTGGCCTGGAAGGCGCAGAACTGGCAGTGGGTGTAACAGACGTTGGTATACGACAAGCGGCGGCTCACCACGTAGTAGGCGGCCCGGCCGTGCTTCTGCAGTCTGACGTGATGAGCCATGGCGCCCACGCCGGTGAGATCCGGTGTCGCGTAGAGCAGCAGGCCATCGTCGAAGGTCAGGCGCTCGCCCCGCAGCACCTTGTCCGCCAGGGGCAGCAGGCGTGGGTCGCGAATCCTCGAATGAAGTGACAACATCGATACCTCGGCCCTCCAGTGTAGCGCTGCCTCGATGCGGTTCCGAACCCTGCCTGAAACCCCTGGCAGATCCTGACCTGGTGGCACCAGCGTCTGGCGGGGTCAGGGGCCTTCGGGCAGTCGGGGAAGGCGGACCTGGAAGGTCGTACCCAGTCCGACTTGGGTGGTAAAGGCAATGGACCCGCCCGCGTTCTCCAGCAGCGACTTCACGGAGACCAGGCCGAGCCCGGTTCCTGTGCCAGAGGCCTTCGTGGTGAAGAAGGGCTGGAATACCTGATCGAGAAGGCTTTCGGGAATCCCGCCGCCGGTGTCCTGGACCTCGAGGAGAGGCCCCATGGCAGGCTCATCGAAGTATGGGGACCGGGCCCGGAGGGTAATGGTTCCTCCGGACGGCATGGCGTCCCGGGCGTTGCTGACCAGGTTCACAAGGATCTGTTCCAGCATGCCGCGGGTGCCCATGAAGGGTACCGGTCCGGCCACGTGCTCCACCCAGAGTGTCTGGTTCCGGGGCAGCAGCATCTGGAGCAGGGGTTGGATCGCTTTAAGCTCGTCATTCAGATCCATGACCTGCGGGATCTCGGAGTTCTGGCGGCCCAGGGCCATCAAACGATTGCTCAAGGAAGCCACATGCTGCGTGGCGCCCTGGACCCGGACCATGTCTTCGCGGTTCGGAAGCCTGCCTTCATCCAGATCCAGGATCACGAGTTCCGCCCGGCTCTGGATCGCGCTCAACAGGTTGTTCATGTCATGGGCGAGACCTGCGCCCAGCGAGGCCAGCGCGTTCATGCGCTCCGTGCGCAAAAGCATGGCCTGGGCCCTTTCCAGGGCCGCGGTGCGTTCGGCCACGCGGGACTCCAGATGCCGGGAAAGGACCGAATAATCCCGAAGCGCCAGATACTGGCGGGCCAGCAACACGACGACCAGGCTCAGAGCCAGCCACACGAGAACGAGGCTGTTCCCGGACCCGGAAGAGCCCGCCACCAACAGCCACATGCCCAGCACCATGCCCCCCAGCACGGGGAGGTAGGGGAGGACGTGGACGATGCGCGTTTGCCCGCCAGTGGGGGTGGTGGACCCCACCGGGCGAGGCGAAAGAGCCGCTCCAAGGTAGGCCAAGGGGATGATAAAGATCAGGGGCGGCCCTCCGGGAAATTCGAAGAGGGGTTTGCCTGAAAGAGCGCCCAGCAGCCAATTGAAGTTATACATGCTCGCAAGCAGGAACGCGCCTGCGAGCCACCCCAAGGGCCCGCGAAAGCGGGAGGGCTCGGGAAGCCCCAGGTAGACCGCCAGGCCCAGCAGCAGATCGTAGATCAGGAAGGTCGCCAACCACAGCAGGCGATCTCCGAGGGGGAAACGGTCGCTGAGGAATACCGGGCCCAGCACCAGGCCCCAGAGGATGAAGAACACGGCGAGGGCGAACAGGAGGCCGTCCAGGCCATGGCGGATGCGGTCGAACCGCGTGCGGGGAGCGAGGTGCCAGACAAGCAGGGCCCCGATCTGGATGCAAGAACCCAGAGCCGGGAGGACGATGGTGGCCTCTACGATCAAGGTGGGTAAGGGGTATCCGAGGAAGGTGGGGATGCGCGTGGCTTGGATGAGGACGGCGATGAACAGCGAGAGTGACAAAAGTTTCCAGCCCATCGCCTCAGGGCCGGGTCTCCACGCGCGCCGTGCCGAAGCGAGCAGGGCCGCGGAGGTCAGAAGGAGCGTCCCCACCAGGATGGCCAGGACCCGCGGGCGTCCCGAGAGCCAAGTTTGCATCGCGAACCCAGTCAGGGCCGCCAGGCCCGCCACCACCCCTAGCGTCAATCCTGGGCGGGTGGGGTCGGAATCTTCGTGTGAGGAACCCATGAAAGTCAGTATAGACACAGGTCTCGGTTCACCCGGAGGCGCGGACGGGCCCTGCGGTTGGGGACCGGCAGCCGGTGAAGGGTGCGCCTTCAACCGGCGCGATTGATGCGACTCACCAGCGCTGGTCCTTCGAAGATCAATGCGCTGTAGATCTGGGCCAGGGCCGCGCCGTCGTCGAGGGCCTCCCGTACGTCCTCCGCCGAGCCCAGGCCGCCGCAGGCCACCAGAGGCAGCCGCCCGCGCAAGGCGCCGAGGAGGCGCTGGCGGACCGCACGCGCCTTGGCCTTGAGGGGTAAGCCGCTGAGGCCGCCTGCGCCCTTGGCTTCCACCCGGGTGCGCAGAGGCTCCGCCACCACCCCGCGATCGAGGGTGGTGTTGGTGGCGATGAGCCCAGTGATGCCAGAGGCCACCGCCACTTCCACGATGGCGTCGAGGTCCTCCGGGGCCAGGTCCGGTGCGAGCTTGAGCAGTAGGGGCTGGTGTTCCAGGCCCATGTCCTTGCGGAGATCCAGCATCCCTTCGAGCAGGGGCTTCAGGGCCTCGGGTGCCTGCAGGTTTCGCAGGCCGGGCGTGTTGGGGCTGCTCACGTTGAGGGCGATGTAGTCCACCTGCGGCGCGATGAGCCGGTAGGCGGCGCGGTAGTCGTCCAGGGCCAGCCTCTCGGGTGTCTCCTTGTTCTTGCCGAGGTTGCCGCCCACGATGAGCCCCGCGGGGCGCGTGCGCAGGCGGGTGGCCACCACGTCGGCGCCTTCGCTGTTGAACCCCATGCGGTTGAGGATCAGGCCTGCCTCGGGAAAGCGGAACAGGCGCGGCTTCGGGTTGCCGGGCTGGGGTCGCGGCGTGACTGTGCCGATCTCCACGTGGCCGAACCCCAGGGCCTTCCAGAGGGGCAGCAGGGTGGCGCCCTTGTCCAGGCCGGCAGCCAGGCCCAGGGGGGTGGGGAAGGTCAGGCCGAAGGTGGTCCGGTGCAGGGCCGCCGGATGTTCCGGCGTCGGCAGCCATGGCCAGGAACACGCCCGCTCCCCCAACCAGAAGGCCAGGTTATGGGCGGTCTCAGGATCCAGGCGAAAGATCAGCGGGCGCAGCGCGCCATACAGATCCATCACTTCACCGTGACGGTCGCCGTGGCTGAAACCTCCGGGAAATCCTCCCGGACGACCTTTACATGAAAGACCCCGGCAGCGGCGGGGGCCGTGTAGAGGCCCGCGCCGGTGATGGCGCCGCCTTCGGCTTCCACCACGCTCCAGGCCACCGGCTGCTTCATGTAGCGCATGCCTTCGGGATAGTTGATCTCTGCCTGGAAAACCTGGGTGGCTCCCTTGGCCAAGCTGACGGCCACGGGACGCAGGCTCAGGGTGGGCCTGAAGGGCTCGGCGGGTTTGGTGGGCACGGCATTCCCCGGGGCAGTGCAGGCGAAGGCCAGCAGGAGGGAGGTTGCGGAAAGGGTACGGATCAGCATGAGCACCTCAGATACCAGTCATTTCAGTGACACCATCCATCACCAGCGGCGGTTCGGTCCGGGCCTGAACTTCCTCGCGGGTGACGCCCGGCGCCACCTCTACCAGCCGCAGTCCCTCGCGCCCGGGCACCACGTCGATAACGGCAAGGTCCGTGATGATGCGATGCACGCAACGCTGGCCCGTGAGGGGCAGGTTGCACTTGCGGAGGATCTTGAATTCACCGTCCTTGTTGGTGTGGTCCATCACCACCACCACGCGTTTCGCGGTGGCGACGAGATCCATGGCCCCGCCCATGCCCTTGACCATCTTGCCGGGGATCATCCAGTTGGCGAGGTTGCCTTCCATATCCACCTGCATGGCGCCGAGGATGCTGAGATCGATCTTGCCGCCGCGGATCATGGCGAAGCTGTCGGCGCTGCTGAAGTAGCTGGCGCCTGGCGCGGCCGTGACGGTCTGCTTGCCTGCGTTGATGAGATCCGCGTCCACCTCGTCAGGTGTGGGGAAGGGGCCGATGCCCAGCAGGCCGTTCTCGCTCTGGAGGATGACGTCCATGCCCTCGGGGATCGCGTTGGTAATGAGGGTGGGGATGCCGATGCCCAGGTTCACATAGGTGCCATCACGCAGCTCCTGCGCCGCGCGGCGGACGAGTTGATCGCGGGACAACGCCATGCGGACCTCGTGGGAGGTATCCAGGATAACGCAGGGGCTGCAGTGCCCCCCATCAGAAGACCCGGAACGACTGGAAGACGCTGAAGGCCCAGCCCCAGCGGGGTGCGGTGCCGCTGACGAACTGGGGATTCCTTTCCCGTTCCGAGGCAATGGACGCCCCGACACGCCCGTAAGGGGTTCGCCAATGCGCGTCTGCCTGGAGGAACCAGAAGGGGTTCAGCTGCGGGTTCTCGCCTGGGTGTGCTGAGGTCCAGAGAGCCAGGTTGTCTCGGAAGACGCGGGTTCCCCGCACGACCTTCAAGCGGCCCTTCCCCTCGCCGGGCAGGGGGAAACCCAGATCCAGGGTGCGCGTCAAGGTATCCCCTCCGAAAGGGAGGCCCAGGGGATCGCCATACCGGGACAGTCCGGCCAGGTAGGTGCTGTGCGAGTAGACCCGGTAGCCCCCTCCGTCCGCCGGGATGTTCACGGTGTCGGCGTAATCCAGGGCGAGGTCCCAGGCTTCATAGACGAGCTGGAGGCCGATCATGTCGTTGGCGTGTTCCAGGGTGGGTACCGCTTCCCGGGTGCCCCGGCCCCAGATGCTATCCATGTAGTCGCCGCCCTGGATGCGGCCCCGTTTGATGAGTTCCCAGTCCTTGCTCAGGTCGCGACGGATGGCCGCGCCGGGATGGCGCAGGAAGTCTTTCCACTGCCAGTTGACGTTCTTCGACCCCCGGCTCAGGTAGACCGAGGCGCCCTTGGCACCGAGGAGATTCGCAAGGGCGGGAATCCGCACGCGAGCCTCGGCCAGGGCATGGCCCATGGAGATCTGCTTGAAGTTGCTGAGGTCGAAGTTGCCCTGGCCACCACTGGCCTCGGAACGGCCGATGTTCTCGGCGCCGACGAAACCCAGGAGGTAGTCCTCCCAGGTATAGCCCCGCTGGCGGTTGCGGCCCTGGGGATCCACTCCACCCCACATGGACACGCCGGCGAGGTTCAACTCCACGTGAGGCCCGAAGCGGCCTGTGAATCGGGCTCCAGAGAGGTCTGGGCGGCGGATGTCGCCGTAGGAGTCCCGGGCCGAGAGTTGGGTCAATCGATTGCTGATCCACTCGGGGATCTCGCGGTTCCATTCCAGGCGGCCGTAGAAAAAGGCTGCGGACCAGCGTCCGAGGGGCACGTGCCAGAGGTGGAGGGCCGCCTCTGGGGTGCTGACAGACACCCTGGGAAAGGGCCTGGCGCTATCCCCCATCAGGTAGCCACCGTTGGGTCCGAACCCCCACTGGAAGGGGGTTTGTTCCAGGGCGAATCGCCATCCGCCTTGAGTCTGGTAGGCGAGGGTGCCCCGTTGCAGACTCCCTCTGGTGATCTCTCCATCCCGGAAGGCCACGGCTGTGCCGGACAGGGACCAGCCGCCGTGGAAATAGGCCCCCTGGAGGCCGATCCCCCATCCCTGCATGCCGTGGCCGAAGCCCTCGCCACCAATGAGTGGCGTGTAGGTTCCTTCTGACCCGGCGCCTCCTAGTCCCACTTCAAGGGATGGGATCCGCAGGGTCACAGGTGCGGGATCTCCCAAGGTCCAGGCCAGCCGGGCATCACGAAGCGCCGAGGCACCGTCCTGGAGGACGGGGGCCTGGGCCCAGGCCCGCGATCCCAGGGCAAAGCCGAGGGCCATCCAGCGTGTCGAGCACATCCGCATCAAAACTCCAATACTCGGACGGACAGAACCTTTGCGCCCAGTTCCAGGTCATCGAGGACCTTCAGTGCTCGGTCCAGATCTTCCACTTCGCCCAGGCGGGTGTATCTGCCGGTGAGGTGCGGCGTGGCGTTGGTGGTGATGAAGAACTGGCTGCCGCCCGTGTCCTTGCCCGACAGTGCCATGCCCACACTTCCCGGGCCGTACCAGGTCAGGCTGTTCTCGCAGCGCACCGTGTAGCCCGGTCCGCCATCCATGGTGTCGTAGGGCGATCCCATCTGCACCACGAAGTCCGGCACCACGCGGGGCACCAGACGGCCATCGAAGTAGCCCTTCCGGGCCAGCAGCACCAGGTTGGCGACATTCATGGGGGCCAGTGTGGGATCAAGTTTCAACGTGACGACGCGCTTGCCCGCGAAGGTGATGCGAAGCCGGACTGGCTTGCCGCGCTCCGCCAGGCGGGTAGCTTCCTTCAAGATCGCTTTGTCCGTCGGTGTGGGTTTTGGTGCGGCAGGCCAGGGTGTCGCGGGATCCAGCGACCGCAGGGCCTGAGTGGCCTCCCAGCGGCAGGCCCAGTCCGGGTGTTGCAACCAGGGCAGCAATTGGGCCTTCTGCTCCTCCGGTGCCAGCTTCCACCGGGCATAGCTCTGGATGAGGGCCTGCTGCGATTCGAATTGGGTGTCATTCCACGTTCGCTTGGTGAGCAGGTCGAGGTCAGCGGGAACGGCCTGGAAATCCTCGATGGCGGCGGCGCGGGCGACAGGATTCTCTTTCACGAGGAGTCTGTCTCGAAGACGATCGGCGTGGGCGGCAGAGACCTTTCGCAGGGCAGGGAGAAGGGTTGCGGCGCGGATGTCATCTTTCACGGCACACAATCGGGAAAGAAAGGCTTCCCGAACAGCCGGATCGGATACTTGCATCAGCGGGTCTTTGGCGAATTGATGCACTGAGATGGTTCTTGGCGCTCGAAGGGCAGCGCCGGGCCTTAGATGGCCGGGCCACGGCCGATCATCCGGAAGACCATCGCAGATCCTGCTCCAAAGGGCCCAGGTCTCAGGCGTCGTTAACCGATGGGTGACCCGGATCCCGAGGGAACCCAGGTCGACAGACGGCGTGGCCTTCGCTTTTCCAAGTGGGGTCTCAAGGGCGGCAACTGCCCGCCCCAACCGGATATGAGCCGGTTCTCTCTTCAACCAAGGCTCTGGGTTCCAAGCATCCATCAATGCCAACAAGCTCCCCGGCGTGGCAGGCACCAGGGGCAATAGCTCCTTTTCTTTTCCTGCCAACACGAGCCGCAGCCGTGCGGCCTGGGCTCGCACGGGATCCACCTTGCCGGCTTTTTGCCGGGCATCCAGGAAGGCCTGAAGGGCAGGGGGTACCTCCGAGCCATTGAGGCGAGCCGTCGCGATGGACGCCTCGAGATGTAGATGTTTCGGCCAGGTGGCGACATCCTCGGGAGCGAGACCCTCCAGCGCTGCGAGGGCCTTCGGGCTCTTCAGGCGATTCAAGAAGAACAACGCCGTGAAACGCTCCTGGGGCGTGCGGGCGGTTTTCGCCTTGGCCTCCCAGGCGCTCAGCGTGGGCTTTTCTAGCTCCAGGGGCAACAGGGGGGGAGCGCCCGGAGCGCCGATCCGCTGCAGGGTCCGCTCCAGGCGGGCGCGGTCCTCCGCCATCAGGGTGGACTTCTGAGCTTCGGTGAAGGTCAGCGGTTGCCGCGTCCATTCGGCCTGGATGGCATCCCGGACCGAGAAATGAGGTGCCTGGGCGAACAGGGGAATGGTAAGGAGCAGGATCGAGGTTCGAAGATTCATGGAGATTGCACATCCCGCAGGGCAATGGTCTGGCCGGATTCCAGATCCACCACTGGAAGGTCAGCGATGGCCTCCAACCGGGCGAGCCCGCTCAGCCGGTTCATGCGGCCCTGTTCGTCTCGCGATTCGCGGAAGCGGCTGTCCTGGAAACCTATCTCCGGGGACAGACTCAGGAAGGAAGCCGCCAGGTCCTTGCGGACGAAGTAGGCGTTGTTGCCAGCCCCGTTGCAACCCACGAAGGCGTACCCCTTTTCCTCGCCCAGGTTGCAAAGGGCACGGAGGGAGGCACCGAAGTAGAGCCAGGAATGATGGGCCTGCTGGCGTGTAAAGGACGGCTCGTAGGGAATGGTGACGGACCGCTTGGATCCGAATACGGCGTTGTATTCGACCACGACGATCTGGGGCTGGATGCAGGTGATCGCCTTCCAGACCCAGTAGTCGTTGCCATCAATATCAACGCTCAGGAGGCCGATCTCGCCGGAGATACCGGCACCTTGGATCAGGTCGTTGATGTTCTCGGCGGTGATGAAGGCGCTCCGGACCTCAAGGTCATAGAGCATCGGGAGGCCCTGGGCAGCCACCACGGCATCCAGGTCGGGGCGGCCATCCAGGATGAGACCCCGCCATTGATTGTGGATCAGGAGGAAGCGTGTGTTGGCCTCGGTGTAGTCCTCTACGCCGAATTCCACAAAACAAGGGACTGCGGGGAGGTGGGTGATGAGGTACTGGATGATGCCGTCATCCCCGAACTGGGAATAGACCTTGAACTCGGTCTCCCGTAGCGGAGTGCGCGGGGGCAGGGCGGAGACCCGCTTCGCCTCGGTGTTGGCCACGAGTTCCATGGTGGTGGCCAGCTGCCGGCGGAGGGCCGCCATCTCGGTTCTGACGAGTTGGATCCTTCGGTGGTGACGGCTGGACCGGGTGTGGCCCAGGCGATGGAAAAGGCTCCTGAACCATCCACCCATGGGATCAGCGGTATCCCGCGCGAGGCGCTTCAGCATGCCCGGCCTCGCGGAGGACCAATTCCTTCTGGGCCAGTTTGAGATCCGAATCCACCATCATCGCGGCCAGGGCGCGGATGTCAGTCTTGGGCTCCCAGCCCAGGATGCGGCGGCTCTTGCCGGGATCGCCCTCGAGGTGATCCACCTCGGCGGGTCGGAAGTAGCGGGGGTCAATCTCCACGTGCTTCTGCCAGTCCAGGTCCAGCCGCCCGAAAGTGAGACCGAGGAAATCGCGGATGCTGATGCTCTCGCCCGTGGCCACGACGTAGTCGTCCGGCGTGTCCTGCTGCAGCATCCGCCACATGGCTTCCACGTAGTCGCCCGCGAAGCCCCAGTCCCGCTTGGCGTCGAGGTTGCCGAGGAACAGCTTGTCCTGCATTCCCAACTTGATGCGCGTGGCGGCGCGGGTGATCTTGCGGGTGACGAAGGTTTCCCCGCGGCGCGGGCTCTCGTGGTTGAACAGGATGCCGTTGCAGGCGAAGAGGCCGTAGCTTTCGCGGTGGTTGATCACCTGGTAGTGGGCGTAGACCTTGGCGCAGGCATAGGGGCTGCGAGGTTCGAAGCGGGTGTTCTCGTGCTGCCGGGGCTTGGCGCTGCCGAACATCTCGGAGCTGCCGGCCTGGTAGAAGCGGATCGTCTTGCCGCTGTGCTTCATGAAGCTGCGGATGGCCTCCAGCAGGCGGATGACGCCCACGCCCACCACGTCCACGGTGTATTCGGGCTGGTCGAAGCTCACCCGCACATGGCTCTGGGCGCCCAGGTTGTAGACCTCATCCGGCTGCACATCGTCGAGCACATTGCGCAGGGCACCGGCGTCCGACAGGTCGCCGTAGTGCAGGTGGAAGTCAGAGTTGGGCGTTTCGCCCACGTGCAGGTGGTCGATGCGGTCCGTGTTGAACAGGCTGGCCCGGCGCACGATGCCATGGACCTGATAGCCCTTGGAGAGCAGCAGCTCCGCCAGGTAACTCCCGTCCTGGCCGGTCACGCCGGTGATGAGTGCGATCTTCGTCATGTGTCCCTCGGAGTCGGATGGGAAACCCCCACTTTAACCCGCGGGGCGCGAGTGCAGGAAGGGCCCGACCCGATCAGAGATTCAGCGGGCGGCGGCGATGGCCTCGGCCGAATCCTTCAGGCTGCGGGACGGGGACCAACCGGTATCCACCTTCAGGCGGGAAGGATCACCGACCAGGGACTCGACTCCGGGGTCCGCGAACAGGACCGGACGGTCCACGCCGCAGGCCAGGAGCAGCGCGCGGACCAGTTCGGACACCCGGGTGGGGCGACCCGAACAGAGGTTCCAGATGGATCCGCTGGGCGCATCGACTGTCAGGAGGCGCAGGTAGGCGTCCATGGCGTCCCGCCAGTCGAGGAAATCACGGATATCGTCGCGGCCCCGCATCTGGATGGGGGTCTCACCGCGCCGGATGCGCTCCAGGAGCTCGGGCACGAGCAGGCCCGAGGGCATGCCAGGACCGACCTGGTTGAAGGAGCGCACAATGAACACCTTCAACGCCGCGCGGTGGCTCAAGGCCCAGACTTCCCCAAGCTGTTTAGACAGGGCATAAGGATGAGCGGATCCAATAGGGTCGGTCTCCTTGATCGGATTGCACCCTGGGGCGTAGACAAAGGCACTGGACGCGAAAATGGTCCGGCATCCGGGCGCCACCTTTGCCAAGTGATCGAAGACCCGGGCCGTCATGCGCAGGTTCGCCATGACCAGGTCCTGGGTCCATTCCATTCCAGGTACCGAGTAGGCGGCGAGATGGAAGGCCCCGTCCCAGGGACGGCCTTCAGGTCGCGGCAGGTCCTCCTGCGCGAGAAGGTCGACCGCCTGACACTGGAGCCCTGGGGTTTCGTCACCCAAGGTCCGATCCCAGGCCTCGACCTCGTGCCCCGCTTCCAGAAGACGGGACACCAGCGCCCTCCCCACGAAACCGGAACCTCCTACCACCAGGACTTTCATTCGTTCCGCTCCATGTTCTTGAAGGTGGTTCCCATTCCACCCCGGGCCGGGCGTGGGCATCGCCAAGTGAGGCTTAGCGAAATGCTAACATCTGGTCTATTCAGACCCTGTGATGTTGAGGCGTTTTGCGGAGGAGGCCAGATGCGCCTTGGGATCTTTCATCCAGCTTTCATGGCGGTGGGCGGTGCCGAGCTCCTGGTCGCAGCCCAGGTCCAGTATTTTCGGGCTCAAGGGGTCCAGTCAGAAGTCGTCACGTTTGGATTCGACACGGCAAAGTGGGATACGAACCTGACGGGTGCTCAGATCCGTCTTGTCCAGAAGCGGCACTGGACCGACCCCTTATACGGTTTTAGCCGGTTGGCGAAGCTTCGCCGCCGGGGACGTCGCGCCGCTGAAGTCCTGAAAGACTATGACCTGGTGATCGCCCACAACTTTCCCGCAAACGCCATGCTGGGCGCAGCCCGCATCAAGGGGCGGAAGATCTGGCAGTGCAACGAGCCGCCTCGGGGGATTCACATGAGCATGGCCAACCCGGTGCTCACGGCGCGGGTCCTGGCCACCAAGGGCAAGGGTGAGGAAGAGGCGTGCCGGCGGTTTGCCGAGGACCTCAAACACCATGAACAGGTCTTGAACCGGGAATCCACTGCGAGAGCCCGATACCTCTACGATCTGGAGGCCGCGAAGGGCCTGGATCTGATTTATGCCATCAGCGAGTTCAGTCGGGACAATGCCCGCCGGATCTACGGTCATTGCCGAGATGAGGTGATCTACCCCATCGTCCGGTTTCCCGAGGGAGGACGGAATCGGAGCGGCTTGGAACGGATGGTCCGGCGGGTCCTGGTCCATTCTCGCCTTGAGGTAATCAAGAATATCGACACCGTGATCCGCGGATTCCAGCGGTTCCAGGCGGTCAGCCCTGTCCCCTGTGAACTTCACGTGGTGGGAGACGGTCCATTCAGGTCCAACCTGGAGACCTTGGCCTCTGCCCTTTGCACGCCGGGGTCGGTTCGATTCCATGGGTACCTGCCGGACAACATGCTTCGCCAGGTTTACGAGGCCTGCGATGTCCTTGCCCTGCTCACGTTGGATGAACCCTTCGGCATGGTCTATCCGGAGGCCGCAGCCAAGGGGCTTCTCCTCATCGGTCCCGATCACGGCGGACCCTTCGAGATTCTGGATGGCGGGCGGCTGGGCTGGGCAGTGGACGCCTTCTCGCCCGAGGCGCTGGCCCAGGCGCTCAGTGAGGTCTGGAGCCTGGATGATGTGGAGGTGGATCGTCGGCGGGAAGCCACGGATCGCGCCTGCCGGGCCAGGTACGGCCTCGAAGCCGTGGGCCCTCAGCTGATGGCGCTTCTGAGGGAGTCCTGAAGGTAGACTGGCGGGATGCTCTTCGACTCCCCCTCCACCTTCGGCCGCACCTTCCGGATCATCACCTTCGGGGAGAGCCATGGACCTGCGGTGGGGGTGGTGATGGATGGGGTGAGGCCTGGGTTGGCCTTCGACCTGGAGGGCATCCAGTGCGAGATGGACCGGCGGCGCCCGGGGCAGTCGGACCTGGTGACGCCGCGCAGCGAGGCGGACCGGGTGCGGGTGCTGAGCGGAGTTTTTGAAGGGCGGACCACCGGCCATCCCATCGCGCTGGTGGTGTTCAACGAGAATCAGGAGAGCGGCGACTACAAGGCCATTGCCGACCTCTTCCGTCCGGGCCATGCGGACCTCACCTACGACCGGAAGTACGGTATCCGCGATCCGCGTGGCGGTGGGCGCAGCAGCGGGCGGGAGACCCTGGCCCGGGTGGCCGCAGGGGCCTGGGCCAAACAGCAATTGGCGACCCTGGGCGTGACGGTGCGGGGTTTCAACCGGGAAATCGCAGGCATCGCGGGAGCGGCCATTGACTGGGCTTTCGTGGAGTCGAATCCCCTGCGGGCGGGGGATTCCAGCGCCTTTCCGGAGCAGCGTGCGGCGGTGGAGGCGGCGCGGGCCGAGGGCGATAGCGTGGGCGGCATTTGCGAGGTGTGGATCGAAGGCCTGCCAGCTGGCCTCGGCGATCCTGCTTTTGGCAAGCTGGATGGCCTGCTGGCGCTGGCCTGCATGTCCATCGGGGCGGTGAAGGGCGTGGAATTGGGCGCCGGGTTTGAAAGCGCTCGAAGGCGCGGCAGCGAGAACAACGACCCGCTGGGGCCCGAGGGGCCTGTGAAGAACGACGCCGGCGGGACCCTCGGCGGCATCAGCACCGGGGCGCCCGTGGTGGTGCGGCTGGCGGTGAAACCCACCAGCTCCATTTCCAAGAGCCAGAAGACCATCACTCGGGAAGGACAGCCCGCCGACATCGCCACCCACGGGCGACACGACCCCTGCATCGCCCCACGCATCGTACCTGTGGCCGAAGCCATGTGCGCGCTGGTGGTCTACGACGCCTGGCTCACCCAGCAGGCGCTTCGGGAGGGTTTACCCAGAACGGAGGAATGGGACTGGGAAGCCGTCGAGGCGCTGTTGCCGCCCGGAAAAGCAGACGGTTGTGATGGCGGCCGCTTTCCGGAAGGCATGACGAAGCGATGACCGAGTCAGACCCCGGCCAACCGATCATGAGATCCGATATGGAACCCGTGCTGATCAGTTTCCACGCTCCCATCCACGACCTGGACGTGGTGGCGCAGCATGTGGTACGGGATGGGATACCCGCCCGGCTTCGGGACTGGCAGCGGCGATCCGACGCGCGGGAGATGGTGTACCTTGCCACCTGCCAGCGGGTGCTCTGGATGGTGTGGGGCGGTGAACCCGATGCCATCGATCCTGGAGCAGGCGCCCGGCGCTACCAGGGCGAAGAGGCCTGGACCCATCTGCTGGCCATGTCTGCCGGGCTGGAATCCGCCAACCTTGGGGACCGGGAGATCCCGGGGCAGTTGAAGGACTCCCTCGTGCAGGCTCGACAGGTGGGCGTGGCCGGGGAGGAAGCTCAGGCCTCCATCGAGGACGTGATCCGTGAAGGTCAGCGACTGCGAGCCCGCCTCGGGCTCGCCGATGGCAACGTCAGTGTCGCCACGGTGGCTCTCAAACACCTGATCGAAGGGTTGGCGCCAGGGTCATCCATCGCGCTGGTGGGCGTCGGTCCCATGACTCAGTATTTGGCGGAGCGCCTGCCGGAACACGGGTTCAGGGTTTCGGTCGCGAATCGCACCCGTGGGAAGGCCCATGACCTGGCGGATCCCTTGGGCCTCCTGGTGGTGGATCTGGCCCAGCTCCAGCACGACCCTGCAGGCTTCGATGCCATTGTCAGCGCCACGGCCGCCCCTGAACCGATCTTCACCCTGGACGCATGGCAGTCCCTAAAGCGCCCCATCCTCCGCATTCTGGATCTGGCCCTGCCGCCGGATTCCGAGCCCGGATTGGAACAGCTGCCCTGGGTGCATCGCATTGACCTCAACGCATTCCTGGCCCAGACGGCCACCGCCAGGGCCCAGCGGGCCGAGGCTGCCCTGAAGGCTGAACCCTACCTGATCGGTGCGGCCAGGCGCCTGCGGCACCGGGCCCTTGCCAGGGCCCATAAGCGCCAGCTGGTCAGCGCCCAGGAGCGCCTGGACGCGGCTTGGGGGGCCCTGGAAGAGGAAGCGAAAATCCTTGAGGACTCCATGCATGGATTGGATGAAGCCCAGCGCGAGGCCCTCAAGGAGATCCTGACCCGGGGCCGCACCTTGGCGTTCAGAGCCCTGATTCAGACTCAGCCCAAACCAAATGCGAACGGAGAGGCGGCCACCCCATGAGAACGGAGCAGGAGCGGAGTTCCACTTTGGTGAAGCCGAAGCCCGAAGGGTGCGGCACAGGGAGGCTCCGCCTCGGCGAGTGGAGCGAGCCGGAGCACGCACCGCGTGCGATAGGCGGAGGTGCCGCATGAGCCCGAAGCAGGAGCGAAGGGCCACTTTGGTGAAGCCGAAGCCCGAAGGGTGCGGCACAGGAGGTGCCGCATGAAGCACGTCACGGTCGCTACCCGAGGATCTGCCCTGGCCGTGGGCCAGGCCGAACCCATGGTTAGATTCCTCGAATCCAAGGGTTACGAGGTGTCGTGGCGGAAATTCTCTACTTCCGGCGACCAGTGGTTGCAAGGCCCCCTCGATAAACAGGTGGGCGGTGGCTTCTTCACCAAGGAGTTGGAGGACGCCATGGCCGCGGGCGCGGCGGACCTGCTCATCCACAGCCTCAAGGATGTGTCTCTGGAGCGTCCCGCCGGCATCGTGTCCGCCTGCATTCCACGGCGTGAGGACCCATCCGATTGGCTGGTGATGAGACCCGACGCCCCGGAGGATCTGGTCATCGGAACCAGCGCGGTACGCCGTGAGCGCGTGTTGAGCCTGCTTTTCCCCCAAGCCCGGTTCACCTGGATCCGGGGCAATGTCCAGACCCGTCTCCAGCGTGTGCGGGATGGCGTGCTGCGAGAGGCGCCCCTCCATGCCACCATGCTCGCCGCGGCGGGCCTGAAGCGCCTGGGCCTGGATCTGTCCGGCCTGACCGTGCGTCCACTGGGGCCCGAGGAACTGCCGCCGGCGCCAGGGCAGGGCGCCCTGCTGGCCGAGGCCCGCGCCGACCGCCCGGATCTGCTTGAGGTTCTGGCCGAGATCCACGATGTCATGACGGCTCGCTGCGTCACCCTGGAACGCCAGGTGCTGGCGGGCATCGGCGGTGGTTGCCAGCAGCCCCTGGGTGCCTTGGCCACGCCACAGGCAGATGGCACGCTGCTCCTCCAGGCCGTCTACGTGCCGGATGGAGGCCTCCGCCGCGCCGAGGCGCGGGGTACGGATGATGCAGCGTTGCTGAAGGCCGTCCTTGCGGGCATCGGCCTCTCATGATGCCTGCGGATTCTCGCCCCCGTCTGGCGCTGGCCCGGCCCGCTCAGCATCCGCTGTCCGAAACCGTGCACAAAGCGGGGTGGAAGCCCGTGCCCTATCCCTTCACGCGCCTGCAAGAATCGACCATGCCTCCACCGAGGCCCTTTTCCAGCAGTGCGGCCATTCTGATCCTCAGCCCCTCCGGGGCGCGCGTGGCGGGTTCAAAACTCCCCGCCGGGACCATCTGCCTCGTGCAGGGCGCGGGTACTGCGGATGTCCTGGGACGGGAAGACCTGGTGGTGCATTTGCCTTCGGAGGCTCGGGCCGAGGCGTTGTGGGATCTGCTCCAGACACGGTTCCCGGAGGGTGGTGACTTCATCCTGGTCCGGGGCGAACGAAGCCGGGAATACCTCGAGGAGGCTGCCAAGGGATCCCGCTGGCGCGTCCACCCCTGGGTGACCCATCGCGAGGCCGCTCGGGTGCCCTTTCCAGCCCTGCCGAATGTGGCCGGTGTACTGGCCATGAGCCCCCTTCAGGCGGAGATCCTCGCCCCCCTCTCGATCCATGTCCAACGGTTCGCCTGGGGCGAGGCCACTGCCGAGGCCTTCGCCAGGGCCGGTGCCCCCGCCCATGCCCACTGCGAACCGAAGCCCAGCCTGCTTTGGGCCATGCTTTCGCAGCATCTCCAGCAGAAGGAGTCCCCATGTTGAACCGCTCCCGCCGTCTCCGCACCAGCGCAGCCATGCGCAACCTCGTGGCCGAGACCGATCTTCGCCCGCGCCACCTGATCCAGCCCTATTTCGTACAGCCCCAAGCGGGCAGTTCGGAGATCCCCAGCCTCCCGGGCATCGGGCGGACCAGCGTGGAGGACACGGTCCGGCAGGCCGAGAAGGACCTGAAGCGCGGTCTCGCCAGTGTGCTTCTGTTCGGGGTTCCGGATGCCGACGCCAAGAGCCCCGACGCGTCCTATTGCTGTGACCATGATGGCGTGATTCCCCAGGCGGTACGGGCCCTGAAGAAGGCCTTCGGTTCCGACCTCATCGTCATGACTGACGTCTGCCTCTGTGGCTACACGAGCCACGGCCACTGCGGTCTGGTGGACGACGAGGGCGTGGTGATGAACGACAAGACC
The DNA here is from genome assembly GCA_030824075.1 of Geothrix sp. GTDB lineage: Bacteria > Acidobacteriota > Holophagae > Holophagales > Holophagaceae > Geothrix. Next base: position 40,313 of record JAVBYJ010000074.1, read on the forward strand.
CTTCCCATTCTGGCGGAGATGGCCCTGCGCCATGCCGAGGCCGGTGCCGACGTGGTCGCCCCCAGCGACATGATGGATGGCCGGGTGGGCGCCATGCGCGCCCTGCTCGAGAAGAACGGCTTCACCCAGACCAGCATCCTCAGCTACGCCATCAAGCACGCCGGCGCCTATTACGGCCCCTTTCGCGATGCCGCGGACAGCAGCCCGAAGTTTGGTGACCGCAAGACCTACCAGATGGATCCGCGGAACGCCCGGGAAGGCCTGCGGGATGGACTGCTCGACCTTGAGGAGGGTGCGGACATGCTCATGATCAAGCCCGCCTTGCCCAACCTGGACCTCATCTGGCGCATGCGCGAAGCCTCTCTGGCGCCCATCTGCGCCTACCACGTGTCCAGCGAGTTCAGCAGCGTGAAGGCTGCCGACCGCCTGGGCTGGGTCAGCGGAGATCAACTGATGTACGAGCATCTCATCGCCATCCGGCGTGCCGGCGCCGACATGATCGTCACCTACGCCGGCCGCGAGGCCGTGGAAAAGGGCTGGGTCTCTTAGAAAGGACTCATCCACAGATTTCACAGATTCACACAGATTCACCTGCTGAAATCGTTCACCCGCCCGCTCATGTCTTCTTTTCTAATCTGTGAAATCTGTGGAATCTGTGGACCAAATCTTTTGAGGTTCTGATGAGCAACGACACCCTGTTTCAAGAAGCCCTGACGCATTTTCCCGGCGGGGTTTCCAGCCCCGTGCGGGCCTTCCGGGCTGTGGGCGGCACGCCCAAGTTCTTCAAGAAGGCCAGCGGCGCCTGGTTCGAGGATGAAGACGGCCAGCGCTTCCTGGACCTCTGCATGTCCTGGGGCCCGCTGATCCTGGGCCATGCCCATCCCGACATCCTGGCGGCTGTGAACGAGGCCATGCACGAGGGCCTCACCTTCGGCGCCCCCAGCCGCCGGGAGTTGTTCTTGGCCCGCCGCATCAAGGAGATGGTGCCTTTCATCGAGAAGATGCGCTTCGTGTCCTCGGGCACTGAGGCCGTCATGTCCGCCCTGCGCGCCGCCCGTGGCTTCACGGGCCGGGAGCGCATCCTGAAGTTCGAGGGCTGCTACCACGGGCACAGCGATGGTCTGCTGGTGAAGGCTGGATCAGGCCTGGTCACTTTCGGCGCCCCCACCAGCGCGGGCGTCCCCAAGGCCATCGCCGAGCTGACTTCCGTGGTGTCCCTGGACGACATGGAAACCCTTGAGCGGACCTTCGCGGAGATCGGCAACGAACTGGCTGCGGCCATCATCGAGCCCATCCCTGCCAACAACGGCCTGCTGCTCCAGCGGCCCGAGTTCCTCAAGCGCCTCCGGGAACTGTGCACCAAGCACGGCGTGGTCCTCATCTTCGACGAGGTCATCAGTGGCTTCCGCGTGGCCCCCGGCGGCGCGGCCGAGCGCCTGGGCATTACGCCGGACCTGGGCACCTACGGCAAGATCATCGGCGGCGGCATGCCCGTGGGCCTCTACGGTGGCCGCAAGGACATCATGGGCGTGGTCGCCCCGGACGGCCCCGTCTACCAGGCGGGCACCCTCTCGGGCAATCCCGTGGCCATGGCGGCCGGTCTGGCGACCATGGAAAAGCTCACGCCTGCTTTCTACGCAGACCTGGAAATCAACGCCGCGAAGTGGGCCACGGCCTTCGAGACCATCCCCGGCCTCCACTGCCCGCGCTATGGCAGCCTGCTCTGGCCGCTGTTCCAAGACGGTGTTCGCCGCAGCGACGCGGTGAAGGGCGAGTCCATCAGCACCTTCAACCGCCTGCACAAGGCGCTGCTGGGTCAGGGCGTCTACCTGCCGCCCAGCGGCTACGAAGTGGCCTTCCTCGGCGCCGCCCACGGCGAGCCCGAGCTGGCCCACTTCCAGAAGGCCGTGGCCACCGTGGCGAAAGATTTTTGATCCACAGATTTCACAGATTCACACAGATTCAACTGCTGAAATCGTCCGCACCATCGGTTCTCAATTCCATTTGCCTTTGCTTTTTTAATCTGTGAAATCGGTGGAATCTGTGGACCCTTTGCTTTTTCGATTTGGAGTTTCCATGCAGCCTCTCCTTCGTGTCCTCAATGGCGAGACCCTCGACAAGCCCCCGGTCTGGTTCATGCGCCAAGCCGGGCGCTTCCTGCCTGAGTACCGCGCCATTCGGGCCAAGGTCACCTTCGAGCAGCTGCTGAACGATTCAGACCTGGCAGCGGAAGTCTCGCTGCAACCCATCCGCCGTTTCCCCAAGATCGATGGCGCCATCATCTTCAGCGACATCCTGGTGATCCTGGATGCCCTGGGGTGCGAAGTCACGATTCCCGAGGGCGGACCCCGCATTGGCAAGACCCTGGATCAGATCGACATCAACCGTCCCCTAGACGAGTCCGTGTTCGAGCCAGTTTGCAACGCCATCCGCAAGGTGAAGGCAAACCTCCCTCCCCAGGTCACCATTCTCGGTTTCGCGGGCGCCCCCTGGACCCTGTTGGCCTACGGCATCGAAGGGAAGGGCAGCAAGAGCTGGTCGAAGGCCAAGGCCTTCATTCATCAGAATCCCGTCTTGGCCCAGAAATGGATGGAAAAGCTCGCGGACGCCGCTGCCCGCTTGCTCAACCTGCACATCGAAGCCGGTGCCCAAGGCGTGCAGCTCTTCGACACCTGGGCTGGTGAGCTGGACGCGGACGACTACGCGACCTTCGCGCTGCCTGCCGTGGAACGCACCCTGTCCCAGGTGACCGCCGCTCCCACCCTGTTCTTCGCCCGCACGGGCTACCTGCCGGATTCGCTCAACAACCTGCCCTGCAAGGGGCTGGCGGTGCCCTGGCAGGTGCCCATCAGCGAGGCCCGGCGCCGTTTCCCCAAGATGGTGCTGCAGGGCAACCTCGATCCCATTGCCCTGCTGGCGGGCGCTGACACGGCCAAGCGGAAGGCCCGGGCCATCGTGGACGCCATGAAGGGCCATCCCCACATCTTCAACCTTGGTCATGGCCTGGTGCCCGAGACCGATCCGGCCGTGGTGGCCGCCGTGATTGATGAGGTGAAGGCATGAACCAGCTCGCTGACCTCATTCGCCGCTACGACCGGCCCGGCCCGCGCTATACGGGCTATCCCATGCCCCCGGTCTGGTCCGACGACTTTCCCGAACCCGAGGTGCTCGCCGCCCTGGACCGCGCCAATGCCCGCCCCGACGAGGCGCTGTCGCTCTATCTGCACATCCCCTTCTGCCCCCGCCGCTGCGCTTACTGCGGCTGCAACGTGGTGGTGAGCCCCCAGTACGACCCTGTCGAGGCCTACCTCGCGGCGGTGACGAAAGAACTCGATCTCGTCTGCTCGCACCTGCCGGATCGTCGAAAGGTGTTGCAGCTGCACTGGGGCGGTGGCACGCCCACCTACCTGAACGCCGCGGACCTGAAGCGCACCTTCCAGCTCTTCAAAGACCGCTTCGAGTTCCTGCCGGGCGCCGAGATCGCGATCGAGGTGGATCCCACGTTCCTGGAACCCGATCAGCTGCCTGCGTTGCGGGCCATGGGCTTCAACCGTGTCTCCTTCGGCGTGCAGGATCTGGACGAGAACGTGCAGGCCCTCATCACCCGGGGTCAGACCTGGGACCACACCCTCACGGCCATGCGCCAATGCCGGGAGCTGGGCTTCGAAGGCGTGAACCTGGACCTGGTCTACGGCCTGCCCGGCCAGACCATGGATACGTTCCGCAGGACGCTGGAATCGACCCTGGAGCTGTCGCCGGACCGCATGGCCATCTACGGCTTCGCGTACCTGCCGAGCATCATGCCCTTCCAGCGCAGCATCCCCGCGGAGACGCTGCCCACGGCAGATCTGCGGCTTGACCTGCTGCTGATGGCTTCAGACATCCTGGAGAAATCGGGCTATGTGCCCATCGGGATGGATCACTTCGCCCACCCCAACGACCCCATGGCCAAGGCCGTGCAGGAGGGCAAGCTTATCCGCAATTTCATGGGCTACGCCGTGAAGGCGGGCTCGGACCTGCTGGGCTTCGGCCCCAGCGCCATCTCCAATGTGGCGGGCGTCTATGCCCAGAACGAAAAGATTCTCGCCAAGTGGGAGCGCAGCATCACCGAGGGCCATCTTGCCGTTCACAAGGGCCACCGCCTGACCGAGGACGATGAGCTGCGCCGCTGGGTGATCCACCACCTCATGGGCCACTTCGAGCTGCGCTGGGACGACCTGAAGCAACGGTTTAGTGTGGATGGTCCGATTCTCTTCGCCGAGGCCGTGGCCCAGTTGCAAGAGGAAGTATCCCAGGGCACGGTGGAGCTTCGCCCCGAGGGCATCTTCATCACCCAGCTGGGACGGCGCTTCGTTCGCAACCTGGTGCAGCCCTTTGATGCCTACCTCGCGCAACTCAGCGCGAAGACGCCCTTCTCGCGCACGGTTTGATCCAGGCTTGAATAGCTGACCCGAAGGCCTACATTGGGGGGGTGGAGACCCGCCCGCTGGGGCTCGGGTTCCTAGGCCAGGGCCCCTCCGGTGGTCTCCGTGAACCAGCCTGTTGTTCAGGCGATGTCGCGGAGGATTCCATGTCTCGGACTCTGTTCCTGCTGTTGCTTCCGACCCTGGTGCTCCAGGCCCAGGACTCGGCCATCCCGGGCGCTGTGGAGGTGCGCTCTGGCGTCTTTGTCCTGCGCGGGGCACCCAACGAGGGGACCTGCGCGGCGATGAAGAAGCAGCGCATCACCCATGTGGTGGACTTGCGGCGAGACGGCGAGCCCAGCTTGAACTGTGAATCGGAATCCATCCGGATGCAGGAAATCGGGGTTCAGTACCAACGCTACGCCATCGGGAAGACCCCGCCCGCTGGGGACTTCGACTTCCTCCGGAGCTTCCTGAAGGATTTGCCGAGGGGATCCCGGGTGCTGCTCCACTGCAATAACGGCAACCGGGCTGCGGCGGCTGTCCTGCCCTGGCTGGTGCTGGACAAGGGGATGCCCTTGGAGGAAGCCATGAGGATCAGCAAGGCGGCAGGGCTGCAGCTCCCCGAGACCGAGGAGGCCGTGCGCCGCTACCTCGGCAGCAAGGGACGGGCCTAGAGCTTCAGCGGTGACAGAACCATCCAGATTCCCACGATGAGGGTGAAGATCAGGGCGAGGACGAGGGCGCTCCAGGCGAGGCGTGCCTGCATCCGCGGCAGGGCCTCCGAGAGGCTCTTTCGCGCGCGGAAGGGGGCAAGGGCCCCCACCCCCAGGCCCAGAATCGCCCCGCCGAGCAGGGTTCCGTAAATGGGATAGCCTACGAACCCATACTCCCGCTGGAGCAGGCAGAAGGGGCAGTGGTGGGTGGGCAATTCATATATGTAGAGACAAAAGAAGGAGACGAGCGAAGTCACGGACACAAGCAGGAAGGCGAGGCTGAGGACCGAGAACACCCCAGCACCGCGGCGGGTGCGCAGGAGCAGGACCCCAGCCGCCACGAAGGCTCCCAGGGTGATCCAGAAGGCCGGCTGCATGATCCGTGGGGGCAGCCCGGCCAGCTCGGCGACAAGGCCTTCGCGGCCCTGGCCGAAGAGGCTTCCACAGCAGGAGGTCATCACATCGGCCTTCAATCCCGCAAGGTAGCTCGCCTGGAGCCAGGTCTCAGCCAGGACCATGGGCACCAGAATGAGGAGCAGCACGTATTTGGGTCGGATCAGAGGGTAGTCGTGCCCCTGGGTATCGGCCCGATGGAGGATCAGCCAGACTCCGGCGACCAGGCAGGTGGCGATCTTCGCCAGGAGGGTGGGATAACCGAAGGCATTGACCGCCAGGGAGCCTGCTGCGCACATGGCGCCCACGAACTGAGTGTGCAGACCCTCCGCCGTGAAGATGAAGAGGAACAGCGACAGAATCTGGATCACCAGGGCGTTCGCCACCAGGGTGGACACGAGGTAGGTGCGGCGCTCCAAGTCCAGCTGCACTTCGCTCCCACTCTGGAGGTTCCACCCGCGGAGAATTCGGAGGCCCTGCCAGCCCGCGGCCAGCAGCAGCAGGCTCACGAGCCCAGAAGCGAGCAGGAGTGCGAGGACGCCCGGGTGTTGGATCACGAGCCCGCCACGATCCGGCCGTCACGCATTTCAACCACGACATCAGCCAGCGGAGAACCATGCACGATGGGATCGTGGCTCGTGATGAGGAGGGTCTTGCCCGCGGCCTTGAACTGGCCCATGAGCTCCATGAAGTCCTCCGAGAGCCGGGAATCGAGGTGGGCTGTGGGTTCGTCGGCGATGATCACGGCTGGTTCGTTGATGAGGGCTCGGGCAATGGCCACGCGCTGGGCCTCGCCGCCCGAGAGGCGGTCCACCGAGGCGTGCAGGTGTCGCAGCAAACCGAGTTCCCCCAAGCGCTCGATGGCCCGGGCTTCGACCCAGGCGTGATCCTCACCGGTGGGATAGGTGGGAAGCATCACGTTTTCCAGAACGGAGATGCCGCGCACCAGATTGAACTGCTGGAAGATGAAGCCGAAGGTGCGCCGCCGGATGGCCGTGAGAAAGCGTTCGGGCAAGCTGGTGATCTCCAGGGCGTCGCCCTCCGTGAGTTGGGGCAGGGTGCCGGCAGGAAGGCCGTGCAGGTGGATCCGGCCCGAGGTGGGCCGCGCCATGCAGCCGATCAGGGTGAGCAGCGTGGTCTTTCCTGAGCCGCTGGGGCCCTTGAGGACCGTGACCTTGCCCGCGGGAATCCGGAGGCTGACATCATCCACGGCGGTGAAAGGGGTGGCGAGGCCGGCCTGGTAGGTCTTCACGACCCGCGAGAGTTCGATCATTGTCAGGACCTCATAGCCGCGTCGGGGTCCACGGTGGCCGCACGCCAGATAGGCACCAGGGTGGCGGCGGTATAGGGCAGCACGGTGAGGAAGAACAGCACGGCGAGCTGATAGCCGTCCAGGGCAGGCAGCAGGCGGTAGCGGGGGAAGAGCACGGACCAACCCTTGAGGGCGTGTTCGAAGAGCGATGCCGAAAAGAAGAAGACATGGACATAGGCCAGAAGGACACCGCCCAGAAAGGCCGTCAACGAGACCACAGAACCCTCCCAGAATTTCAGGAGCAGGACGTCGGCGCTTTCCCATCCGATGGACTTGAGGATGCCGACTTCCTTGCGCTCCTCCGCGGATAGGCCGGTGGCCTTATCCCAGGCGAAAATGATGAAGGAGAGGATCGCCGAGCTCAGCACCACCACCATGAGTCCGCCCCGCCAGTCGAAGATGGCTTCGTAGGTGCGGAGGATCTCGGATTTCAGGATGGGCCGCGCATCCGGGAACTGTTCCACGATCTTGGCGGCGATGGTGGGCAACTCGCGCGGGTTTCCGGCCTGGACCGCCAGGTCGGTGGCAAGGCCTTCCGAAAGATTGAAGAGGGACCGGACGTCCTGTGGCGACATCAGGATGAGGTCAGAGGACACAAGCTCGGACTCCTCTGGCAGGACCTTCTGGATGCTGAAGAGCATGGGGCCCGCATAGCCGCGCAGGCTGATCATGTCGCCTTCCTTCACACGCATGCTCCGGGCGACGCCCTGGCCGACCCATACGGATTCGACGGCCAGGGCCGTGTCGTCGGTCGCCATGACGGTGAGGTTCCCGCCGTAGACCGGGTCGTAATAGTACCCCCAGAGCCTCGGCTGAACCGCTTCCACCCCGCGGATGGCGCGGATGGTTTCGGCCTGGGCGACTGGCATGGGATCGTGGCGGCCGGCCACCATGCGTTGCACGACCATGTCGGGAGCCTGGACGAGGAGTTCGCGGGCCTCGCGCTTGAGCGCCTGCACGAAGAAGATCAGGGAGGCGATCACGAAGACGACCAGCGTGTAGACGCAGATCAAGGCCAGGTTCCGCCCCTTCCGCCTCAACAGCGAGGAGAGGGCGAAATCAAGGATGTTGCGGTACCGCTGGACGGAGGGGCGCATGGGGACTCGGGAAGGTCGGTGGGGCCACGAGGGAACCGGACGGGAAATGATCCAGGCCCATGGGGTGGTCCTGGAAAGCCGCGTGGCGGTCGGCCATGGCGGGATGGCGGGTGTAGCGGGCTTCGGTGAAAAGGCAGAGGTCGGTGAGGCCGAGGCTCCGTACCAAGGCAGCGCTGGATTGGCGCTGCTGCGCCGCGCGGCCCTCCTGGGCTCTCGCATGAAGCAGCATGGCCACGAACAGCGCCGATTGAACGCCGATCAGGGACAAGCAGAGGGTGGATTTGCGCATGAGCGGACGGGCTTTCCGGAATGGTCCCTTAGAGGATAGCCGTCACTCCAGGCTTTTCATGGTTTGGGAGGTGATCTCCTGGAAGGGCAGGACCCTCTGCCCTCGATGGTCCTTGAGGAAATCCCTCGCGCTGGCCTCGGTGGCAAAGGGCACCAGCTCCTTGCCCATGGGCCCCATGACATCGCTTCCGAGCACATAGAACGCCTTCTGGCCGTCGATGTGCTTCAGGCCGTAGTAGTCCTTCACCTGGACCGAGAGGATGTCCGAGGAATTCCGTTTCGCGGCGTAGTGTTTCAGGTCGAGGAGGTAGGTGAAGAGGTCTTTGGGCCCATCAAACCAGGCCTGGGCGTTGTCCTTGAAGGTGACCACAGCGGCCCAGTCTGGGAAGTTCGCCACATACATTCCGCACACGGCGCAGTTGCCCTTGGGGAGGGGACCCTTCGGAGCTGCGGACGGCTTGGGTCCAGCGGAAAACAGGGAAACCGCGCCCGTCAGGAGGGCGGGAAGGAGCAGGCGTGAAGATCGGTTCATCAGGAGTCCCTACTGGCAAGAGTGCAACGATATCCATTTGTTTGTGACGTCGGGGGTTGAATCGGATACCTGCCCGGATATGCGGCAGTCCAGGAAAGTCTCGCGGGCGCTCGCCGGCCCTCCAATAGGGGTTTCCCCTATTAGAAGGGGGTGAAAACCCGTATTTTCTCCCCCGAAAGCCCTAGGCAGGAGGGGCCGGTCGCCGCTAGCCTCTGGAAACACGATCGCGTGGATCAAGGACAGACATGGCCCCCGAACAGAGGCACCGATTGGTCATCGCCGAGGACCACACCATCCTTAGGGAGGGACTGAAAGCCCTGCTGGCCTCCCGGCCGGATCTGGAGGTGGTGGGGGAGGCTTCGGACGGGCGTGAGGCCGTGCGCTGCGCGGAGGAATTCCAGCCCGACCTGATGATGCTGGATCTCTCCATGCCCAGGTCCAACGGACTGGAGGCGCTGAAAGAGATCAAGCGGGTCAGTCCTCTGACCAAGGTGCTGGTACTCACGGTCCACAAGACCGAGGACTACGTGTTTACTGCTCTCCAGGCGGGTGCGGACGGATATGTGCTCAAGGATTCCTCTTCCACAGAATTGATGCTGGCGGTCCGCAGCGTCTTGAATGGGGAACGGTACCTCGCTCCAGCCATCGCTTCCACCGTGGTTTCGGGCTACCTGGGTGCCAATGACTCGTCCTTTCTGAGGCCCAGTTTCGATGATCTGTCCACCCGCGAGCGGGAGGTGCTGAAACTCATCGCTGAAGGCTATCGAACCAAGGACATCGCAGAGTACCTTTGCATCAGCCCCAAGACCGTGGAGAAGCACCGGGCCAACCTGATGGACCGGCTCAAGCTGCACACGGTATCCGCCCTGACGACCTATGCCATCGAGAAGGGCCTGGTCACGAAGTAGCATCTTCGGGCAGGGACCAGCGGGCGATGATCATGGTGCCCTCGCCGGGGGAGGACGTCAGGATCAGGGAGCCGCCGAACAGTTCCGCGCGTTCGCGCATGGAGACGAGCCCGAAGCCCCCACCCGATGAATGTCTCAGCGGCCCTCCTGGAATGAATCCAATCCCGTTGTCTCCCACCAGCAACTGCAGGTCCCCAAGCACCTGTCGCAGAGCCACCGTGATCCGCGTCGCCTGGCTGTATTTGGCAGCATTGTTCATGGCTTCCTGCAGGATCCGAAAGATGTTCGTTTTGAGCATGTCGGGGACCTCGAATTCCTCAACCTGGATCAATCGCTCCACCTCCATGTGGGGGTAGGTGATCTCGAATTCCCGGGTGAACCAGGCGATGGTGGCGAGCAGCCCTAGATCATCCAAGGTCGTGGGGCGGAGAGCCATCGAGATGCGACGGACTTCCTCTACAGCCCCCTGAATCACGGGGACCACCGTGCGCAGCGTCTGGCCCTGCTTGTCCTCGCCGTATTCGATCTGCTCATCGATGGCCCGTTCCACGATGAACTTCACCGCGCTGAGGGACTGCCCGATGCTGTCATGGAGCTCCCGGGCGACCCGCTGTCGTTCACTCTCCTGGGCAGACATGAGCCGTGCCGAGAGTTTATGAAGCGCCTCCCGGGAGTCCAGAACCTCCTGCTCGGCCTTTTTGCGTTCCGTGATGTCCTGAATGTTTCCGAGCAGAGCTGGTTCACCGCCGTAACGGATGAGCGCCGTTCTTCCACTGATCCAGCGGGTTTCCCCCTTGGCGTGGAGGATCCGGCACTCATAGTCCTGCGTGGCGCCCAATCCGGCGAGCCTGCTTCGCCAGAGTTCCCGGACCGTGGGCCAGTCCGTGGGATGGACCATTTCGGCCACATCCAGGCGGGCAAGGTCGTTTTGGGAACGGCCCACCATCTGGAAGAACCGTTGATTGCCGAATTCGAGCCGACCATTCCGATAGATGAAGATCCCCGTGGGTGAGTTCTCGACGACAGTGCTGTATTTCTCCTCGGAATCGCGGATGGCGGCTTCCGCGGACTTGCGGTCCGTGATGTCGATGAAGGTGTATACGAACCCGGCGACGGAACCGTCCGCCCGCCAGATCGGCGAGCAGGTCAGGTAGGCCGGGAAGGACGAGCCATCGCGACGGACCGCTTTCACTTCCCCGTTCCATCCCTTCACGGCTCCGAACCCGGAGAGGCCGCTGCTGGCGGCCTCTGACGTGAATCCGGTCACCTTGGCGAGGGTCTGGTTTCGGACCTCATCCTCGGTCCAACCGAACATCCATTCCGCGAACCGGTTCCAGTAAAGGATGACGCCGCCTTTTCCGGTGGCCACCACGCCCTGCTGGACCACCGCCAGGATCCGCGCCTGGAACTGGATCCGGGCATCCGCCTTGCTCCGCTCCAGCGTCTCGTTCTGGATGCGCTCTGCTGCATCCTGGCGGATGAATTCGTTGGTGGCCTGCATCTCTTTCAGGGCCCGGTCGGATTCGGCCTTCTCGACGAGGTTGCGAACCATGGGCTTGATGAGCAGGTAGTAGATGGATGGGAAGCAGACCAGGATGAGGGTTCCGGAATCCACGAACGCCATGGTCCAGTGGTCGTCCAGGAATACCGGCTCCAGAAGCACCATGATGGTGAGTTCCGTGAGGACGATGATCACGCAGACGAGCAGGAAGGACCGGAGCAGTTCCCGAGATCGAGACGCGGCCATCGGACTTCCCTCCGGCCGAACCGGCTGGATGGGGATCGGAAGCTTCTCTCGGCGGGGGGCGGTCACGAAGCACCTCGGATGGCGGGGACCCGAGGGCTACCGAATATCGATGAGTTCCAGTTCGAACAGAAGGATGGCTCCGGAGGGGATGTCGTTGCCCGCCTCAACGGGGGAGTAGCCGAGGCTGGGAGGCACACGGAGCAGCCGCTTTCCACCTTTCTTCATGGTCGCAAGGCCCTCATCCCAGCCCTTGATGACCCGGCCAACCCCGAGCGGGAAGGTGGCGGGGTACCCGCGCTTGCGCGTGTCCAGAAAGAGGCGCCCCTTGCCGCCCTTCTCCTCGATCCAGCCCAGGGCCTCGATCACGCAGGTCTGGCCCAGCTGCGGGGAGCCACCGGTCCCGAGGGTGATATCTGTGGAACCGAGGCCGCTCGGGGACGTGGATAAGACGGGCTGACGAACCGCCGAAGCTTCTGGCGCCTTGCATCCGAAGGGCGCAGCGAGAAGCAGGATGGATAGGCAGGCGATGGTGGCACGCACGGAAGAACCCCCCTGAGCTGGATAAGGGGTCCAGCCTATCAGAGGTCGTTTCAGGGGGTGTCCGGAGGGGTAGGGAATTCCCCCATCGCCAGTGGCCCGGGAATCAGGCCTTGGGTTCGGAATACATCGCCTCGATCTGGGTGGCGTACATCTGATTCACCACGCGGCGTTTCACCTTGAGGGAGGGCGTCAGCTGACCGCCTTCGAGGGTCATCTCCTGGTCCAGGAGAACGATCTTCTTGATGCGTTCGTAGTTCGACAGGTGCTCGTTGATGCGTTCCACCCGGCTTCCGACCTTGGCGATGGCGAGGGGGTTCTGGATGAGCTCGGCGTGGGAGGCGAAGGCGATCTTCTTGTAGCCAGCCCAGCGGACCAGGCTGTCAAAATTCGGGACGATGAGCGCTGTGATGAAGTTCCGCTGATCGCCAATGAGGACGGCCTGGGAAATGTACTTGTCCCCCTTCAGGAGGTTCTCGAGGGGCTGGGGAGCCACCTTCTTGCCGCCGCTGGTGACGATGAGCTCTTTCTTCCTGTCCGTGATGTATAGGCGGCCCTGGTCGTCCTGGTGGCCGATGTCGCCGGTGTGGAGGTACCCATCCGCGTCGATGGCCTCCTGGGTGGCCTTTTCGTTGTTCCAGTAGCCCACCATGATGTTCGGTCCCTGGCAGAGGATTTCGCCATCCTCGGCGATCTTGACGAAGGGACGGCCATTCCAGTCCTTGTAGAGGGGGCGTCCCACACAGCCTGGCACGACCTCCCCGAGGCGGTTGATGGTGATGACGGGGCTGGTTTCCGTGAGGCCGTAGCCTTCGAGGACCGGCAGACCCACGATCCAGAAGAACTCCATGATTTTGGGGCCCAAGGGGGCACCGCCGCTGATGGCGAGTTGCAGGCGGCCTCCGAGGCGGGCTGCGATCTTGTCGAAGACGACCTTGCGCGCCATGCCGTAGCAGAACCCCTTCCATCCCTTGGGCATCTGGCCCAGGTAGAGCTGGGGCACCACGCGGCGTCCCGCCACCATCGCCCAATGGAAGATCAGGCGCTTGATCAGGCTCGCAGAGGCCACGCCTTCATAGATGCGGCCGAAGATCTTCTCGTAAATGCGGGGCACGGAGGCGATGACGGTGGGGCTGACCACCGCCAGATCGGCGGCGACGGTATTCACGCTTTCGGCGTAATAGATGGAAGCGCCGATGTGGATCATGAGGAAATGCCCGGCCATGCGCTCAAAGATGTGCGTAAGAGGAAGGAAGCTGAGGCACCGGTGGCCCTCCTGCATGGGCACAGCCTGGATTGCGGTGAGGACGTTCGACACCAGGTTGCCGTGAGTGAGCATGGCGCCCTTGGGATCGGCCGTGGTGCCGGAGGTGTAGATGAGGGTGAGGAGGTCCGAGGCTTTCCGCTGGTCGCCCCAGGCGCGGACTTCGGAGCGACGGGCCTCCATCGCCTCACCCTCGCGCAGGAGATCCGACCAGGTGACAAGGCTGCGCCCAGTGCCTTCGGGAAGGTCCCCATCGAAGAGGACGGCCGCCTCAAGGTTGGGCAGCTGATCCCAGTGGGCGAGAACCTTGTCCAGCTGCTCCCGGGTTGAGCACATGACCCACCGGGCTTGGCTGTCCTTGAGGATATAGGCCGCCTGTCCGGGATTCAGCGTGGCGTAGATGGTGACGTCCGGCAGGCCCTGGATCGCGCAGGCGAAATCCGCGATGGCCCATTCGGGCCGGTTCTCGGACATGATCGCGATCCGGTCACCAGTCTTGAGCCCCCGTGCCGCCATGGCGAGGGCCAGGCGTTCAACGCGGGTGACCAACTCGGCATGGGAGATGGGCTCATAGGTCCCGTTGCGCTTGACCGCCAGGGCGTCGGGAAGGCCGCGCTGGATCGCCTGATAGAAAAGCTGGGCAATGGTCTCGATGGGCTGCGCCACAATGACTCCGTACATTTGGGGATGTGACGGCATGGTAACAGGGAAGAGAGAGGCCCCTCTGGGCGAGGCGATCCAGGCCTACCACCTGGAGCAGCGCGCACGCGGCGTCTCCCCCCACACGGCCCGGGCCCAGACCGGCGATCTGGGGAAACTTCTCGATCATGCCATCCGCGCCCAGTGGGAAAGCTGGGACGTCAGTCCCCGCACGCTGCGGGGATTCGCCCTGGAACTGGGGGATCGGGGGCTGGACCCCGCCAGCCAGGCGCGCATTCTTTCCACCGTGCGGACCTTTTTCAAATGGTCATGGGAGACGCGGCGGATTCCCAAGAACCCCGCCTCCGGCCTTCGGAATCCGAAACAACCTCAGCGGCTGCCGGCCTTCCTCACCGAAGGGGAGAGCCAGGCCTTGCTGGACCTTCCACCTGCGGTCGACTTTCCGACTTCCCGCCTGGCCTGCCTTCTGGAACTGCTCTACGCCTCCGGGTTGCGGGTCTCCGAGTTGGTGGGCCTGGATCTCCAGGATTTGATCACCGGTCAGCGGACCCTCCGGGTCCTGGGGAAGGGGCGGAAGGAGCGCCTGGTGCCCTACCACGCCCAGGCGGCGGATGTCCTCGACTTATACCTCGCCTTCCGTTCGGCCTTTCTGGCGCTCAAAGAACTCCCGCCGAGTCCGGCGCTCTTCCTGAACCAGCGGGGTGGCCGTCTCACGCCCACCAGTGTGCGGGCCTTGCTCCGGTCCGCGCTGGAGGCGGCGGCCGTTCGATCGAGGGTGAGTCCCCACGCCCTTCGACACAGCTTCGCCACGCATCTGCTTAATCGCGGCATGGACCTGCGGGCCATCCAGGAATTGCTTGGTCATGCGAGTCTGAGCACCACCCAGCGATACACTCATCTGGGGCTGGAGGAACTGGCCCGGACCTACGAAAAGGCCCACCCCCGGGCCAAGCGTTGAATCCCTGATCCGCCGGAGCCCATCCATGGAATCGGTCATCCCTATCCCCGCCACGCCCGCCATTCCGGTCTACGGATCCCCTGCGGTGTTCCCGGTCCGTCGGATCTACTGCGTCGGACGCAACTACGCGGACCATGCCCGTGAGATGGGTGGCGATCCCAACCGGGAGCCCCCCTTCTTTTTCGGAAAGCCCCACGATGCGGTGGTGCCGGGCGGTGGCGATGTTTCCTACCCACCCTGCACCTCAAACCTGCATTACGAAGTGGAGCTGGTGGTGGCCCTCGCGAGGGGAGGCCGGGACATTCCTGTGGCCGAGGCCCACGGCTGCATCTTCGGCTATGCCGTGGGCATCGACCTGACCCGCCGCGACCTTCAGGCCGGGTCCAAGGAAAAGGGGCAACCCTGGGACACGGCCAAGGGTTTTGACCAGTCCGCGCCGATCTCACCCATCACACCGGTCTCGCCGGAGGGACATCCTGCATCAGGGGCCATCTGGCTGTCCGTGAACGGTGTGGAGAAGCAGCGCGGCGACCTGTCCCAGATGACCTGGCGGGTATCCGAGGTGATTGCGCACATCTCCCGTTTCGTGGCCCTGGCGCCGGGGGACCTCATCTTCACGGGTACGCCTTCGGGCGTCGGGCCCATCGTTCCGGGGGACCGGGTGCGATGCGGCATCGACGGGTTGGGCGAGTTGGAAATCGTGATGGTTTGATCCGCGGGATCAGTTTCCGCTGCCCTTCTTGAACCGGGCGATGATGTCGTCGACGCTGTCCTTGTGGCTGTCAGCCTCCAGAACCGTGTCGAAGATGCGGTCCTGGGTGGCCACCTTCCGTTCGGCGAAACCCTGGCCGCCCAGGGCCTCGGTTTGGATGTTGAAGATCACGAGGAGGCGGTTCAACCCGCCCTGGAACTGCTTGAGGAGGGTCACCACCTTCTCGATTTTCTGGCGGGTGATGTCCTGGAACTGGAGAATGTTCAGGATTTCAAAAGCTTCATCACTGACGTTCTGGAGGCAGGCCTTGGTGGAACCAAGATCCACCTCGACCGCTGGGGCCGCGATTTGATGCGCGAATAGGAATTCCAGGACCTCCTGGGCCAGACCGTTCTGGTCCTCTCCTGCGGAAGCCCGGTCCAGGAATCCGGCGATGGCGGCGTGGAGGGCCGCTTGATTCTCGTTTTGGCGGGAGAAGCCGTCCTGGCAGGCCTGGAGTGCGCGGGTGGCGTCGTCGGAGGCGGCCATGAGGGTGTCCAGGCGGTTCATGACGCTCTGGGTGGCCTCCTCGGTGTCTGAGGTGATCGCGTCCAGCTGGGCGGCCAGTTCGGGCACCTGGGTGCTCTGGTGCTTCACCGAGGCGTCCAGCTGCTGGAGGTTCATCAGGGTCTGGTTGATGCTCGATACCAGGGCGCCCAGTTCACCTTTGGCCTCGATATCGACCTTCTGGTAGACCCGGCCATTGGCCATGTCCTGGGCGGCCTCGGCCAAGCGATGCAGGCTGACCTGGGAGTCGCCCTGCAGTTCATTGCGAAGGTCGGCGATCAGTTCTTCGAGGCTCACCAGACGCTGATCGAGGCGGTCCCGGCGGGCCTGAAACTCCAGCACCAGGCTATCGGGACTGCTGTCTGAGGGCTGCTCTTCGGGGGATTCAGTCATGGAAACTCCAGGGGCGCCCTCATGGTGCGGGCCTCACCTTTACATGGGATCCTTCGGCCAACCCCCAGGCCTGCATGAGTTCTCGGGGGATCGCCACCTGTTTGTCCGGCACCGTTGCCGCGAATTCAACCCGCTCCACGGCGGGTCCCTTCGGCCAGATCACCCGCAGGTTCTTGATGCCATGGCGATAGGGAGCGAGAACGGTCCACCACCCTTCCATGGCCTTGGGCAGTTCGAGGTGGTCCCCTTTTTTGAAGAGGCCGGTCTTCAGGGGAACGACGGTCACATGGGCATCCGGCTCAAGCACGTCGAGCCGCCCGGCGTCCTTGAGGATGGCCGCGGCTTGGAGGACGGCCACATCATGCTGGCCCGAGGCGGCCATGACGTCCTGGAAGTCCCGGTAGCCATCGAAGTAGGGGAGAATCCGCCGTTCCTCGGTGAAGAGCTTGAGCCCTTCCATCAGCTGGGGCGCGGGAAGGGTGGGCCACGGCACCGCCGTCATGCGAGGGAAGATCGTGTGGAACCGTTTCCGGCTGTCCTGGAGCCTGGCGGAGTCCATGAGGAGGTCCGGCACGGTGCGCCGAATCGTGACCGGAATCTGCACGTGAGTGGACAGAAACTCGAACCGCCCCGATACCCATTCCAGGATCTCGAAGGCAGCTGGTTCCCCCTGGGCGGCCATGGTTTCGGCATGGATCACTTCGCCGCTGGAGAAATACAGCACCCCGCTGACTTTGCCGGAACTCACCTGGAGCATCCCGGTCTTGCGGTTCGCGTGGAGCAGCTGCGCCACGTCCGTGAGGGAAATGCTTTCGAGGGTGCCGCGGAGATTGCTCATGCGGGGCTCTCGGGGGAGAGGAGCTCTTTGAGCAGCACCTTGATCCGCTCCCGGTTCACCGGCTTCACGACGAAGATGTCGGCGCCGCTGCGGAGCCCCTGCTGCCAGGCCCGTTCTCCATCGAAGCCAGTCAGTAGAATCACCTTGATGCCACGGCACTCTGGATCGTCCTTGATGGCATGGCAGAAGGACGTGCCGCTCTCTCCCGCCATCAGAACATCCAGGAAGACGAGATCCACGGGTTCCTGGGCCATGGCCCGCCGAGCGGAGGTGGCATCGGCCGCTTCGAGCACGCGATGTCCTTCCAGCTCGATAAACTCCCGTAGGATTTGCCGAATGCTGGAATCGTCGTCCACCACCAGCACAGTGCTCATGGCCGGGCCTCGGCCATGGCGGAAATCATTTCCTCTACGGCTCGTTCGAGACCCACGAGCACGGCCCTTCCGATGAGGCTGTGGCCGATGTTCAGTTCCTCGACCTCGGGAATGGCTGCCACCGGAGCAACGTTCTGAAGGTTCAGGCCGTGCCCGGCAAGTACCCGAAGGCCCAGGCGGCTGGCCAGTCTGGCCGCCTCGCGGAGCCGGCCCAGTTCCAGGGTCGCATCCGAATCCATGGGCAGGTCGCTGTACGCACCCGTGTTCAACTCCACCGCATCGGCCTCCAGCTTGGCGGCCATCTTCACCTGGTCGAGCACGGGATCCACGAAGAGGCTGACGCGGATGCCTGCGCCCCGCAGCTCCCGCATCACCGGTCGCAGCATCCCCTGGAGGAAAATCGTGTCCAGACCGCCCTGGGTGGTGAGCTCTTCCCGGTTTTCAGGCACCAGGGTCACCCAGGAGGGCTTGGTGGGAATGACGGACTCCAGCGTCTCAGGCGTGGCCGCGCACTCCACATTCAGAGGTATGGCGAGAACGTCCTTCAGCACCCGGAGATCACGCTCCTGGATGTGGCGGCGGTCCCCTCGGAGATGCACCGTGATGCCATGGGCACCCGCGCTCTGAGCCAGCAGGGCTGCGGCCACGGGCTCGGGCTCATGCCCGCCGCGGGCCTGCCGCAGGGTGGCCACATGATCGACATTCACACCAAGCCTGAGGTTCAATGCGGGCTCCAGGGACTGATCCACCTTAGCCTACCCCCTGCCTGTTGCGATCGGCACCCACGAAGCTGAGGGCAAGTGTTTTAAAAAAGAAGTTGAAACACCTAAATCCACCTGTGATGATCCTCCTCATGGACGTGTCCGCGGCTGTTCCATCCCTGTTTCTTGCACACGGATCTCCCATGCTCGCCGTGGATGGGGGCGACTGGGGTCGGGCGGTGTCGGCCCTGGGACGTGACCTGCCCAGGCTTAGCGGCGTTCTGGTCTGCTCGGCCCACTGGGAGGCGCCGGGTTCATTCCGGCTGTCCTCGGCAGAGCATCCAGGTGTCATGCACGATTTCGGGGGCTTCTCAGAGGCCCTGTACACCCTGGATTACCCGGCTCCCGGATCCCCGGGACTGGCCATCGAGGCCGCCCGGCTGTTGCGGCAAGCTGGACTCGAAACTGAACTGGACCCCCAGTGTCGCCTCGACCACGGAGCCTGGGTGCCCTTGCGCTACCTGATCCCGGAAGCGAATGTCCCCGTGGTGCAGCTGTCGCTCCCCCGGCCTCGGACCCCGGACATGCTGGTGACGGCGGGCCGGGCCCTGGCGCCGCTCCGCCGGCGCGGCGTGCTAATCCTTGGCAGCGGCGGGGTGGTGCACAACCTTCGGCGACTGGATTGGGAGGGGGCTGCCGGCCCTCAACCTTGGGCGAAGGCCTTCGATGCCTGGATCACAGACCAGCTTCTGACCGGCGATGAGGCCCTTCTACCGGACTGGCGGCAGGCTCCCGGCGCTGCGGAGGCGGTCCCCACCTCCGAGCATCTGGACCCGCTCTTCGTGGCGATGGGGGCGGCTGAGGGGCGGCCCAACCTCCTTTTCAAAGGGTGGCAGCTGGGCAACCTCAGCCTGACGAGCTACCTGTTTTCTTGAGGTTCAATCCTCCGCCCGCTTCATGCTCCGCAGGGCGATGGTCCAGATCAGGACCGTGAGGCCCATCAGCTTCAGCACCTCCGGCCAGAAGGCTGCCAGCCCCGCGCCGCGGAGCACGATGGCGCGGATGATGATGATGAAATGGGTGAGCGGCATGAGCTCACCGATGAGGAAGAAGGGCAGGGGCATGCCTTCGCGGGGGAAGATGTAGCCGCTGAGGAACACGAAGGGCAGGATCGTCAGCATGCTCATCTGAGCGCTCTGGCCCTGGTTCTGGGCGATGGTGGAGATCCGGATTCCGATGCCCAGCATGGGGATGATGAAAAAGGCCGCCATGACGAAGAGCAGGGGGATGGACCCGGCGACAGGCACCTGGAAGAACAGATGGGCGACGCCGAACATGAAGATCATCTGCAAATAGGCCATGACGATCACAGGGATGATCTTCCCGGCGAACAGCTCCATGGGGGTGACCGGGGTCACCATCACCTGATCCAGGGTGCCGCGTTCCTTCTCCCGGACGATGGCGTTGGACGCGAACATGATGCAGGTCATGGACAGGATGACGCCCACCAGGCCAGGCACGATGAAGGTGGGGCTGCGGAGATCCGGGTTGTACCAGGGCCGGACGCGCACCTCCACGGGCATCACAGGCTTGGCGGCGCCGCCGAAGCCCATACGGTCATAGAGCAGCTGGGTGTTCCGGAGCTGGCCCACACCCTGGGCCGTGGCCATGGCACTGGAGGCGGTGGTGGGACTGGAGCCATCCACGAGGATCATCACCTCCCCGGTCTGGCCGGACCGGATGCGGCGGGCGTAGTCGGGGGGGAACCACACACCCACCTGGGCCTTCCCGCGGTCGATGGCCGCCCTCAGATCCGTCTCGGAGTTCACCCGCACCTTCACGTCGAAATACTGCGTGGCCACGAGTCCGTCCACGAAGCTGCGGCTCTCCTGGCTCTGGGATTCGTCGAGCACCACGGCGGGCATGTGCTTCACGTCGTAGTTGATGGCGAGCCCGAAGATGATGAGCTGCATGAGCGGCATTCCCAGCGTGAAGGCCAGGGTCAACCGGTCGCGGCGGAGCTGGAGAAACTCCTTCCAGACCAGGGCTTTGATGCGATTCCACATGGGATTCCTCAGGCGGTACGAGAGCGTTGGACCAGATCGACGAACAGATCTTCAAGGGAGGGCGGCTCCGGGGGCTGGGCCTCGAAGACATACCCGTCCTGCCGCAACCGGGCGAGAAGGCCTGCAGGCTCGAGGTCACCGGGCAGCGACAGGCGGACACTCCGCCCCAGCAATTCGGCGGCCAGCACTTCGGGTTGGCTGCGGGCCGCGATCTGGAGGGCGCGAAACCGTTCGGTCCGCAGTTCGATCACTTGGCGGAGCAGGGCCTCCTTCAGGGTCCGGGGACGGCCGTAGGCCATGAGCTTCCCGCCGAGGATGAAGGCCAGGCGGTCACACTGATCGGCCTCGCCAAGGTTGTGGGTGGTGACCAGGATGCTCATGCCCTCGGCCACAAGTTCGTCCATGGCCTCCCAGAAGAGGCGGCGGCGCAAGGGATCCACCCCGCTCGTGGGCTCATCCAGGAATAGGATCTCGGGCCGATGCAGGGTCGCCGCGGCGAGGGCCACGCGCTGGCGCTCGCCGGTGGAAAGGGCTGATACCAGGAGATCCCGATCGTCCCAAACCTGCATTTCGCGCAGCCGGAATTCGACTTCAGTGGTCAACCGCTGGCCTTCGAGCCCGTAGAGTCCACCGAAGAAATGCAGATTCTCGGCCACGGTGAGATCGGTCAGGAGGCTGGATTTCTGGCTCATGTAGCCCATGTGGGCGCGCACCTGATCGGCCTCGGTGAAGAGGTCCCTGCCCAGTGCGCGGGCCTTCCCGGCGCTGGGGGCCAGCACCCCGCAGAGCATGCGGATGGTGGTGCTCTTGCCGGCGCCGTTGGGTCCCAGGAACCCGAAGATCTCGCCAGGCTGGATCTCGAAGCTGAGATCCGATACGGCGGTGAAGTTGCCGAATCGGCGTGTGAGGCCCCGGACCTCGAGGACGGGGTCAGCCATGGCCGCCTCCCGCGCTGGCGAGGGCGTGCAGGAAGATGTCTTCGAGATTCGCCTCCGCCAGTCGTACCTGCTCCACTCCGGGAAGGGCCGCCAGGCGGGCCATGAGAGGGGCCGGATCCTGGTCGGGAAAACGGGCGCGGATGATCTCGCCTTCCGCGAAGAGATCCAGGGGGCCCAGGGCGGCGACGGCCTTCTGGACGTCCCGGCGGTTCGGACTGACCAGGCGGAACACCAGACCCGGAAGGCTCCGGCGAAAGGCGGGCAGGTCCCCTTCTTCAAGGACGCGACCCTCGTGCATCAGGAGCATCCGGTGGGCGTACTCGGCCTCGTCCATGTAGGGGCTGGAAAAGAGGATGGCCACCCCCTGGTCGTGGACGGTGTGAAGCAGCTCCCAGAATTCCCGGCGACTGACCGGGTCCACACCCGTGGTGGGCTCGTCCAGCAGCAGCAGGCGGGGTTCCGTCAGCAGGGCGGTGCAGAGGGCCAGCTTCTGTTTCATGCCCCCTGACAGGGCGCCGGAGAGCCGGTCCTGGAAGGGGGCGAGGTCCACAGAGCCGAGCAGCCGCGAGATCCGATTCTCGGCCCCGGTCATGCCGTAGAGCCTGGCCTGAAGCTGCATGTTCTCCATCACGGTGAGGTCCGGGGCCAGGCTGAAGGACTGAGGCACATAGCTGATGCCCTGACGGTCCAGGTGGCGGTGCAGCTCACCACCGGTGGGCCGCTGGAGTCCGGCCAGCATGCGGAAGGTGGTGGTTTTCCCCGCCCCGTCCGGGCCGATGAGGCCCACCAACTCACCCTCGGACAGGGTGAGCTCCAGGCTCTGGACCGCCACTTTGGGACCAAAGCGACACGCCAGGGAGTGGGCCTCCAGGAGCATCATCGCGCTGGGGCCTCCAGGCGGACATCCACAGCCAGGCCGGGAACCAGGCCCTTGTCCCAGCCCTGGGGAAGGTTCACGCGGGCAGGATAGACCAGGTTCACGCGCTCGTCTCGGCTCTCCACCATCTTGGGTGTGAATTCGGATTCGGAACTGATCTCATCCAGGGTGGCCGCCAGGCTGCGGTGGTCCGGTGTCAGCACGGTCACCGCAGCGCCGAGCCGCGCCTGGCTCTGGATGGCCTGGGGCAGGTAAATCCGCACCCACAGTTGGTCCAGGCGGGCCAGGGTGACCACGGGCTGTCCGGCGCCAATGACGCTGCCAGGTTCCCTCAGGCGATGGGTGACCACGCCATCGAAGGGCGCCCGGATCTCGGTGAATCCCGCCTGGATGCGGCTCTGCTGAAGCACGGCCTGGGCCTTGCGGGCTTCGGCCCCGCCTGCCTGGCGCTGCTCGATGCGGGCACCGGCCTTCAGTTCCGCCAGGGCCTTGGTCTGCAGGTTCAGAGCGGCGGCCGCCCGGTCCCGCTCGGCGGTCACCCGGTCCAGCTCGGCCTGGGAAAGCACCCTGTCACCCACCAGCCGCGTGGTGCGCTGGAGGTTCTCCTCCCCGAGCTTGAGTGCTGCCTGGGCGTCGCGCACCCGGGCTTCGCCTTGGGCGATCTGTTCGGTCCGGGAGCCCCGGTCCAGTTCCAGCCGCTTCGCATCGGCGCTGTCGAAGCCCGCCTGATCACGGAGCACCGCCGCGTCGAGTTCCTCGGCGGCGACCCGGGCCAGCAGGTCCCCGGCCTTCACCCGCTGCCCTTCGCGCACGTGCAGTTCCGCCAGGCGTCCGCCCACCCGGGGACCGAGGTCCGTGAGGTAGGCCTCCACGCGGCCATTGAGCACAGGACGGCTATCCCTGTGGCAGGCGGTCAGGACGAGGGGCAGCAGGAGGAGGAGCTGACGCATGGGGATCCTTTCAGTCGGCGGGATCGGGCAGGGGGGGCAGCGAGGCGGACGGATCGAGGGCTACGCCGCGCCAGAACAGGTCAAACCAGGCGCGCATGCCGATCACGACAACCTCACCGGGGGGCAGAGCCATGAGGCGAGGCAGCACCACCGGCAGCACGTCCAGGATTTCCATCTGCATCTTCACCAGGAAGAAGGTCGCCAGCAGGGGCTGAAGGTCCGGGCGCAGGTCCCCCCGGGCGATACCTTGATCGAAGATCTGCCGGATGGCGGTGGTGACCTGGCGAATTTGATTCTCGATGAGATGGTTGAGCCCTTCGGCGCCCCGGACGATCTCGCCCCGGATGAGGGAGCGGATACCTGGATCGTCCTTGAGGTGACGGTGGTAGATCAGCAGCACCGCCCAGAGTCGCAGGGCCGTGGGGCGGAGGTCCGCGGGGTCCGTGAGCTGCTCTACTTCCAGGCGGACTGCCGGGAACCGCCGCTCGAGCAGGGCCGCGAAGAGGGCTTCTTTGCTATCGAAGTGGTAATAGATCAGCGCCGGATCGCAGCCTGCCCGGCGGGCGATGGCCCGAAGGCTTGCGGCTCGAAGTCCCTCTTCGGCGAACACTGCCTGGGCTGCGTCCAGCAACTGGTCAGGATCCACCTTGGTGGGCTTGGGGCCCCGGGATCGGGGGGAGGAGGCAAGGGGCATGGGGATCCAATTCAACAAGTGTTGAATCATGCCGTCGAGAGAATCCGTGCGCAAGTTCTAATTTCAATGCGTGTGGAAATTCAATCGGACCCGTAAAAAGCCCCCGTGATCGGGGGCCTTTTACGGGGACCGCTGAGAATCACTCGCCCGAGATGGGGACGACCGTGGTGTCCTCAAGGGTAATGATTTCCTGTTCTTCAAAAGCGATGCGGTTCTCTTCGACTTCCGCCACGGCCACCTGACCCCAGAAGGAGGCGAGCTTGGGGGCATCCTGGGCCTGTCCGTGCTTGTTCACCGGCACGACCACCTCGACCTTGGGGAAGGCCCCGCGCTGCAGCTGTTCGCAGCGCTTGCCCGCGATGACCACGAAGCGGTACTTGTTGGCGATTTCTTCCGGGACACGAACGATGGTGCGCTGGGTCATGGGTACTCCGAACCAGGAAGCATAGCATCCGAGAGCCTTGTGGGCAACGCTTACGAGCTGGAACGGAATAAGCGATGCCATCGCGCAGGGTGCCGGGCCAGGTCCTTAGAGGTAGGATGAGGGGTTTTCTCGGGAGGAACCATGGAACGGGGCAAGCTCTGGCGCACCGCCTTCGGGAACAACGTGCGGATGCTGGAGCTGAACGGGGCCGGGCTCACGCCTGACCTGGCGGCCAAGCGGCCTGCCAGCGGGGTGGCTTCGGCGGCCTGGATCGTGGGCCATCTGGTGATGACCCGGCAGCGGATTCTGAAAATGCTTGGGACGGGCCTTCCGGAAGATCCCATCTGGGGCCAGACCTACGCCCGTGGGGGCCCGGGAGCCCGCGCCCACCTGGAATGGGCGGAACTGGTGGAAGCGTTCGGGGCCACGGACCTGCCCTTGAAGGAGGCCTTTCAGTCGCTGACAGACTGGGACCGTTCGACCCTGAATCCGGCGGTGGGCTCCGAACAGCCCCTGGAACAGGTGCTGACCTTCCTGTACATGCACGAGTGCTATCACTTGGGGCAGATCGGGATCATCCGCAAGCTGCACGGCCTGCCGGGAGCGATTTAGAGCTCCTGACAAAGCCCGACGATGCCGCGATGTAGCCAGGCGGGTGCGCCGCAGATATCAGTTTGTCTCGTATTGCCGTAGGCGATACGAGAGGGAAGGGCCCGCAGGGCAACGTGGTTCGTTGTTCAAGGGACCTGACGCTGCGGAGCGCCCGCCTGGCTACATCCCTCCGGGCGAGGGGTGGCGGGCGTCGCGATGTGGCGTCAGGCTCGTTTCGCGTAGTACCTGCTACGCTTTGACTCGCCTTCCTTGCCTCGCTCGCCCGGCACCCCTCGCGCGGCGACGTGGGGTTTTGTCAGGAGCTCTTAAATGCAGATCATCCTGGGCATTACCGGCGGCGTCGCCGCCTACAAGTCCGCGGAGTTGGCCCGGTTGCTGGTCAACCAGGGCCATCGGGTCCGCTGCATCCTGACCGAGGCCGGTGCCCGATTCATCACGCCGCTCACCCTGACCAGCCTGACCGGCGAACCCTGCTATGGCGCCAATCCCGATCAGGGGGAATGGCGGGCCAGTCCCAACATCGAACATATCGAACTCGCCCGGTGGGCGGACCTGGTGGCGGTGGTGCCCGCCACCGCGAACATCCTGGGCAAGGCCGCCAATGGCCTGGCCAGCGACCTGCTCAGCACGCTGCTGCTGGCCACCCGGGCGCCCGTTCTGTGGGCCCCGGCCATGAACACCGGCATGTGGGAACACCCCGCGGTGCAGGCCAACCTTGCGCGGCTCCGTTCCTTTGGCCACGCCGTGGTGGATCCCGGCGAAGGCGTCCTGGCCTGTGGTGAAGAGGGCTCCGGGAAACTGGCAGAGGTGGCCTCCATCGCCGAGGCCATCCAGGTGCATGGAACACCGAAACTGCGGATCCTCTCGGGTCGACGGGTGCTCATTACCTCGGGACCGACGCGGGAGGATCTGGATCCGGTCCGCACCCTTACCAACCGCAGCACCGGCGCCATGGGGATCGAGCTGGCCCGGGCGCTCCGTGACGTGGGGGCCAAGGTGCAGCTGGTGTTGGGTGGAGACCTGGCGGCCCCTTGGGGGGTGGAGACTGTTCGTGTTCGCAGCGCCCAGCAGATGCTGGAAGCCTGCGAGGCCCGTTGGGCGGATTCCGATGGTCTCTTGGCCGCCGCGGCCGTGGCCGACCAGCGTCCCGAGTCGCCCTCCTCCGAGAAGGTGAAGAAGGGGGATGGGGCCGAAACCGTGGTTCTGGTCCGGACACCGGACATCCTGGCGCGTCTTTCCGCGTCCCGGCGCCAGGATCAGTGGGTTGTCGGTTTTGCGGCCGAAAGCGAGCAACACCTGGCTCATGCCAGCGCCAAGCTGGCGAAAAAGGGCCTGGACGCGGTGCTGGTGAACGACGTGCAGGGTGGTCGGGGCTTCGGTGCCCAGGCCAACACCCTGACACCTGTCACGGCCTCCGGGCCCCATCCGGCCATCGGCCCCCTGTCAAAGGATCAGCTGGCCCGCGCTGTGGTTCAGTGGTGGGCCCACCAGTTGGAACTCCGGCCGGATTGATCAAGGCCTGTCTTCAGAAGAGAAACCCTCACCCCCTGTTTTGAAGCGAGGCTCTAGAGGGCAGGATCCATCCAGGGCAGCACGTCGCTGGGGCGTCCAGCCACGTTGCCCAGGCGCACGGCCACGACCACGATCCAGCCCTGGGGCCGCTGTATGGATTTCAAGTCCATGATGAGCCCTTCGCCGGGTCCCGGCAGGTCCGGGCGTCGGCGTTCCAGCACCACCTCGCCCCGGCTGAAGACCTCCTCTGGGGTGGGCTTGGTGAGGCCCAGGGGAAGGTAGATCACCCGTACCAGCTCGACGCCCACGAGGTCCTCGCCCTTGATGTCCTTCGGAGGCAGCACCAGCCGGACCTTGCGGAGGCCCTCAAGCTGCGCCTCAGGGGACTGGGCCGCTGCGCGAGGTCGAGGAATAGGATCGCCCTTCCTCCCGCAGTGGACTGCCAGGATGCAGAGGGTGATGGCGAGGAGGGGGTTTGCTAGGCTGAAGGAACGCATCGCCATCCATCATGCCCGATTCCGAGGTTCACCCATGCCCGTGACCAAGATCCTGATTGCGAACCGCGGGGACGATGACCCCTCCGTGAGCGAGCGAAGCGAGGGAGTGGGAGCGAAGCGATCGGGGTCAGGTCCCCGCGCAAGCCAGCGATCCGATACGAATGAGAGGGGATGACCCATGCCCGTGACCAAAATTCTGATTGCGAACCGTGGGGACGATGACCCCTCCGCGATCGAGCGAAGCGAGGGAACGGGAGCGAAGCGATCGGGGTCAGGTCCCCGCGCAGGCCAGCGATCCGATACGAATGAGAGGGGATGATCCATGCCCGTGACCAAAATTCTGATTGCGAACCGCGGGGAAATCGCCATTCGCGTGATCCGCACCTGCCGAGAGATGGGCATCCCCACCGTGGCGGTCTATTCCGAGGCCGACCGCGGTGCTCTGCATGTGCGCATGGCGGATGAGGCCTACTGCATCGGCCCCGCGGCAGCCCGCGAGAGCTACCTGGTGGTGGAGAAGATCCTTGATGTCTGCAAGCGCAGCGGGGCCGACGCGGTGCATCCCGGCTACGGCTTCCTGTCCGAGAACGCCGGAGCCGCGCGGGCCTTCGCCGCCGCGGGCATTACCTTCATCGGTCCTCGGCCCGAGTCCATCGAGAGCATGGGGTCGAAGACCGCCGCCCGGATTGTGGCCCTTCAAGCGGGGTGTCCCGTGGTGCCGGGCATCCAGGAGACCATGGCCGACGAAGCCCTGCTGGCCGCTTCCCTGAAGATCGGGTTTCCCGTGATGCTCAAGGCCGCCATGGGCGGTGGCGGGAAGGGCATGCGCCTCGTGCACAAGGCCGAGGAATTCACCGCTTCCCTGGCCCGGGCCCGCGGCGAAGCCCTGTCCTCCTTCGGCGATGACAGCGTCTATGTGGAGAAGGCCATCGTGCAGCCTCGCCACATCGAGATCCAGATCTTCGGGGACACCCATGGGAACCACGTCTATCTGCATGAACGGGAATGCTCCGTGCAGCGGCGCCACCAGAAGGTGATAGAGGAGGCGCCCAGTCCGCACGTGACTCCCGAGATGCGGAAGGCCATGGGAGAGGCGGCGCTGAAGGTGGCCAAGGCCGTGGACTATGTGGGCGCAGGCACCGTGGAGTTCCTGGCGGACTCCGACCGCAACTTCTATTTCCTGGAGCTGAATACCCGGCTGCAGGTGGAGCACCCCGTCACCGAGTGGATCACGGGCCTGGACCTCGTGAAGTGGCAGATCCTGGTGGCCCGGGGCGAGGAGCTGCCCATGACCCAGGAAGAAATCCCTCTCAATGGCTGGGCCATGGAATGTCGCGTTTATGCGGAGGATCCGGACCGGAACTTCATGCCGAGCCCCGGAAAGATCACCTTTCTGAGAACGCCCAGCGGACGCAATGTGCGCGATGACAGCGGCGTCTACGAAGGCGCTGACGTGCCCATGTTCTACGACCCCATGATCAGCAAGTTGAGCACCTGGGGGCCGACGCGGCTGGAAGCCATCGAGCGCATGCGCGCGGCGCTGGGGGAATACCGCATCGGCGGCATCCGCCACAACATCGCCTTCCACGAAGCGCTCATGGAACACGAGCCCTTCCGCGCGGGCGCCCTGCATACGGGCATGCTTGACAAGCCCTTCTGGAAGCGGAAGGAGCAGGGGCCCGATCTCAAATTTGCCGTGGCGGCGGCCCTGCTGCATGAGCTCGAAACCGAACAACGTCGTGCCACCCAGCCCGCTGGTAGCGGTGATGGGACGCCTGACGCCTGGAAACACTGGGGCCGGTTCAACCGGTTGTGACCGAGGAGATGAACGTGAAACGCACCCTGATCCTCGGCAAAGAATCTAAAGACGTGGAACTTCTCCATCAGGACGGCGTGACCACGCTGGTCTGGGAGGGGCAGAGCCAGCCCATCGACATTCTGGAGCTGGAACCCGGCTGCTACTCCATCCTGCTGGAGGGCCGCTCCGTGGAAGTTCGCCTGGATGCCGGCAAGTCGCCGGACCCTGAAGCCCATGCCTACCGGGCGATGCTTTACGACGGTTCCTACGAGTTCGCTCTGGTGGACCCGCGCCGGGCCCTGCTGGCGGCCACGGGCGCCGCTGCTGCGGGGGGTGGCGTGTTGTCGTCTCCCATGCCCGGCAAGATTGTGAAGCTGCTGGTGAAAGCAGGGGACCTCGTCCAGGAAGGTCAGACCCTCGTGGTGATGGAGGCGATGAAGATGCAGAACGAACTGAAGACCACCACGACGGGAACCGTGTCCATCGTGCACGTCCAGGAGGGCGCCACAGTGGAGACGGGGGCGGCGCTCATCACGGTGGTGGCGCCCGAGGCTTAAAAGGAAAGACCCTGCTGAAGACTGGATCGACTCAAAGTTAGGCAATCGTTCCCATTCGTAGCATGTCCTTATCGCACAACGTGAATCGGCGCGATATGCAGAGCGGGCGGGGTCGTCTGTCTCGATAAATTCATATCAATTCATGATGTAAGTCTACCGTTGCTAGGAGCTGCAAATTTGCTCGGGAACCTTTTTTAGGTTGAAAGAAGTCCTCTCTTGGGACTAGGTTGGCTGCGTGATGCAAATCACTATTCCTGGAGTTGATATGAAAAAAACAATTTTATGTTTGATCGCCGGGTCAACGTTGACCCTTTCTGCCCAACAGGGAACGGCCTGGGTGGCCGGTCATGTTGGCCAGACGGCCTTTGAAAGCGATTCCAACCTCAAGGACAAGCTCCACTACGGCCTTGGCGTGGGGCACTGGTATACGGATCGCTGGGGCCTTGACCTCCGGGCCCTGCGAAACGACCTGGCACTGGATACGAATCCTCTGAACATCGCTTCCGGGAACGAGACGCACCTGCTGGCTTCTGGGCTGTTCAATTTCCGCCCGGGTGCCGAAAACTGGTACCCCTATCTGGCAGCCGGTGTCGGCGGCACCCATGTCGGCTCTCCCTATTCCGGAAAGTCGGAAGCCACGACCCGATTCAACTATCACGCCGGACTGGGCCTGATGGGCAAGCTCGCCGAGAACTTCATGCTGGACCTGAGCGCCAAGGCCGTACGGGTCGAAATGCCCACGTCCCGTACCGAGTACCTGGCCACACTCGGTCTGGGCTACACCTGGGGTGGTGGCCGCAAGGC